>NZ_QGGS01000004.1:0-544549 GCF_003148705.1 Pseudomonas sp. OV226 | reverse complement strand
TGACTGGATACGGCAGCCTTTTCGAACGCCTGGGTGGCGACGCGGACAAACGCGTCGGCTGGAGCCGCGAGGTTTCCGCCATGGCGTCCGTGGCTGCCCATCTGGCCAAGATGCTCAGCACCCGTGCGGGCAGCGTGCAAACGCTGTCCGATTACGGGCTACCCGATCTCAATGACATGCGTCTGAGCCTGCACGACTCCCTGAGTCAGGCCCGTCTGGCCATCGAAAATTTCATCGAAGCCTACGAGCCACGCCTGAGCAATGTGCGTGTCATTTCCCTGCCGCGTGACCACGATCAGCTTCGCCTGTCCTTCAGCATCGAAGGGCTGCTGGAAGTTGATGGTTTCAAGCGTCAGGTCAGTTTCGCCGCGCGCCTGGATGGCAGCGGTCAAGTGAAGGTCAACTAAGGAGATTCGTATGTCCGGCAAACCCGCAGCACGTGTATCCGACCCCACCGCTTGCCCGCTCCCCGGCCACGGCACCAACCCGATCGCCGCCGGTTCCGGCGACGTGTTCTTCGACGGCCTCGCGGCCGCCCGCCAAGGCGATGCCTCGGCGTGTGGTGGTGCGATGTCGGGCGGGTTGGCGACGACGGTTTTGATTAACGGCAAACCGGCTGCGACGGTGGATTCCGTCGGGACTCATGGCAACAAGGTTACGGCCGGGTCCGGGACAGTGATTATCGGGAATTCGCATTCGGCGGTGCCGTTTGTTCCTCCGTTGCCGGTGGAAATTCAGTGGCCGTTTACCGAACACTTCGTTGTGACTGATCCCGAGACAGGCGCGCCGATAGCGGATCGCGGATACACAATCCGCACGGACTCAGGAAAAGAAATAACAGGCGTCACGGATAGTGAAGGAAAAACTTCGGTAATTGGCTCCTCAATTGCTGAAGGGGTTACGTTGCTTTTAGAACCTCAAAACTCTATTGCCATTTGCTGAGGTTTATTCCATGCCCGCGCCGATCAAAGCTCCTCTGACTCCAGCTCAGAATAAAGAAGGTCAAAGCGTTCAAGCTAAGGTTTTTCAGCTTTCTTCAATTCCTAAAGTTATGGATAAATTGGGTTGGACGGTGGCCGCTCGTGTCATGCGGAAGTGGTTCGCTGGTGAGCCCTATGAGTTGCCAAAATCTGTTAAGCAAGGTGACATAGCAGCGAGTACCTTGAGTGCGGATAAGCTTATAACTGATATATCGTTTGAGTGGTTGTTTACTGGGTCGAAGCGTGTAAAGCCAAAAGTTGATGAGTATATTGCTGAGCTATCATCAACATCAGAATTTAACGGAAGTGCCGGTAGAGTAAAAGGTTCGCTCGACGAGCTTTCTAAAGGGCTGATCGTATTGATGACGCGACTCCAGCGACTTGGCTTGCTGGATGCAAAGTCAAAGAAGCTAAAAAGCGCATACCTGGATTACAGTGATAAAACAGCTATTGAGTTGGAGGATATATCCCAATTTAATTTGATTAGGTTCGGGGCTAAAGATTGGGAAAAGGCTACGGATGCGTTGGATGATGTATACGGCGCTTTAGGGACTTTCGTCGTAAAAGTCGCGGCAACTAAATTTCGCACTATTCAAAACGATCATGGCTTTCCGGCAATAGAAATAGAGCAGGTTGGCCTTTACGTTCGGGATACTTACGACTTTCTCAATGCCGGGGACGATCAATTATTGGGCTATTGGGCGCCTGAAGGGGTAACCCGGCCCGGTCCGATTGACTATTTTGCCGAGCCTGCGTTGATTGAAAAAGCCGGAGTCGAATATCACAAAGTGACGAATGGGCACTTTAATAAATATCGGCAAGTGAACGGGAAGGGTGGAGATATGATGATTTATACGACGGTCAAGTTGTATGACGTGTCTTTTATAATTCATCTTGGTCCTATCGATTTTGAAGAGTACCTATCTCGCTCTGGGTCTAAGTGATTATGAAAAAAATGTCGTATTTGTTGGTGCTGATATTGCTTGTAGTAGGCGCGCCTGTTTCCGTTTGGCTATACATTAAGCATGGGGCTGCCGTTACGGCGGAAGTTTATTCCATGACTTGGAATGAAGCTAAAACTTGTTATATTAATTCGTATATACCGAAGTATTCTAATTTTGGCGTCGCTGGGAAATTTGTAAAGCTTTTCACTAGTGAAGCGTTTTTTCGAGTGTATAGCGTTGAAGGTGAGTTGCTGAAGTCGTCTGAGTGGCTGCTTTGGCAGAATGAATTCACGACAGATGAGCGCTCGCAATGGGTTAATGGTCATGCGATTTATCCAACTTCAACCGGGTACGAAGGGTGGAGTATTACAGCGTGCGCGCCGTTAGATGACGGAAAAGAATAAGCAAACTGTCGGATTGGAGGGGAAGTGTATTGAGCATATTTATCAGCAACACCCCACACAAGGTTCTGGAGATCTGATGTCCAGGCTCACTAGGGAGGGGGAGTTGTGCCAGTGCACGGATAAAAAGCGCCTGTCCATTACTTTGCTTATCGCTTTCCTGAGCTCCATTGGGCTGCTGGCGATTTTGGTTTTGTTTGCTGTGCTGTTGCGTATGGAACGGTCCGTCGCCCCGACTTTGATTGCTCATCCCAATGCGCTTTGGGTGGGTGGCGAAGATGGTGGGGTATTTATCGAAGTCTCCAAGGCCGAAGCACCAAATTACTACGTACAGGTTCGTCACGAGAATGGCGATATGTGGTCGCAAGGCTGGGTTCGATACAGCACGAAAGACGGTTTTCCTCTGAGCGCTGCCGGTATTACAGGGTTTGACGGCGAACAACTTTATCTACACACCAGCACGGCGATGACGCCTGAAAAAGCGAGAGACCGGTAATCATGGACGAGCAAAAAGAACAGCAAAAAGAGGTCGGGCCTCATCTCCATTTCTGCGCCCTGCAATCCGTCAAACGTGAACGTGATGGTTATCAGCGCAGCTGGACCCTCGAGGATGGAGCCTTTTGCCCATGATCGACGTATCGGACGAGATGCGCATGTATCTGATGTTCATCGCCGACAGCAATCTGTTCGGCGGCATCGCGATCTTGAGTTTTCTGCTGATTGTCACGGCGATCAGCAAGCGACTGCGTCAGTCATGGCTGCATCGCTCGCTGACGTTCATGGTCCTGATTTCATTGGTGGCCATCGAAATCGTGGGCAGCTGTTACTCCTCGGTGCGTCCCGCATGAACATGCTGGCCCGCATCGTCTGCTGCCTGTTGATCCACGGTGTTTTCTGTGTGGGTTACACGTTTCTGAATAACTTCGCGGCCGACTGGTACATCTCGACCTACGGCGGCTTGACCTCCCGTGGCGTGAACATTCGTCTTACCAGCAAATTCCTCTACGAGTTTTTCCTTGTCTTCAACGCGGTGCTGGCGCTGATTCCTGTGCTACGTGTGAAGTTGATCCTGTGGGCGATCTGGGTAGGACTAATTCTCCTGTGGATGCTGCCGCATCATCCGCTACGGGCGCTGCTCTATGGCATCGGCCAAGGAATATTCACCTTGACGGCGATCCTTCTCAGCACCGGGCTGGATGGCTGGTACAAGCGCAAAGTAGTTGGCGCAAAAGCCTCGAAGCTCGCGTCGGGGGCCGACCATGCTTAGCCGAGCGCAACTGAGTTTCTTCATGGTTGCCTTGTGGTGGCCATTGCTGGCGGTGCTGGCGATTTTTTCCTATGGCCTGTGGATTGGCGAGTACTCCACGTTCGACTCATCCGAGACCCATTGGGTGTACCTGTTGTGGTGGGGCATCCCCGGTCTGTTGATGTTTTCGCTGTGGACTTCTCGATCCGCCAAGAACCGTAGCGAGCAACAAGCGCTGCGGATGGTCTGGTTGGCGCCGTTGAAGTTCATTCCGTTCTACGCCGTGCCATGGATGCTTTATGGCTTGTTCAGTCTGGTCGCCGGGCAGCTCAGTGACTCTTACATGGCCTACGGCTGGATCCTGATCGTGCCGTACCTCCTGATCGCCGGCTACGTCTGTGCGGGTCTGACGGTAGCGCTCTACAGGACGTTTTATTCATGAGATTCAATACCAGGCAGGTACCCCGTGTCCTTTAACCACTACTACCAAAGCGAACTCACCGCACTGCGCCAGTTAGGCCGCCGTTTCGCCGAGCGTAGTCCCGCGTTGGCACCTTTCCTCGGCCAGGCTGGGCGGGATCCGGACGTGGAGCGGTTGCTGGAAGGTTTTGCGTTCCTGACCGGTCGCCTGCGTCAGAAGCTCGACGACGAATTGCCAGAGCTCAGCCATTCGCTGATGCAGCTGCTGTGGCCCAACTACATGCGCCCGCTGCCGGCGTTCAGCATTTTGCAGTTCGACCCGCTCAAGCGCTCCGGGCCTGCGTTGAAAGTCGAGCGCGATACGCCGATTGAAAGCGTGCCCATCGAAGACGTGCGCTGCCGTTTCCGCACGTGCTACCCGACCGAAGTCCAGGCGCTGGATCTGGCCGCGCTGACCTATTCGGTGAAAGGCGACGGTTCGCTGTTGAGCCTGCGTTTGGAGATGAGCGCTGACGGTCACCTCGGTGAATTAGAGCTAAGTCGCCTGCGTTTGCACTTCGCTGGCGAGCGTTACATCAGCCAGATGCTGTACCTCAGCCTGTTGCGCAACCTCGAAGGCATCGAACTGATCCCGCTGGATGGCGCAGGCAAACCCATCAACGGTGTCAGCGGTAAACCGATGGCGTTCAAGCTGCCCGGCGACCGTGTGCAGCCGGTGGGCTTTGCCGAAGAAGAGGCATTGATTCCGTATCCGCTGAACACCTTCCGTGGCTATCGCTACCTGCAAGAGTATTTCGCTTTTCAGGACAAGTTCCTGTTCGTCGACGTCAACGGTCTGGACCTGCTCAAGGCGCTGCCGGAAGACACGCTGAAGCAGATGCGCGGCCTGGAGTTGCGCTTCGATATTCGCAAGAGCGGCATCATGCGCATGCGTCCGACCCTGGACAACGTGAAGCTGTATTGCACGCCCATCGTCAATCTGTTCAAGCACGATGCGTTGCCGATCCGCCTCGACGGTAAGCAGGACGAATACCTGTTGCTACCCGCCGAATACGACCTGGAAAACTGCGGTGTGTTTTCCGTGGAAACCGTCACTGGCTGGAAGCCCGGCGGCCTCGGTTATCAGGAATACGTGCCGTTCGAATCCTTCGAGCACGACCCGAGTTTCGACGTGCCCACCAGCCGTCCGCATTACAGCATTCGTCAGCGTTCGTCCTTGCTGCACGACGGTCTCGACACTTACCTGAGCTTCGGCATCCGCCACACCGAAGCCCATGAAACCCTGTCGATCGAGCTGACGTGCACCAACCAGAACCTGCCGCGCAAGCTCAAGCTCGGCGACATTTGCGTGGCCTGCGAAGAGACGCCGGAGTTCCTGAGTTTCCGCAACATCACCCCGGCCACTTCCAGTTTCGCGCCGCCGCTGAACCGTGACTTCCTGTGGAAGCTGATCAGCAACATGTCGCTTAACTATCTGTCGCTGGCCGACGTCAATGCGTTGAAGGTGATTCTCGAAACCTACGACCTGCCGCGCTACTACGACCAACACGCGGAGAAGGTCAGCAAACGCCTGCTCGGCGGGCTCAAGTCGATCAAGCATCACCACGTCGACCGTTTGCATCGCGGCTTGCCGGTGCGCGGGTTGCGCACCGAGCTGACCATCGACCCGGAAGGCTATATCGGCGAAGGCGACCTGTTCGTGTTCGCTTCTGTTCTTAACGAGTTTTTCGCGCTTTACGCCAGTCTCAATTCGTTCCACGAGCTGCGGGTAAAAAGCACACAGGGAGAGGTGTACCAATGGACACCACGTATGGGCCTGCAGCCCCTGCTTTAAGCGGGCTGACCCGGGTAATACGCGAGTACTCGCTGTTTCAGGCCGTGCTGCTGGTGATCGACCGGCTGCGCGCGGCGCACCCGTACCTGAGCGAAGACGATCTGTACGACCAGCTGGAATTCCAGGCCAATCCGAGCCTGGGTTTCCCTGGCAGTGACGTCGATCGCGTGGAGTTTTTCGAAGAGCACGGGCAGATGCGCGCGCGCCTGCGGTTCAACCTGATCGGCCTGGTCGGTTCCGGTTCGCCGCTGCCGGCGTTCTATGGCGAACAGGCCTTGGGCGACAGCGAAGACGGCAACCCGACGCGCAACTTCCTCGACCTGTTTCACCATCGCCTGCAACGGCTGATGCTGCCGATCTGGCGCAAGTATCGTTACCGCGCGAGCTTCCAGAGCGGCGCGCTCGACCCGTTTTCCTCGCAGCTGTTTGCCTTGATCGGCCTGGGTGGCGAAGAGATCCGCAAGGCCCAGGAACTGAACTGGAAACGCCTGCTGCCGTACCTCGGCTTGCTCAGCTTGCGGGCACACTCGGCGGCGCTGATCGAAGCGGTGTTGCGTTACTACTTCAAGCACGAAGACCTGGTCATCGAGCAGTGCATCGAGCGTCGCGTGGAAATTCTCGACGAGCAGCGCAATCGTTTGGGCCGAGCCAACAGCCTGCTGGGCGAAGACCTGGTGCTGGGCGAGCACGTGCGCGACCGCAGCGGCAAATTCCGTATCCACATCACCCAACTCGACTGGCAGCGATTCCATGAATTCCTGCCGATCGGTTTCGGCTACCAGCCGTTGTGCGCGCTGGTGCGGTTCACCCTGCGTGACCCGCTCGACTACGACATTCGCCTGGTGTTGCGCCAGGAAGAAATCCCCGAACTGCGCATCGGTGAGCAGAACGCCTGTCGCCTGGGATGGACCAGTTGGCTGGGCCGCGAAAAAGCGGACGGCGTGGTGACCCTGGGCAGCAAAATTCATTAAGGACAGATGACCAATGATCAACGTAGACCTGCAACAACTTATCCAGGCGCTGGACGCCGAAACCCGTCGTGATCTGGAAAGTTCGGCCGAGCGTTGCGTCGCTCGTGGCGGCAGCAAAATCCTCGTCGAAGACTTGCTGCTGGGCCTGCTGGAGCGCCCGCAAGGCTTGCTCGCACGCGCGCTGCAAGATGCCGAAGTGGACGCCGGTGAGCTGAACGCCGCGTTGCAGTCGCGGGTCGAGCACAGCGCCTCGCGCAATCCGGTGTTCGCCCCGGAACTGGTGCAGTGGCTGCAAGATGCGTTGCTGGTGGCCAACCTCGAACTGGGCCAGACCCAGGTCGAACAAGCTGCCCTGATTCTCGCGCTGCTGCGCAACCCGATGCGCTACGCCGGCAGCCGCTACCAGCCGTTGCTGGCCAAGCTGAACATTGAGCGTCTGAAAGAATTCGCCCTGTCGCAGAAAGAACAACCGGCCACCGGAAAACCCGCCGTGCCGGGTGAGTCGTTGCTGGAGCGCTTCACCCACAACCTGACTCAACAGGCCCGCGACGGCAAACTCGACCCGGTGCTGTGCCGCGATGGCGCGATCCGCCAGATGGTCGACATCCTCGCCCGCCGGCGCAAGAACAACCCGATTGTGGTCGGTGAGGCTGGTGTGGGTAAAACCGCCATCGTCGAAGGCCTGGCCTCGCGCATCGCCGCCGGTGAAGTACCGCAAGTGCTCAAAGGCGTTGAGTTGCTGTCGCTGGACATGGGCCTGTTGCAGGCGGGCGCCAGCGTCAAAGGTGAATTCGAGCGTCGCCTCAAAGGCGTGATCGACGAAGTCAAAGCCTCGCCGAAACCGATCATCCTGTTCATCGACGAAGCCCACACGCTGATCGGCGCGGGCGGTAATGCCGGCGGTTCCGACGCGGCCAACCTGCTGAAACCGGCGCTGGCTCGTGGCGAACTGCGCACCATCGCCGCCACCACGTGGGCCGAGTACAAAAAATACTTCGAGAAAGACCCGGCGCTGGCCCGTCGTTTCCAACCGGTGCAACTGCACGAACCGACCGTCAGCGAAGCGGTGACCATCCTGCGTGGCCTGGCTCAGGTGTACGAGAAGAGCCACGGCATCTACCTGCGCGATGACGCGGTGGTCTCCGCTGCCGAACTGTCCGCCCGTTACCTGGCGGGTCGTCAACTGCCGGACAAAGCCGTCGACGTACTCGACACCGCCTGCGCCCGCGTTCGCATCAGCCTCGCCGCCGCCCCGGAAAGCCTTGAACGCCTGCGTGGCGAACTGGCCGAAGGCGGCCGTCAGCGTCAGGCCCTGCGCCGTGATGCCGAAGCCGGTTTGCTGATCGATCACGAAGCGCTGGACGCGTTGGAAGATCGCCTCGACGAAGCCGAGAGCGAAATGATCGCGCTGGAAACCCTGTGGACTGAACAGAAAGAATTGGCCGAGCGCCTGCTGGATCTGCGTCAGCAACTGGCCAAGGCCCGTGAAGCCGCCGCCGTCGAGCCGACCGTGACGGTTGAAGAAGACGCCGAAGGCACCGTGATCGAAACCCTGCCGGTGGACGAGGCGCAAAGCGTCGCGTCTCTGGAATCCGCACTCAACGACACGCACAAAGCCCTGACCGAACTGCAAGTCAAAGAACGACTGGTGAGCTTCGAAGTCTGCCCGCGTCTGGTCGCCGAAGTGATCAGTGCCTGGACCGGTGTGCCCTTGGCGCAACTGGCCCGTGAGCACAACGCCAAGGTCGCCAGTTTCGCCACCGACCTGCGCACGCGCATCCGGGGTCAGGAGCAAGCCGTTCACGCACTGGACCGCTCGATGCGCGCCACGGCAGCGGGCCTGAACAAACCGGACGCGCCGGTCGGCGTGTTCCTGCTGGTCGGCCCGAGCGGTGTCGGCAAGACCGAAACCGCATTGGCCCTCGCCGATTTGCTGTACGGCGGTGATCGTTTCATCACCACCATCAACATGTCCGAGTTCCAGGAGAAGCACACCGTCTCGCGCCTGATCGGTGCGCCACCGGGCTACGTCGGTTACGGCGAGGGCGGCATGCTCACCGAAGCCGTGCGTCAGAAGCCGTACTCCGTCGTCTTGCTCGATGAAGTCGAAAAGGCTGACCCGGACGTGCTCAATCTGTTCTATCAAATCTTCGACAAAGGCGTGGCCAACGACGGCGAAGGGCGCGAGATCGATTTCCGCAACACGCTGATCCTGATGACCTCGAACCTGGGCAGCGACCGCATCAGCGAGCTCTGCGAAAACGGCGCGCGGCCGACCGCCGAAGTGCTTGAAGAAACCATTCGCCCGGTCCTCAGCAAACACTTCAAGCCGGCGCTGCTGGCGCGCATGCGTGTGGTGCCTTACTACCCGGTGGGCGGCCCGGTGCTGCGCGAGTTGATCGAAATCAAACTCGGCCGTCTGGGCGAACGCCTGAACCGTCGTCAGCTGGATTTCACGTACTGCCAGAACCTCGTCGATCACCTGGCCGAGCGCTGCACGCAAAGCGACAGTGGCGCACGCCTGATCGACCATTTGCTCGACCTGCACGTGCTGCCGCTGGTGGCCGACCGCTTGCTCGATGCGATGGCCACCGGTGAAAGCCTCAAGCGTGTGCATGCCACGCTCGACGGTGACGCCAGCGTGATCTGCGAGTTCGCCTGAGGTGGGTGTGATGTTCACTCAAGTGCCGCAACCGCTGGTCTATGCCGAAGCCTTGCTGGCGCAGTTCGCCAGCCTGTCGCGGGCGGCGGACGGTGCTGCGCTGCTGGGTGACTTCGTGCGTGGGGTGGCCGAGCTCAGCGGTTGCGAACTGACGCAGCTGTACTTGCTGGACGCGACCCACACCTGCCTGGGGATGAACGCCGAGTGCCTGAACGGCATTCTGCAACCCCGGGAAGCGGCGAGCCTGCCGGCGGATTACAACGGTGAACAACTGCTGCAATTTGCCTTGTGCCAGAACCGCGTGGTGAGCCTCGGCGAGTTGAGTGGCAGCCTGCACGAAACCAGTTTCCTGCCGCCGCAGGCCACGCCTTGGCAGTCGCTGTTGTGCGTGCCACTGGTCAATCAACAGAAAGCGGTTGAAGGCTTGCTGCTGTGCGCCAGTCGCCAGCACATCGACCTGCAAGGGTTCGCCGATTCGCTCGGGCAGTTGGGCTCTTTCGTGCTCGGTCAGTTGCATTTGCTGCAACGCTTGCTTCGTCCAGCGGGTGACTCAAAACCAGCGCCAGTCAGTGTGCCGAGCGCCAGCGGTTACGGCTTGATCGGCAAGAGTTCGGCCATGCGCCAGACCTATTCGCTGATCAGCAAAGTCCTGCACAGCCCTTACACCGTGCTGTTGCGCGGCGAGACCGGCACCGGCAAGGAAGTGGTCGCGCGGGCGATTCACGATTGCGGCCCGCGCCGTTCCCAGGCGTTCATCGTGCAGAACTGCGCGGCGTTCCCCGAGAACCTGTTGGAAAGCGAGCTGTTCGGCTACCGCAAAGGCGCCTTCACCGGCGCTGACCGCGACCGCGCCGGGCTGTTCGACGCAGCCAACGGCGGCACTTTGTTGCTCGATGAAATCGGCGACATGCCGTTGTCGCTGCAAGCCAAGTTGCTGCGCGTGTTGCAGGAAGGCGAGATCCGCCCGCTCGGTTCCAACGACACCCACAAGATCGACGTGCGCATCATTGCCGCGACGCACCGGGATTTGTCGGTGCTGGTGAGCGAAGGCAAATTCCGCGAGGACTTGTACTACCGCCTCGCGCAATTCCCGATCGAGTTGCCGGCCCTGCGCCAGCGTGAAGGCGACATCCTCGACCTGGCCCGGCACTTTGCTGAAAAGGCCTGCTCGTTCTTGCAGCGCGACGCGGTGCGCTGGTCCGATGCCGCGCTGGATCACCTGTCCGGTTATGCCTTCCCCGGCAACGTGCGCGAACTCAAAGGCCTTGTCGAACGTGCGGTGTTGCTGTGCGAGGGCGGCGAGTTGCTGGCCGAGCATTTCTCCCTGCGCATGGAAGCCATGCCGGAGGACAACAGCCTGAACCTGCGCGAACGCCTGGAGCAGGTCGAACGCAGTTTGTTGCTCGATTGCCTGCGCAAAAACGACGGCAACCAGACCCTCGCCGCCCGCGAACTCGGCCTGCCACGCCGCACGCTGCTTTACCGCCTCGGGCGCCTGAATATCAATTTGGGTGACTTCGATGGGTAGGCAAAAGACCTTCGATTCCACCTCATTTGCTTTTAACAGCGCCGCCCAAACGGGTCGGCGCTTTGTGCTTTGTCTACCCCTGGAGACCCTCTGATGCCTGTTCGTCACTGGCAAGCCGTCCTGCTGACCCTCGTCGTTCTATGCGGCCTCGGCGGCTGTAGCGGCAATTACAAATACAACGACAACACCTATCGCCCATTGGGTGATCCGCAGGCGGTCAATCGCGGCAAGTGACCGCAAGGAGTATCACCATGGAACTGGTTTTCGAAATGCTGAACACCAAGCAGTTCGTGCCCACCGATTTATGCCAGAAGACCTTCAAACAGGCCGGTGGCGTGATTGGACGTGGCGAGGATTGCGACTGGATCATCCCGGACCGCAAGCGGCACCTGTCCAATCACCACGTGAACATCAGCTACCGCGAAGGTACGTTTTTCCTCACCGACACCAGCAGCAACGGTGTCCAGGACGGCGAAAGCGGTGCACGCCTGCGCAAAGGCGAAGCGGTGCGCATCGAACACGGCAGTACCTACGTGTTGGGTGACTTCGAGATTCGTGCGCGGCTGGTGCGTGACCCGGCGACGTTCGACGGCGAAGTCGGGCGTCCGCGTGCGGCAGGCAGCATTATTCCGGACGATGCCTTCCTTGATCTGGACCCGCTGAACGCCCTCGAACAGCAGGAGCGTGTGTACTCCGAAATCGAGGAACTGATTTCCCCAAGCACCACGATCGAGGACACCCGTCAGCGCGCCGACTACGCGCGCATCGACATGGAAAGCCTGATGGTCCCGGAGCTGATCAATGCCCCGGCCGAACCCGCGCCGGCCCCTGCGCCGAAACCGGTCGAACGTCAGAGCGAAGGCTTCTGGGAGCATTTCGGTGCTGCGCTGGGCGTGGACCTCAAAGGCCTCGACCACGACGCCCGCGAAGCCTTGGCGCTGAACGCGGCACGTCTGCTCAAGCAAAGCGTCGGCGGTTTGCAGCAGAGCCTGCGCACCCGCAGCGAACTGAAAAACGAACTGCGTCTGGCCCAGACCACCGTGCAAGGCTCTCAAAAGAACCCGCTGAAATTCGCCGTCGATGCCGGGGAAGCACTGGGCATTTTGTTGCAGCCGAACAAGCCGGGCCAATTGCCGGCCGAGCAAGCCATCTCCCGCGCGTTCCGCGATTTGCAGGCCCATCAAGTGGCCTTGCTGACCGCCAGCCGCGCCGCCGTTCGCGGCACGCTGGAGCACTTCTCGCCGCAGCAATTGACCCTGCGTTTCGAGCGCGACAACAAGCCGCTGCTGGCCACGTCCGGCAGTCGCTGGAGAGCCTACGGCCGTTATCACCAGGCCCTGCGTCAGGACGATGACTGGAGCGAACGCCTGCTGGCCCGCGACTTTGCCCAGGCCTACGAAGAACAGATCCGTCTGATTTCCACCCTACACACCGACCACCAAGGATGATGCGCATGTCTCGCTGCTCGACCGCTTTTTTCAAGACGCTGACAACGGTCGTGGCCCTGGTGCTACTGGCCGGTTGCTCGTCGCTGTCGCCGTATTCGAAAGTGACCAAGCTCAACCTGAAACTGACCGCCAGCGATCAGTTGAACCCGGACCTCAACGGTCGTCCGTCGCCGATTGTTGTGCGTCTGTTCGAGCTCAAGCACCCGGTGACCTTCGAAAACGCCGACTTCTTCAGCTTGTATGAACGCGCCAAGGAATCCCTGGCCCCAGACCTGGTGGCCAGCGAAGAACTCGAGCTGCGTCCGGGCGAAACCGTCGAGCTGAAACTCAGCGTGGAGGAGGGCAGCCGCTACGTCGGCGTACTCGCCGCGTACCGCGACCTGCCGGAAACCAAATGGCGCTACACCGTGCAGATCACCCCGGTGGAAGTCACCGACGCTGACCTGACGCTGGACTCGGCCGGTATCCGCAACAGCCACGAAGCGCTCGCCAAGGTAGATGACTGATCATGAATACCCATAAAGTCATTTGGCAGGAAGGCATGCTGCTGCGTCCGCAGCACTTCCAGCACAACGATCGCTACTACGACCACCAGATGAAAACCCGCACCCAATTGCTGGGCGGTTACACCTGGGGCTTCCTCAACCTGGACATCGATTTGCAGTTCCTCAACATGGGCAAACTGGTGATCAGCCAGGCCTCGGGGATTCTGCCGGATGGCAGCCTGTTTGAACTCGGCGGCAACACCGAACCGCTGGCGCTGGACGTGCCGCCCAACACCGGCAACACGCCGATCTACCTGGCGCTGCCGCTGGTCACCGGTAACCACATCGAGTCGCGCCGCCCGGAGCAATCCGACGTGCTGGCGCGCTACACCGCGTACGAAGCCGAAGTCGCCGATTCCAACGCCGGCGACGATTCCGCCAGCCAGGTGCGCTGCGGTCGCCCGGATTTCAAACTGTTGCTCGGCGAGCAGCAGAGCGATCAGGCCTACGTGAAGCTGAAAATCTGCGACGTGCTCGACACCACGCCCGACGGCGTGATCAGCCTCGATCCGGATTTCGTGCCGACCTACATTCAGGCACATTCGTCCGGCTACCTGCTGTCGTGCCTGAAGGAAGTGATCAGCATGCTCGGTCACCGCGGCGACACCATCGCTGACCGGATTCGCTCCAACGGCAAGGTCGGCGGCGCGGAAGTCGGCGACTTCATGATGCTGCAACTGATCAACCGCACCGAACTGCTGCTGCGTCACTACCTGGGACTTGAGCAGGTGCATCCGGAAGAGTTGTACCGCACGCTGCTGACCATGCTCGGCGATTTGGCGACGTTTTCCAGCGAGAGCAAACGCCCGCGCCTGGACAGCCGTTACCAGCACAGCGATCAGGGCGCGAGCTTTCGCAAACTGATGGAAGCGATCCGTCAGGTGCTGTCGATGGTGCTGGAACAGCACGCCATCGAACTGATCCTGCAAGAGCGTCAGTACGGGATCATCGTTTCGCCGTTGCACGACCACAAGTTGCTGGGCTCGGCCTCGTTCGTGCTGGCGGCCAGTGCCAACTGCGACTCCGAAGAACTGCGCCACCGCTTGCCGGCGCACCTCAAGGTCGGCCCGGTGGAGCGCATCCGCCAACTGGTCAACCTGGCCCTGCCGGGTATCAAGGTCAAACCGTTGCCGGTGGCCCCGCGGCAGATCGCGTTCCACTCCAACAAAACCTATTTCATCCTCGAACTCAGTTCCGAAGACCTGGCACAACTGGAGCGCTCCGGCGGCTTCGCGTTCCATGTGTCTGGCGAATTTGCCGAGCTTGAGCTGAAATTCTGGGCCATCAGGAACTGACAGACATGATCAAGGACATGGAACACCATCAGGACGATAAAACCGTCTTGCTCGACCGCCAGGGCCACGGCCCGGCGCAAAGTCCGCTGACCGACTTCGCCGCGCCACCGCGCTTCGAACAACTGGAAGAACGCATGATCTACGCCGCGCGCCTGCGCCCGGCCGAAGCGTTCAACATCAGCCTCAATTCGCTGGTGGCCGCCGCTTCCGAGCTGTTGTCGGAAGTGGTGCGGCTCAAGCACAGCGACACCCGCGAAGACCTGTACGCGCTCAACGAGCGGCTGACCGCCGGGCTCAAGCTGTTTGAAGTGCGCGCACTGCACAACGGCGCCGAAAGCAGTCAGGTAATGGCTGCGCGTTACGTGCTGTGCACCGTGGTCGACGAAGCCGTCGTGACCACGCCGTGGGGCAACGAAAGCGAGTGGTCGCAGATGAGCCTGCTCAGCAGCTTCCACAACGAAACCTTCGGCGGCGAGAAGTTCTTCCAGCTGCTGGATCGCCTGTCGAAAAACCCGGTCAAGCACCTGCCGATGCTGGAACTGATGTACCTGTGCCTGTCCCTCGGTTTCGAAGGCAAGTACCGCGTGCAAGCACGCGGCATGCTCGAACTCGAAGGCATCCGCGACGCCTTGTACCGGCAGATCCGTCAACTGCGTGGCGACGTGCCGCGTGAGCTGTCGCCGCACTGGGAAGGCCTGAACGACCAGCGCCGCAGCCTGGTGCGCATCGTGCCGGCGTGGATGGTGGTGCTGTTCACCTTCGTCTGCCTGGTGGTGATGTATTCCGGTTTCGCCTGGGTACTCGGCGAGCAGCGCGACACCGTTCTGCAACCTTTCCAGCCGCTAGATCCGGCCGCGGTCCAGCCGCAGTCGCAGCCGTAAACAGGGACGTGTCATGAAAAAGTTTTTCAAGAAAGTCGGCGCATTCTTGCGCAAGACCTGGGTCTGGACCTTGCTGGTGGTGCTGTTTGTCGCGCTGCTGGTGTGGTTCGTCGGACCGCTGCTGGCGGTGGATGACTACAAGTTCTGGGAAGGTTCGACCTCGCGCTTGCTGACCATCAGCGTGCTGTTCCTGATCTGGGGCCTGACCATGGTCTTCGTCAGCTGGCGCGCCGGTGTGCGTAAAAAAGCCGTCGAAGACACCGAAGACGGCCAGGATCGCATCCGCCGCGAAGAGCTGATCGACGAAGAAGAGAAGGAGTTGAAGGTGCGTTTCAAGGACGCCCTGAAAACCCTCAAGACGTCGAGCCTGTATCGCGGCCGCAGCGAACGCTGGCGCAGTGATTTGCCGTGGTACTTGCTGATCGGCCCACAGGGCAGCGGCAAGACCAGCCTGCTGGACTTCTCGGGCCTTGAGTTTCCGATCAACAAGATCGACCGCAAACTCACCCGCGACACCCAAGGCACCCGTCATTGCGACTGGTACTTTGCCGACCACGGTGTGCTGATCGACACCGCTGGCCGCTACCTGACCCAGGCGGACGGCGAAGTCGACGGCAGCGCCTGGAGTACCTTGCTCGACCTGCTGCGCAAGCGTCGCCGCAACCGTCCGTTGAACGGTGTGCTGGTGACCATTCCGGTGGAAACCCTGCTGTGCCCGGACGAGAAAGACCTCGAGACCCTGGCCCGCCAGGTGCGTGCGCGCTTGCAGGACGTGCATCAAAAACTCCACGTCGACGTGCCGGTTTACCTGGTACTGAGCAAGGCCGACAAGCTGCTCGGTTTCGACGAGTTCTTCGATCAACTGACCCGCGAAGAAAGCGATCAGGTGCTCGGCACGAGCTTCCGCAAAGAGCAGAGCGGCACCGATGTGACCGTGCTGCGCACCGAGTTCGAAGAGCTGCTGCGTCGCCTCAACAGCCAAGTGATCATGCGCATGCACCAGGAGCGTGACACCCAGCGCCGTGGCCGCATCCTCGATTTCCCGCATCAACTGGGGCAAATCGGCGAGCGCCTGTGCCTGTTCGTCGACATGGCGTTCACCGGCAACCGCTACCAGCGTGTCAGCCAGTTGCGTGGTTTCTACCTGACCAGCGCACCGCACTTGACTCAAGAAATGGACCAGACCACCGCCGGCATCGGCGCGAGCCTGGGCATGAACGCCGGTATGCTGCCGACCTTGCGCAGCGGCCGCTCGCGCTTCATTCACCATTTGCTCAGCCGGGTGATTTTCCCCGAGGCCGACCTGGCCGGGCTGGACAAGCGCGAACGCAGCCGCATCCATTGGGGCCAACGAGCGCTGTATGTGGGCGCGCTGGCGGCCTTGGCGTTGTTCGGCATGCTGTGGGCGGGTGGTTTCTCGGCCAACTACGAGCGCCTGGAAAACCTGCGCAACCTCGCCACTAATTGGACACAACAACGCGCGGCCCTGACCGCGCGCGATGATTCCATGGCGGTGCTCAAGCCGCTCGACACGGCCTACGCGGCGACTCAGGTCTTCCCGAAAAAAGGTGACGTGGGTTACCACGAGCGCGGCGGTCTGTACCAAGGCGAAGACGTCAACCCAGTGGTCAAGAGCGCCTACGAGCGTGAGCTCGAAGCGCAACTGCTGCCGAAAGTCGCGACCCTGCTGGAAGGGCAGATCCGCGCCAACATGCGCGACCGCGAGCGTCTGCTCAACAGCCTGCGCGCGTACCTGATGCTGAACATGAAAGACCGTCGCGACGGTCCGTGGCTCAAGGATTGGGTCGCTACCGAATGGTCCCAGCGTTATGCCGGCAACACCGCCGTGCAGAACGGTCTTAACACGCACTTCGAACGTTTGCTGCAGCAGCCGTTTATCTACCCGTTGAACGATCAACTGGTGGCTCAGGCACGTCAGGTCCTGCGCAGCGAATCGCTGGCCAACGTGGTTTACCGGATGCTGCGCGAGCAGGCCCGCAACCTGCCGGAGTACCGTCTCAGCCAACACCTCGGCCCGCAAGGTTCGCTGTTTGTCGGCACCGATTACGTGATCCCGGGCTTCTACACCCAGCAGGGTTATCAGCAGTATTTCTCGGTCCAGGGTTCTGCGCTGGTCACCGACATCCTGCGTGACAACTGGGTGCTGGGCGAAGGTTCGGGCATCAGCGGCATGGACTTGCGTCGCCTGATGGTCGAACTGGAGCAACTGTACTTCCGCGACTACGCCAATTTCTGGAGTGAAGCGGTGGGCCAGGTGGCACTGCCCGCAATCAGCGACTTCAGTGAAGGCGCCGAGCAACTGGCGGGCCTGACCTCGGCCAACTCGCCGGTGCTGCAACTGCTGGTGGAAGTGCGCGAGAACACCCGTTTTCCAGTGATCGCCGAGAGCGCCGATGACGCTGCTGCGGCGGCCGAAAAACTCGCGGAGAAGGGCGGCAAGCTCGGCAAACTGGCCTCGGCTGCGGCGGACAAAGCCGCGGACATGGCGAAGAACCTGCCGGACACCGCGAAGAAATCCCTGCAACGTCGCTTCGAACCGCTGCACCGTCTGCTGGATGACAACAACGGCCCGGCCGCTGATTTGACCCCTGCATTGGCGGCGCTCAACGACCTGCAACTGCAACTGGCAAGCCTGGCCCGTGCCAGCGCGCCGGAGCAAGCCGCATTCGAAATGGCCAAGACCCGCATGAGCGGCCAGCGCGATGCGTTGAGTGCGTTGCGCAATGCCTCCAACCGCTTGCCGCGTCCGGTCAGCGTGTGGTTCAACGTGCTGGCCGAAGACACCTGGCGCCTGGTGCTCAACGATTCCTACCAGTACCTGAACCAGCGCTATCAGAGCGAGCTGTACAGCTTCTATGGCAAGGCGATCAACAAGCGATATCCGTTCAGCGCCCACAGCACCAGCGACGTGGCGATCAGCGACTTCCGCGAGTTCTTCAAGGCCCAGGGCATCAACGATCGCTTCTTCGAGACGTACATGCGCCCGTTCGTGAGCGGTGATCCGGGCAACTTCCGTCTGCGCGTCATCGACGGTCACAGCCTGCCGATCTCCAAGGTCTACCTCGACCAGATGGCCGCGGCACAAGTGATCCGCCAGAGCTTCTTCTCGATCAACCCGGCCGAGCCGCAAGTGCAGTTCAAACTGGAGCCGTACACCCTCGACCCGGCCGTCAGCCGCTCCGAGTTCAAGTTTGGCGACAAGACCATCGAATACCGCCACGGCCCGATCGTGCCGGTGTCGTTCAAATGGCCGACCGACGCTGAAGACGGTCGCACCAGCCTGGTCCTCGACAAAATGGCTGGCCGCCCGATCGGTATCGAAAAGAACACCGGCCCATGGTCGCTGTTCCGTCTGTTCGACCTGATGCAGACCGAGTACCTGAGTGGTCGCGACGTGCTGGTATTGAAAGCCGACGTGGGTGGCCTGCGCGCCAACTACTTGCTGACCAGCCAACGCACGCCGAACCCGTTCGACATGGGCGTGCTGCGTACTTTCCGTATGCCGGTGCAGCTCTGATGCTGGTGGCCATCCCCTGGCGCAGCGCTGCGCGTACCGACGCCGGCAAGGTTCGGGCGCGCAACGAAGATGCTTTCCTCGACTGTCCACAGCAGGGGCTGTGGGTGGTCGCGGACGGCATGGGCGGTCATCAGGGTGGCGACATCGCCAGCCAGTTGATCGTCGCCAGCCTGGCGGAATTGCCGGTGCAGGATGATTTCGACGAACGCCTCAAAGGCATCCGCCAGTGCCTGCACTGGTTGAACCGCCGCTTGGGTCAGGAGTTGACCGTCACCGCCGGGCGCCACGACAGCATCATGGGCAGCACCGTGGTGGCGCTGCTGGTGGGCGGCAATCGCGCGGCCTGCATCTGGGCCGGCGACAGCCGTTGCTACCTGTGGCGCGGCCAGCGTTTGTATCAACTGTCCAAGGACCACTCGCTGCAACAGCAACTCATCGACGAGCAAAACATGAGCATCGAAGACGCCAAGGCTCACCCTGCCGCCCATGCCCTGACCCGTGCGGTCGGGGCGGCCGAGCAGTTGACCCTGGACGTGCTCGAACTCGAGGTTTATCCCGGCGATGCGTTTCTGTTGTGCAGCGATGGTTTGTACAACGGGCTGAGCAGCGATGCCTTGGGCAACGCCCTGAGCCTGACCGCGCCGCACGTTGCGCTGGAGCGTCTGTTCGATGGCGCTCTGCGTGGCTCGGCGCGGGACAACCTGACTGCCGTGGTGATCCGCCAATGACCCAACTCATGCCGCCGCTCGACGACCTGCTGGTGAGCGACGAAGAAGTCAGCAACCTGACTTATTTCGCGTTCGCCAAGCCGAATAAAGCTGAGCCCGCGCTGGCGCCGACCAAGCCCAGCCTCGGCGAAATGCCGGACGTACTCGCAGGTCGTTACCGCATCGAGCGCCTGCTCGGTGCCGGCGGTATGGGCGCGGTTTACCGCGCACGGGATTTACTGAGCGAACAGTTCGGCGATCCCGACCCTTACATCGCGCTGAAAATCCTCAGCGAAGAATTTGCCGAATCGCCGGACGCCAGCGCCTTGCTCTACAGCGAGTTCGCCCTGACCCGGCGCCTGCGCCACGACAACGTGCTGCGTTTACACAGCTTTGACGTGGACACCGACTGCCAGCGCGCCTTCATCACCATGGAACTCATGCGTGGGCTGACCCTGGACAAATTACTCTGCGAGCGGCCCCTGGGCCTGCCGTGGAAAGAACTGCGCGACATCGCGCTGCCGCTGCTCGACGCGCTGGCCTACGCCCACTCGCGCGGCGTGCTGCACGGCGACATGAAACCGAGCAACGTGATGCTCAGCGAAGAAGGCGTGCGCTTGTTTGACTTCGGCCTCGGCCAAGCCGTGGAAGGCATCCTGCCCGGCCTGCCACACCTGAGTCGTGAGCGCTTCAACGCCTGGACCCCCGGCTACGCCGCCCCGGAACTGCTCGAAGGCCAGCCGCTGAGCTCGAGCGCCGATGTGTACGGCGTCGCCTGCGTGCTCTACGAGCTGGCCGGCGGCAAACACCCGTTCCGCCGCTTGCCCTCGACCGAGGCCCGCGACGGCGAGCTCGAACGCGAGCTGCACCCGCCGCGCAACCTGCCCAAACACTGCTGGCCAGCCCTGCGAACGGCGCTGGCTTTCGATGCGGCCAAGCGCACCATCACCGCAGCCCAATTGCGTGACGCCCTGGGCGCCACTTCGTCTTTGCTGCAACGCCTGCGATTTGGGGCGTAACGGATGACCACCGAACAGGGAGCAAGCAATGTTCAACCCGTCTAACGAAACGCATTTCAGCCTGACCGTTGAAGACTACGTCGGCGCCGTGCATTCGGGCGACCTGCAAGTGCTGTCGTTCACCGGCACCGAAGGCATCAGCCAGCCGTATCGCTTCGACCTCGAACTGGTCAGCGAAAACCCTGATCTGGACCTGGAACAGCTGCTGCACAAGCAGGCTTTTTTGGCGTTCGACCCGCAGGGCTCCGGCATCCACGGCCAGATCTACCGCGTCGCCCAAGGTGATGCCGGCAAACGCCTGACCCGCTACAAAATCTCCCTGGTGCCGCACCTGCAATACCTGCATCACCGCACCAACCAGCGCATCTACCAGCAGATGTCCGCGCCGAAAATCATCGCGCTGATCCTCGAAGAGCACGGCATCAAAGGCAACGCCTACCGCTTCCAGCTCAGCCAACCGTGCCCGGACCGCGACTACTGCGTGCAGTACGACGAAACCGACCTGCACTTCGTCCAGCGCTTGTGCGAAGAGGAAGGCATTCACTACCACTTCCAGCACAGTGCCAAAGGTCATCTGCTGGTATTCGGCGACGACCAGACCGTGTTCCCGAAACTCGGGCAGCCAACGGCTTATGTGCAAGGCAGCGGCATGGTCGCTGACGAACCGGTGATCAAAGGCTTCAAACTGCGCCTGGAAACCCGTACCAGCCGCACCACCCGCCGCGACTACGACTTCGAAAAACCACGCCTGCAACTCGAAGCGGCGTACAAACCCGACGGCGAAAGCACCGAACCGGATCTGGAAGACTACGACTACCCTGGCCGCTTCCTCGACCGCGCGCGCGGCAAATTCCTCAGCCAACGCGCCCTCGAACGCCACCGCGCCGACTACCAGCAAGCCGAAGGCCACGGCGACCAGACCCGGCTCATCAGCGGCCACTTCCTGGAAATGTCCGACCACCCGCGCACCGAGTGGAACGACCTCTGGCTGCTCACGGAAATCGTCCACGAAGGCAAACAACCGCAAGTCCTCGAAGAGTCGGTCACCAGCGACACCACCGACAACAAAGACGACTTTCACCAGGGCTACCGCAACCGCTTCCTCGCCACCCCGTGGAACGTCTTCTACCGCCCCGCGCTGGAACACCCAAAACCCCGCGTACTCGGCAGCCAGACCGCCATGGTCACCGGCCCCAAAGGCGAAGAAATTCACTGCGACCAATACGGCCGCATCAAAGTGCAATTCCACTGGGACCGCGAAGGCCTGGCCGACGACAAAACCAGCTGCTGGATGCGCGTTTCATCGAGCTGGGCCGGCGACCGCTACGGCGCCATCGTCATCCCGCGCATCGGCATGGAAGTCCTGGTGACGTTCCTTGAAGGCGATCCCGACCAACCGTTGGTGACGGGGTGCCTGTACCACAAGGAAAACCAGGTTCCCTACGAGTTGCCGGCCAATAAAACCCGCACCGTGTTCAAAACCCTCAGCTCTCCGGGGGGCGGTGGGTTTAATGAATTGCGGATTGAAGACAAGAAAGGTGCCGAGCAGATCTTCATCCATGCCCAGCGGGATTGGGATGAAAACATTGAGCATGATCAGAAGATTCGCGTCGGCAACGAACGCCACGACACCGTGGTGAAGAACACCTACACCGAGCTGAAGGCGGAAGAGCATCGCACCACGATTGCGGATCGCAAGGTTGAAACGCGGCTGGATGATCACCTGACGATTGGGCAGAACCAGCATGTGAAGTTGGGGACTGCGCAGCTGACCAGCGTGGGGAAAGAGATTCATGTGAAGGCTGGGGCGAAGATTGTTATTGAGGCTGGCAGCGAACTCACCATTTTGGGGGGAGGGAGCTTTATCAAGCTGGATGCCGGTGGGGTGACGGTTGTTGGGCCGGTGGTGAAGATTAATGCGGGTGGTTCGGCCGGGAGCGGGACCGGGATCGGGATTAAACCGCCGGTGCTGCCGGGGGCGGCGGATAAGGATAAGGCGGGGAGTTTGATGGATCAGGCGTTGGGGAATGCGGTGCCTGAGAAGGTTAAGCCGAAGGCTTTTTTTGTGTTTTCTGAGTGATGAGATTCGTGATGACAACAAACAAACACGTAAGGCTGGTGAAGTGGTCTTCCATCGCACTGCTGACCTTAGGTATGCACACCGGTGCCTTTGCCTCGTCGTCCGTTGATGCTCAATGTCCGAGCGACGACTTTGCAGAGTTCGTTAAAGTTTTCGCCTCCCAGCCTGAGATACAGAAGGTCTTTATCGCCTCTCCCGTTCAAGAGATTCGAGTAGTTTTCGATGGTGATAAGCCGAAGGTAGTCAAACGTAAACTCAAAGCGCTGGACGCTGCTGCATTGAGCGTACTTGTGCCAGAAAATGCCGCTGAGTCGAATCTGACCATAAATATCGATTTACCGAACAAAGTGATTGTCCGTGACCAGGTGGGCGGATTTCTGAAAGTTTTCGTCTTCAAACATGACGACTGCTGGGTTCTGAACCGTGTCGAAGATTGGTCGCTTGAAAATGTATTAGATGGTGTGGCTCGAACGGAAAAACTATTGCCCGGTGAGAGAGAGCTGAAAAAAGGTGTGTGGTTTGACCGATTGGCTAATCATGCTTCGCCCGAATCCGGTGTTTATTTGTACGCCGCAGCGCTGGATAGCTATTTAGCCGGAGCGCAACAAGGTTCGCCGCAGGCTGCATTGTCTGCTGCAGGAATTAGTCTTTCTGGACAAGCTCCACGCTTGGATAACGCCAAAATTCTGGATCTTTTGGTTGCTGCTTCAAAAAGCATTCCCAATGCAGGCGTAACACTTGCAAATTTTTACTGCGATGAGGGTGAATACGATGACAAGCACGTCTGTATCAACCCACAACAGTCAATGGATGCGTTGGAAAATGCCGCGAGCCGTGGCTCAGTAGATGCACTGAGCCAACTGGGTGAGGTGTATGAAGCCGGCACCGTTGTCCCTGCTGATCTGCCCCGAGCAATGGCGTGTTACCAGCAGGTTCAGAAAACGGATCCTGAGTCCGGTACGCGAGGTGTTGACCACTTGGCGGCCCAAGGCGTCGTCGCTGATAACTCAATTCAATGTGTTAAAGCAGGGAGCTTCCGATGAGTACCGGACTACTCGAACAGCGGGCTAACTACCCGCATACCCAATATGAATACGGTCCAGCGAAAGGTTACGCCGATGCCGACGGCGACGGTCGAAAGGAAATCGACTGTTCAGGTCTGTTGTACCGGATGCTGAAGGATGCTGGATATTCAATTCCATACCTGACAACGGGACAGCTGAATGTTGACGTAACCCATTTTGACGTCGTTTCGCTCGCGAATGTTCAGCCTGGTGATATTGCCCTGTGGATCAATTTTCATGGGCATACGGGGGTAGTCGAGGACATCAACTCAGTACGTAACGCGGGGAATTTTTTCGGCTCGCAATCTTCTTCTGGGCCGAAATCCGCTAAGTACGGGAACCATAGCGGTTACTGGCCGATGCCAGAAAAGTTTTTGCGTCCGAAAGCTATATACAGAACGGGTGCGCAACCGGCGCCAGCGGCGGCTCCTACCCCAGCAACTGCTCCGGTGGGACCTGCCCCCCTGATGAATTTTCAATACCCCTTCCGAAAGGCTGACGGGAAGCAGTTCACTGACGCAGAGGAAGTTTACAAAGCTCTCGAAAATGAGAATTCAGGTCATTACCTGTTGGGTAGCAACAAATTTTGGCATGGCGGCATCCACATCAGCGATGCAAGTGCTCCGCAATGTGTACTCAATGAGCCGGTTCGCTGTATGGCCGATGGTGAGGTCGTTACTTATCGTCTTAACGAAGATTATCTAGAGTCAACTTTCGGCGACAACGAGAAAAAACTGAAGTACTCCAACTCCTTCTGCCTGGTGCGTCACGAATACAAATCGGCGCCGAACGCGGAAGAAGGACCGAACAAGGGCAAGCAAAACAAGCTGAATTTCTACAGCCTCTACATGCACTTATTGCCTCATGCTCGTTACCCGCTAGCTCCTGAAGAAACGCCCGCCAAGAAAGTCACCATGAGAGTCGGTGACTTCAATGCCTATCCGACGGTGCCCACGCCCGGTGTCGTCTCGCAGGCCGACGGAAAACTGGTTAATGGCACTCAACTGGAAATTCTTGAAACGGCCGACAGCGGCGAGCTGACTTATGCCAAAGGCAAAATTCTTTCCGGAAGCGTGAAAAAAGGCTCGGCAAAAACCCGTGGCGTTGGAGATGCGGTCTGGTTCGCTTACCTGAAAAATGGAGAGCCCTACAAAAACACCGCAAATACTCAAATCTGGAAGGAACAGTTGCTGCCTGAGCGACTTCGGCCGAACTATTGGCAAGGAAAGGTTAAAGCGAAGTTGGTGAAGCGCTTGCCGCTATACGACGCGCCTACAGACCCCACTAATGGACAGCCCGCCGGTAGTCCGAAAGGGACGTTGCAGCTGAACGTTGGCAGCGTCATCGAGTTCGACAGCAAAGCGGTGTTGAACCTTGCCGTCGGCAATCAAACGCTGCGCATGGCCGCTTGCACATTAGTGAGTGGTGCGCTTTGGGGGAATGGTGTTGTGCCGCCGACGTTCTGGGCCTGTGTGGAGAACGTACTGCCGAATAAATACGTGAGTTGGGAGACCGTCACGCCCAGCGAATTCGATAGTGTTGTTGCCACCAGCACCGGCATCAAGGCGGGTGACCCGATCGGCTACTTGGGGCAGACGGAAAATCTCACTAGCGAGCAAGGCGGGTCGGACAGTAAATTTCAGGTTCACGTCGAAATATTCACCGCCGAAGCGGAAGTGAAAGATTTCCTCAAAAACCTCGCTGGCCTTAAAACAGGTAAGCAGTACCTGCAATTGCCGACCGGAACGGAGCTTAAGAAAGTAGCCCCAGCAACCGGCACGACACCACTCAAACTTGACCACGCAGTCGATCTCGGCAAGGCCACGGTGATCAAGGTCGGCACGGAAGACTGGTACAACGTTAGCGTCACCGACGACGGTCAACCGGTCAGCGGACTGGTAAAAAAAGCAGGCGCGAAAATTATCACCCAGCACGACTGGGAAAAACTGGGGTTCCAGATTGTTGAAGAAACAAACGCTACGGCGGATGGTTTCCTTGACCCCGAAGACATGCCGCAGTTCTTCAAAGACTTGTTCTCCAAAATTGATACAGACGACGACGGCCAAGTCGATTCAGCTGAGCTCGCGAATGCGGTAAAAAACGCTGAAACACGTTCACGGTGGTCGAAGCTGATCGCTCATCATCCGACTGAGTGGAAGGACAAAGCGGACTCTGCAAAGTGGAGTAAGTTAGATCAGTTGTTGGAGACCTCCCCGAAGACGTTGAAGCATGAAAAAGAGCGTATTAGCAAATATGTTTTTTGGGATGAACTCGCGGGAAAGGGGGCTATCAGCTCTAGCTTGATTTGGCATTTTCATCCGATAGCGTTGCTTGATAATTTCATGAGTCAGTCCGTATACATAGATGTAGAACGATTCGTTGCTATGTATGCCGAACAGCATGCATCTTTCCAAGCTGAATCTCCCGTACTGTCAGCCAAATCGAAGGAAAACCTCAGAGAGATTGTAAAAAACATAAATATATATGTTGATAAAAATAGAGAAATGCTAACGATATATGAGTTGTCATATATGTTCGCAACGGCTAGGCATGAGGCATATAATTACACTATTGCCGAATATTTTAGTGCTGCCCCGGAGATCGGGTCGGTTAGTTATTTCGACAAGTATGATCCCGTTCTTGCAGCTAGTGCTGCGCATAGAGAGAGAGCGATAGGTAACGGAAACACCGTCCAAGGTGACGGTTTTAAATACCGCGGGCGTGGTTTGGTGCACTTGACATGGAAAAACAACTATCAGAAAGCCAAAGATTATTTCGGGATAGATTTTGTTGGAAGTCCTGAAGAGGCCGCTGGATTTAAAAATTCAGTTCCCATTATGATTTGGGGTATGAAAGAGGGTATTTTTACCAATCAAAAATTGGGCACCTATGTAAATAACACCACCAAGGATTATCAAGGCGCTCGTAAAGTTATCAACGGTTCTGATCAGAAGGTTCTGATCGCGAGTTATGCCACTAAATTTGAAGCTATTTTGAGAGCTACATCCGTAGCACCGGAGACTCGATAAGAATGAAAAAGAAAAATCTGTTTGCGTTGTTGTTCATTGGCCTCTCGTTTACCGTATCTGCTGCTGAAAAAGCAACAGTCTCTGCGGGCGACGTTTATGAAGTAGATGAAGCGACTCAGAGCCTTAAAGTTAGCTGGTCGGGCGGAAGCAAAATTGTTGACGGTGTCATTGGCGATAAAGGAGAAGTTACGAGAGACTTCGTTGACTTCAATGGCACTAAAGCTTTGCACTATGAAAACCTGGCATCGAGCACTCCGTTTGAAGCGTACTTTACGCTGAGTAGGCAAGGAGATAATGTCGTCGTTGATTGCATATATGCAAATATTCGTAATGACAGAAACGGTATTCTCATCAACAAAGCTGTTTGTGATCTTAATAGACCGCTAGCCGAGGATTATGAGGAATCGATCTATGAGTTTTCTGACGAGTGGAAGAACGCTACGGGAAAAGTTTCAATAGAGTCTTTGGGCAAGACTCCAGCGGTAGCTTTGAATGTGGATGAGGCTCAGTACAAGGACATTCATTTGGTGAGAACCTATAAATCTAAGGGCGATTTGGTTTCCAAATCTCCGTCAGTTGCTGTTACGCAAGGCAGCATCCGGCATCAGTTTAGCTCTGGCACGATATTTTCTGTCTATAAGGTTAGTGATTTGAAGTCTCCTCGGTATTTAGAGGTGGCAGCAAAAGGTATTGAGGAATCTTTTACACGCTATGATTATGAAGCTTTAAAAGCGTTGTTAAAGTAACCTTGATATTAGATGGAAAAGGGGACAATACGTCCCCTTTCCTTTGGCGCCTACGGCATGTAATCCAGCGGCGCCTTGCGCCAATCGAATTGTTCGGCATACCAGCGTTGAATCGGGCCTGGCAAACGTCCTTTCCAGCCCTGCACGTTAGTGTAGTAGCGCACACGGTAGTTCTGCTTCTGATCGCTGACCAGCACCGCGACCCAAAGTTGAGCGTCGCGCCCACGCATGAGTAGTGCGGCGTTGGGAGGCGGAAGCCCCAATACTCGAATTTTGGCGACTTGAGCCCCCAGGTTGTCTGCGGCTGACTCGTCTACGTAGTAAAACGAGTCACTGGCATCCAGAATGGTTTGATAGTCATCCTTAAGCAATTGCCGAGCTGCGTCGTCTTCTTCTTGCGTGCGGACTAGCCCTAGGGACAGCAGGTCATAGTTCATATTAAGTGGCTGTTCGGATGCGACATAACGTCCACCGAAGGATGCGTCAGTTCCTCGGCATTCACCCACTTGGATGACGTAAAGGAGGCCGGTGCTTGGTGTCATCAGTAACGTGCAATCTTCGCTGCGATAAATACCTTGGGAGCCTTCCAGGTTGAACGTATCAGTCAACGTTCCTGAGCTCATTTTATTAGCCGCTTTTACTGTGAAATCGAATTGTGGCGCGCGCCCGCTTATCTTCCATTCGGCGCTGTCGAATCGCCCATCAGGGATACGTCGCCAAGTCCCTTTCCAGTTGAAAGGTTTACCTGCGTGTTGGAGCGCTACAATCCGCATCAAATAACTGCGTCGCAAGCAATGAAAGTCGGTAGCGCAGTGGTCGCGGTGTTTAATCCACTCGCGTTGATCAGCCTTCAGTGTCACCGTGTCCTTCACTGTCGCCTTTGCCGTTTTCCATACCTGCCCCAATTTACTATCCAGTCCAAGCGTGTATGGGTCAGTACAGATTGCTTTTTCTGTAGGTGTAGCGGCATTGGCGCAGTCGAAACTGTTGGCGGCAGCAACTGTGGTAAAGGCCATACTGGACAGCATCATGGCGTGGATAAGGGTAGAGCGCGGTAAGGCAAAGGGCATCTGGAGAGTCCATTCTGGAAGTGCGGCACTAGTATGCGTAGATGCATGGTGATTTTAAGTATTTTTTGTACCTTTGGAAGTGATCGGTAGTATCAACACTTCATCTCGGAGTACAAATATTACTGATGCATTTGAATGAAGAAGGGGACGTAAAGTCCCCTTCATATTTTTGCTACACCTTCCCTCGATGCACCGCCGGATTCGACGAATCAATATGATCCAGCGCTCGCTCCACCAACAACCGAACCCCATCCGACATTCTGCTGATCGCCAGTGCTACGGAGCGCAGCGTGCCTTCCACATCGTCGGCCAGGTTGGCGGCGATGGCGCTGATGGATAGCAGGTCTTCCGAGGCGTTGGCCAGGAGGGCTTCGGTGTCGATGTCGGGGGAGACGGTGAAGAGGTTGCCTTTGCGAGGCTTGGGCTTCTCGGGCGGTGGGGCGAAATGGTGGTTGAGGGCGCGTTCGGCGGCTTCGTGGAGTTTCTTCGAATCGAGGGATTCGTAGGGGGATGTGTCTTCGTGTTCTGGTGGATTCGGTGTTGGCTTGATCAAAGGTATAAATCCCGTAATTAAGGAGCCGACACCGTTTCGCTTGCACTTCGAAAGAGGTGGCAGCTGTGCATAGGTGTGCAAGACCGGCGGGATTCCCGGCAGACCCGAAGGTCTCCCATACACAACTGCCATAACGGTTCGCGAGCATAGAAAAATGCTCGATGAATTGCCATAACCATTGTGTATCCCGCCGGACTTGCACGTCCGTATCACCGATTTTGCGGCGACCAACAAAGACTATCGGCCGAGCGCAACGCTGCCTAGTTCACGAACAACCCCACGAGTTGAAGGAAACTTCCGATAGCGTCGAGCGTAGAAACACCAAATCTTCCACGCTTTTAAACACAGACGTTTCGTCAATGACTTGGTAGTCATCGGCGTCAAAAAGCGCGTCATCTTCTTCTAACGCATCGCGATGCTGTCGTTATCGTCCGAAGCCGCTACACTGCGCCGGCCGTTCATTTTTCTCTTGAGGCTGTGCGCATGAAATTTCGTTTTCTTCTGTGGATGCTGGGTTTGTTGATGGGTAAGGCCAGCCGGACTAATCCTGCGTTTCAGCAGCAGTTGGGTGACAAGGAATTGGTGTTCCAGTTGCAGACCCTGGACGGGAAGGTGTCGCGGCATTTCTTTGTGAAGGACCAGCGCATTACCAGCAAGTCGGGCGTGTATGCCGAGCCGGCGTTTGCGATTGCGTTTAAAGATGCGGCGTATGGTTTTGCCACGATGCAGGCTAAGAACAAACAGTTGGCGTTTATGCAGGGGATTCAGGACAAGTCGATTCAGATCAAAGGGAATCCGGCGTTGGTGATGTGGTTTCAGGGGTTGACCAAGTATTTGAAGCCTAGGAAGGCTAAAGCCAAGGCGAAGGCTTGAGTGTTGGGTTGGGGCTGTGACGCAGTGCGTCACGGGATGCGTTACCACGCAGAGCGTGGGAACGATCAAGAGTTGAGTGTTTGACCCTGTGGTGATTCAGTTGGATCGGCGGGGGATTCATCGCGGGCAAGCCCGCTCCCACAGGGATCACCTCAATCCTGTGGGAGCGGGCTTGCCCGCGATGCTTTTAGGCCTGGCTGAATTGCGAAGCCAGTTCGCGCAACAGCACTTCAGCCTCAAGCACTTTAGTGACCACGTCGTTGGCTTTTTCGCGGCTCAGGCCGACGCGTTCGAGCAGGGCGTCGGGGATGTCTTCATCCGGGCCGGAGCCGATGCCGCGGCCGCGTAGCAGGCGCACGGACAGGCAGACGAGGTTCGGGTATTCGGCATAGTCGCCGTCGTAGTGCGGGTCGTGCTGGAAGCGCAGGGCGGCGGCGAGTTCGTCGGGCATGTCCCAGTAGCGCATCAGCCACGCGCCGATCTGTTCACGGCTGATGCCCAGCAGGTGTTGCTCGACGTAGCTGTGGCACAGGTGCTGGTTGACTTCCAGATGGCGGCAGATCAGCGAGAAGTGCGGCGGGAAGACGTGGGCCAGCAGCAGGTAGCCGAAGTTGTGCAGCAGGCCGGCGAGGTAGGTCAGGCCGGCTTCCGGGCGCTGGGCGCGCGGCATGGCGCGGGTCAGGCCTTCGATGACGGCGGCGGTGTAGATCGACTGCTGCCAGTACGGCGTGGCGTGTTGCGGGTGGTCTTTGGGCAGGCTCAGGGTTTTGCCCAGGGCCAGGCCCAGCGCGAGGTTGATCACCAGGTCGAAACCCAGGACCCGCACGATCGCATCTTCCACCGAACGAATCTTGCCCGGCGAGGCGTAGTACGGCGACGCGGCCCAGCTGACGACTTGTGCCGCCAGCGCCGGGTCGGTTTCGACGACGCCGGTGATGTCGTCGATGGTGGCGTTGGGGTCGACGCGCAGTTTGATGATTTTCTGCGCGGTCTCGGCCAGCGGCGGAATTTCGATGGTCTCTTCCAGGCGTTGCTGGATGCGTCGCGCGGTGAACGCCTGGACGGCCTGAGTGATTTCCTCGCGGTCATCGTCGGGGCGGTCGAGGTTCGGGCGGATGCGGGTCAGGTTCTCGCCGAAGTTGGCGGCGCTGGCCTTGGTCAGCATGGTCTTGAAATCTTCGCTGGTGATTTCCAGCAGCAAGCCCGGCTCGCCCGAGTTGATCAGCAACTTCGGTTCGCGCAGCAGGCTTTCTTCGTACAGGCACGGCGAACTGGTCAGCGCCGGCAGACCGGGCAGCAGGCTGAGGCTGTGTTTGCCGAGCATCTTCACCAGGCGTTCGGTGGGCACGGCAGTGAGGCGGCGGCCGGTCAGTTCGGCGAGGCGATTGAGGTCCAGCAATTGGCTTTGCGGGAACAGCACCATCAGCGCGCCAACGGCGTCATCCAGCAACACGGCTTGTACTTTGCGCGAGGCGTTCAGGCCGTGGTGGTCCAGCACTTCTTGGTAGGCAATGCCCAATTTGCCCAGCAGCAACCGAATAACAGACGGAGCGTGCAGGGGTTCTGGGGCGAGGGCAGCTTCAGTCATGGTCTGTATCCGTATTCAAACAATCGCAGGAGTATAACCAGCTTGTTTAAAAGCATCGTCCACAAACTGCGACGGTGCTCACACTTGGCCGTATTGCTGCCCATGGCGCAGCCAGCGGTCGAGCAACGGGCTGACGTGGGTCGGCCAACGCTCCAGCAATGCCTGGGCGGCGTCGCGCACGGCGGGCAACAGATCGGCGTCGCGCATCAGGTCGGCGACCTTGAATTGCAGCAGGCCGGTCTGGCGGGTGCCGAGCATTTCGCCGGGGCCGCGCAGTTCGAGATCTTTTTCGGCGATGACAAAACCGTCGTTGGTTTCACGCATGATACCGAGGCGCTGACGGCCGATCTGTGACAGCGGCGGATGGTAGAGCAGCACGCAATGGCTGGCGGCGCTGCCCCGACCGACACGGCCACGCAACTGGTGCAGTTGCGCGAGGCCAAGGCGCTCGGGGTTTTCAATAATCATCAGGCTGGCGTTGGGCACGTCGACGCCAACTTCAATCACGGTAGTGGCGACCAGCAGTTGCAGGTTGCCGGCCTTGAATTCGGCCATCACGGCGGCTTTTTCCACAGGCTTCATGCGACCGTGGATCAGCCCGACCTTCAACTCGCCGAGGGCGGCGGTGAGGTCTTCGTAAGTGGTTTCGGCGGCCTGACAGGTCAGCTCTTCCGATTCTTCAATCAGCGTGCACACCCAATAGGCCTGGCGCCCTTCCGCGCAGGCGCCGCGTACCCGTTCGATGACTTCGACGCGCCGGGTATCGGTGATCAGCACGGTGTTGACCGGCGTTCGACCGGGCGGCAGTTCGTCGAGGATCGAGGTGTCGAGGTCGGCGTAGGCGCTCATGGCCAGCGTACGGGGGATCGGTGTGGCGGTCATGATCAACTGATGCGGGCACATCCGCCCGCCGACGCCTTTCTGCCGCAACGCCAGGCGCTGCTGCACGCCGAAGCGGTGTTGTTCGTCGATGATCACCAGCGCGAGGTTCTTGAACTGCACTTCGTCCTGGAACAGCGCGTGGGTGCCGACCACCATCGGTGTGCCGCCAGCGATTTGTTCCAGCGCAGCGACGCGGTTCTTGCCCTTGAGCTTGCCGGCCAGCCACGCGACTTCAATGCCCAGCGGTTCGAGCCAGCGCTTGAAGGTGATGAAGTGCTGTTCGGCGAGGATTTCGGTGGGCGCCATCAGCGCCACCTGATAACCGGCCTCCAACGCTTGCAGCGCGGCGAGGGCGGCGACCACGGTTTTACCGGCGCCAACGTCGCCCTGAATCAGGCGCAGCATCGGTTCGTGCTGGCTCAGGTCGTAAGCGATTTCGTTGCCGACTCGTTGCTGTGCGCCGGTGGGTGCGAAGCCGAGATTGGCCAGGTACTTGGCCGGAAGCGTTGTGGCTTTGCGCATGGCCGGTGCGCGCAGGGAGCGCATGCTCTCGCGCAGCCGCTGCTGGGACAGTTGATGGGTCAGCAGTTCTTCGAAGGCCAGGCGGTGCTGCGCCCAGTGATGACCGAGGGCGAGTTCGTCGACGTCGGCATCGGCGGGCGGGTGATGCAGGTAGCGGATTGCGTCGGCCAGCGGCGCGAGTTGATAGTCCCGCGCCAGTTCGGTTGGCAGCCAGTCGGGCAGGCTGGTCGGGCCGAGCATTGTCAGGGTTTGCATGCACAACTGGCGCAAACGCTGTTGGGTCAGGCCTTCGGTGAGCGGGTACACCGGGGTCAGGGTTTCATCCACCGGCGGCGGTTCGTCGCCGGTAATGGCGCGGTATTCCGGGTGGTAGATTTCCAGCCCCGAGGCACCGGGCCGGGCTTCGCCGTAGCAGCGAATCCGCGTGCCGCGTTTGAGGCCTTCTTTCTGTGCGTTGCTGAAATGGTAGAAGCGCAGGCTGAGCCCGCCGGTGCCGTCCTGCAGGCGTACAACGAGACTGCGGCGACGGCCCATGACCACGTCGGCGCCGCTGACGGTGCCTTCGATCACGGCGTCTTGCCCCGGTCGCAAATGGCCGATCGGGACCACACGGGTGCGGTCCTGATAGCGCAGGGGCAGGTGAAACAGCACGTCCTGAAGATTCTCCAGGCCGACCTTGGCCAGCTTCTCGGCCATGGCCTCGCCGACACCCTTGAGTGCCGTCACCGACACTTGCGACAACTCGGTCATGACAGCAACTTACGCCGCCACCACCGGCACGGACGGCTTGGCCACCGAGCACAGGCGAATGGAGTCAGCGAGGATTTCAATCGCCTTCGGGCGCGGGAAGCTGGCGCGCCAGGCGATGGCCACGGTGCGGAACGGCACCGGCGGCGTCAGTGGACGCACTTCGATCACGCCGGGGGCGTAGTGATGGCTATCGACGGCCGACAGCGGCAGGATCGAGATGCCGAGGCCGGACGCGACCATGTGGCGGATGGTTTCCAGGGAGCTGGATTCCACCGTGGTGTGCTTGGCGCCGTCGTTGCCTTTGGTCAGGGTCGGGCAGGCTTCCAGTACCTGATCGCGGAAGCAGTGGCCTTCGCCGAGCAGCAGCAGGCTCTTGTCGTTGAGCAGGCTGGCGTCGATGGAGTCTTTTTGTGTCCACGGGTGCTGGGCCGGCATCAGGACGTAGAACGGTTCGTCGTAGAGCGGCAGGGTCAGCACGTCGGCTTCGTTGAACGGCAGGGCGATGATGATCGCGTCGAGCTCGCCGTTGCGCAGTTTGTCGCGCAGCACGTGGGTGAAGTTTTCTTCGATGTACAACGGCATCTGCGGGGCGACCCGGTGCAGTTGCGGAATCAGGTGCGGGAACAGGTACGGGCCGACGGTGTAGATGGCGCCGACTTTCAGCGGGGCGGTCAGCTGGTTTTTGCCGGCCTGGGCCAGTTCGCGGATGCCTTGGGCTTGTTCCAGGACTTTCTGCGCCTGGGCCACGATGCCTTCGCCGACCGGGGTCAGGCGCACGGCACTCTTGCTGCGCTCGAAAATCAGCACACCGAGTTCGTCTTCAAGCTTTTTCACGCCCACCGACAGGGTCGGCTGGCTGACGTGGCAACGCTCGGCCGCGTGGCCGAAGTGCTGCTCTTGGGCGAGGGTAACGATGTAGCGTAATTCTGTGAGAGTCATAGCAAGCGTCCATGAAGTTGCGCGCCAAGCATAACGGCTGCAATCGATAGACGCACGTTATCAGAGTGAGTGTGTTGAGTGACACCGGGTAATGCAGGTTTGCCGCTGGCAGATACGCAAAAGGCACCTTTCGGGTGCCTTTGCTGGCTGTTGCATAACCGTGTAGGAGCCGAGCTTGCTCGCGATGAGGCGATAACATTCAGCATCATCGTTGACAGCTATACCGCTATCGCGAGCAAGCTCGGCTCCTACAAGGAATTTGCGTTTGGCTTAACGGCGGCGTTTTTCCAGCGAGTACAGGAACGGTGCCGTGATTTCGATGGTGCCGTTGGTGAGCATGTCGGCCGGTGGCTTGGGCAGCGGTTGGGCGCGGCGGATCATTTCCAGGGTCGCCCGGTCCAGATCGGCAGTGCCGGAGCGGCCCACCAGCTCGAACGACAACACGTTGCCTTCACCATCCACGACGAAGCGCAGACGGTTGGTGCCTTCCTTGCCCCGCTGCTGCGCACTGGCCGGGTACTTTTTGTACTTGCCCAGGTGAGCAAGCAAAGTGCCTTCCCAGCTGGCTTTGGCAGCCTGCTGTGCGGGCGATGGACCCGGTGCCGGTTGTGCGGATTTCTCGGTCGGTGCCTGGGTCGGCTGCGCGTCGCTCGGTTTTTCCTCGGACGGTTTTTCCTTCGGCGGCTCCGGCTTTTTCTCCACAGGCTTGGGCGGTTGCGGCTTGGGCTTGGGTTTGACCGGCTTGGGCACGGCAATCTCGGCCTTCGGCGCTTCAGCGAGCTTCGGGATCGGCAGTTCTTCCACCGGGGCCGGTGGCTGTGGCGGTGTGACGACCTTGGGCGGTGCAGGCGGTGGCGGTGCCGGGACCGGTGCCAACTCGACCAGCATTGCCTGCGGTGGCAATTGGATCGGCGGGCGCGACGTCCAGTTCAGCGCCAGCGCGATGGCCAGTGCGTGAACGCCCAGCACCACGGCCAGGCTACCGCTGTAACGCGTCAGCTTATGGCGCGTCGTGGTCATTTCTTGACTGCCGACTCAAGCCCGACCAGACCGACCTTCAGGTAACCGGCTGAACGCAGGTTGTCCATCACGCTCATCAGGTCGCCGTAATCCACGCCTTTATCGGCCTGGAAGAAGATCGTCGTGTCTTTCTTGCCCTTGGTCTTGGCGTCGAGTGTGGCGCCGAGTGCCTCGGCCTTCACTTCGTCTTCGCCGAGGAACAGGCGCTGGTCAGCCTTGACGCTCAGGAATACCGGCTTCTCCGGCCGTGGCGCCGGCTTGGCGGTGGAGGCGGGCAGGTCAACCTTGATGTCCACGGTGGCCAGCGGCGCTGCCACCATGAAGATGATCAACAGCACCAGCATCACGTCGATAAACGGCGTGACGTTGATTTCGTGGTTCTCGGCCAGATCGTCGTCTGCGCCTTCTTTCAAATGCAAGCCCATGGCTGATTACCCTACTTTGACCATGTGCGGTTGCGTGGAACGCTCGGTGGTCGGCAGGTGATCGAGGTCACGGCTGACCAGCAGCAGGACTTCAGCCGAGGCATCGGACACTTGGGCCTTGTAACCGGCGATGGAGCGGGCGAAGACGTTGTAGATGACAACGGCCGGGATCGCGGCAACCAGGCCCAGCGCGGTCGCCAGCAGGGCTTCGGCGATGCCGGGAGCCACAACAGCGAGGTTGGTGGTCTGGGTTTTGGCGATGCCGATGAAGCTGTTCATGATGCCCCATACGGTGCCGAACAGACCCACGAACGGCGCGGTGGAACCGATGGTGGCGAGGACGCCGGTGCCGCTGCTCATGTTGCGACCACAGGCGGCCACCAGGCGCTCAAGACGGAAGGCAACACGTTCCTTGATGCCTTCTTTCTCGCGGCTGTTGACCGACAGGCGCATTTCTTCCAGGGCGTCGTGGACCAGCAGGTTGGCGAGGGTGCCTTCCTTGGTCGCCGAAGCGCTGGCTTCTCTGAGCGTGGTGGCTTTTTTCAGGTGGACGATTTCGGTGCGCAGACGACGCTTGGCGCCTATCAGCTCCAGACCCTTGGCGATCCAGATCGTCCAGGTGATGATCGAGGCAATGGCCAGGCCGATCATCACGATTTTCACGATGATGTCGGCGTTCTGGTACATGCCCCATGGCGACAGGTCGTGGGCCATGCCCAGGGTGTTGTCGGCTTCGAGCACTTCAGGAACGTCTGCAGCGTCAACAGCCTGAACCGGATCGGTCGCGGCAGGAGCGGCGGCCGGGGCTGCGTGATCGGCTGGCGCGGGTGCTACGGCGGCGGCCGGAGTGGCTGGCACTTGTGCATCAGCGAAGGCGGCGGTCGGCGCCAGCATCACGCTCAGCAACAGAGCGGCCACTGCACTCCAGGCGCGAGGGCGTTTGGTTGGCGAAGCGGGGAATTGATTGCGTGTCATGCTGGCCGGACCTGAGAGAATAAAGACGGTGAGTGTTCTTCCAGGCCTCGAGGGGCCGAGAACAAAAGTGGCGTGCATTATTGCAAGTAATTCTTGTTAACAAAAGTAATAGAGTCTCTTTTTTTCCTGCATTGCTAGCCGCTCGTCCTGTACCGGCGGTAGTCTGTGGCTTTCCGATGGGAGTTTTCTGATGTCCGCACCCTCTGTTCTGATCGCCGGTTGCGGTGATGTCGGCAGCCGCTTGGCCACCCAACTGCTGGTTTCGGGGTGGGAGGTTCACGGCTTGCGGCGTGATGTCTCGCGCTTGCCCGAGGGTGTGATTGGCGTGGCCGGCGACTTGTTCAACAAGGATTGCCCCGCGACCTGGCCAATCGGTGCGGTGGATTACCTGGTGTATTGCGCGGCTGCGACCGATCACGATGAAGCCGGTTACCGCGCCGCTTATGTCCAGGGTTTGAAGCATGTTCTGGAGTGGCTGGACGACTATGGGCAGGCACCTAAACGCCTGTTGTTCGTATCCAGCAGCAGTGTGTACGGCCAGCAGCAAGGTGAATGGATCGATGAGACTTCGCCAGCCGCGGCGGTCGGCTATTCCGGGCAGGTGATGCTTGAAGCCGAGCAAGTGGCCCTGAACAGTGGCATCCCGGCCAGTATCGTGCGCTTGACCGGCATCTACGGCCCGGGCCGTGAATGGTTGCTGACTCAGGTTCGCCGCGGTTATCGCGTGGTGACCGAGCCGCCGTTGTACGCCAATCGCATCCATGCCGACGATGCGGCAGGGCTGCTGGCGTGTCTGCTTGAAGCGGACCACCGCGGCGTGGTGCTGGATGACGTGTACATCGGCGTCGACGATGCGCCGGCAGCGCTGGCGGATGTGGTGGGCTGGTTGCGCGAATATCTGGGCGTTACCGAATGGGCAGAAGACGCCAGCGTGCGCCGCACCGGCAGCAAGCGTTGCAGCAACGCCCGGGCGAAGGCGTTGGGCTGGACGCCGAAGTATCCGAGTTATCGCGAGGGTTATGCCGCGATCCTTGAGGGCCAGGGCTAACGCCACATACAACTGTGGGAGCGGGCTTGCCCGCGATGGCGGCGTAACAGTCAACCTGGATGTTGAATGTTATGACCTCATCGCGGGCAAGCCCGCTCCCACAGGGTTATCTTTTGGCTTCAGATCCGGGTTACTGCTTTTCCAGCACCCACTTGCGATCACCCGGCGTGAACGAAGGCATCTCGTCCGCCTGTGCCGCGTTCATCGTCTGGAAAATCTCCAGTTCGTCACCCTTGCGGGCGAAGATCCAGGTATTGCCCTGACCGTTCAGCTGCAACCAGATGTTGTCGTTGCCGCCGCTCATCGACGCGCAATCACCGGCCAGGCACAGGGCATAGCGGTCTGCGCCGGGCAGGCCGGCAACCTGGCCGTCCGCCTGGAATTGCACGGTATTGCCTTCGCCGGGGCCGCTGACGATTTTCCAGCTGCCGCCCATGTAGGCCGAGTACAGCGAACGTTCGAAGCTCGCGCCAATCGGTGCGCCCTCCGGAACCTGAATCTGCGCGCGGTCGAAGACTTGCGCAGGCTCATTGTCACTGGCGATCTGGCTCAGTCGCTTGCCGTCACGCTTCAGCTCGCTGGCGGAGCTGCCATAAAAGTCGACTTTCCAGGCGCCGGACTGTTCGCCCAGCAGCTTGCCTTCGACATTTTCAAATCCGTTGGTGTAGCGGGCCTGTCCGGCCTTGGTGTTGATGTCCCATTCCAGGTTCGGACCATAGGCCTGGAGCGCTTCACGCAGGGGGCCGCCTTTGGCTGCAGCGTCGATCGCCACCTGATTGATCCAGGTGCCGCTGACGTCACGGTCGGCAGGGTTGCTGGCACAACCGCCCAAGAGTAGGGCGACCAGCGAGAGAGCTAGCGCTTGGCGCATGGTGGAATCCTTTCAAAACAAGATCGGCGCAGCCTTTTGGGGCTGCGCCGTGCGTATTACTCGATGACCAGAATGGCGTCCATCTCAACCTGCGAACCCTTTGGCAGGGCAGCTACGCCGATGGCGGCGCGAGCAGGGTAAGGCTGGTCAAAGTACTTGCCCATGATCTCGTTGACCTTGGCGAAGTGGCTCAGGTCGGTGAGGAAGATGTTCAGTTTGACGATGTCCTTGAACGAACCGCCAGCCGCTTCGGCCACGGCCTTGAGGTTCTCGAACACCTGGACGGTCTGGGCTTCGAAGCCTTCAACCAGTTCCATGGTTTTTGGGTCCAGAGGAATTTGACCCGACATGTAAACAGTGTTGCCAGCCTTGATCGCCTGGGAGTATGTACCGATAGCGGCCGGGGCCTTGTCGCTGGTGATAACAGTTTTGGTCATGAATGACTCCTTGTAATAGTGGGCTTTACGCACGCATGCGGGTGATGCGGATCACCCCGGTCAAGGCACGCAGTTTCTTGATCACGCGGGCCAGATGCACGCGGTCGTGCACGCTGACTACCAGTTGGACCACGCTGATACGACCGTCGCGTTCGTCCATGCTGATTTTTTCTATGTTGCCGTCGGCCGCATTGACGCTGCTGGCCAGCAGCGCGATCAGGCCGCGCTGGTGTTCCAGTTCGACGCGCAACTCGACGTTGAATTCGCCGGTGACATCCTTGGCCCACGAGAGCTGGATGCATTTTTCCGGGTTGTGGCGGATTTCGCTGATGTTGCGGCAGTTGTCCAGGTGCACGACCATGCCTTTGCCCGCTGACAGGTGACCGACAATCGGGTCTCCCGGGATCGGTGTGCAGCACTTGGCGTAGCTGAGTACCAGACCTTCGGTGCCGCGAATCGCCAGCGGGCCTTCCGGGCTTGGCAGCTGCTCGCCTTCGCCAAGCAGGCGGCGGGCGACCACATAAGCCATGCGATTGCCCAGGCCGATGTCTTCGAGCAGGTCTTCGATCAGTTCGAGGCGGTACTCGGTGAGCATCGCCTTGACGCGCTCGGCCGCAACTTTTTCCAGCGAGCTGTCGAAGCCGTTCAAGACTTTGTTCAGCAGGCGTTCGCCCAGGCTGATGGATTCGGAGCGGCGTTGCAGTTTCAGCGCATGGCGGATGTGCGTGCGCGCCTTGCCGGTGACTACAAAGTTGAGCCATGCCGGGTTCGGACGTGCGCCGGGGGCGCTGACGATCTCGACCGTGGAGCCGCTTTGCAGCGGTTCGGACAGCGGTGCGAGACGACGATTGATCCGACAGGCGATGCAGCTGTTGCCCACGTCGGTATGCACCGCGTAAGCGAAGTCGACCGCCGTGGAGCCTTTGGGCAGCTCCATGATCCGGCCTTTGGGCGTGAACACGTAGACCTCGTCCGGGAACAGGTCGATCTTCACGCTTTCGATGAATTCCAGCGAGTTGCCGGCGCGTTGCTGCATTTCGAGCACGCCTTTGACCCACTGGCGGGCGCGGGCATGCGTGCCTTTTGGCTGTTCGTCGCCGCTGGATTTGTACAGCCAATGGGCGGCGATGCCGTTGTTGGCCATCTCTTCCATTTCACGGGTGCGGATCTGGATCTCGATCGGTACACCGTGCATGCCGAACAGCGTGGTGTGCAGCGACTGGTAGCCGTTGGCCTTGGGGATTGCGATGTAATCCTTGAAGCGCCCCGGCAACGGTTTGTACAAATTATGCACAGCACCCAACACGCGGTAGCAGGTGTCGACCTTGTCGACGATGATCCGGAACGCGTAGACGTCCATGATCTCGTTGAAGGCCCGACGCTTGCCGCGCATTTTCTTGTAGATGCCGTAGAGGTGTTTCTGGCGACCGCTGACCTCGCCCTGAATGCCGTCGATGGCCAGGCAGTGGCTGAGGGACTCTTCGATCTTGTTGACGATTTCCTTGCGGTTGCCCCGGGCGCGTTTGACCGCCTGGTTGATCCGCGCGGAACGCATCGGGTGCATGGCCTTGAAGCCGAGGTCTTCGAATTCTATGCGGATGGCGTGCATGCCCAGCCGGTTGGCGATGGGCGCATAGATTTCCAGGGTTTCCTTGGCGATCCGTCGGCGTTTTTCGCCGGACAGCACTTCCAGGGTCCGCATGTTGTGCAGGCGGTCGGCCAGTTTGACCAGGATCACGCGAATATCGCGCGCCATGGCCATCGCCATTTTCTGGAAGTTTTCGGCCTGGGCTTCGGCTTTGGTCTCGAAGTTCATCTGGGTCAGTTTGCTGACCCCGTCGACCAGTTCGGCCACGGTTTCGCCGAACTGCGCTTGCAGCGCTTCCTTGGCAATACCGGTGTCTTCGATCACGTCATGCAGCATGGCCGCCATCAAGCTCTGATGGTCCATGTGCATGTCGGCAAGAATATTCGCCACTGCAAGAGGATGCGTGACGTACGCCTCACCGCTACGGCGGCGTTGACCGTCGTGGGCCTGTTCGGCGTAGAAGTACGCTCGGCGGACCAGGTTGACCTGGTCCTTGCCGAGATAGGTCGATAAGCGATCGGCGAGGGCGTCTATGCTCGGCATGATAATTCCTGCCGTTCGCTGTGACCCCGCGCCGTGCTACGTCGACCAGGCATGGCTTAGACGGCCTCGTTGGACTCGTCCTCGAACGCTGCGAACAGCGGTTCGTCTTCGACGATTTCAGCGTTGGCGATGAACTCGTAGCTCATCAGGCCTTCCGCGATTTCGCGCAGGGCTACAACGGTAGGCTTGTCGTTTTCCCACTGAACCAGGGGCTCTTTGCCGCCGGTGGCCAGTTGACGGGCACGCTTGGTAGAGAGCATGACCAGCTCAAAGCGGTTTTCCACGTGTTCTAGGCAGTCTTCAACGGTTACGCGGGCCATGGTATTCCTCGGAGCGAATGCAATATGCGCGCTGCCCGGTTGGGCGAGCGGACTCAACAGTTTAAAAAATCACCAGCGATTAGGGAAGCGCTGATTTTTTGACCAGACCCTTCAACGCGCTGCAAGTGCCAATGTAAAGCCCTTGCAGCGGTTTTGGGAAGAGCTGATTAGCCGAGCAATTCGGCCAAAAGTTTTCCGTTACGCTGCTGCTGACGCTTCTGATGCAGCTGATTGGCACGGAAAATCGCCTTCAGATCATGCAGTGCGTGAGCGAAATCGTCGTTGATGATCAGGTAGTCGTAGTCGACATAGTGGCTCATCTCGCTGACGGCTTCGCGCATCCGGCCGTCGATGATCTCGTCACTGTCCTGGCCACGGTTGGTCAGCCGCTGGTGCAAGGCTTGAAGCGACGGCGGCAGAATGAAGATCGAGCGCGCCTGAGGCATCAGCTTGCGCACCTGCTCGGCACCTTGCCAGTCGATTTCCAGAATCAGGTCGTGGCCTGCGTCCAGGGTCTGTTGCAGGTGGCTTTGCGAGGTGCCATAGAGGTTGCCGAACACTTCGGCGCGCTCCAGGAAGTCCCCGTGCTCGATCATCTTCACGAACTCTTCGCGCGTGACGAAGTTGTAGTTCACGCCATTCACTTCACCGGGACGCATGGCGCGGGTGGTGTGGGAGACCGAGACGCGGATCTCTTGATCATCGTCGGTCAGGGCCTTGACCAGACTGCTCTTGCCCGCGCCCGAAGGCGCGGAAATGATGTACAGGGTGCCGGTGCTGTGGGTCATGTCGGGGTTGCCTTACTCAATATTCTGCACTTGTTCACGCATCTGCTCGATCAACACTTTGAGGTTGACCGCAGCCTGGGTGCTGCGCGGGTCGAAGGCTTTGGAGCCCAGTGTGTTGGCTTCGCGGTTGAGTTCCTGCATCAGGAAGTCCAGGCGCCGTCCAGCAGCGCCACCGGATTTGAGGACCCGGCGAACTTCGATGATGTGAGTGCTCAGGCGATCCAGTTCTTCGGCCACATCGCTCTTTTGCGCGAGCAGGACCATTTCCTGCTCCAGTCGCTGCGGGTCCAGATCGGCCTTCATGTCGGCGAAGCGGTCGAGGACTTTCTGGCGCTGTGTGGCAAGCATCTGCGGGACCAGTTCGCGCAGGGTGACGACGTCTTCTTCAATGGCGGTCAGGCGATCGTTGATCAGCCGTGCCAACTCCGCGCCTTCGCGTTCGCGACCGGCCTTGAGTTCTTTCAGGCCTTCGTTGAACAGCGCCAGCGCTTCGGCATTCAGGGCTTGCGGGTCGGCGGCGTCGCCTACCAGCACGCCTGGCCAGGCCAGCACTTCCAGCGGGTTGAGCGGCGCAGGATTTTTGATCAGGCTGGCAATCGTCTCGGCGGCGGCGACCAGTTGTGCGGCGCGCTCGCGGTCCACTTGCAGGGGTTTGTCGGTGTTTTCTTCGGTGAAGCGCAGGGTGCATTCAAGCTTGCCCCGGGAGATTCCCTGGCGCAGGGCTTCGCGGACCGCACCTTCGAGGTCGCGAAACGATTCCGGCAGGCGCAAGTGCGGCTCCAGGTAGCGGCTGTTGACCGAGCGCAGTTCCCAGCTCAGGGTGCCTTGGGTGCCGGCTTTTTCAACGCGGGCGAAGGCGGTCATGCTGTGCACCATGGAGGTACCTCGCAAGTCGGGTCGATGCATTACCAAAGGTGTCGCAGACCCGATATCTGTGAATTAAAGCCGACAGGCAGCAAAGGCGCAGGATTGTAGCGCAGTGGGGCGGATGCGCCCAAACACACGCTGTGACAAAAGGCGGCAGGCCGTCGGTAAAGCGCTGTTCAGGGCCTTCGGTCGTCGGCCAGATTTTTTAGAAGTGCCCAGTCGTGGCCGACGGCTCTATAATGCTCCGCAGTTTTCCGTCCCCGTACAGGTATTCCCTATGAAACGTCCAAGTGGTCGCGTTGCCGATCAGCTCCGCTCGATCCGCATTACCCGCAACTACACCAAACACGCCGAGGGTTCTGTACTGGTCGAGTTCGGTGACACCAAAGTCATCTGCACCGTCAGCGTCGAAAACGGCGTGCCGCGTTTCCTCAAAGGTCAGGGCCAAGGCTGGTTGACCGCCGAGTACGGCATGCTGCCGCGCGCCACCGGCGAGCGTAACCAGCGTGAAGCGAGCCGTGGCAAGCAAGGCGGCCGTACCCTGGAAATCCAGCGTTTGATCGGTCGTTCCCTGCGCGCGGCGCTGGACATGTCCAAGCTGGGCGACGTGACCCTGTATGTCGACTGCGACGTGATCCAGGCTGACGGCGGCACCCGTACCGCGTCCATCACCGGTGCCATGGTTGCGCTGGTCGATGCCTTGAAAGTGATCAAGAAGCGCGGCGGCCTGAAAGGCGGCGACCCGCTCAAGCAAATGATCGCTGCCGTTTCGGTGGGTATGTATCAGGGCGAACCAGTGCTCGACCTCGACTACCTGGAAGACTCGGCTGCCGAGACCGACCTCAACGTGGTGATGACCAGTACTGGCGGTTTCATCGAAGTTCAGGGCACTGCCGAAGGCGCACCGTTCCAGCCTGAAGAGCTGAACGCTATGCTGGAACTGGCGAAGAAAGGCATGAACGAGATCTTCGAACTGCAGAAGGCTGCACTGGCCGACTGATTGGACCCGCACCAGACAAGGAGGACGGTATGAGTGACGAGCAACAGCTGCTTCCCACGCCGAGCAAAGAAGTTCGGCAGTGGGCAATGTTTTGTCACTTGTCCGCCTTGCTGGGGATCTGGATTCCGTTCGGCACGCTGATCGGCCCGCTGATTCTCTGGCAGATGAAACGTGAGATGGACCCCTTCGTCGATGCGCAGGGCAAGGAGGCGCTGAACTTTCAGATCACCGTCGCCATTGCGTCCACTGTCTGTTTCCTGTTGATGGTGGTGATCGTAGGGTTCTTCCTGTTCGGTCTGGTGGCGATTGGCGCGTTGGTGCTGACGATTATTGCGGGTGTGAAGGCTAACGAAGGGTTTCCCTATCGTTACCCATTTACCTGGCGGTTGATCAAGTAAGCCATCGCACAAATCGTTGCCCACAAAAAAGCCGACAGTGATGTCGGCTTTTTTGCATCTGCGAATCGACGCTTAGATAGTCAGCGTCCAGTCGTAGTCCACGATCAGCGGTGCATGCTGCGAGAACCGTGGCTGACGTGGCAGGCGTGCGCTGCGAACAAAGCGGCGCAGGCCCGGGGTCAGCAACTGGTAGTCGAAACGCCAGCCCAGGTTGAGCATCTCAGCCTGCTCGTTATCTGGCCACCAGCTGTACTGGTCACCTTCACGGCTGACTTCGCGCAGGGCATCGACATAACCCATATTGCCGACAATCTCGTCCATCCAGGCACGCTCAGGTGCCAGGAAGCCCGGGGATTGCTGGCTGTCGCGCCAGTTCTTGATATCCAGCTTTTGTTGCGCCACGTACAGCGAGCCACAGTAAATGTACTCGCGACGTTTGCGTCGCTGTTTATCCAGATAACGGGCGAAATCGTCCATTAGCTTGAACTTCTGGTTCAAGTCTTCATCGCCGTTCTGCCCCGAAGGGAGCAGCAAGGTCGCGATGCTGACCTTGTCGAAATCGGCTTGCAGGTAACGCCCGTAGCGGTCGGCTGTCTCGAAGCCCAGGCCGCTGATGACTGCCTTCGGTTGCAACCGCGAATACAAAGCCACGCCACCTTGGGCGGGGACTTCGGCATCGCAGGCATAAAGGAAGTAGCCATCCAGTTGGAAGGCTGGATCGTCCAGTTCAAAGGCGGAGGCGCGGGTGTCCTGCAGGCAGATGACGTCGGCATTCTGTGCTTGCAGCCAACTGAGCAAACCACGCTCGACTGCAGCCTGAATACCATTGACGTTCACACTGATGATCCGCATAAATGGCCCCAAAAATCGCGTGCGTGTATGATACACGGCGTCAACCTAATTAGCTAAATCCGTGGTATTTGGGGTTTTTTGCATGCAAGCGTATCAGCGCGATTTCATTCGTTTTGCCATCGATCGCGGCGTTTTGCGCTTCGGTGAGTTCACCCTGAAGTCCGGGCGTACCAGTCCTTACTTCTTCAATGCCGGCCTGTTCAACTCGGGTTCGGCACTTGCACAGCTGGGTCGCTTCTACGCGGCAGCCATCGTCGAGAGCGGCATTTCGTTCGACGTGCTGTTTGGCCCTGCCTACAAAGGCATCCCGTTGGCGGCGACCACTGCGGTGGCCCTGGCTGAGCATCATGACCGTGATCTGCCATGGTGCTTCAATCGCAAAGAAGCCAAGGCCCACGGCGAAGGCGGTAGCCTGGTCGGCGCACCGCTGACCGGCGATGTGTTGATCATCGATGACGTGATCACTGCAGGGACCGCGATTCGTGAGGTGATGCAGATCATCGCTTCCCAGGACGGCGCCAAGGCCAAGGGCGTGCTGATCGCCCTGAACCGTCAGGAGCGTGGCAACGGCGAGTTGTCGGCAATCCAGGAAGTCGAGCGTGACTTCGGTATCCCGGTCATCAGCATTGTGTCGCTGAACCAGGTGCTGGAATTCCTGGCAGACGATCCGCAGCTCAAGCAGCACCTGCCAGCCGTAGAAGCCTACCGCGCCCAATTCGGCGTCTGAGACGCCGATCTGTAGGAGCATGGCTTGCCCACGATTGATACGCCGTGGTGTCTCTGATGCACCGCGTTATCGTTCATCGCGGGCAAGCCTTGTTCCTACAGGTATTGGTGGATAAAAAAAGACCCCGCTCAGCCAGGCTGAGCGGGGTCTTTTTGTATTCGCAATCGCTTAAGGGCGCTTGCGATTGCTGATCAAGGTGCCCACGCCGGTATCGGTGAAGATTTCCAGCAGGATCGCGTTAGGCACGCGACCATCGATGATCAGCGAGCTGCCCACGCCGCCTTGTACCGCTTCCAGCGCGCAACGGATTTTCGGCAGCATGCCGCCGTAGATGGTGCCGTCGGCGATCAGATCGTCGACCTGTTGGGTGGTCAGGCCGGTCAGGACCGTCCCGGATTTGTCCATCAGGCCAGCGATGTTGGTCAGCAGCATCAGCTTTTCAGCTTTCAGTGCTTCGGCCACTTTACCGGCCACCAGGTCAGCGTTGATGTTGTACGACTCACCGTTGGCGCCGACGCCAATCGGCGCGATCACCGGGATGAAGTCACCTTTAACCAGCAGGTTCAGCAGGTCAGTGTTGATGCCGACCACTTCGCCGACGTGGCCGATGTCGATGATTTCCGGCTGGGTCATCTCTGGGGTCTGGCGGGTGACGGTGAGCTTCTTCGCACGAATCAGCTCGGCGTCTTTACCGGTCAGGCCGATGGCGCTGCCGCCGTGACGGTTGATCAGGTTGACGATGTCCTTGTTGACCTGGCCGCCCAACACCATTTCCACCACGTCCATGGTCGCGGCGTCGGTGACGCGCATGCCATCGACAAAGTGGCTCTCGATCGACAGGCGCTTGAGCAGGTCGCCGATTTGCGGGCCGCCACCGTGAACCACCACCGGGTTGATACCCACAGCTTTCATCAACACGATGTCGCGGGCGAAGCCGGTTTTCAGCTCCTCGCTTTCCATCGCGTTACCGCCGTATTTGATCACCAGTGTCTTGCCGACATAGCGGCGAATATAAGGCAGCGCTTCGGACAGGACCTTGGCGGTGTTGGCGGCGGCTTCGCGTTCGAGGGTCATTCAGGGCTCCGGGTGAATCAGAACGGTAGTTGGAGATCAGGTGCAACACGCTTCAACTGGACATGGAACACGTCCTTGATGCGCTGCAATTCAGCCTCGTCATCGGCCTCGAAGCGCAGCACCAGCACCGGTGTGGTGTTGGATGCGCGCACCAGGCCCCAGCCTTTGGCGTAGTCGACTCGCACGCCGTCGATGGTGGTCAGGTCAGCGCCTTCGCCCCACGTCGCATCGTGCAATGCATCAATGATGCTGAATTTGCTCTCTTCGGTCACATGGATATTGATTTCCGGCGTAGAAATATCGTTCGGGAAGGTCGCAAACAGCTCTTCGGCCGATGATTTTTCCTTGCTGAGGATCTCCAGCAACCGCGCGGCGCTGTAAATGCCGTCGTCGAAACCGAACCAGCGCTCCTTGAAGAAGATGTGCCCGCTCATTTCGCCGGCCAGCAGTGCGCCGGATTGTTTCATTTTCTTTTTGATCAGCGAGTGACCGGTCTTCCACATTAGCGGCCGACCACCGTATTCCTTGATCAGCGGAACCAGGCGGCGGGTGCATTTGACGTCGAAGATGATTTCCGCATCCGGGTTGCGCGCTACAACGTCGCGGGCGAACAGCATCAGCAGGCGGTCCGGGTAGACGATGCTGCCGGTGTTGGTCACCACGCCAACGCGGTCGCCATCGCCGTCGAAGGCCAGGCCCAGGTCGGCATTGGTTTCCTTGACCTTGGCGATCAGGTCCACGAGGTTTTCAGGCTTGCCCGGGTCCGGGTGGTGGTTGGGGAAGTTGCCGTCGACTTCGCAGAACAGCGGGATGACTTCGCAGTTCAGCGCTTCGATCAGTTGCGGGGCGATCACGCCGGCCGCGCCGTTGCCGCAGTCCACGACGACTTTCAGGCGGCGGGCCAGTTTGATGTCCTGGACGATTTCGGTGTTATAGCGGTCGAGAATGTCGACCTTGGTGACGCTGCCTTTGCCGCTGCTCAGGTTGTTGGTCTTGAGGCGGTCGTGCAGGGCCTGGATCTGTTCGTTGGCCAGCGTATCGCCGGCGATGACGATCTTGAAGCCGTTGTAGTTCGACGGGTTGTGGCTGCCGGTCAACATCACGCCGGACTTGCCCGCCAGCACGTTGGCGGCGTAATACAGCGCCGGCGTTGGTACCAGGCCAACGTCGCTGACCTGGCAGCCGGCGTCGACCAGCCCCTTGATCAGTTGCTCGACCAGTTCCGGGCCAGACAGGCGGCCGTCACGGCCAACCGAAACATTGGGTTCGTCCTGAGCCAGGCTTTGGGCGCCGATGGCACGGCCGAGCCAGTAGGCCGTTTCAGCATTCAGAAATTCCGGGACAGTGCCGCGGATATCGTAGGCGCGGAAAATGCTGTCGGGGAACTTGGGGGCGATGTGGGCTGGGCTGTTCATCTGTGGAAATGCTCCATCTCGAAAGTGGCTGGACAGACCGGCGAATCATTCGTCGGCAGGCTCAAACTGAAGGGTATGACGGTGTTTTCCACAGAGAGTTCGTGGTGCGAAAAGGCCATGCCAGTGACGTCAGCGGTGATTTGGCCGGCCAATGCCTTGATTTTCAGCGGTAAACCTTCCAGATGAATGTTCAACTTTCAGAGCAAATGGGGCGAGGGAGCAAGCCCCTCACCACACTGTTGCCTGTTTTTTGATCAGTGGCTACCGGAGTGACCGAAACCGCCCGTGCCGCGCTGGGTTTCGACGAATTCTTCGACCATCTCGAAATGCGCTTGCACCACAGGCACCAGAACCAGCTGGGCCAGACGCTCGCCAATGACCATGGTGAAATCGGTCTGGCCACGGTTCCAGCAGGACACCATCAATGGGCCCTGGTAATCGGAGTCGATCAAGCCGACCAGGTTACCCAGCACGATCCCGTGCTTATGGCCCAGGCCCGAGCGCGGCAGGATCAGCGCGGCCAGGCCCGGGTCGCCGATGTAAACCGACAGGCCGGTGGGGATCAGCACGGTTTCACCCGGTTTTATCACGATGTCTTTTTCCAGCATGGCGCGCAGGTCGAGGCCAGCGGAGCCGGGCGTGGCGTATTGCGGCAGCGGGAATTCAGTACCGATGCGAGGGTCGAGGATCTTGGCTTGCAAAGCGTGCATGTAAATTAAACCTGGTTCAGACGTTCGGCGATAAAAGTGATCAGCTGGCGAGCAATTTTGCTCTTGCTGGTCTGGGCGAAAAGTGTGGCGTGAAGCTCACGGTCGATCACGCTGCAGGCGTTTTCTTCGCTGTTGAAGCCAATGCTCGGGTTGGCGACGTCGTTGGCGACGATCAAATCGAGGTTTTTGTCTTTCAACTTGCGGGCAGCGTAATCGAGCAGGTGTTCGGTCTCGGCGGCAAAACCGACACTGAACGGGCGGTCGGGGCGTGTGGCGATGGTGGCCAGGATGTCCGGGTTGCGCACCATTTGTAGCAACAAGCCGTCGCCGTTCGTAGGGTCTTTCTTGAGTTTCTGTGGGGCGACCACTTCCGGACGGTAGTCCGCGACCGCTGCCGAGGCGATGAACAGGTCGCAAGGGATCGCGGCTTCGCACGCGGCGAGCATGTCGCGGGCACTGACTACGTCAATACGCGTAACGCGATCCGGCGTTGGCAGGTGCACCGGGCCGGTGATCAAGGTCACGCGGGCGCCGGCTTCCACCGCGGCTTCGGCCAGGGCAAAGCCCATTTTCCCGGAGCTGTGGTTGGTGATGTAGCGCACCGGGTCGATGTTTTCCTGGGTCGGACCGGCGGTGATCAGCACGTGTTTGCCAGTCAGCGCCTGGCGCTGGAAACAGTCCGCCGCGCACTGGGCAAGGTCGGTGGCTTCGAGCATACGGCCCAGGCCAACGTCGCCACAGGCCTGGCTGCCGGAGGCCGGGCCGAAGGTTTTGATGTCGCGGCTTTCGAGGATTTGCAGGTTGGCCTGGGTCGCCGGATCGCGCCACATGGCCTGGTTCATCGCCGGGGCAACGGCGACCACGGCGTCGGTGGCCAGCACCAGCGTGGTCAACAGGTCGTTGGCGATGCCTTGGGCCAGGCGCGCGATCAGGTCGGCGGTCGCCGGGGCGATCAGCACCAGGTCTGCCCATTTGGCCAGCTCGATGTGGCCCATCGCCGCTTCGGCTGCCGGGTCCAGCAGGTCCAGGTGCACAGGGTGCCCGGACAGGGCCTGCATGGTCAGCGGGGTGATGAACTCGGCACCGCCACGGGTCATGACCACGCGCACTTCGGCGCCCTGGTCCATCAGGCGGCGAACCAGGTCGGCGCTCTTGTAGGCAGCGATGCCGCCGCCGACGCCCAGAACGATGCGTTTCCGATACAGCCGCTGCATAGGTCTGCCTTTCATTTCGTTGATGACAGCAGGGCGATACCCCCTCCCCAGGAGTGAAATCGCCCGCAAAAAAGATGGGCTACGATATCACAGCGACCGCAATGGAACAGCGGCGCCCACAGACAGGGAAGGTGCTATGAGTATTCGTGATTGGCCGGCGGCGGAGCGGCCGCGGGAGAGGTTGTTGGAGTTGGGCTCGGCAAGTCTTTCGGACGCAGAGTTGCTGGCGATTTTTTTACGCACTGGCGTTTCAGGTAAAAGCGCGGTGGATCTGGCGCGACACCTGCTGAATCAGTTTGGCAGCCTGCGCTCATTGCTTGAGGCCGATCAGGTCGCCTTCAGCAGGCAATTGGGGCTCGGGCCAGCGAAATTCGCTCAGTTGCAAGCAGCGCAGGAGATGGGCCGGAGGCATTTGGCCGAGCGCGCACGTCAAAAGTCAGCGTTGGAGAACCCGCAGGCCGTTCGGGATTACCTGAAATCGATGCTGCGCCACGAGCCTCATGAGGTATTTGGCTGTCTGTTTCTGGATTCCAAGCATCAAGTGCTGACCTTTGAGGTGCTGTTTCGCGGCTCCATCGACAGCACCAGCGTCTACCCGAGGCAAGTGGTTAAGCGCGCGTTGGCCCACAACGCCGCAGCGTTGATCCTGTGCCACAACCATCCGTCGGGCAATCCTGATCCGAGTCAGGCAGATCGGCTGCTGACCAAACGCCTGCAAGAGGCATTGGATTTGATTGACGTGCGGGTGCTCGACCATTTCATCATCGGTGACGGCGAGCCGCTGTCGATGGCTGAGTACGGGTGGATGTAAGCGAGGGGGTCGAAGTTAAGTGAGTCCCTGTGGGAGCGGGCTTGCCCGCGATGACGTCGGCAAATTCAACATGGTTGTCGCCTGAAAGTCCGCTATCGCGGGCAAGCCCGCTCCCACAGGTTTTGTGTTGTCGCTTATGGTTTGAGGACTACCTTCGAATAATCCTGGCGGCCAAACGGACTAACGGAGTAACCCTCGACATCCTTACGCGTCAGCGCAAACGCCGTCGGGTGTGCCAGCGGCAACCACAGCGCCTGTTGCTGAATCTGAGCCTGCGCCTGTTCGTAGAGCTTGGTGCGCACGCCTTGCTCGCCGGTGGTCTTGCCGGCGCTGATCAGCTTGTCCAGATCCTGATTGCAGTACCGTGCGAAGTTGGTCCCGGACTTGACCGCCGCGCAGGAAAACTGCGGCGTAAGGAAGTTATCCGGGTCGCCGTTGTCGCCAGCCCAGCCCATGAACAGCAGGTCGTGCTCGCCGGCCTTGGCGCGGCGGATCAGTTCGCCCCATTCGATCACGCGGATTTCGGCCTGAATGCCGATTTCCGCCAGATCGGATTGCAGCAATTGCGCGCCGAGGCTGGGATTGGGGTTCAGCAAGCTGCCGGAAGGACGGGTCCAGATGGTGGTCTGGAAGCCGTCCTTGAGCCCGGCCTTGGCCATCAACGCCTTGGCCTTTGCAACGTCGTGCGGGTAACCCGGCAGGCCTTTGGCGTAGCTCCAGGTGTTCGGCGGGTAGGGGCCGTTGGCGGGCTCGGCGGTGTCCTCGAACACGGCTTTGATGTAGTTGGCCTTATCGAAGGCGAGGTTGATCGCCTGGCGCACTTCCGGCTTGTCCAGCGGTGGATGCTGGCTGTTGATGCCAACGAACGCGGTCATGAAGGCGTCAGTCTTTTCGACTTTAAGCGTCGGCTCTTTCAGCGCGGCCTGTACGTCCAGAGGTTTGGGTGACAGGGCGATCTGGCATTCGTTGCGCCGCAATTTCTGCAGGCGCACGTTGGCGTCCGGGGTGATTGCGAAGACCAGAGGGTCCACCGAAGGCTTGCCGCGGAAGTAATCCGGGTTGGCCTTGTAGCGAATCGAGGCGTCTTTCTGGAAACGCGTGAACACGAATGGGCCGGTGCCGATAGGCTGGCTGTTGAGCTTCTCGGCAGCGCCGGCCTTCATCAGCTTGTCGGCATACTCGGCGGAATAGATCGAGGCGAACCCCATGCTCAATGTGGCGAGGAACGTCGAATCCGGGTGGTCGAGGGTGAAACGCACGGTCAGCGGGTCCAGCGCGTCGATTTTCTTGATCAGTGCCGGCAACTGCATCGATTGCGCGTGGGGGAAGCCACTCTGGGCCACTTGGTGCCAAGGGTTGGCCGGGTCGAGCATGCGCTCGAAGCTGAAGATTACGTCTTCAGCGGTCAGTTCGCGCGTCGGGCTGAAGTATTCAGTAGTGTGGAATTTCACGTCCGGACGCAGTTTGAACACATACGTCAGGCCGTCGGGTGTGACCTCCCAGCTGTCCGCCAAGCTGTGGACCACTTTGCCGCTGGCCGTGTCGAAATCCACCAGGCGGTTCATCAGCACGTCGGCCGAGGCGTTGGTGGTGGTCAGCGAGTTGTATTGCACCACGTCGAACCCTTCGGGGCTGGCCTCGGTGCAGACGCTAAGCGCCGCGGCATGGGCCAGTGGGCTCAGCAGGAGAGGGGCGAGCAACAACGGTAGGGCAGCGAGGCGCATGGTCGGATTCCTTTACAGATCGAAGGCCCATCTGCAAGTGCAGTCTGGAAAAGGCTTACCCTAGTGGGCTCTTTTGCAAATGACTATCCCCTTTTTCATTTTAAGGGGAGTATGTGCGATTGATTTCAGTGCGCACCGGCTGAGAAAAATCCTGAATGGGCGGTTTGACCGATTCTCTGCGACGAGCGGTCTTTAGCCACGATAGCCTTTATCCAAGGCGCTCGTGGCCCGAAAAACGGGGTTTTTATCAGGTCTGTGCACACGGAATGTTGTTGCTCTTCAGTCTTTCTGGTATAAAGCAGCGCTCTTTTCTAGGGGCCCGGTTCCTTCACTGTAGGTGTAGCCGGTAAGACCTCTAAAGAAACGCGGCGCCTGGCGCCAAATGACTGAGAGATTAAGCGGCCAACCCATGCCGGGTTGGGCATGTGGTTTTAGAGGGCTGAGGCATGTCGAGAGTATGTCAAGTTACCGGTAAGGGTCCGGTGACTGGGAATAACATTTCCCACGCAAACAACAAAACCCGTCGTCGTTTCCTGCCGAACCTGCAGCATCACCGCTTCTGGGTTGAAGAAGAGAAACGTTTCGTGCGTCTGCGCGTATCTGCCAAAGGCATGCGTATCATCGACAAGCGTGGCATCACTGTCGTGCTGGCCGAAATCCGCAAAGCCGGCAAGATCTAAGGGAGCTAATCATGCGTGAATTGATTCGTTTGATTTCGAGCGCCGGTACTGGTCACTTCTACACTACCGACAAGAACAAGCGTACTACCCCGGACAAAATCGAGATCAAGAAATTTGATCCGGTTGTTCGCAAGCACGTGATCTACAAAGAAGGCAAAATCAAGTAATTGATTTTTCTCTCTTACGAAAAAGGCCCGTATCGCGAGATACGGGCCTTTTTTGTGTCCTGAGTTTTGTGGGGCCTGTCAGGGCCTCATCGCGGGCAAGCCATGCTCCTACAGAAATCTGTGTCGATTACAAAACCTGTGGGACCGAGCCTGCTCGCGAAAGCGTCGGCCCAGACAATCTAAATCCTCAAGCTTTCTGTTCAAACGCCACATAAATCTTGCGGCACGGCTCCAGCACTTCCCAAGTGCCGCGGAACCCGGCAGGAATCACGAAGCGGTCACCCGCGCGCAGGGTTTTGCTGTTGCCATCGTTATCGCGCAGCACCGAAACCCCTTGAACGATTTCGCAGTACTCGTGTTCGGTGAAGTTCACCGTCCATTGCCCGACGTCGCCTTCCCAAACGCCAGCATTCAACTGCCCGCACGGGCTGTTGTAGTGGTTGTACACCGCTTGTTCCGGGTCGCCCTTGAGGATTTTCACCGGGTCCGGTCGATAGCGCTCGGGCGCTGTCGTGGCTTGGCTGAAGTCGACGACATCCTGGATATTCATTGTTGTAATTTCCCGTGATTGCCTGAAAAGCCCAAAGTCTATGTTTATTAAAATGAACATCGCAAGGCCGTTTGACGGCCTTATGTCAAATATATTGAAACTTCACCTGCCGCTGGTTTAGGGTGGGGGTTGCCTTGGGCCGAAAAGCAGGCTGGCCGGGCAGAATTCCTGACAGCGCCCGCGAAGACCGCGCAGCGTTCGTATTCAATAAGAGGAGGACACTCGAATGACCACCCTGACTCGTGCCGATTGGGAACAACGGGCTCGCGATCTGAAGATCGAAGGCCGCGCTTACATCAATGGTGAATACACCGACGCTGTCTCCGCCGAGACCTTCGAGTGCATCAGCCCGGTCGATGGCCGTCTGCTGGGCAAGATTGCCAGCTGTGACGCCGCCGACGCCCAGCGCGCGGTTGAAAACGCCCGCGCCACCTTCAATTCCGGTGTCTGGTCGCGCCTGGCGCCGACCAAACGCAAAGCCACCATGATTCGTTTCGCCGGCCTGTTGAAGCAGAATGCTGAAGAGCTGGCGCTGCTGGAAACCCTGGACATGGGCAAGCCAATCAGCGATTCCCTGTACATCGACGTTCCCGGCGCGGCGCAAGCCCTGAGCTGGAGCGGCGAAGCCATCGACAAGATTTACGACGAAGTCGCCGCCACCCCGCACGATCAGCTCGGCCTGGTGACGCGCGAGCCGGTTGGCGTTGTCGGCGCCATCGTGCCGTGGAACTTCCCGCTGATGATGGCGTGCTGGAAACTCGGCCCGGCGCTGTCGACCGGTAACTCGGTGATCCTAAAACCGTCGGAAAAATCGCCGCTGACCGCCATTCGTATCGCTGCGCTGGCCGTTGAAGCCGGTATCCCGAAAGGCGTGCTGAACGTGCTGCCAGGTTACGGTCACACCGTCGGCAAGGCCCTGGCCCTGCATAACGATGTCGACACACTGGTGTTCACCGGTTCGACCAAAATCGCCAAGCAACTGCTGATCTACTCAGGCGAGTCGAATATGAAGCGCGTCTGGCTCGAAGCCGGCGGCAAGAGCCCGAACATCGTGTTCGCCGATGCACCAAACCTGCAGGAAGCGGCCGAAGCCGCTGCCGGCGCCATCGCCTTCAACCAGGGTGAAGTCTGCACCGCCGGTTCGCGCCTGCTGGTGGAGCGTTCGATCAAGGATAAATTCCTGCCACTGGTGATCGAGGCCCTGAAAACCTGGAAGCCAGGCAACCCGCTGGACCCGGCGACCAACGTCGGCGCGCTGGTCGATACCCAGCAGATGAACACTGTGCTGTCCTATATTGAGTCGGGTCATGCCGACGGCGCCAAACTGGTGGCCGGTGGCAAGCGCACGCTCCAGGAAACCGGTGGCACTTACGTTGAGCCAACGATTTTCGACGGTGTGAGCAACGCGATGAAAATCGCCCAGGAAGAAATCTTTGGCCCGGTGTTGTCGGTCATTGCTTTCGACACTGCCGAAGAAGCCGTTGCGATTGCCAACGACACGCCATACGGCCTCGCCGCTGCGGTGTGGACCAAGGACATCTCCAAGGCTCACCTGACCGCCCGCGCACTGCGCGCCGGCAGTGTTTGGGTTAACCAGTACGACGGCGGCGACATGACCGCTCCGTTCGGTGGCTTCAAGCAGTCGGGTAACGGCCGCGACAAGTCGCTGCACGCGTTCGACAAGTACACCGAGCTGAAGGCGACCTGGATCAAGTTGTAATCAGTAGCGGGCCCCGAGACCGGGGCCCGGCACAACGAAGATCCCCTGTGGGAGCGAGCTTGCTCGCGATAGCGGTCTGACAGTCGACGTCATTGTTGAATGTGAAACCGTTATCGCGAGCAAGCTCGCTCCCACAGTGTTTTGTGTTGTACATGAAAATATCCACAGGAGCGTGGAACATGCGTTGGGCGACTTATTTCGCCGTGTTGGCGTCTGTCTTGAGTGTCGGCCTGGCCTTGGGCGTCAGCATGCCGCTGGTGTCGTTTCGCCTGGAAAGCTGGGGCTACGACTCATTCGCCATCGGCGTGATGGCGGCGATGCCGGCCATTGGCGTGTTGCTGGGGGCGAAAGTCTCCAGTCATCTGGCCGCGCGTCTGGGCACGGCCAATCTGATGCGTCTGTGCCTGTGGGCCGGGGCGTTGTCCATCGGCTTGCTCGCGCTGTTGCCGAGCTATCCGATCTGGCTGGTGTTGCGGCTGATGATCGGAGTCATTCTGACGCTGGTCTTTATTCTCGGTGAAAGCTGGATCAACCAACTCGTGGTGGAAGAGTGGCGCGGGCGGCTGGTTGCGCTGTATGGCTGCAGCTATGCCCTGAGCCAGCTTGCCGGGCCTGTGCTGCTGGGTGTTCTGGGCACTGAACACGATTACGGATTCTGGGTCGGTGTTGGCTTGCTGACGGCGGCACCGTTCCTGTTGTTGGGTCGCAGCGGCGCGCCCAGCAGCGAAGCGAGTGGCGTGACGTTCGGCGACTTGTGGGTTTTCTGTCGTGGCCTGCCGGCGATTGCCTGGGCGGTGTCGTTGTTCGCCGCGTTCGAGGCGATGATCCTGACGTTGTTGCCGGTGTACTGCCTGCGTCAAGGTTTCACCACGGAGATTGCCCTGGCGATGGTCAGTACCGTGGTGGTCGGTGATGCGTTGTTGCAGCTGCCGATTGGTGCGCTGGCGGATCGATTGTCCCGACGCACGCTGTTCACGGGCTGCGCCGTGGTCTTGCTGTTGTCGAGCCTGGCGATTCCATTGCTGATCGACACGCTGCTGATCTGGCCGTTGTGGGTGTTGTTCGGCGCCAGTGCGGGCGGCTTGTTCACCTTGTCACTGATCCTGATCGGCGAGCGTTATCGCGACGATGCGCTGGTGCGCGCCAATGCCCATATCGCGCAGCTGTGGGGGATCGGTTGCCTGGTCGGGCCATTGGCGGCGGGTGCCGGCAGCCAGTGGATCAGTGGGCATGCGTTGCCGTTGCTGATGGCGGCCGGGGCATTCGGCTTGGTGATTCTGCTGATGCGCCAGGGTGCGTTTGGCACGGTTGCCGAACCTGCCTGACTCCTACAGAGATTTTTATCGCCCGCTAGAGCATCCGCTCCAGGCCGACGGTGGTGCTCATCCATGCGTTGAACCGCCGCCACCAGCTCCCCGGTTCTTTGGTCAGGGTGTGCAACTGGCCGTCATCTTCGGTGACCCAGACCACCCGGTCATCCTCCAGTTTCGCCTCATAGCTCAACGGTGGCGCCATGCCCTGCATTGCCAAATCGCGCACATGGGTGGCCAGCTCGGGACTGTCCACCAACACGCCGACTTCGGTGTTCCACAGCACTGAGCGCGGATCGAAATTGAACGAGCCGACGAAGGACTTCTGTTGGTCGAAGACAATGGCCTTGCTGTGCAGGCTGGAGTCGGAGCCCGAGTAAGTCGGGCGTCCGAAAAAGTGTGGCCCACTGCCGCTGCCTCCGCCCGCACCCGGCTGGCGGCGCAGCTCGAACAACTTCACGCCGTGTTCCAGTAATGCCTTGCGATAGGGCGCATACCCGCCATGCACGGCCGGCACGTCCGTGGCTTCCAGTGAGTTGGTCAGCAAGCTCACGGACACACCGGCATCGGCGCGACCGGTCAGGTACACCAGGCCTGGCTGGCCGGGCACGAAGTAAGCCGAGAGCATGACCAGCTCTTTGCTGACGCCCTTCATTTCAGGTGCCAGTTGTGTCGTCAGCAATAGTTGCGGATCTGGCTCTCCATCGGCCAACACCTTGCTCGGTGCGTCCCATAACGCCTGATTCCAGGCCCAGATCAGTTCTCGGCGCCAGATGTCCAGGCGCGGGTGCGTCTTGAAGGTCATCAATTGCTGATACAGCGCATGGTTCTGCTTGCGCGATTCATCCAGCGACTCCTCCAGGCGGGTCCGGGTGTTTTGCAGGTCCTTGGCCGTCGGTTTGCTGGACAGGAATTGCTCGATCGGCTTGCTCAGCGCGCTGTTCCAGTACTGATCGAAACTGTGTCCCAGCTGTTCGGCCACCGGGCCGACGCTGAGCATGTCGATGTCGGTGAAATTCATGTTGGGCTCGGCGTCGAAGTACTCGTCGCCCAGATTGCGCCCACCCACGATCGCCATGCTGTTGTCCGCCAGCCACAGTTTGTTGTGCATGCGCCGATGTTGCAGCGACAGGTTGAACAGGCGGCCCACGGTTCGCGTCACGCCGGAGCTGCGCCCCAAATGCAACGGGTTGAACACGCGGATCTGGATTTTCGGGTGCGCCGCGAGGGTCGCGATGATTTGATCCTGGCCGTCGCTGGTGGTGTCATCGAGCAGAATGCGCACCCGCACGCCACGGTCGGCAGCCTTGAGCAGTTCTTCTACCAGCATCCGCGTGCTGATGCCGTCATGCACGATGTAGTACTGCAAATCGAGGCTGCTTTGTGCGTTGCGGATCAGTTCGGCGCGGGCGGTGAAGGCCTCGGTGCTGTCGGACAGCAGGCGGAAGCCCGAGCGACCCTGATAAGGCGCGGCCTGCGCCTGGACCGAGCGACCGAACGCCGAGTCGCTGGCCGGCAGCGCCTGGCTCGGATGGCGCTGAACGTCAACGCTGGCGCAGCCGCTGAGGAACGAGGCGAATAGCAGAAGAGCGAGCAGGGACTGTCTGACTCTCACGTAGGATCGTTCCGATTGGCGGCAGGTGTCGGCATATGGACGCTGGGTTTCCGAGAAAAGTCAGTCAGAGATGCTGTCAGTTTCCGCTAACAGTGTGATCGCCAGGGCGCCGACCTTGCGCACCGCTTCTTCGATCTGCGGTGTTGGCTTGGCAGCGTAGTTCATGCGCAGACAGTTGCGGTACTTGCCCGACGCGGAAAAGATGCTGCCGACGGCAATCTGTACGCCTTGATCATGCAGGGCGCGATTCAGTTTCAGGGTGTCGAAGCTTTCCGGCAGCTCAACCCACAGCATGAAGCTGCCTTGTGGGCGACTGGCGCGGGTGCCGGCCGGGAAGTAGCGCGTGACCCAGTCGATCATCACGTCGCGATTGCGCTGGTATTGCGTGCGCATCCGCCGCAAATGCGGTTCGAAGTGCCCCGCCTTGAGAAACTCGGCAATCGCAATCTGCGGTTGTGGCGCGGTGGAGCCAGTGCTGATGTATTTCATGTGCAGCACCCGTTCCAGGTAACGGCCGGGGGCTACCCAACCGATGCGCAATCCGGGGGCCAGGGTTTTGGAAAACGAACTGCACAGCAGGACGCGACCGTCCTCGTCGAAGGATTTGATCGTGCGTGGCCGAGGGTAGGTGTAGGCCAGTTCGCCATACACATCGTCCTCGATAATCGCCACATCGAAACGCTGTGCCAGCGTCAACAACGCACGTTTGCGCGACTCCGGCATGATGTAGCCCAGTGGGTTGTTGCAGTTGGGGGTCAACTGTATGACTTTGATCGGCCACTGTTCCAGGGCCAGTTCCAGCGCATCGAGGCTGATGCCGGTGAGTGGGTCGGTGGGAATCTCCAGGGCTTTCATGCCCAGCCCCTTCAGGGTCTGCATGGCGCCGTGAAAGCTCGGCGAGTCCACCGCCACAATGTCCCCCGGCTCGCAGATGGCCCGAATGCTGGTGGAGAGCGCTTCATGGCAGCCTGTCGTGACCACCAGATCGCTGGCGCTCAACTGGCAACCGGAGTCGAGCATCAGGCGTGCAATCTGTTCGCGCAGTTCGAGGGTGCCGTGAATGTTGTCGTAATACAGACCGGGCATGTCTTGTCGGCGGCTGATACGCGCGAGGTTGCGCAGCAGCGGTTTCATGGTCGGGGTGGTGATGTCCGGCATGCCGCGACCCAGTTGCACCACATCTTTGCGTGGCACCGCGCGGATCAGCTCCAGCACCTGGTCCCATTGCGAAATATCCACCGGTCGCTGGGCCGGGCGCCCGATGGCCGGCAGCTCCGGCAGTTCACGACCCACCGGCACGAAGTAGCCCGACTTGGGTTTCGGCGTCGCCAGGCCACTGTCTTCCAGGACGCGATAAGCCTGCTGAACAGTGCTCAGGCTGACGCCATGTTCGACACTCAACGCCCGCACCGAGGGCAGCCGGTCACCGGGGCGATAGAAGCCCTGTTCGATACGCGTGCCGAGCAACTCGGCGAGGTTGACGTAAAGGGTCATGGTGCAGTCTCGGTGTGGGTGATTCGGTTAACCAATACAGATCGGGCAAAAAACTGGGATTCAGACGCTGAATCGTAAAATCTGTATGGAATTAATACTTGTGTGTTGAATCTGTAATGCTTTTCGTCGTCCACGCATCATGAAAGCTCTGGCTACCCAAGTAAACAGGAGCAATCAAAATGAACGGCTTGAGCGATGTGCGGCTGACGTTACACAGTCAGGAACTGGCGAGAGGGCAGGAAAACGGTACACGTGAGGCGCTGATGCGCAATGCGCCGTCCGGCCTGAGTCGCTGGGGTCTGTTCTGGCATCGTCTGCACACGCGCAAGGCGTTGCTGGCGCTGACGCCGGAGCAGCTCAGGGATGTGGGGCTGTCTCCGGAGCAGGCGCGGGAGGAGGGGCTCAAGCCTTTCTGGCGGATCTGATCTGTGGTGTTCTTTCGGGCCTCATCGCGGGCAAGCCCGGCTCCTACAGTTTTGTGTCGTGCGCAGATTAACTAGGAGCCGGGCTTGCCCGCGATGGCGTCTGTGCTGGCACCGAAGACCCCTCAGGCCAACTCTTTAAGCCGATGCCAAAGCATCCCCAACGCCAACAACGGTGAACGCAAATGTTTGCCGCCAGGGAAGGTGATGTGCGGCACCTTGGCAAACAGATCGAACCCGCCGCTGTGCTGGCCACTGATCGCCTCGGCCAGCAACTGGCCGGCCAGATGCGTGGCATTTACCCCATGACCGGAATAGGCCTGGGCGTAATACACGTTGGGCTGGTCTTTAAGTCGGCCGATCTGCGGCAGCCGGTTGGCGCCGATGCCGATCATCCCGCCCCATTGATAGTCGATTTTCACCGCGCCCAGTTGCGGGAAGACGTCCAGCATCTTCGGTCGCATGTACGCCGCGATGTCTTTCGGATCACGGCCTGAATAGTGACAGGCGCCCCCAAACAGCAGGCGCCGGTCTGCCGAGAGGCGATAGTAATCGAGCGCCACCCGCTGATCGCAGACCGCCATGTTCTGCGGCAGCAGGGCGTGCGCCTGTTCTTTGCTCAAGGGTTCGGTGGCAATGATGTAGCTGCCGGCCGGCAGGACCTTGCCGCTGAGTTCAGGGTTGAGTTGGTTGAGGTAGGCGTTGCAGCCCAGTACCAGAGTCTTGGCGCGGACCGAGCCCTGGGCCGTGTGGACTTTGATTTCGGGGCCGTAATCGATGCGGGAGACCGCCGACTGTTCAAACAACAGCGCCCCCAATTGCTGGGCGGCGGCCGCTTCGCCCAGTGCCAGGTTCAGTGGGTGCAAATGCCCTGAGCCCATGTCGATCAGGCCGCCAACGTAACGGTCGGAGCCCACCACCGTGTGCATTTCATTGGCTTGCAGCAGGCGGGTTTCATAGCGGTAACCGAGGCCGCGCAGCTCTTCGGCGTCTTCGGCGAAGCCTTCGAGGTCGCGTGGCTTGTTGGCCAGGTCGCAGTAACCCCAGGTCAGGTCGCAAGGGATCTGAAAGCGTTCGACACGCTGGCGGACGATTTCCACCGCCTCAAGGCCCATGAGTTTCATCTGACGCACGCCGTCCGCACCGATCACGTTGGCGAACTGGTCCAGGCCATGGCCGACACCGCGAATCAACTGCCCGCCATTGCGTCCGCTGGCACCCCAGCCAATCTTGTGGGCTTCAAGCAGGATGACACTCAAGCCACGCTCCGCCAGTTCAAGCGCCGTGTTCAGCCCGGAAAACCCGCCGCCGACCACGCACACATCCGCTACCAGGTCACCGTTGAGCGCCGGATAGTCAGGCTGCGGCAGGCTGCTGGCGGCGTAATAAGAGGCGGTGTGCTGGTGGCCTGGGGCGGATTGCTGAGCACCGGCATTCATGGGCGTATTCCCGATTCTGGCGTTTGGAAAATTTGACGGAGCATAAGCCGGACCTTCGGATGCGGGCAACATTGGTCGGCTGCTGCTGTATGGATCGGCGCCTTTGCTTCAGAATCGCGCTCTATTTCGCTTTTGGTCACCGCTTCAATGAGCTGCAACAGTCAGAAAATACGCACACTGCGCCAGCAGATTCCGTCGTTCGAGTGTGTGCCCGGCTGCCATGACTGCTGTGGGCCGGTGACGACCTCGCCGGAAGAAATGTCCCGCCTGCCGCGCAAGACCCGCGCCGAGCAGGATGCGGCGATGGATGAACTCAATTGCGTTCACCTGGGGCCCAACGGCTGCACGGTCTATGACGAGCGACCGCTGATCTGCCGGTTGTTCGGCACCACCAAGACGCTGCCATGCCCGAATGGGCGGGCGCCAGTGGAACTGATTCATCCACGGGTGGAGAAGCAGATTCATGAGTACATGGCCAGTACCCGCCAAGTTCTCGTTTGATCGTTCCCACGCTCTGCGTGGGAATGCCTCTTCGGACGCTCTGCGTTCGGCTTTGGATGGGACGCAGAGCATCCCGGGCTGCATTCCCACGCGGAGCATGGGAACGATCAGTGGAGGGTCAATCCGGAATCGGCAGGCTCAAGCTCTCTTTCACCTCTTCCATCACGATGTAGCTCTTGGATTCGCGCACATGCGGCAACTTGAGCAGGATATCGCCCAGCAGTTTGCGGTACGAGGCCATCTCGGAAATCCGCGCCTTCACCAGATAGTCGAAATCCCCTGACACCAGGTGGCATTCCAGTACATGGGGCAATTTCAGCACTGCACGTCGGAACTCTTCGAAAGTATCGCCGGATTTGTAGTCGAGACTGATCTCGACGAACACCAGGAGACTACCCTTCAGGTGTTGCGGATTGAGCCGGGCGTTGTAGCCCATGATGATCCCTTCGCGCTCCAGACGCCGGACCCGCTCCGTACAGGGCGTGGTCGAGAGCCCGACCTTTTCCCCCAGTTCCGTGAAGGAGATACGTCCGTCCGCTTGCAGGATCCGCAAGATGTTGCGATCGATCTTGTCCAGCTCCCGTTTGGTCTGGGTGTTGGTACGCATAGGGGATGCGCCTCCGTGAAAAGGGTTTTTGCCGAGAATTGTCGCCAAATATAGCCGCTTATATAGTGAAAATCACTGGCAAATCTTTTTTACACTGCGCTCATCACTGTTTGAATACAACACACGTCAGCGGTCAGCCGCGATGAGGGATATGAAAATGCGCGTTATGGTCTTGGGTAGCGGCGTCATCGGTACCGCCAGTGCTTATTATCTGGCTCGGGCCGGGTTTGAAGTGGTGGTGGTGGACCGTCAGCCGGCCGCTGCCATGGAGACCAGTTTCGCCAACGCCGGCCAGGTTTCGCCGGGTTATGCCTCGCCGTGGGCGGCGCCGGGTGTGCCGCTCAAAGCCATCAAATGGCTGTTGCAGCGCCACGCACCGCTGGCGATCAAGGCCACTGCCGATATCGATCAGTACCTGTGGATGGCGCAGATGCTGCGCAACTGCACCGCCAGCCGTTACGCGGTGAACAAGGAGCGCATGGTCCGCCTGTCCGAGTACAGCCGTGACTGCCTCGACGAACTCCGCGCTGAAACCGGCATTGCCTATGAAGGCCGTAGCCTGGGCACGACGCAACTGTTCCGCACCCAAGCTCAACTGGATGGCGCCGCCAAAGACATCGCGGTGCTGAAAGAGTCCGGCGTACCGTTCGAACTGCTCGACCGCGCCGGCATTGCCCGCGTTGAGCCGGCGCTGGCCAGCGTCACCGACATCCTCGCCGGCGCCCTGCGCCTGCCGAACGACCAGACCGGCGACTGCCAGATCTTCACCACCCGCTTGGCCGAAATGGCGGTGAAACTGGGTGTGGAATTCCGCTTCGGCCAGGACATTCAGAAGCTCGACTACGCCGGTGATCGCATCAACGGCGTGTGGATCGACGGCAAGTTGGAAACCGCTGACCGCTACGTGCTGGCGCTCGGCAGCTACTCGCCGCAATTGCTCAAGCCGCTGGGGATCAAGGCGCCGGTGTACCCGCTCAAGGGTTACTCGCTGACCGTGCCGATCACCAACCCGGCCATGGCCCCGACCTCGACCATTCTCGACGAGACCTACAAGGTCGCGATCACCCGTTTCGACAACCGCATCCGCGTCGGCGGCATGGCGGAGATCGCCGGTTTTGACCTGTCGCTGAACCCGCGTCGGCGCGAAACCCTGGAGATGATCGTCAACGACCTTTATCCTCAGGGCGGCGATCTGGCCCAGGCCAGTTTCTGGACCGGTCTGCGTCCGACCACCCCGGACGGCACGCCGATCGTTGGCGCGACACCGTTCAAGAACCTGTTCCTGAACACCGGTCACGGCACACTCGGCTGGACCATGGCTTGTGGCTCCGGTCGCTTGCTGGCTGACCTGATGGCGAAAAGAACGCCGCAGATCAGCGCCGAAGGCCTCGATATTTCCCGTTATGGCAATAAGACCCAGGAGTCCGCAAAGCATGTCAGTCCAGCGCCAGCTCACCAATGAGCGCATGAGTCAGATCGTCAGCCACAACGGCACCGTGTATCTGGCCGGGCAAGTCGGCGATGACTTGAGCGCCGGGATTGAACAGCAGACCCGTGAGACCCTTGCCAACATCGAGCGTTTGCTCGATCTGGCCGGTACTGACAAGAACCACCTGTTGTCGGTCACGATTTACCTGAAAGACATTGATGCACACTTCGAAGGCATGAACGCGGTATGGGACCAGTGGCTGCCAAAAGGCGTCGCACCCGCGCGTGCCACGGTTGAATCGAAACTGTGTGAACCGGAGATCCTGGTTGAGCTGTCGGTTGTAGCCGCTCTGCCATAATTGATCTGAAACCAGTAGCTCAGAAAGATCCCTCTCCCGGTGCTGTTGGCGGTTGATGCTGTCAGCCAGCGCCGGTTTTTCTTCCCCAATGACCCGACCAGAAGTCTGCCGCCATGCGTCCTGCCCGTGCCCTGATCGACCTTCAAGCCCTGCGTCACAACTACCGAATCGCCCGTGAAATCACCGGGGCCAAGGCCCTCGCGGTGATCAAGGCCGATGCCTACGGCCATGGCGCAGTGCGTTGCGCCCAGGCGCTGGAAGTCGAGGCAGACGGTTTTGCCGTGGCCTGCATCGAGGAAGCGCTGGAGCTGCGTTCCGCGGGCATTCGTGCGCCGGTCCTGCTGCTGGAAGGGTTCTTCGAAGCTGACGAGTTGTCGCTGATTGTCGAGCATGATTTCTGGTGTGTGGTGCATTCGCTCTGGCAGCTTGAAGCCATCGAGAAAGCTTCGCTGAGCAAGCCGATCACCGTCTGGCTGAAGCTGGATTCGGGCATGCATCGGGTGGGCTTGCATCCAAAGGATTATCAGGCGGCCTATCAACGGCTGCTGGCCAGCGGCAAGGTGGCAAAGGTTGTATTGATGAGCCACTTCGCCCGGGCCGATGAACTGCACGAGCAGTCCAGCGCCGAGCAGGTCGCGGTATTTGAAGCCGCGCGCCAGGGTTTGTCGGCAGAGATCAGCCTGCGCAATTCGCCGGCGGTGCTGGGTTGGCCGCAGATTCCGAGCGATTGGGTGCGTCCGGGCATCATGCTGTATGGCGCGACGCCATTTGAAGAAGCCAACGCAGTCGCCTCACGCCTGCAACCGGTGATGACGCTGGAATCGAAAGTGATCAGTGTGCGTGAACTGCCGGCCGGTGAACCGATTGGTTACGGTGCGAAATTCATTACACCCAAGCCGATGCGTGTGGGGGTGGTGGCCATGGGGTATGCCGACGGCTATCCGCGTCAGGCGCCCACCGGTACGCCGGTGCTGGTGGCCGGGCAGCGCAGCCAGTTGATCGGCCGCGTGTCGATGGACATGCTCTGCATCGACCTGACCGATGTACCGCAAGCCGGTCTCGGTTCGACCGTCGAGTTGTGGGGTAAAAACATCCTCGCCAGCGACGTGGCGGCGGCCGCGGACACGATTCCTTATCAGATCTTCTGCAACCTGCGCCGGGTGCCACTGCTCTATTCCGAGGGCTGACACCCAGCGGTCCACACCGGAAGTCGCCTCGTCCCACAGGATTCAGGTCCAAGTGTTGTAAATACTGAACGCTGTCGCCATGATAACGCTCAATATTCCTACAACCTGAATCCCTGGAGGCGCAAGCATTGGACGTCGGTGAACGACTGCAATCCATCCGTAAGCTCAAAGGCCTTTCGCAGCGTGAGCTCGCCAAGCGCGCGGGTGTCACCAACAGCACGATTTCGATGATCGAGAAGAACAGCGTCAGCCCCTCGATCAGTTCGCTGCGCAAAGTACTGGGCGGGATTCCCATGTCCATGGTCGAGTTCTTTTCTGAAGAAATCCTGCAGGAAAAACCGACGCAGATCGTCTACAAAGCCAACGAACTGATCGATATTTCCGATGGCGCAGTGACCATGAAACTGGTCGGCCGTGCTCATCCGAGCCGGGCCATCGCCTTTCTGAATGAAATCTACCCGCCAGGCGCCGATACCGGTGACGAGATGCTCACCCATGAGGGCGAGGAGACCGGCATTTTGGTGGAGGGTCGGCTGGAACTGGTGGTCGGGCTTGAAACTTTTGTGCTCGAAGCCGGCGATAGCTACTACTTTGAGAGTACCAAGCCGCATCGTTTCCGTAATCCGTTCGATGCGCCGGCGCGACTAATCAGCGCAGCGACACCGGCGAATTTCTAAGTAAAGAAGGCGCCCTGCCAGTCAGGCCGAGGCACCCAGGCAGTTTTTCCGCTGCAGCATAAGACCCCTTCGACTTTGGGGTTGTTTCAGTGTGGCGGGCTTACCGCTATACTTGCGCCCGCCTGCGAACCGTGGCCGTAGGCGTGACTAGCCACCATTGAGGGTGAACGCGTGAATCTAATTATGAAAATGCTGGCTGTACCAGCAACCGTATTGGCCCTTTGGGCTGTCAGCGCTCAAGCTGCGACGAACGACGATATTGCCAAACGCCTTGAGCCAGTCGGCCAGGTTTGCGTTCAGGGCAAAGAGTGCAAGGGGATGGAAGTTGCTGCCTCTGCTGGCGGTGGTGGCGGTGCCAAAACCCCTGACGAGGTGATTGCAAAACATTGCAACGCTTGCCACGGCACTGGCCTGTTGGGCGCACCGAAAATCGGTGACGCCGCAGCGTGGGGCGAGCGTGCCAAGAAGGAAGGCGGTGTTGACGGCCTGCTCGCAAAGGCGATCTCCGGCCTCAACGCAATGCCGCCAAAAGGCACCTGCGCCGATTGCGCGGACGCCGAGCTCAAAGGCGCCATCCAGAAGATGTCCGGCCTGAAATAAGCCCACATCTTCAGCAAAAAAACCGCTTTCGAGCGGTTTTTTTGTGCCTGCGATTTGTGCCTGAGACTGTTCATTGCAGCAAAGACCCGGCAAGCTCGGTCCAACCCGAATCACGGAATGTAAGGGAGGATCAGATGGTTCAGCTGTGTTCAATCGAACAGGCCGTGGATGATGTGTTGGCACGGTTGCCGGCGCACATTCACATGGGCTTGCCCCTTGGCCTGGGTAAACCCAACCACTTCGTCAACGCGCTGTACCAGCGCATTGCGCAACTGCCGCAGCGGCGACTGACGATCTACACCGCGCTGTGCCTGGGCCGTCCGGCATTGGGCGATGGTTTGCAGAAGCGCTTCCTCGAACCCTTCATCGAACAGGTATTCGGCGACTATCCGGAGCTGGATTTTCTGCAGGGTCTGCACAAAGACAACCTGCCGCCGAACATCCACATCCAGCAGTTCTTCATGCAGCCCGGCAGCCTGCTGCACAGCGCGTCAGCCCAGCAGGACTACGTCAGCAGCAACTACAGCCACGCCGCACGGGACATCAACGCTGCCGGTTTGAACCTGGTCGCGCAATTGGTGGCGAGCCACAGCGATCATCCCGATCGCCTGAGCCTGAGTTGCAACCCGGACATCACCCTCGACCTGTTGCCCATGATTGCCAAACGCCGGGCGGCGGGGGAGACGATCCTGCTGGTGGGCCAGGTGCACAACGACTTGCCCTATATGCCAGGCGACGCGGAGGTGGGCATCGACACCTTTGATCTGCTGATCGACAAGAAAGACAGCACCACGCTGTTTTCCACGCCGAACATGCCGGTGGGCTTTCAGGATCACTTCATCGGCCTGCACGCCAGCACTCTGGTGCGCGACGGCGGCACGCTGCAGATCGGTATCGGCGCCATGGGCGATGCGCTGACGGCGGCGTTGCTGGCGCGTCAGGCCGACAATGACGGTTACAAGGCTTTGCTGGCAGACGTGAATCTGAGCCAGTGGGCGCAGTTGATCGAGCGCGAAGGCGGCCTCGAACCTTTCGCCAGAGGCCTGTACGGTTGCAGCGAAATGTTCGTCAACGGCTTGCTGGTGCTCGCGGATGCCGGGATTGTGCGGCGCAAGGTCTATCCCGACGTCCTCACCCAGCAGCAGGCGAATGCCGGCACTCTGGACGAGGCCGCGCAAACCGACGGCATTTCGATTCACGGCGGGTTTTTCCTGGGATCACGCAGTTTCTATGAGCGCTTGCGGGAATTGCCGCAGAGCAAGCGCGTTGAATTCAACATGACCCGCATCAGCTACATCAATGAGCTTTACGGTCAGGAAGAACTCAAGCGCCTGCAGCGCCTGGATGCGCGCTTCATCAACACGGTGTTCACCATGACCCTGCTCGGCGCCGGTGTGGCCGATCAGTTGCAAGACGGGCGAGTGCTCAGCGGTGTGGGCGGGCAGTACAACTTCGTCGCCCAGGGGCATGCACTGGAAGGCGCACGTTCGGTGCTGCTGCTGCGCAGTTGGCGTGAGGCGGGCGGTGAGGTCAGTTCGAACATCGTCTGGGAGTACGGCCACTGCACGATCCCCCGGCACCTGCGCGACATCGTGGTCACCGAGTACGGTATCGCCGACTTGCGCGGCAAGACGGATGCGGCCGTGATCGAGTCCTTGCTGAATATCAGCGACTCACGGTTCCAGTCGGGGCTGATCGAGCAGGCGCAGAGCGTTGGCAAGTTGCCCAAGGACTTCCGTCTCGACCCACGTTTCGCCGATAACAGTCCGCAGCGATTACAGACGATTCAGGGGCGGCATCCGAACCTGTTTCCGGAGTATCCGCTGGGCAGTGATTTCACCGCGGTGGAGCGCGACGTGTTGCGGGCCCTGAACTGGCTGAAGAGCAAGTTCAAGCTGACGGAGATTCTGGAATTGGGCAGGGCGGCACTGGATGCGCCAGAGGCTTCGGCGTTTCCAGAGCATCTTGAACGGATGCAACTGACCCACCCGGATGGGCTGAAGGAAGACCTGTTTCAGCGATTGCTGCTGGCCGGTCTGAAAGCCACCGCGCAATAACAACCACCACAAAACCCTGTAGGAGCCGAGCTTGCTCGCGTTGAGGCCATAACATTCAACATCAATGTCGAATGTCCGGCCGCCATCGCGAGCAAGCTCGGCTCCTACAGGTTTTGCAGTGTTGCGGCTTACTCGATGAAGGTCACAACACCACCGGCCAGCGACTGCACGCGGGCCAGCGATTCAACGCGATAACCCTGCGCATCCAGTTCCGCACGGCCACCCTGGAACGACTTCTCGATCACGATGCCCAAACCGGCCACGGTCGCGCCCGCCTGTTTGATGATCGAAATCAGTGCCTGCGATGCCTTACCGTTGGCCAAAAAGTCATCGATGATCAGCACGCGGTCGCTGCTGGTCAGGTGGCGCGGGGAAATCGCCACGGTGCTTTCGGTCTTCTTGGTGAACGAGTAAACGGTCGCCGACAGCAGGTTTTCAGTCAGGGTCAGGGACTGCTGCTTGCGGGCGAAGATCACCGGCACGCCGAGGTTCAAACCGGTCATGATCGCCGGGGCGATGCCCGAGGCTTCGATGGTGACGATCTTGGTGATGCCCGAGTCCTTGAACAGCGCGGCGAATTCGTCGCCGATCAGCTTCATCAGGGCCGGGTCGATCTGGTGGTTCAAAAAGGCGTCTACCTTCAGGACCTGATCGGAAAGCACGATGCCTTGTTCGCGAATTTTCTGGTGCAGTGCTTCCATGAAGCGTTCCTCTACTGGCGCCATGTGCGCCGAGCTTGTCAAAAAGTGTTCGGTTAAAAATGCTTTGATTAAAAAGTGCTCAATTCTAGCGCTTTAACATCGCGCGTATATCCGCCAATGCGGTATTTCCGCGAACGGCTTTGACTTCAACCGGTGTGTCGTCGTTGCCTTCCCACGCCAGATCGTCCGGCGGCAGCTCATCAAGGAAGCGGCTCGGCGCGCAGTCGATGATTTCGCCGTACTGCTTGCGCTTGGCGGCGAAGGTAAAGGCCAGGGTCTGGCGCGCGCGGGTAATCCCGACGTAGGCCAGGCGGCGTTCTTCTTCGATGGTGTCGGCTTCGATGCTGGAGCGGTGCGGGAGGATTTCCTCTTCCATGCCCATGATGAACACGTAAGGGAATTCCAGGCCTTTGGACGCGTGCAAGGTCATCATTTGCACACCTTCGGCGCCGTCTTCCTCTTCCTGCTGGCGTTCGAGCATGTCGCGCAGGACGAGTTTGCCGATGGCGTCTTCGACGGTCATCTCGCCTTCTTCGTCTTTCTCCAAGGTGTTTTTCAACGCCTCGATCAGGAACCAGACGTTGCCCATGCGGTAATCGGCGGCCTTGTCACTGGAGCTGTTGGTGCGCAGCCAGTTCTCGTAGTCGATGTCCATGACCATGCTGCGCAATGCCGAGATCGGGTCTTCGCCGGCGCACTGCTCGCGCACCTTGTCCATGAAGCGCTTGAAGCGCGACAGGCGATCGGTGAAGCGCGTGTCCAGATGCTCACCCAGACCGATCTCATCGGTGGCGGCGTACATCGAGATTTTGCGTTCGGTGGCGTAGTTGCCGAGCTTTTCCAGGGTGGTCGAACCGATCTCCCGGCGTGGGACGTTGATCACCCGCAGGAAGGCGTTGTCGTCGTCCGGGTTCACGATCAGGCGGAAGTAGGCCATCAGGTCTTTCACTTCCTGACGCCCGAAAAAGCTGTTGCCGCCGGAGAGGCGATACGGAATCTGGTGGTGTTGCAGCTTCAGCTCGATCAGCTTGGCCTGGTAGTTGCCGCGATACAGGATCGCGAAATCGCTGTACGGGCGGTCCGTGCGCAAATGCAGCGTCAGCAGTTCCACCGCCACGCGCTCGGCTTCGGCGTCTTCGTTGCGGCAGCGGATCACGCGGATTTCGTCGCCGTGGCCCATCTCGCTCCACAGCTGTTTTTCGAACTCGTGCGGATTGTTCGAGATCAGCACGTTGGCGCAACGCAGGATGCGGCTGGTGGAGCGGTAGTTTTGCTCCAGCATCACCACTTTCAGGGACGGATAGTCGTCCTTGAGCAGCATCAGGTTTTCCGGACGGGCGCCGCGCCAAGCGTAAATCGACTGGTCGTCGTCGCCGACCACGGTGAACTGGTTGCGCGTGCCGATCAGCAATTTCACCAGCAAATACTGGCTGGCGTTGGTGTCCTGGTATTCGTCGACCAGCAGGTAGCGGACTTTGTTCTGCCACTTTTCGAGGATGTCGGCGTGTTCCTGGAACAGCTTTACCGGCAGCAGGATCAGGTCGTCGAAGTCCACCGCGTTGAACGCCTTGAGCGTGCGCTGATAGTGGGTGTAGACGATGGCGGCGGTCTGCTCCTTGGGGTTGCGCGCGTTTTCCAGGGCTTCGGCGGGCAGGATCAGGTCGTTTTTCCACGAGCCGATCATGTTCTTGATCTCGTCGACGCCGTCGTCGCCCGCGTATTCCTTCTGCATGATGTCGGTCATCAAGGCTTTGACGTCAGTTTCGTCAAAGATCGAGAAGCCCGGTTTGTAACCCAGGCGCACGTGTTCCTTGCGGATGATGTTCAGGCCCAGATTGTGGAAGGTGCACACGGTCAGGCCACGGCCTTCGCCACCCTTGAGCAATGTGCCGACCCGTTCCTTCATCTCGCGCGCGGCCTTGTTGGTAAAGGTCATGGCGACGATGTACTGGGCGCGGATGCCGCAGTTCTGGATCAGGTGCGCAATTTTGCGGGTGATCACGCTGGTCTTGCCGGAGCCTGCACCGGCGAGCACCAAAAGAGGGCCGCCGACGTAGCTCACGGCTTCTTGCTGCCGGGGATTGAGTCGGGACATACAGAATTCAGGGAGTCGTTTGTGAAATGGGCCGGCATTTTAACAGGCTCAGCGAATTGTGCTGCTCTGTCCGACTTGTGACGTAACACGCTTTCTCTAATTGCCGGTTTTGTTACTTTCAAGCAGGATGCGCGGTGAATGTGCGGCTAATGTTCTTATTCCGGGCGCAAAACGCGTTTGATAACCGATGTCATTTGGTCATTGGTTACCCGCGCGGCATAATGCCCGCCGCCTACATCTTTGCAGAGTCTAGGGAGCTAGCTTGTCTACGCCTGTCGAACCCTTGCGTTTGCTGTTACTGGCCGAAGAGCCAGCGTGGGCAGCGTTGTTGCGCGAGTGTCTGGCTCCGATGGGGAGCTCGGCCGTGCTCATCAGCGCGCCGAGCTGGGAGTCGGTCAGCAGTTTGTTCGATGACAACCGTAACGCGGTGTTGTTGACTGTTCCTGCACTTCAGCCGCTACCGGGTCGTTGCAGCTTGCCGACGGTGTTGTTGCTCGAGCACGAGCCAGTGACGACGCCCGACAGCGTGAGTGACTGGCTGGTGCGTGACCTGCTCGATGCCGGCATGCTGCGCCGTTGCCTGCGGCATGTGCGCGAGCGTGGCTTGCTGGAAAACACCTTGCAGCGTCTGGCCGAGCAAGACCCGTTGACCGGCATCGCCAATCGCCAGGGTTTTCAGACCCTGCTGGCAGCGCGCCTCGCAGAAAACGACGGCCGGGGCCTGGCCCTCGGTCACCTGGACCTCGACAACTTCCGTCACGCCAACGATGCCCTCGGCCACCAGGCCGGCGACCGATTGATTCTGCAAGTGGTCGCTCGGCTCAAAAGCCAACTTGAGGCCGGCGACCAACTGGCGCGCCTGGGCAGTGACGAATTCGCCCTGCTGATCGACACCCGCCGTGCGCCTCAGCGCGCCGAATGGATGGCCGAGCGCATCACCGAAGCACTGGCAGAACCTTACTGGGTCGACGGCGAAAGCCTGTTGATCGGGTCCAGCCTGGGCATTGCCCACGCCCGGGTCCAGGCCGGCGCCGACCCGCTGATGTGGCACGCGCACATCGCCATGCAGCAAGCCAAGAGCACGCAAGGCTGCACCTTTCACATCTTCAACGAACGCATCAACCGCAACGCCCGCAGCATGGCCGATCTCGAAAGCGAGTTGCGCCGGGCTTTGCGGCGTGACGAACTGGAACTGCACTACCAACCCCGCCTGAACCTGGATGACGGCCAGATCGTCGGCCTTGAAGCCCTGGTGCGCTGGCGGCACGCCGAGCGCGGTTTGTTGCCACCGAGCGAATTCGTACCGCTGGCCGAGCAAAGCGGTTTGATCGTGCCGCTCGGTTACTGGGTGATTTCCCGGGCCCTGCGCGACATGCAGGCCTTGCGTGAGCAGGGGCTGCCGGCGTTGCACATGGCGATCAACCTGTCGTTCCGGCAGTTTCAGGACAGCCAATTGCTGTCCACGTTGAGCCGGTTGATTGCCGAGCGTGGTGTCGAAGCGCAGTGGCTTGAATTCGAACTGACGGAAACCGCGGTGATGCGTCGCAGCGATCTGGTCAAGCAAACCATGGACGCCCTCGGGCGGCTGGGCGTGCGCTTCTCGCTGGATGACTTCGGCACCGGGTTCTCGTCCTTCGTGCACCTCAACAGCCTGCCGATCGCGTTGCTGAAGGTCGACAAGAGCTTTGTCGGCGGCATGGAAGAACGTGAGGAGAATCGCAAACTGGTCCACGCGATGATCAACCTGGCGCACAACCTCAATCTCGAGGTGGTTGCCGAAGGGGTGGAAACACCGGAACAGCTGGATCTGTTGCGCGGTTTTGGCTGCGATCAGGTGCAGGGCTACCTGATCAGCAAGCCGCTGCCGTTGGCGGAGCTGGTTGAGTATTTGACGTCAGCCAGCGATCAGCAGCCAGTGCTGGAAGTCGTGAACTAGCGAGGATCCTGTAGGAGCAAGGCTTGCCCGCGATGCAGGCGACACGGTCTTGCAGGCACACCGCGTTATCGTTCATCGCGGGCAAGCCATGCTCCTACAGGGATCTCAGTCTGGCTGAGGGATTTCGAAACGCTGGTGTGACGACGGCTCCTGCCGAATCATCCGCTTCATCTTCCACTCGAACGCCAGCGTCAGGCTGACCGCCGCAAACGCCAGCCCCAGCGCCAGCCCCCACCAGACGCCCGTCGGCCCCCAGTGCACATGGAAGGCCATCCACCACGCGGCGGGTGCGCCAATCAGCCAGTAACAGCCCAACCCGACCAGGAATGTGGTCTTGGCGTCCTTGAGCCCGCGTATGCAGCCCATGGCGATGGTCTGTGTGCCGTCGAACAGCTCAAACCAGGCCGCCACCGCCAGCAGGCTCACAGCCAGGTTGATAACGTCGCGAAAGGCCGGGTCGTTCTGGTCCAGGAACAGGCCGACCAACTGGTTCGGCAGGAACCAGAAGACCATGGCGAAACCGAGCATCGCAGCCGCGCCGAAAGCAATCCCGACCCGGCCCGCCAGCCGCGCATCCAGTAACTGCCCGGCGCCGTAGTGTTGGCCGATGCGCATGGTGATCGCGTAGGAAATCCCGGCCGGAATCATGAACGCGACCGAAACGATCTGCAGGGCGATCTGGTGCGCCGCCAACTGCGTGCTGCCCATGGTGCCCATGCACAGCGCGGCGAACGCAAACAGCCCGACCTCCACCGCATATGTGCCGCCAATCGGCAGGCCGAGGCGCCACAGCTCCTTCAAATACCGACGGTTAGGTCGCGACAGGCCCTGGCGCAAGGGGTAGGCGTCATACGCCGGGTGCCGGCGGATGTGCACCGCCAGCGCCACGGCCATCAGGTTGGCAACAATCGCTGTCACCAGCCCGATACCCATCAGCCCGAGTTTCGGCAGGCCGAACATGCCGGTGATCAAGGCGTAGTTGAGCAGGAAGTTCGCCACCGTGCCGCCGAGGCTGATCACCATGACCGGCGTCGCCCGGCCAATGGCGCTGGTGAAACCGCGCAGGGCCATGAAGCTCAGGTAACCGGGCAGGGCGAACGGCAGGATCAGCAGAAACTGCCCGGCCGCGTGGACGTTGGACTCGGTCTGGCCAAACAGCAACAGCACAGGTTTGAGATTCCACAGCAGCAGCCCGGCCACCAGTGCCATCAACCACGCCAGCCACATTCCGGCCTGGGTCAGCCGCGCAGCGCCGATGATGTCGCCTGCGCCCTGACGAATCGCCACCAGGGTGCCGACGGCGGCAATCACGCCGATGCAGAAAATCGACACGAACGAATAGCTCGCTGCCCCCAGACTGCCACCGGCCAATGCCTCGGGACTCAGGCGCGCCATCATCAAGGTGTCGGTGAGGACCATCAGCATGTGCGCCAACTGCGAGGCAATCAGCGGCCCCGCCAGCCGCAGGATGGCCCCGAGTTCAATACGCGCTGGATGCTTCATGGTCATCACGCTCGATTATCAAAGTGAACTGGAAAGGGTCGATTCTCGGCGCTTCAAGGGGTTTGCACAAAGGGATAAAAAGGATGGGTAGCATGAGTCAAACTCATGCAATGGAGATTCTGCTAGGGTAAGCGGATTGCGCTATAGGAGCTTTCCGCATGTCTCGTCGTCTTCCTCCCTTATATGCCTTGCGCGCATTTGAAGCGGCGGCTCGGCATAGCTCGTTTACTCGCGCCGCCGAAGAATTGTCGATCACCCAGAGTGCCGTCAGCCGACACATTCGTACACTCGAAGAGCATTTTGCCTGTCGGCTGTTTCACCGTAGTGGACGCAACCTGCAGTTGACCGAGTCGGCGCGCCTGATTTTGCCGGGCATTCGTGACGGTTTCTCCGCCCTGGAACGCGCTTGCAATACCTTGCGCGCCGAAGACGACATCCTGCGCATGAAAGCCCCTTCGACATTGACCATGCGCTGGCTGCTGGCGCGGCTCAGCCGCTTTCGGCACCTGCAGCCGGGCAATGAAGTGCAACTGACCAGTGCCTGGATGGACATCGACTCGGTGGACTTCAATCAGGAACCGTTCGACTGTGCCGTGATCCTCAGCAACGGGCATTTCCCGCCGGACTGGGAAGCGACGCTGCTGTTCCCGGAGGAGCTGATTCCGGTGGGCGCGCCGAATCTTCTGAACGATCAGCCGTGGGACGTTGCACGCCTGGCCAGCACCGAACTGCTGCACCCGACGCCGGATCGTCGCGACTGGCGCAGTTGGCTGGACCGCATGGGCCTGACCGATCAGGTCTCGCTCAAGGGCGGGCAGGTGTTCGACACATTGGAGCTGGGCATGATTGCCGCCGCGCGGGGCTACGGCGTGTCCATGGGGGATTTGCTGATGGTGGCGGAGGATGTCGCGCAGGGGCGTCTGAGTTTGCCGTGGCCGACCGCCGTTGCCAGTGGTGAGAATTATTACCTTGTCTGGCCGAAAACCCGCCCCGGAGGTGATCGTTTGCGCCGGCTCAGCGATTTTCTGTTGGGTGAAGTCCGGGCGATGGAATTACCGGATGTGCAGCGTTTGAGCTGAATCGATAGAGCTGGCGTGATAGAGGCCTTGCGCCATATCCCGGCTATTTACTCAAGTATTCAGAATCGCCGCCGAAATTCTGCAAATGGAACCTTCGTGCAGGTCCAGCGCTGTTCCCATTATTAGAAAAATTTTGCTGAGTGTGCAGCCCGATCAAACACGGGGGCAGGTCGCTCGGCCAGGAGTTGTCATGTCTCAACCCCGTGCCCGGATTGCCTCACAGCTTGGCCTTGCGCTTGCCGTGATACTGGCGATTGTCATCACTGGCAGTACCGTGTTCGCCCTGCGTTCGCTGGACACTGCCAACCTCGCCACCCGCGAAGAGCACCTGGCCAGTGAAGCCCGGTTACTGGCCGATCAGTTGAGTACCTTCCACGGTACTTTGCGCGAAAGCACCCAGCGTCTGAGCGGCCTGTTCGAGAAGCGCTTCAGCTCCGGCCTGAGCCTGCACCCGGATGAGCCGGTGACGGTGGCCGGTGTGCAGACCCCGGGGCTGCACCTGGGCAGCGAAGTGTTGAACAACAACTTCAAGGAAGTCGACGAGTTCAAGCAAATGACCGCCGGTGTGGCCACGTTGTTCGTGCGCAGTGGCGAAGACTTCATTCGGGTCAGCACCTCCCTGACCAAACAGGACGGCAACCGCGCCATCGGCACGCTGCTTGACCACGCCCACCCGGCTTATGCGCGTTTGATGGCGGGGCAGAGCTATGTGGGTCGCGCGCTGCTCTTCGAGCGTTCCTACATGACGCAATACACCCCCGTACGCGACAGCAGCGGCAAGGTGATTGCCGTGCTGTTCGTAGGGTTCGATTACACCGACGCGCAGAACGCCCAGTTCGCCAACCTCAAGCGCTTCCGTATCGGCCAGACCGGTTCGCTGGCGCTGCTGGATGAACAAAACAAATGGCTGGTGCCGCCGGCGGGCGTGCAGGCACCGGATCAAGCCATTACGGCCATCGTCGACCTGGCGAAAACACCGGGCAAGGGTGATTTCTGGAGCGACAAGTCGGAAGACTTCTACAGCGTGGCGGTGCCGTTCGACGGCGGGCCATGGTCGGTGGTGGCGAACATGCCAAAAGCCGAAATCAGTGCGGTGACCTGGAGTGTCGGCATTCAATTGGCCATCGGCAGTCTGCTGTCGATGTTGATCGCGGTCGGTTCAGCCGTCTGGCTGTTACGCAGCAAACTCGCGCCGCTGAGCGATCTGGTGCGCCAGGCCGAAGCCTTGGGCGCCGGTGATTTGAGCGTGCGGCTGAACGTGTCGAGCAACGATGAGATCGGTCAACTGGCCCGCGCGTTCAACCAGATGAGCCAGGCCCTGTCGACCATGGTCGAGCACATCCGCAAAGCCTCGCAGGAGGTCAATAGCCGTGCCCAGGCATTGTCCGGCCTGTCCGGTGGCGCTTATGAAGGGATGGAGCAACAGTCCGGCGAAATCACCAGCATGGCCGGCGCCGTGGAAGAGTTCAGCGCCACGTCCCTGAACATTGCCGACAACATGGGCAACACTCAGCGTCTGGCCCAGGAAAACGCACAACAAACTCAGATCGGTCGGACGTCGATGGACGAAGCGTCCTCGTCGCTGGAGCAAATCGCCAGCGCGCTGAACAGCACCGCGACGGTGATCAACACCCTCGGTCAGCGCTCTCAGGAAATCGGCGGCATCGTCGGGGTGATCACCTCGATTGCCGAACAGACCAACCTGCTGGCACTGAACGCCGCCATCGAAGCGGCCCGCGCCGGTGAACAGGGCCGTGGTTTTGCGGTGGTTGCCGATGAGGTGCGTAACCTGGCGTCGCGCACTCGTCAGGCCACTGACGAAATTTCCGGGATGATCAGCAGCATCCAGCAGGAAACCGGCAACGCCATCAGCACCATGGAGCAGGGCAATGTGTTGATGCAGGAAGGTTTGTCGCGTAACGCCAACGTGGCTTCGGCCTTGGCGCGAATCGACGAGCAGAGCCGTTCGGCCGGTCAGCAGTTTGCGGCGATTACCACCGCGACCCAGGAGCAAAGCAGCACCGCAACGTTGCTCAGCAGCAACCTGCAAAGCATTGCGCTGGCCAACAGTGAGCAGCGCGAAGTGGTGTCCAACCTGGCGGTGACGGCCAAGGAGCTGGAGAAGCTCGCGGCGGACTTGCGCCAAGAGGTTGACCGGTTTCGTTGAGGCGCCTCTGAAATAGCTTTCGCGAGCAGGCTCGCTCCTACAGGGTTATGTGTCGATCACATATCCAGTGTGGGAGCGAGCTTGCTCGCGATGGGGTCACCTCAATTCAGGATCTATCCCCGGCTAGTCGCACTTGGCATTGCTAGATACTTCCTTGCTTGCCTGTTTCAACTGATTGGCCAATTCAGACGCATTGGTGCTGTTGTAAACCCGGCCACCAGTGTTTTCGGCGATGCAGCGCGACGGGCCACCGGCGCCGATTTTCACCACGTTGACCCGCAGTCGCGGTTGTTCCTTGGCGATTCGGCGCGACACGGCGCAGGCGTCTTTCTGGCAGCCGTCTTCACCGTCGACGAACATCACGATCACGGCATCGTTATTGCGCCCGTCAACGGTGCTGGCCGCGTAGGCCAGGCTGTCAGCCAGCGGTGTACCGTCGTTGGGAACCAAGCCTCGAATCCCATTGATCAGCCGCGGGCGATCGCCAAATCTGAACACGCCCTGGTCCGGTGTTCTTTCACAACCGGCGAAGGTGATCAGGCGCGTGTCGATCTTCGGGTCCAGCCCGTTGATCATGCCGGCCAACGAGTCCTTGGCGACGTCCATGCGGCTCGGCTTGGCGAAGATCTGTTGGGTGCGGTTCACGTCCAGGTACTTGTTCAGCTCATTGCCGAAGAACCAGTCTTCGTCGGCTTTCACGGACTTGATGTTCAAATCCATCGAGCCTGAGGTGTCGAGCACCACCACGAATTGCGGGATCTTGGCGTCAGGCGCTTTTTTGCGACAGGCGAAGTTATCCAGCGTCGGGGCCGGAGGTGGCGGCGGTGGTGGCGGCGGCGCGGCCACTACCGGTTTTGGTGGTGGGACCGGCTTGGGTGGTGGCACTGGTTTTGGCGCGGGTTCTGGTTCTGGAGCAGGCTCCGGTTCCACAACAGGCTCGGGAACAGGCTCGACCGGTTTTTCCACCGGCGTTACCACTGGCGCAACAGGCGCTACCGGCGGAGCCACGACGACCGGTTCACGGTGCAGGAACCACCAGAGCCACAGCGCCAGAAGCAGCAACAGCAGCGCGAGCAGGGCTGCCGCAATCCACCAGCCACGCCGTGACGGCGGTACGATCGGCGCCACCGGAACAACCGGCGGTACGATCGGTTTTGGCGGACGCTGGTTCCAGCGCACCACCAACGGCTCACCGTTGAGGCTGTAGAGTTTGTCCAGCTCAGGCGTGCCGAGCAGGCTGCGCAGGTCATCCGCTACCGTGGGCTGACCGCGTTTTTGCAGTTCGTCCGCCAGCTGTCCCAGGGACGTCTGACGCACTTCATAGGTTTCCAGCAAACGTCGTTGCGCGTCCTCGTTGAGGTCGGCGTAGGGCGTGGGTTGCCCACCCAGTTCGGTCCACCATTCCAGCACGTCACCACTGCCCATTCGCGGGATGGCGAAGAGACTGGCGACGGTCGGCGGAAAGTGTTTCTGGATGAGGGCGACTTTGGCTTGCAGCGCACTCATCCCCTCCGGTGTGGCTTGCGCATCCCTGATGACCCGCTGCATGACGACGATTCCTGAAAAAGTGCAGGCATCCAGGAGATGCCTGCGGGGTGAACATTACTCTTCGTAACCGAGGCTGAATTGCAGCTGATTGACCTTCTTCTGCAACGCCTTCAGTTGTTCCTGCTTGGCCGCCAGCGATGCTGGAGTGGCTTTGGTCGTTGGCGCCGCTTGCGAGGCCTTGAGTTGCTGCTCGATGCTGGCAATCTGCTTCTGCACACTGCTTTCGTTGCCACGCCGAGCCTTGAGCGAGCTTAGCAACTGACTCAAAGACTGATTCAACGCTGCCTGGGATTTCTGCTGGCTCGCCAGATCGGCTTTAGTGCTCAGTTGCTGCGCCTGAATGTCCGCGTACACCTGATGGAACATTGCGTTTTGCTGGCGGGACTCGCTCAGGGCCAGTTCCTTCTGCTTGACCTGATCACTGTAACCACCGGAGTAGTCGCAGTTCATCTTGGTCAGCATGCTGCTGTCGCGATTGGTCGAATCGCATTCGCCGGGCTTCGTCGCGCAACCGCTCAGGGCCAGGACGGCGGTAAGGACCGCCAGCTGTCGTAGTGTCATGTGCTTAGCCCAGGGTGATCGCGGAGCGTTGGCTGTACAGACCGTCGACTTCCTTCTGCAGGGCCGTGACTTTCTGGTTCATTTTCGCAATGTTCATGTCCACTTGCTTGATCTCGGCACCTTGTGCGCCTTGTGCGCGTTCGGCATCGGCTACTTTGGTGTACTCGGTGACTTTGGTGCGCATGTTGCCGAGGTCTTTACGCAGGCGGGCGATGTTCGAATCGATTTCGGCGATTTGCGTCTGGGCCTTGGTCTTGTCGACTTTCTTGTTGGCGATGTCTTTTTTGATCTGGGCGATGCGCGCCTCGTCATCGTTGATCACTTGCTGAGCGGTCGCAGTACGGGCGATCACGTTCTGGGTGTCTTGTTCGACGTCGCTGTTCATCTTCGCCAGGCGGGTGGTGGTGTCGGCGTATTCGCTGCGACGCTGATCCAGATAGTAGTTCGCGCCCATGGCCACGCCACACGCGGTAATGCCGGCAGCGATGGCGCACACGGCTTTGTTGCTGCTGTTGGACAGCGCGCAGGTGAGGATGCCGACACCGGCGCCGACGGCGCAGGCCTGGTAACCGGACTTGCTGAAGAACTCTGCATCATTGCCCTGAGTCAGGCGCGGGTCGGTGCCGCCGCCGCTTTCGCCGAGCATGGAGCTGCCGGTGTTGGCGCAACCGGTCAGCAGCAGGCTGCCGGCCAGTACGAAAGCGATCTGTAGCTTGAAGCGAGTCCAAAGGCTGCGCGACATGGTGAAACTCCTAGATGACGGTGTTGACGTGTTGTTATTGAGTGACGGTTTTGCAGCTGGTCAGCCAGGCCTCAGTGTCGATCTTCTGCTTTTGCAGGAACGCCTTCTGATTGGCCCAGTGGGTGCGCAAGTACGGTTTGAGGTCTTGCAGCTGTTTGTTGCGGGTGATGATTTCTTCCATCACCGGAACCTGTTTTTCAAGCAGTGGCTGGCCGTACAAGGTCGCCGATTCCACCAGGCTGCTGGCGTAGTAACGGCTGAGTTTGTGCAGGCGATCCTTCTGCTCCTCGAGCTTGCCTTTGCGCATGTCGCAGCTCGCGTCCTTTTCCGCAGCTTCGCAATTGAGCTTGTAGTTCTTTTGCAGGAAGTCCACGTACTGGCCGTCGTCGAGCATCTTGGTGCACAGGAACGCGCCCAGGTTCAGGCTGGCGCGGATCGCCTGGTCGCGGGTTTCTTCCTGTTGCTGGTTGCTGGCGCGCAACTGGTTTTCCAGGGCCTGGAGCTTTTCCTTGAGGGCTTTGTCTTCGACGCCCGAGGCCAGGCTGTTCAAGGATTGAACGGTGCCTTTGTCGGCAGACTCGGTTTCTTTGCTGCCGGTGCCAAGTTTCTTCCAGCTGTTTTCAATGCTGGCGACGCGCTCGCGGGAGGTCAGGGTCGGCGAGACCAGTACCAGTCGCAGGCCGGTGGTTTTGTTTTTCACCTGGCCATCGGCATTGTAATACGGCTCCTCCTTGCGCAACGCAGTACGCAGGTCGGCTTGCGCGGTCAGGTAGTTGCCGCCACGGACCACGTAGCCGCCTGCCTGACCGTGCTGGCGGTCGAGTTTGTTCAGGCGAAACGGTTCGAACATCATTTCGTCGACGTTGCCGAGCATGTCATGCAGGCCCAGCGGATTGGGCTTTTGCAGGCCAGACAATTGCAGCTTGCCGTTGGACGATTGCGCCCCGGCGAACCACTCGTAGGCGTTGATCCCTTCGGGCATCGGGTAGTGCGTGTCGCGGAATTCAGCGGCGCCGACTTCCAGCCCGCCGCGTGCGGCGAACTCCCACTCGACTTCAGTCGGCAGGCGCAAGAAGCCCAGCGCGCCGTCTTCCTTGGGCAACTTGTCGGCGGCGTTCTTGCGCAGCCACAGGTTGTATTTGTCGGCGGCTTCGATGGCTTGCACCCAGCTCACCGCCACTTGCGGCAAGCGCATCTTGGTCGCAGCCGTCGGGCAGGTTTCTTCGGTCAGTGCGGCGTATTGCAACTGACTCATCTCGTACTTGGCCATCAGGTAGTAGCGGGACTTGTCGTTCTTGGCGCCGGTAAAACTGCCGGCGATGAACGTCGGCCGCGTCTGTTCGACGTAGCCATATTCCGCGCCGTCCTGACCGATGTTGATCGGGTAGTCATCGAGCGGCCCTGCCACCGGAATGAACACCTTGCGAAAGACCATCGAGCCTTCGCAGGGCATCGGCAGCACCACGTCGGCGGCGTCCGGCATCGGGTTGTAATACTTCTCTTCCCAGCCCGCAGCCGAGGCGTCGAGCAGATAGCCAAGGCTCAGGGGCAATAGCAAGCCAAAACGTTTATAGCTCACGCAGACTCTCCGCAGGTTGGATGTTGATGGCTCGCAGGGCGCCGATCACGGCCACCAGCGCAGCGACCAGAAAGGTCAGGAGCAGGGCGCCAAGGCCATGCCAGACCGTAATGTGGCACACGAAAGTGCCGGTGGCCTGGCTGCTGCCGAGCAAATAGTCGAACAAATGACTGCCAACGGCATAGAAGCCCAACCCGCCCACGTAACCGGCCAGGCTCAGCAACAACGCTTGCACGACCACGAAACCACCGACGGCCCTGCGTTTGAAACCCAGCAGGCGCAGCACCGCGAGGCTTTTGCGCTTGCGGTCGATGTTGGCCAGGAACGCGCCGACCATCGACGCCACACAGCCAATCAGCGCCGCCATGGCGATAACCCCGAAAATCAGCCCCAGCACATGGTTGATGGCTTTGACGTTGTCGATGTCGGCCAGTCGGCTCGACGTTTCGATGTGTTGTTCGTTGAGCCAGCGCTCCAGTGGCGCCACTTGATCGATGTCGCGCGCATACACCCGGGCACGGGCATACAGCGGTTGCAGGTTGCCCAGAGGCTTGCCGGTGGCAACGCCGAACGCACTGACCTCATAGCCATCGCGAAAGCGCTCCAGGTTCAACAGCAACGGCGGGGCGACAAACCCGGCGGCGCGACCGAAACGTGCACCGTCGAGCACGGCGAGCACCGTCAGTGTTATCTCGCCGCGTTCATTGACACCTTCCAGGCGGCGCAGCGCCCGCAGTTGCACACTGTCGCCGACCTTGGCCTGCAAGCGTTGCGCGGCGCTGGCGCTGAGGATCACTTGATTGCCGACCGGGTTGAGCGACGCGAGGTTCAGTTGCGGGTCGCCCGGTTCGGTGGCAATGATTTCCGCACCTTCGACAAAGCGTTGCATGCCCATCAGCAAATCAGCCTGGGTATTGAGCGAGCGCGTCTGGCCGAGGGCAAAGCCGGTCTCGGGGAGCTGGCGCAAACGCTCGATCCAGGCGCTGTCGTAGTTGCCGTTGCTGAGCATCTTCACTTCAAGGTTGCGCGGGTCGCGCAGCAGTTCGTCCTGCAACTGGCTGACCACCCCGTGCTTGAGACCAAACAGCAGCAACAGCGGCGCGATCACCGCCACCAGGGAGGCGGCGATGCACAGCGAGACCTTGCGGTCGTGCCAGAGGTCTTGCAGCGCCAATGAGCCCAACAGGCGCACTTGATTAATCCATGGGTTCAAACAGTGTCTCTCCCTGACGGCTGACAGCACCCAGTCGCGGCAAGCCGAAAGACTTCAGCAAGGCCCAATCATGGGACACCACCAGTGCACTCAAGCCCATGTTCGACACCAGGCTCAGCAGCAACTCGAACAAACGCCGGGCGCTGTGGGGGTCGAGCGCGGCGGTCGGTTCGTCGGCCAGCAGCAGCACCGGTTCATGGGCAATGGCCCGAACGCAGGCAACGCGCTGGCGTTCGCCGATCGACAATGCCTGCGGTTGTTTATCCAGCAACCCGCTCAGGCGCAACACGTCAACAGCGTGGTCGATGTGCTCGCTCTTCGCCGACATCCCGAGCAAACGGCGCGGCAGGCTGATGTTGTCACGCACGCTGAGGAACGGCAGCAAGCCGCCGCTCTGCAAAATGAATCCCAAATGCCGTGAACGCACCGCCGCCAGGGCGGGCTGGTCGTCGCTGGCGAGCAGTTGAGCGATGTCTTGAGCCGGTGCCGCTGACGTCGGGCCCAGACGAAAGCGCTCGAGTTCGACAGGCGCGAGCAACAGGCCGATGGCTTCGAGCAATGTACTTTTGCCGCTGCCACTCTCGCCGGTGATGGCGAGGATTTCTCCGGCGCCAACCTGCAAGTGCGGCAGGCGCACGTGGTGGGCCAGCGCGCCGTCACCACGACGCACCAGCAGGTTCTTGATATCGAGCATGGGTGTCTCGTTAAGGCATCATTTCCAGTGGCACCGGGTACACGTTGTCCCGCGCGTCGCTGTCCTTGGCTAGAGCTACCCAGCGGTCAACATCCGCGTTGTAACGCTGGTAATGCCGCAGTTTGGTATTGAGCGTGCGGATGAATTTCTCCTGGGCCAGACCGTCCCAGCTCTTCCAGGTTTCTTCATCCAGGTTCAACACTTCACTCTGATAGGGCAGGTCTTCGAGGTACTCGCCGAGCACACCCATGTCCGCCAGTTTGGCTTTGCTGTTCTGCTTGAGCTGATTGGGATCGGCGCCCATGGTCGCCGCCACCGAGCGCAGGCGCTCGAACATTTCCGTCGGCGAAATCAGGCCTTCGTTGGCCGCATCGAGGATCTGCTTCATCACGTCGCTCAAGTCGCTGAGCTGAGACTTGGTCAGCAGCACCCGCACATCGGTGGTCGGGATGTTCTGCTTGATCAGGTCGCGGTCAGTGATCCACGCCTTGAACACCGGCGGGGCCTTGCTGTTGGTCTTCTCGCCGAGATAGGCCAGTTGCATGGCATGGCCGATCAGCGCCGCGTCTTCGAGCATTTTCTTCTCGGCCGGGTCCTGTTTGGCGTTCGCCGCGCTGCCGATGGCGTCTTCGCCCATGTAGGCGGCTTTCACCTGCGTCGTGATCGCGGCGGCCAGTGCGTCAACCTTGCGACCGAACTCCTGCACATCGCCGGCATTTACCGGGTAGTACAGCGAGGTGTTGGTGCCAGGGTAAGTCGACAGGTCCCGGTACTGCGCTTCGGCCTTGGCGTGGTCCTTGGCCCCGGCCGGGGTTTTCAAGTGCAGCGTATAGATAGCTACACCCGGATTGGCGGCCTCGATACGCACCTGCGCTGCGCTCAACCCGGTCTTCGACAGTTTGTCGTCGCCCTCGATGGCGCCCGCATCGGTGATCAACACCACGTAGCGCGCGCCGAACTGGCTCCAGTCGACCTTGTCGATGCTCTCCATGACGCCGGCAAATGAGTCTTCATCGAAGCTGCTGCTCGATACGTTGGCCTGTTTGAGGTCGGCGATCTTGGCGAAAAAGTCGGCGCTGTCTTTCACCTTGGTAGGGTCGGCGTACATTTTGGTGGTGTATTCCAGCCCCGGCACCGCTTGGGTGTTGGAACGGAAAGCCACCATGCCGAACTTGACCTGCTTGCCGAGGTTCTGCGCTTCGATCTTCTGATAAACCTTGCGGATCGCCTCGCGGGTGCGGTCGATGTACGGGTCCATCGAGATCGTCGAGTCGATGACAAACACCACCGCCGCACTGAATTCCTTCAACTGGCTGGCCGTTTTGTCTTCGGCTTCCTTGCCGCCGGCAGCGCTGTTTGCCGCACCGCCCTTGGCCGTCTTGTCATCCGGTTTGCTGACCGACGCGACGTTGAGCAGGCGCGTGCGGAAACCGCTTTCGGTCATGACTTCTTCGCCACTGAGCACCGGCAGCAGGTAAAACTGCTTTTGCAGGTCGACGAAGTATTCAGGTTCTTCGGCCAGCACGCCGGGTGCTTGCTGGCCTTTTTTCAGCGTGGCCCGCAGCGGCGCGACTTTGCTGACCGGGTCTGGCGCATCCAGGATGCCTTCGACAGTGGCGCGGTCCTTGAAAAACAGCAGCCGGTCGCGGTTAGCCGGGTTGGTGAACGCCAGCGTCAGCTGCATTTTCCAATCGGTGGTGCAGCCGGCAGGTAGCCAGCCAATGGTTTTGCCGTAACTGTCGGGGCCGACTTTCAGCCATTCGGCGTTGTTCACTTGCGCGCGCTCGTACACATAAAAGCGGCTGAAGACCGGTTGCTCGTCGCCTGCCGCGCCGCCCGCCGTCGGGCTGATCTTGCAGCCCGGCGTGGTCAGTACGCGTTGGAACAGGGTCTTTTTACCGGCCTGGATCAGCGGTTTGTCATCGGCCTGGGACAGCGGGCTGATGCACAGTGCCAACAAGGCGGCACTGCTCAGCAGGAATCGACTCACGGGCGAACGCATCACTTCTGCAACTCCTCGAAGCGCTGCTTGGCTTCGGCGTTGTTCGGGTCCTGCGTGAGGATGGTTTCGTACCAGTAGGCGGCGGTGGCGTTGTCCGCGACCGGGAAGCACTCGCTGGCCTTCAGGTATTTCGGGTCGTATTCGCGGGCATAGGCGTTGGCGATCAACGCGTCACCGGCCTGGGCACGGTTGGCGTACAGACGCTGCGCGATGCCACAGTGCTTGCCGGCCTTGGCTTGGTTGATGATCTCCAGCAACTTGGCACTGTCGGGCGCAGCCTTGATGCAGGTCTGGACGAAGGTCAATTCGGGCAGGCTGTTCATGCTCTCGAGGGTGCAGGCCTGTGCGTCGGCGCCGGCCGGCGCGGCAGCAGGGGCTGCGGCCACCGGAGCGGGTGCGGGAGTGCGTTTGTAGAACCAGAATCCAGCGCCTGCTGCCAACAGCAACACCACGACCATCAACAGGCCGATCAGGCCTTTGTTGCTTTTCTTCGCCGGTGGCGGCGGCGGTGTCTCGACGGGGTCGGCGAATACCGGCTCCGGTTCCGGTTCCACTTCTGCCTCGGCGGGCGGCAGGACCAGTTCCGGCAGGTCAGGGATCTCCGGTGCCGGTGCTACCGGTGTCGTCAGTTCGGCGCCGCCGTACGTCGAGCGCGTCTGGCCGCCAGCCGTGGAAGCCAGCAGGTTGTTGGCCGGAAGTATCACGCCTGCGTCGGCATGGCCCAGGCTCTGTTCGCGAAGTTCGATGCGAAATTGCGAGTTGCCGCTGCCTTCCAGTAATGGGTCAACCACGTCCGGGCCAACCTGAGTTACCAGGAATTCGCCGTTGGCGGTGAAGCGCGAGACTTTGAACCAGAACGGATTGTTGCTCCAGGCCTTCTGGCCCTGAAGGTAAAAACCGTCCTGGTTACGCTGAATGGAAAACTCCAGCTGTTCCTCGCCACCCTGCCATTTCTTTACGGTGAGGCGGGCCTGGCCAGGCACATTGGGCTCTAAGGCGAGCAGGTCGACACGAATTGGCATTGCTTATCTCGCTGCGAAGGCTGTGAGCACTTTGCCCAGCCGTTCGTTCTGTTCAGGGGTGATTTCGCGCCCGGCGCCATGGCCGGCATTGTCCTGGGTGATGTAGGCAAGGCCCGAGAGCCAGTCGCCGAGATACCGCTGCGCCTGGTTCGCCGGTTGCGGCGGCAGCACCGGCACTTGTCCCGGATTGATGTCGGTATAGAACGAGAACAAAGGCAACTTGGCACCGGCCCGGCTGTTCGGACGCTCGCTTACCGGTTTCTGGATGTAGCCGAACCAGGAGACGAAATCGCGCAGCACACGTTGCACTTCCAGTACCTGACGCTCGACCAGTTGATCGCGGCGCGCGCCACTTTGTGCACGCTTGAGGACCGCACGGCTCAGTTGCCCCGGCAAGTCCTGGCGGTAAGCGGCGGTGATCAGTTCGTCGACCACCGCTTCGAGCAACGCCTTTTCCAGCCCGAGGAGGTTGAGCAGGCTTTGCCGGGTGGTCAGTTCACGCAGGTGCGCGATCCAGGCCTTGAACGCGGCTTTGGCGAAGCGGTGCTCGTTGCTTTGCAGCTCTGGCGCCGGGGTATTGGCTTTGCTGCTGACCGGTGTGCTGTCGTGACTCAGGTCGTCGCCGAAATCGAAATCAAAACCGGCGTCGTTGCCGTACAGGCTCTGGCTCGGTGTCGGCGCGACCGGTTCGTCGGTCACGGTAGGCTCGTCATCGGTTTCGTACACGCCGCTGAGGTACAGGTCGCGCACCTCTTCGCTCGGCATGTCGAGTTGATCGATGAGCTCGCCGAGTACCGCCGGACGACGGCCAAGGCCCGTGAGTATCATCTGCGCTTGCGCTTTTTTCGCCGCTGCGGCGCCGTCACCGTCGGCGTAATACCAGGTGCTCAGGCCATGCGTAGTCAGGCCTTCGAGGCATTCGCTCAATTGCTCGCGGATGCGCTGCAATTTGAATTCGAGGTTGGCAACGCCAGTGAAACTGCCGCTGAAGTGGCTGATGCCACCGTCATCGTTGCGCAGCATTTCGGCCCAGGCGTTGGCCGGGTTCTTGATGTGTTTGCACACCAGGTCGTTGCTGGCGAAGCTTTCGCCCAGCGCTTTGACGCGATCTTCATAGCCGCCATTGAGGCCGGTTTCGGCACCGTTCGCGTCTTGCCCGATGAACGCCGCGTCCATGCGCGGCTTGCGCACCAGGAAGGTGTTCTGGAACGGTGTCCCGGCCCAGTCGTTCATCCAGCTCAGGCTGCCGAAGCGCTCCAGCATGGTCAGCTTGACCATGCCGTTCCAGCTCTCGTCGTACTGATCAGGTGTCAGGCTCAGGGAGTTGCTGATGCGCAGGTCGAGCATAGTCAGCGCCCAGATCAGACCAGTATCGCGTTTCGCGCGAGCGGCCGAGTCGGCGCCCTGGGTCTTTTCGATCCAGCGTGTCAGCACCGGGCCAACGTCGTTGACGTCGCTTTGTTTGGTCGAACCGGTGCAAACCACCAGCGCGTTCATTTCCTGGTTGTCGGTGTAACGTTCGAACAGGTAGGCGACCTTGCCCCGCAGAATCAGTTGCGAGACGGAGTTGTCCTTGGTGGCGGATTCGGGATCGTTGGAATCGGCGATTTCGTGCAGCTTTTTGCGCCCGCGATAACCGGGGAAATCCAGCAGGTCGACCTGATTGACGATTTCGTCGACCGGCGCTTCGATCAGGCGGAAGGTCATTTCAGCGGTCAGTGCCGCCAGTTGCGCGACCGGGATGCCCTGACTGTTTTGCAGACGGCCACCCACCCATGGTCGAACATCGATCGGCAAATCCAGCGGGCTACCGAAGCGTTCGAGGATGTCGACGTTCATGATGCTGTCGCGCTGGCTGTAGGTGTCGTTTTCGAAACTCACCAAGGCCTTCAGGGGCGCGAACACGGTTTCGGGCAAACCCAGCTTGTGCAGCGCGCCGGCCAGTTGCTGATAAACGCGCGTCAGTTCGCTTTGCTCGCCCCAGAGGATCGAAAACAGCTCGGCCCGTTCCTGGAAATTCAGGCGCGGCGCCAGTTGCAACGCCTTGGGCCAGTACAGGTGCTCCAGCTTCTTCACTGAGTTGCGGAAGTTGTCGCGCAGGTAATCCCACAGCGACACCAGATCGTCGGCGTTGACGCCCGTTTGCATCGGCCCGGTTTCGCGACCTTCGAACGGTTTGAGCACGCGCTGGATGCGTTCTTCGTCGATCTCGTAGGAAATGCGTTCAAGGTCGAAATCCTTGAACCAGGAGTTGGCGAGAATCTTCGCCAGCTCGATTTCCTTGAACAGCGTGAGTTCGACCGGGAAATCATTATCCTGGCTCGGCGTGGCGCGGCGGCTGAAGCGCGTCACCAGGCCGGTGGCTTCCTTGCCGCCACCCACCGGGTTGATGTGCTTGATGAAGTCCAGGCGCTGGCCACCGAAGTCGGTCTCCAGTTTGCCGTTCTGACCAGCAGCGAGAGCCGAAATCAGGTAGGACTTGCCGGCCTGCGACAAACCGAAAAAGCCAATGGTCATCGGCGTGCAGGCCACGCGACCCAGGCTGTGAGCCAGGTTGCGGGCACGGTGCAGGCGGATGTTCAGGTTGTCGGCTTCGCTGTCCAGGCGTGGCGCATTGGCGCGCGTCTGGCCAATCCAATCCAGCGCCTGACCGGCACCTTCATAAACAGCGGCCCAACTGTTTGAGAGCTGATGTTGTTCGGGGGTCAGGTCGTTCATTTGCGTTTCACACTTCCACTGTCGAGCCAGTACTTGGAATCGTTCAGGCCGGCGTCGAGCATGGTGTTGAGCTCCAGCACGAGGTCGCTGCGCGGGTTGAAGTTGACATTATTGCAGTTGGATTCGATGTCGCGAACCGAGAGGAGATCGCTGACCAGATCCTGCTTGCGCGTGTATTTGTCCGCCGGCTTGACCTCGAATCGCACCTTGAGCAGCGGCGCGCTGCCGTTATCACCGATGGCACGGGAAAACTTCTCCCGACCGACTTTGGTGAAGCGCAAGGTGTACAGCGGCGACGCGGCCCAGCGATCGGCAGCCAACTGGCGGAAACCGAGGCGCAGGTCGCCGCGCATTTCCAGTTGCGGCGTGTCGGCGGTATCGCCCACGCCGATCACCGGCAGCTTGATCTTGTAGTCTTCGGACTGGATGTCGCGGTACAGCACGTCGGCATCCTTGATCACGTTGTTCAGGTCGATGACGCCGATGTGCTTGACCGTCGAATACGGCTTGAGTGCCGAAGCACGGAAGTAGAAATTCGGCACACTGTGGTTGGCGCACAGCAGGCAAAGCATGGCGCCCACCGAGGCGGTGCTTTTCGGGTCGTCGATCCGGCCATTTTTATGGAACGGATACCAGCCGCCCGTGCGGTAGTTTTGCAGCGCCAGAATGCGCCCTGGCGGCAGTGGCAACACCTTGCGAATGAACGCCTGGATGCCGGGCAGGCGCGAAGGACGGCCAGTCAGCAGCAGCACGTCGCACGGGTAATGCGCGACCACTTCACACAGCGCACCAAGAATTTTGGTGATGTTGATCTGGTCGTTGAGAAATGCGGCATGGAGCTTTTGCAGGTCGAAACTGATGGGTGCCTCATACACGTCGAAACCGCTCTGACTGCCGACATCGCGGCGTACGGCGGCATTGACGTAGTCGAGCACGGTCTTGCTGATCGCGTTGTCGCCCAGCAATTGGCGGTAGCTTTGCGGGGTGACTTCCTGCGGGACCTGCGGATCGTAATGCTCGTAAGCCTTGAGCAGCGCCAGGCCCAGCGGTGCGAACACCTGCAGGTTCAACTGCTGGCGCAGGATCATGTCCTGGGCGCTGACCGACTCATCGCCGCACAGCCGTGACATCAACGAATCCGGGGCTTTTACGCCGGCGCTCTGCAACGCTTTCTCGAAGCTCGGCAGGATGAAGTCCTGAATCACGTCCAGCAGGATGTCGTCGCCGGCCACTTTGAATCCGTCGCGGAAACGCTGCTCGGGCACGATGTGCACGTTACTGCCGCTGCCGGTGTTGCCGGCGCGGTCGAGGCGATAGTCGGTGATGACCAGGTCCGTGGTGCCGCCGCCGATGTCGATGGTCGCCAAGGTAATACGCTCGCGGTCGGTCTTGTCGGGCCGGGCGATGGTGTCGAAAAACTCTTCCGGGTGACCGGCGAAGTTCTCGTTGACCTCGGTGTACAGGTACACCAATTGGCCGCAGGAAGCTTCGTCCCATTCCACGCGGATGCTCGGGATCGGCGTGCGCGGGCTCAGGGCCTGATCCTGATGCGGGTCTTCCTCGCCGGCGTGCCAGCCGAGGCTCTTCCAGACCAGGCCTATGGCTTGCAGCATGCGTTCGTTGAGGATGCTGCGCTCGGCTTGTGGCATGCCTGGCGGCACGGTCAGGGTGATGCTGTTGAGCTGGCGCGGTACGCGGGTGTGCCCCTGGCGCGAGCGCTGGGCCGGGCTGTTGATTTGCGACAGCGCCTGGGCCAGCACTTCGGCGAGCATGAAGGTCATCAGCGAGCTGCGCGAATAACGCGGCATGAACACCGGCAGGCGATCGTCTTCTTCGAGGCTGTAAAGGGCTTCACCGGTTTCATTGATCAGGTGTGAGAACGGCGCGGCGGTAGCGTAGGGCTCGTTATCGGTCTTGATGTACGAGCAGTTGAACCGCCAGCCGTGGCCGTAGGCGTTTTCGTCCCACAGATAACGTTTCGGGCTGGACAGGCCCGTGGAGCCTTCGGTGCCGCGACGACGGCTGGCCAGACGGCTGGCCTCGTTGCCGACACGGGCAATCGTCGCCCACTGGAAGGCATCATGACGGCCGCTCTTGACCGAGCAGTGGTCCTTGCCGAAATACGCCTGGGCAAATTCCACGCGACTTTCGAACGGCAGGTTGTAGGTGTGCTCGGGGGTGATCAGGTCGCGCAGTTCCAGCACGTAGTTCTGCTTGAGCCCGGAGCCGGCCTGACCATGGTTCTCGATCAGGATGCCGCAGGTACGCGAGTTGCCGACGTCCAGCACCAGGTCCACCGGAATCGGTTTGACCAGGCCGTTGCTGTCGTTGGCGACCACTTTCAGCTCGGGGATCTCGACTTTCGGGCGAGCCGTCGACTGCTGTGCGGCAGACGGCTTGCTCAACAGGCTGAGCAAATTCAGGTAATGCGCCAGGTGATAGTTGGCGCGGATATCGATGTCCAGCTCTTCGCGCGAACGGTGGGTATTGCCTTCGTTGAACACTTCCAGCAGCCATTCATTGACCCACGGCTGGGCCAGGAACCAGCGGGTTTCGCTGGCCTTGGTCGCCAGTTTGAAAGACACGCCGGAGCTGATGTCTTCTTCGTTCGGCGCCAGGTAGGCGGTGCCGTCACGCTTGGGCATCACGCGGCTGTCGAAGGCCATCGTCAGGCGGTGGGTGTTGCCGTCGATGTCTGGCGTGGCCAGTTTCACCAGGCGCATGCGCGACCAGTTGGTCGGGCCTTCGTCGAAGCGATGCGGGGGCATGAAGCGGAAAAACGGGGTCGGCAGCCAGACACCGTCGAGCAATTCGAGGCTGCTTTTCATGTCGACACTGAACACGGGCTTGGCCTTTTCGACCTTTTCCGGTTCGGGTTCGTAGAAAAAGAAGTCTTTCTCTTCGTTGTACGCCAGACGGCAGATCAGCCCGCTGATCATTGGTGCGAACTCGCCCGCCGGTTCCTTGCGAGGATCCAGGCGCAGCGCGAAATCCATGAACTGGATGCCGGTGTCGCTGACCAGCGTGACGGTGTCTTCGAATTGGGTGACTTCAGGCAACATGTCTGGTTATTCCGTTTTTATTCGGCCACGTGCCGCATGGACATGGGGAATTGTTCTTTGCCGTAACCGCCGGTGCAGTCTGCGACTGTGGTCGCCCCTTTGCGGCAGTTGACCTTGGGCATGTCGTAAGTGCTGCCATCGGCACATACGGCCTGACCCTGGCTGTCGATGGCCAGGCTGCCACCCTTCATGGTAGCGCTCACCGGCCCGCTGCATTTGGTGCCGTCGGCCTGGTGCACGGTGACTTCGCCCTTGCCGTCCTTGAGTTGGTACTCCAGGCGCAGCGGTTTGCCGGTGCGACGATCCTGAATGCCAGCACCGGCGCGGAACTGACCGTCGAGGAACTTGGCGGCACCGTCAGCGGCGTCTGGCGGAATGCTCAGGGGAGGGCCAGGTTTTGCGGCGGCGGATTTTTCTGCCTCGGATGGTGAGACAGCAGGCGGAGCGGTTTTGTTTTCAGGTGCCGTGGCCGGCGATTCGGCTGCCGGGTCTTTACCCTGATCTTTGCCTGGATCTATGCCTGGATTTTTGCCCAAGTCGGCGCTCGCGGCATCAGCCTCGTTACCCTCGACGGCTGGCGCTTCGACACCATGAGTCCCCGTCACGGCGGTGCCGGTGGTGGTCCCTGTGACAGTGCCTGTCACGGGGACGCCATTCAATGTCGTGGCATTGCCGGTCAATGGTGGCTCTTCCAGTTGTCTTTCAACGGGCACGACGCCCTCTGGAAGCAGATCAACCGCCACCCGTGGAATCGGCACGCAACCGCGTAAACCCAAGAGTAGCCACAACAACAGCAGCAAGAAAGGCAGCAGCAACAGCCACCACCAGCGTCGCCACCACGGGCGAGCCACCACTGGCACGATCGGCGCGACAACGGGCGCTGCTTCGACCACGGGTGGCAGGGTGAACACGGGCGCAGCCTGAGTCAGGCAGTGCAGGGGATCGCGATTGCGGTCGGTGCCCGCGTGCTCGAAACCCCAAAAGGTCAGTACCGGTTTGCCTTGCACCAGGTAGACGAAGTTTTCGTCAGGGAAATGAATGACGCGCTTTAGCAACTTGCCGAACACCGCTTTGTCGCCTTGCTGCTGTTCGGCCGGATCAGTGCCCAGGTAGCGCTGGCTCAATTCGTCGAGCGCTGTCTTCAAGGATTCAAGTTGGAGGCGGGCGGGGACGCGTTCTTCTTCGGTCGCGCTGCTCCACGGGATGACATCGCCCTCGAGGCCGCTGTACCAGTCGATCTGGTTGCCGAGTTCATCGCTTTGAGGGATGGCCAGATGATCGACCATTTCGGGATTCTTGCGACGAATGGCTTCGCGCAATTGCAGGGCCGCCCGGTAGACCGGTTGACCTGTTTCGCCCAGGGCAGTGAATGACCCGCTCTTACCGCTGCGTAATAGTGCCCCGCGCATTCAAACTCCATATGTATCGTTGCGCAAATAATGACAGACAAAGGTGTCTGTTCTTGCTCCTGCAATTAGCTGGCGACCTTAATGTCATAATGATGTCGCCGTCAATTAGCGGAGGTCCAAAACCGTATGAGACTAGCGTAAGTGTGCATAGGTTGCATGAGGTCATTTTGGACTTTATGAAATCCCTCAATTTGCACTCGGCCGGTACTGCAATGCCTCGGCCAGGTGCTCGCGCTTTATCTCATCGGTTTGCTCAAGATCCGCCAGCGTTCGGGCTACTTTAAGCAGCCGATGTGCGGCTCTCAGCGACAGCGTCAATCTTTCACAAGCGGATTCCAGCCAGTTTTCGTCGGCTGTGGATAACGTGCAATGTTTGCGCAAACCCGGCAGATCGAGGAACGCATTGGCGCAGCCCTGGCGCTTGTGTTGCCGTTCTCGTGCGTCAGCCACTAGTACCGCTGCGGTGGCGGTGTCGTCACCGGGTTTAAGCGCCGGATTGAGCGCCGTGGCTTCCCGGGCAACAGTCAGATGCAGGTCGATTCGGTCCAGCAATGGGCCTGACAGTTTGTTGCGGTAGCGCTGGACCATGTCCGGCGTACAACTGCATTTGCCGCTCGGTTCGCCAAGATATCCACAGGGGCACTGGAAACGTAGGGGGGTATGGACATCCTAGAAATGCCCAGTAATGAGCGCGCTGTGGGTCTACATACAAGTGTCCACACGCTTAAGTGATGATCATGGACAAATAATTCAGTGTTGTCCATATCCGTATTCCTAATGCGAAATTGCACACCCCTTGACCACTGATTAAGTCTCTACTGACCACTCGATTGAATTGCATTCCCCAATGCCGAGATTTAGAGCAGGCAAGACAGGGGAGCTACTTTTTCAACAGAGTTGGCCGAGTACTACCTGTCGCCGCCGTCAGTTTTGGATCGACCTCATCGACTCGTAATATTAGAAACCAAATGGCTATGCGGCCCATCGCGCGCAGGTCAATGTGTCGCTTTACTTCTCTACTCGGTACTTAAATGTCGGCTCTAAAGGAAAGGAATCTTTCCTCTAGGCGCATAAAGCACTAGCAAGGACAAAAAATCCTTACTTTAGTCTAAGGCCCTACGCACACCGTAAGTTGCAAAAAAAGCGGTTTGTTGCCAGTTGTTCGTTTATTTTTGACTTTGGCTCAGTACGAGCATCGCCTGGGTCTGATGGTTACGAACTCGCAGGAGTTAAGGCTGCCCTCATCCACTCTGGCATCTGGCACGTCTGGAGCGCTTTGAATTCGACATCACTAAGCTCTTTTTGAATATGTGACACTACCTCGAAGGACAAAGCTTCTTTACCAATGTAGTGAAGAGCCGTGAGAGCTAGTCCGATCTTGGTGTCTGCGTACTGAAAACGATCTTTTGAAGCGTGTCGTAAGCGTACGGTGGTATTCCCAACGTGGATTTGGCGTGTAGCCCCACTTGTGTAGAAGGTGGCCAATACCTGCATCTGTGTACTTAGCCCGATCAAGCGAGCGGCTTCTGCGCCGTGTATCTGAAGCGACTCCCCGTTTGCCTTGGCCATCAATTTAATCACCGCCACAGGGCTGGCGCGCACTTGGCCAGCGTATTTGCTTGCCTTGGGCCGCATATAGACTCCGCGAACTACACGCTCCAGAACGCCGACCTTAACAAGTCTTGAGAGCGCTTTGTTGACTGTTGCACGGTTGTCACATTGCCAGAGAAGGCTACTGAGAAACAGTCGGCCCTTAGGCATTTTTTGGATTCGTTTGCTGATGGACTTGGTGAGCGACATATTAAGGGGGGCCGAGCCATGAGGTCTGGGATTTTCCCGGAAAAGGTAATACCTATAAGCCTTTAAGGTAAAGTTTTCATCTCGGCAGATAATTTTTCCGTGTTTATATTCGGGCAAATGGTGCCGTTTAGGTGTCGCTGGCGCATTCGGTCGCAAGGTTGGCGCAAGCTGACGATACTCTCAGGCTTAGAGCCTTTATCCTCGATCAGTGTCGACAAGCGGAGCTATTTTTACAATCTCTCTAGTTATCAAAAACAAATTTTTGATTGCTTTTCACTGGCTCACATCCCTGCGGCGCCTGATGATTACTTGGTTGTGCGGGCCTCGTCATGGACCAATTGTTAACCGGTGTTGGTACTTTTGAAATGAGCCGCGCTCGCGTAAGCGCACGTTATGTTTTCGGGAAAATTCCCGCGTATTTTTCAGACAAGTCCTACATCTATTCATCTGGCCAGCCCTAACACTCGCTGCTTTTGAAAAGTCTCGGCTTAGTCAATAACAGCGTGTTCTTAACCACTAATTTGGCCCGATCGAGCCAAGCTTACACATCAGGGATGGAGTTGGTATGCGGGCAGTTCACCTCCCAAAGATGTTGTTTTCGTGGGCGCTATTGAGTGGCTTGAGTGCACTCGGTTCAGCCCAAGCCGCGCCCGAACCGAATCCCGGTGATCAGGGCTTGATTCGCGAACGACAGGAGCGCTTGCTCGAACAGCAGCAGCGCCGGCTCGAAGAGCTCAAAACCCTGCCGGGAAAAGCAGTTCAGCCCACCCCGCCCGCGACACCGGCCGACACCCGCTGCTTCCCGATCAAAGACATCGAACTCAAAGGTGCTGGCAGCCTGTCCGCTGCTGAGCGCGAGCGCCTGCTCAAGCCCTACATCGGCCAATGCTTGGGCGTCACCCAGCTCAACGAACTGCTAAAAGTCATCACCGATCACTACATCGACAAAGGCCTGGTCACCAGTCGGGCCTACTTGCCACAGCAGGACTTGTCCACCGGGCACCTGCAAGTACTGGTGGTCGAGGGCAAGCTTGAAGGCTTGAAAGGCGCCGACGGCAGCCAACTGTCGGAGCGCGAACTGGCCATGGCGTTTCCCGGTAAAACCGGCGACTTGGTCAACCTGCGTGAAATCGAGCAACTGGTCGATCAACTCAACCGCTTGCCGTCGAATCAGGCGCAGATGGAATTGGCCCCCGGCAAGGACGTCGGTGGCAGTGAGGTGCTGGTCAAGAACACCCCACAAAAGCCCTGGCGCGTCGGATTGTCCCGCAGCAATGACGGGCAGAAAAGCACCGGCCAGCAGCAGTGGGGCACGACCTTCGATTGGGATAGTCCACTGGGCTTGGCCGATCAAATACTGCTGCGTGGCGGCCATGATGCGGTGAGCGATCACCAGCACACTTCCCACAACGTTTTTTTGAATTACAACCTGCCGTGGGGCTGGTGGAACTTCAATTACAGCTACAGCCAGAGCGAGTACCGCTCACTGGCCGAGGCCAACGGTTTTGATTTCAAACAAACCGGCGACAGCCAGACGCATGCGCTGCGCGCCGAGCGGGTGATCCATCGCGATGCGCTGAGCAAGACTTCGCTCAACGCCGGGGTGTCGACCTTACGCAGCAACAACTTCATCGAAGACAGCAAGCTGGCCCTGAGCAGCAACCGCATCAGTGAAGCGCAGTTTGGCCTCAACCACGGTCGGCGCATCGGCAGTGCCTTCGTCAACCTGGACGTGGGGATGCAGGAGGGCATCGGCGCCTTCGATGCGCAAGCCAACAATCATCCCGGCCCAGGCGAGCCCGACGCCCGTTACCGTAAATACACCGCCACCGTGAGCTACCTGCAACCGTTCAAGCTGTGGGACGAGTCGTTCAGCTTCAGCAGCCTGATGACCGGTCAGCACAGTGAAGACGTGTTGTTCAGTCCGCAGCGTACCAGCCTCGGCGGCCTGTCCTCGATTCGCGGTTATCAGGACCAATCCTTGTCGGGTGACAGCGGCGGCTACTGGCGCAACGACCTGCGTTGGAGCCGCCCGGTGACGCTGGAATGGCTGTACCCGGTGTTCGCCGAATACGGCACCAGTCTGGGGTATGACCAAGGCGTGATCAGCCATGGCCCTTACAACGGCGAGCAGCACGGGCGCCTGTCCAGCAACTCATGGGAGCTGTTTGCCCGTGGTCAGTACCTGTCTGCCAGTGTGACCTTTGCCCACTCCCTGGAACGCCCTGATGCGCTGGCCGAGCGCGAAGCACCGATCTATTTCAGTCTGGGCCTTGCCCTCTAATTTTTGCCTGCCCCGAGATTCTGATATGGACATCCGTCACCTGACTTCGTGTGCCGACCAGCCAGTTAAGGCAGCACAATCTCCTGAGCAATTCTGGGGACTGCCCAAGCGTGGGGTGGCGTTTCTGTTGGCCAACGTCATGTTCTGGCAGCCAGTGTGGGCCCAGGCCGACGGGATTGTGGTCAGTGCACCGGGCACCAGCCTTGGGGTGGCAGGTAACGGGGTGCCTATTGTCCAGATCGCCGCGCCCAATGCCGCAGGCCTTTCACACAACCAGTTCCAGGACTACAACGTCGGCGCCAATGGAGTGATCCTCAACAACGCCACGCTGCGCACACAGTCGACACAGCTGGGCGGGATCATCCTTGGCAACCCGAACCTCAACGGGACCGCCGCGCAAATTATTCTGAATGAGGTCAATGGCGGTCGGCCGAGCCAACTCAACGGCTATACGGAAGTCGCGGGACAATCGGCAAGAGTGATTGTCGCAAATCCGTATGGGATTTCGTGCTCGGGTTGCGGATTCATCAACACCCCTAGGGTCACCCTGACCACCGGCAAGCCAGTGTTGAACGGTGCCGGCGGCCTCGACCACTACCAAGTAGATGGCGGCAGCATCTCGATTGACGGCGCAGGCCTGAACGCCGATAACGTCGACAGCTTCGAAATCATCACCCGCTCGGCCAAGATCAACGCCGATATTCAAGCCAACAACCTGAGCATCATTGCCGGGCGCAACGACGTCAACGCGCAGACCCTGAACGCCACGCCTCGCACCGATGACGGCAGCCTCAAACCACAGTTGGCCATCGACTCGGCAGCCTTGGGCGGGATGTACGCCAACACCATTCGCCTGGTCGGTACAGAGGCCGGGGTCGGCGTGCGCCTGGCCGGCAATCTGGCGGCCAGTGGTGGCGATATCCAGATCAGTGCCAACGGCCAATTGAGCCTGGCGCAGACCGCTGCCACCGGAGCGATCAACGTCAATGCGGCCAGCCTGGAGACGCAAGGTCCGGTGTATGCCGGCACCGCGCTCAACATCCAGACCCAAGGCGGCCTGACCAACCAGCAAAGCCTCGCTGCACGCGACAGTATCAATCTGAGCAGCGGTGGCCTCCTGACGAACAACGGCATTATCGAGTCGGGTATTAATGCCGACAACAGCCGCAACAGCAGCGGTGACGTCAATCTCTCCGCGCAGAGCATTAGCAACACCGGCCACAGCATGATCGCCAGTCGTAACTTGGCGGTCAGCGCGGCGCAAAATTTGAATAATCAAGGCGGCACCTTGAGTGCGCGTAACAGCGCCAATCTCACGACAGGAAGCCTGGATAACCGCAGCCACGGGCAAGTGCTCAGCAGCGGCAACCTGTCGCTGAACACCCAACAGTTGCTCAACAGCCAGGGTCTGATCAGTGCCGCCGGTGGCCTGGGCTTGAGTGTACTCGGCGACTTCGCCAACCAGGGCGGCACCCTGATCGCTGACAGCGATCTGTGGCTGAACGCAGGCAGCGTCGACAACACAGCCGGCCAGATCGCCAGCAAAGGCAATCTGGGGGCGCAGGTCGGAGCGCTAAGCAACCTGAATGGCCAACTGATTGCCCAAGGCGCGCTCAGCCTCGGCGGTTCCACACTGGACAACCGGCAGAACGGGCTGGTTGCCGCCACCCATGGGATTCAGGTCAGTGTCGCGACCATAGATAACCGTGGCGGCGAACTGTCGAGTGCGGCCGGCGTCACCGTGACCGGGCAGCAACTGGACAACAGCCAGGGCGGTCGTGTGCTCGCTGGTGCCGGGCTGAACCTCGGCATCCAACACATCAGCAACAGTGCCCAAGGCCTGCTCTCGGGTACCACCGGGGTGAGCCTGTCGGGTAGTAGCCTGGACAACAGTGCGGGCAGCCTGCGAAGCCAGCGCGACCTTAGCGTCACGCTCAGTGGCGACCTGACCAACAGCGGCGGCCTGCTCAGCAGCGAAGGCCTGCTCACGGTCAGTGCCGCCAGCGTGGCCAACCGTCTCGGCAGCCTGTCCAGTGCTGGCCAGTTGAGTCTTTTTAGCGCTGGGTCGATCGACAACCAAGGCGGGCAACTGGTCACCGATGGCGGCCTCAACCTATCCAGCGGCAACCTGGATAACAGCCAAGGCGGGAGCATCAGCGGTAAAGGCGCGCTTAACCTGTCCACCGGCACCTTCAACAACAACACCAGTAACCTCAGCAGTGGCAGTACCCTGACGCTCAGCGCCGGCCAAGTCAGCAACCAGAGCGCGGGCCGAATCGCCAGCGCAGGCGCTTTGAGTGCCAGCGTCACCGGACTGGACCAGCAAGGCGGGCAATTGTTCAGCAATACCAGCCTGACCTTGGACCTGAACCATGGCCAGTTGAACAACGCCAACGGGCTGATCACCGCGCCACTCCTGATGCTGAACAACCTTCAGGATGTGGGCAACCAGAACGGCGAAATTTCCAGCGCGCAGGCCTTCACCCTCACGGCCAATAGCCTGGACAATAGCAACGGCAACCTGCTCAGCAGTCAGGCGCTAACCTTGCGCATCAATCAAGCTCTGATCAACGTCAAAGGGCTGATCGCTGCTGCGGCCCTCGACGTCCACGCCGTCACTCTGGACAACAGCGGCGGTACGTTAACCAGCCGCGCTGATCTGAATCTGAGCGTCGACGGTCAATTGACGAACCAAAACCAGGGTCTAATCAACGCCACCACCGCGCTCACCATCAGCAGTGCCGGCCTGAACAACCAGAACGGCTCGTTGCTCGGCAGCGCCATTGCCCTTGACTTTGGTACCGCTACGGGCGACCTGAACAACATGGCCGGGTTGATCACCAGCGATGGTCAACTGTCGATCCAACACCTGCGTGATTTGAGCAACCAGGGCGGTGAGATCTCCAGTCAGCAAAGTTTCTCCTTGGCTGGTCGTAACCTCGATAACCGTTCCGGCAAGCTGATCAGCAGCCAGCTACTGAGCGTCGATGCGGCCAAGGTGAACAACCAGGACGGCCTGATCTCGGGCTGGAACAGCCTTCAGGTGAGTGCGGCTGACCTGGACAATCGCAACAACGGCACGCTCTCCAGCCGTAACGGTGACCTGCTGCTGGACGTGAGCGGCAGCGTGCTCAATAACGGTGGCGGTGCCGTGGTCACCCAGAAGCAGTTGACCATCAACGCTTCCGACCTAGACAACAGCCAGGGCGGTATTCTGTCCAGTGGCGGTGGCCAGACCCTGACCGTCGCGGGTCTGCTCAACAACAGCCAAGGCGGCTTGATTGATAGTGGCGCCGGCCTAAGCGTGCACGCCTTGACTCTCGGCAACGCGGCGGGCGTGATCAACGCCCAGCAGGACCTGATTATCAGCGGCACCTCGCTGGATAACAGCTCCGGCCGACTTGCTGGCAATGGTGCGGTCACCCTCAACCTGCTAGGGGTGTTGACCAACACCAACGGCCAACTGGCCAGTGCTGGCCCCTTGTTAATTCAGCACACCAGCCAGATCGACAACCAGGGCGGGCAGATCGCCAGCCAGAGCCTGCTTACCCTGCTTACCGGCGGCCTGGATAACCGCAATCGCGGCACCGTGGCCGCCAGCGGCTCACTGCTGCTGACCGCAAGCGGTGCGGTACAGAACGATAGCGACGGCCTGATCTACAGCCAGCACGCTGACCTACAACTACACGCGGCCAGCCTTACCAACAGCCATGGTGCACTGCAAAGCCAGGACACTTTGGGGCTCGACGTTACAGGAGATATCGATAACCACAGCGGGCGGATAATCGCCCAGGATGGCGACCTGACGCTCAACGCAGGCAATGTCGACAGCCGTGGCGGGGTCTTGGCCAGCTTGCAAGGCGCCTTGACCGCACTGCTCTCTGGTCTGTTGAACAATGGCGTTGACCTGGATAACAACAGTCAGGGCGGGATTACACAGGCCCAGCGCCTGGATCTCAGTGCATTAGGTGGCATCGACAATAGTGGTGGGCGACTCTCGGCGCAAACCGGCGACATCGTGATTCACACCGCCGGCTTCGACAACCGCAACGGCGGCCTGTATGCCGCCGGCCGAATCAATGTCACCGGCAGCGACTTCGACAACAGCAGCGGCGGCCAGGTCGCCGCCCGTCAAATCGACCTGAGCCTGAGCGGAGCGCTCAACAACCGCCAAGGCGTCCTCGAAAGCGACAGCACCTTGGCGATCAGCGCCGCCAGTCTTGATAACCAGACCGGCCAGTTGCGGGCCTTGGGCACCAGCGGCACCACCAACTTTCAGATTGGCGGCCTGTTCGACAACCAAAACGGCACCCTGGAAACCGCCAACACCGACCTCACCCTGAATGCCGCTAGCTTCCTCAATACCGGTGGCAGCCTGTTGCACGTCGGCACCGGCACCTTCGACATTTCCACCGCCAATGTGATCGGGGCAGGGGGTACCTTGGTGACCCGTGGTGGCCTGACCCTCACCGCCGACAGCTGGAACAACAGCAACGTAATTCAGGCCGGGCGCCTGACGGTCAACGTCAACAATTTCAGTCAGACCGGCAGCGGCCAGTTACTGGCTTCCGACAGCTTCATCGGAACGGGCGGCACTTGGTACAACGATGGGCTAATCGCTAGCGATGGCACCTTGGATCTTAACTTGGGTGGGACGTACTGGGGTAATGGGCGTCTGAGCAGCCTGGGCGCTCTGGATGTGAGAGCGGCGCAAATCGGCCTGAGCACTACGGCGAGCATTGTGGGAGGCAGCGACACCACACTCACCGTCGGTGGCGCCCTCAATAACTACGGTCGCCTGACCTCGACAGCCAACTTGGCCATCGTCACTGGGAGCCTCAGCAACTACGGTACCCTGGCCAGCGGCCAAGATCTCACCGTCAGCACTGGCTCGCTGCTCAACGATCACGGACTGATTTCCAGCGGCGGCGATATGCAACTGTTCGCCAGCAGTTTCACCAACAGCTATGCGCAAGTGTACGGCTTTGGCAACGTGCTGATTGCCGGAAATGTGCAGGGTGGCATGGCCGACTTGTTGGACAACCGTTCCGGCAACATCGAGAGCGTGCTGAACCTGACCATCAACGCCATGACCGTCAACAACGTCATGGATGTTCTGCAATACGGTCACGTCAAAAGCAAGGCGACCATTACCCAACTGCCCTGCGAGCTGATTCCTGGGCCAGGTTGCGATGAACGCGGCTGGGGCGGAATCAATGGTCTGTGGCAGATCGACGAAACCGACACCCTGCAAGTGACCAACAGCTCGGCGGCCTCCGGCCTCACCAGTGGCGCGGACCTGTTGATCAATGCCCAGACGCTGAACAACCTCAGCAGCACGATCGCCGCCAGCGGTAACCTGACCGCCAATGCCACGACCATCAACAACACCGGCTTGCAGACCCAGGACATTACGACTACCCGGACCTACTGGAACTACGTCACGCAGATCGGCCAGGCCATCGCAGCAGCCGCCAATTTTAATGCCAAGAACAGCCCCACGCCCTCCGCCACGGTAGAAGCGGACTTGAGCGCGTTTCTCAGTTGGATGGGCGGTGGCCTGCTCACGCATAACAGCACGGTATCGAATACCGGCGACTCATCCTACGCCGCGATTATTCAGGCCGGCGGCAGTGTCAACCTCAACGCCACGCAGACCATTAACAACAGCGTGGTGCGTCCTTACTACGCCTATGTCACCGCCGGCCATACCAACACTGACACCGGTGCCGGCAGTGCCTATGCCACCCATGTGACTATCAACGCGCAGCTACCGCCCAATCTGGCCCAGCAACAGGTCAACCCGACGACGTTGCCCGGTTTCAGCTTACCGACCGGGCAAAACGGTCTGTTCCGCTTGAGCGGGCAAGACACCAGCACCGCCAGCAGCGGTCCGCAAAACTGGAGCGTGGGCGGTGCCGTCATCAGTAACGCGCAGCGTCAGCAGAGCCTACCAGGTGGCCAGCCGAGCACCATCGATCCGAGAACGAGCGGCTCCGGCGCCTCCAGCTTCGCCCGCGTGCAAGGTGTGCCCAGCAATACGGGACATTCCAATCCGCAGAAATACCTGATCGAAACCAATCCCGCTCTCACCGACCTCAAACAGTTCATGAGCTCGGACTATCTGCTGGGTAATCTGGGTTACAACCCGGATGACAGTGCCAAGCGTCTGGGGGATGGTTTTTACGAACAGCAACTGATTCAGCGAGCCATTGTTGCCGGTACCGGCCAACGCTTCATCGACGGCATGACGTCCGATGAGGCGCAGTTCAAATACCTGATGGACAACGCCCTCGCCAGCAAGAATCAACTGAATTTGTCGCTGGGCGTGAGCCTTACCGCCGAACAAGTCGCGGCGCTGACCCATGACATTGTCTGGATGGAAAGTGAAGTCGTCGACGGTCAGACCGTGCTGGTCCCGGTGTTGTACCTGGCCAATGCCAACAACCGCTTGGCCCCTAACGGCGCGCTGATCCAGGGCAGTGACGTGACCCTGATCGCCGGCGAGGATCTGAACAACGTTGGTACCCTCAAAGCCACCCATAACCTGCAAGCCGCCGCCAGCAACAACCTGGTCAACAGCGGTCTGATTGAGGCCGGCAATCGCCTCGATCTGCTGGCGGGTAACGACCTGACCAACAAAGCCGGCGGCATCATCGCCGGGCGCGATGTCAGCCTCACCACCATCAGCGGCGACGTAATCAACGAGCGTACCGTCACCTCGCACAACGCCAGCGGCAATGGCGTCAGCCAGCAACGGGACTTCGTCGACAGCGCGGGACGCATCGAAGCGGCCAACAACCTGAACATCAGCGCCGGGCGCGATGTCAACAACGTCGGTGGGGTATTGCAAAGCGGCCGTGACACCACGATCAGTGCCGGACGCGACGTCAACTTCACCTCGGCTCAGCAAACCGTCAGCAACGACTACGGTACCCATCGCTACGATCAAAGCATCACCCAGTACGGTTCTAGCGTGAGCGTCGGGCAGGATCTGAGCATCCAGGCCGGACGGGATGTGACGGCCATTGCCAGTCAGATCGATGCCCAGCGCGACGTCAGTTTGTCTGCGGGCCGTGATGTCACCCTAGCCTCGGCGGCCAACGAACAGCACAGCTACAACAAGACCGATAAAGACACCAGCCAGGAAGACCATGTTCACCAGGTCGGGAGCGGCATCAATGCCGGTGGCAACGTCACCCTAAGTGCCGGTCAGGACCTGACGCTGATCTCTAGCAAGGTCAACGCCGGGGACGAAGCCTACCTCTCCGCCGGCAATCAGCTGTCAATGCTGGCCGCGCAAGACAGCGACTACTCACTGTACGACATGCATAAGAAAGGTAGCTGGGGCAGCAAGAAGACCCAGCGTGATGAAGTCACCGACGTCGAAAACGTCGGCAGCGAAATCAAGACGGGTGGCAACCTGACCTTGGTTAGCGGTGGCGATCAGCTGTACCAGGCGGCCAAACTGGACAGTGGCAAGGACATCACCCTCGACAGCGGTGGCAGCATCACCTTCGAAGCGGTGAAGGACTTACATGATGAGAGCCATACCAAGAGCGACAGCAACCTGGCATGGCAGTCCTCCGAGGGTAAGGGCAACACCGACGAGACCCTACGTCAGAGCCAACTGGTTGCTCAGGGGCAACTGACGATCAAGGCAGTAGACGGTCTGCATGTCGACATCAAACAGATCGACCAGAAGACCGTAAGCCAGGCCATCGACGTGATGGTGCAGGCTGACCCGAGTCTTGTCTGGTTGAAGGACGCGGAAGCGCGTGGGGATGTGGATTGGCGGCAGGTACAGGAGGTGCATGACTCCTTCAAGTACGACAATTCCGGGCTTGGTCCAGCAGCGCAACTGGCTATTGCGATTCTTGTTACCTACCTGACCTGGGGCGCCGGCAGTACTTTGGTTGGGGCGGCTGCGGACAGTGCCGGCGGCATTGCAGCCAACTCGGTCGCCGCAGCAGTGGCTACCAAGGCGGCCACCAGCACGGTCAACAATCGTGGCAATTTGGGGGCTGTAGCTAAAGATGTCACTTCCAGCGACAGCCTCAAAGGTTATGTCATCGCCGGGGTGAGTGGTGGTATCGGCAATGCCGATATTGCCCTGCAATTGGCGGTCAACTCCGCGCTGAAAACCGTTCTTCAAGGCGGGAAATTCAAGGACAACCTAGCTCAGGCCGCGGTGATGATGGCCGCTGATGCGCTCAGTGGCTACCTCTACCAGAACGTAGGCAATGCGTTGAACGGCAGTGGTTTGGCGACGAAGGTAGCAGTGCACGCCCTCGTTGGGGGATTGATCGGCGAAGCTGCGGGGGGCGACTTCCGCACGGCGGCGTTGGCAGCGGGTGCTAACGAGGCGCTGCTTGAAATGGTCGGCAACCAGATCTTCCCTGGAGATGCCCATGCTCGTGTAGTCGCGATGACGTCCCAGTTGGTTGGGATGACCGTGGCTGCGGCGGCCGGTGGGAGCGCCAAGGATCAGGAGAAAGCAGGCTGGGTGGCGCAACAGGCGGCTGTTAATAATTATTTGCAGCATGACGAAGTGGATAAGCTGGCCCAAGAGTTGGTGGGTTGCCGTGCCAATCCCGATCCAGTGGCGTGCCGTGGCCAGGTGCAGGATAAATATCAAGCCCTGAACGACAGCAAAACCGGTGCGGGACTGAATGACTGCAAAAAAGGGGGGGAAGGTGCGTGTTACGATCAATACGCGGCTGTTGAAGACGGCTCTGCTAAACTCGATTCGTTGCTCAATTCTTTCACGTTGAATGATGCTGAGAAAGACGTTCTTGAGCACTTTCAGAGCATCAACCACGACGAAGAGCGTGTGGCTCACGATGCATGGTTGCAGCCATTCTTGGGAGAATCGGGCGTCATCGGCGGTGCCCTCATTGGCGGTGCGGCGGCACTTGCAGCGGCGGAGAGGGCGGCAGCGACAAAAGCTGCTGGCGCAGCAGGAGCAGTAGACCAGGCCACAACAGGGATTGCGTGGGGTAAGGGTATCCAAAGTCAAGGATTGCCTTGGGAGGATTACTTGGGAACGCAACTGCCAGCAGGATCTCGACTACCACCGAACTTCAAGACGTTTGATTTTTTTGACGAGACCACTGGAATAGCAACCAGTGCCAAAACACTTGATACGACGACTGCTGCCAAAATTGCTAATCCGAGCCAAGTATATTCGTCGCTCAAAGGGAATATTGATGCTGCTGCTAACTTTGTTGAGTCTGGCTTGAAGGGGGTGACAGTTAACTCAAGCCAAATTACTGCTCGGGAATTACAAGTTGCCATTCCTAAAGCCACGACTAACGCTCAATGGGTTCAAATCAATAAAGCGATTGAATATGGTCAAAGCAAAGGCATTACGGTAAAAATCACCAAGGTGAATTAAGATGAATAATGTCGAGAAAACAGCCTGGGCGGATGCAGGAGTCAACAAGGAGTTTATTTACGTTAAAACTTATTCCGGCTATCGGAGTAGCCGAGCGGATCCAAAAGGTGTTGAACACTACGCCAGCCCTGAAATCACTGATCAAGAGTTAGGTGCTGCGATATTGGATGCGTTGGCCCATAGCCGATTTGTGCTTCCCGAGCCGCGTAAGGATGTTTGGATTCATCCTGAAGCTACGTTTGATATGGATTTATACGACTACGAGTTAACCAATCAACGATATGATAAATGGGTTGACAGTACTCTGGAACGATATGGCTACAAGACTAAGCGTGCGTTATTTAAAGACATGAGAAAGTGCAGTATCGAATGCCAAAGTGGTCAGATAACTATTCGCCCCAGTCATCACGAAAAGCTAGAGGCGTGGAGTGGAAAGGGGATAACTGAAAAAGACTATGTCGTTATCTCTTCTAACAGTTCCCCGCGTGAAATTGGTGCAGCGCTTCGTTTGGCTTTTAGTCGCTGCACATAAACGTAGTTTTTGCTTGTTCTGACACCGGCCTCGTGCCGGTGTTGTGCTACCTCCTGAACTCTTAATAACAAACAACCATAACTCTGCAAGGACCGTTTACATGATCAAAGCTCTCTGCAAGGCCATTGTAGCTCTCTCTCTAGGATTGCTGTATGGCTGTGCATCGGCCCCTTCGATGGAAAAAATGCAAGCCGAAGTGGCGCAGTACTCACTACCCAAGCCTCCAATTGCTGATAAAGGGTTGGTGTACGTTGTCCGCCCCAGTAATGCTGGGATGATGGTGCGTTTTAATGTCTTCCTTGATGACAAAGAGGCTGATTCGGAAATGGGTTACAATCGAGGTAACCAATATATCTACTTCTATGTGTCGCCTGGGCAACATGTTATCAGTTCCAAAGCTGAAAACTGGGCAGACATGACCGTCACGGTGAAGGCCGGCGAAGTCATCTACCTCAAACAAGAGGTAGAAGTGGGTGTGGTGATGGCTCGCAATAGTCTGAAAGTGTTGAGTGATGTAGAAGGCCGTTATCTAGTAAAGGACGCCGCGCTCGGTACCGTCGCTAAAGAGAGTAAATGAGTCACGAACTGTAGGCAGTGTAATTTCCTCTACTTCCTGAAATGGTGGGGGGCAACGCCTGCCGATTTACGCCCCCCTTTTCATGGTAGTGGACGCCTCTAATGGGACTCTTTGAATACCCGAGAGCTTGTTATTAAGCGCTGAGTTCATGGCATAGCTACAACGCTTGAAACAAAAGGAAGGGAGCCCGCCACTGGTAGAGTCCTGACTCAGATACAAAAGGATTCAAGCGCCGTTGATTCAGGACTAACGTTACACAATCGTCGAGAGGGCTACCGAAACGCTATGGACGTCCGACAGGCGGGGTCAGCTGTGAATCGTGTTTCGCTCACGAAGCAACAATGGTTCCCCGACTTGCAATAAAAGGGGGCACTCAATACCTATCAACCCTCCTCAAGATCATGGCCGAACACGTTCCTAGAACCATCGAAAGCATGCAGCAACTGGCCATCTCACGCGGAGGATGGTGCCTGTCCGATACCTACCGTAAGCCACTGTCCTGGCGCTGTGCGCACGGTCATGAGTGGCTGGCCACCGCTCCCGACACTATTAAGGGCCGCTGGTGTTCCGTCTGTGCGCGATTTCAGCGACGCAACTTGCGCCTGGAGGAAGCGCAACGTCTGGCGAGTGAGCGAGAGGGGCACTGTCTTTCGACCCACTTTGAATCACTTCATGCCCCCATGGAGTGGCAGTGCGCGCAGAGGCACCGCTGGCAGGCGTCATTGGGGAATATCAAAAGCAATGGGACTTGGTGCCCGACATGTGGTCACTTAAATCAGCGCAGTACGCTGGAAGCCATGCAGCAGCTTGCAAGCCAACGCGGCGGTCGTTGTTTGTCCAAGGTCTATGTCGATCGTAAAAGCGCCTTGATCTGGGAGTGTGCCAAAGGGCATCGCTGGGAGGTGGCTCCTCGCATAATCCTGCGCGGGCATTGGTGCGCAATCTGTGCCCAAGATCCTCATCGCTACACCCTGGAGCAGATGCAGGCCGTTGCCCGAGCGCGTGGTGGCGAGTGTTTGTCCTCAAGCTACGTCAACATCCTCACGCAGCTCACCTGGCGTTGCGAGCAGGGCCATACCTGGAATTCTGCACCGACTAACATAATAAGTGGCTGCTGGTGTCCCCAGTGTGATCGCGACAGCAAACGCAGCAATATTGAAGCCATGCAGGCCCTCGCTCAGCTGCGTGGGGGGGGCTGCTTGTCTCCAGCCTATAACGGCCTCCGGGGGCGACTCACCATGCGCTGTGCACTAGGCCATATATGGGACGCCACTGCCGCTAATATCCGATTAGGCCACTGGTGTCGTCAGTGTGTTAGCGGCCATCGGCGCGGCACCATTGAAGCGATGCAAGCCATGGCTCAGGATCGTGGAGGTCGATGCCTGTCGGAGCGTTATGTTAATTCACAAAGCAAATTGAAGTGGTTGTGCAGTATGGGGCACTCCTGGCTAGCGGCCCCTGCCTACGTTACGCAAGGCACTTGGTGTCCACAATGCGCGCGCCTGAACAGCTGCCGTAAAAATAGCTCTCGCCGCAAGTATCTTCCGGCGAGATAGCGGCCTTCGACCGTGGCCAGCTTCTGTTCTATGCTCGACCGGAGGCTGTAGTTTTTAACGATGCATCTATGGACAGAGTGATGCATTTTCCAATATTAAATACGTTCCCACATGGACATATCAAACTCTCCTAATCGGCCTCAACTTCAATGGCTTGCGATGTCCGCAGGCATACACCTTACCCTTACGAATATAAGGGATAGGCAAACGGTTATATTTATGACTAATAGCACGATAAGAGTGGGGAGTTAATGAGATGGTCACCCCCGACACCCTGCGAGGGATACGTTTTCGCAGGGTGTTTTTATTTCGGAGGCCATCATAATGAGCAAGTTAGCAATGGTCGGTATCGACCTCGGCAAACATATTTTTTTGCCTTCACGGTCAAGATAAGCCGGGCCGTAAGTGGTACCCGCCTTCGAGGGCGAACAAGGTTCGGTGCTTGGGCGTCTATTAGTAGTCAGGTTGTCTCACCTCTTTGTCGTACCGACCTCGCAGCGTTTCCAAAAGCAATTCTTTGCGCAACTCGACTTCGATTTTCGTCAGTGACATCGGCGGATAGCCGCTGAGGTGGGCGTGACAGCCCGGACGCTGCGCAGGACTTCTTCCCGTCCCCACCATAAGCTTCAGGTCGTTCTCTATCGGTCATCACTACGGCGATTGATAAGTCAAACCAAAATACAAAAGGGTGTCCAAGGCCATGCAATTATGCACCTGACACACGGTTGTTAGTTTACCCCCGCTCGAAAGGGGCTTACGTTACTGGGAGGCCTGCCTGCCTGAAGCCGGGCGTTCTCTTGAAGCAATTCCAGTATCAGTGCGTCAGCACTCGCTAATAGGCTCAGAGCGTTATCGCGCTGTGCTTTAATTGCGAGAAATCTCTCTTGCAGATTACGACGGTTACTGCGCTGTGATTGCCCTGCTTGCGCGGGCCGCGCGCTTTCTTCAACCCAATCTTGGATCTGCGCAATCAGGGAAGGAAAACGTGATTTCTTTAATGCGGAAGGGTCAAGACCTGCCTCTCTGGATACATTATTCTGAGTTACCGGGGAACCTTTCGGAAGAAGTTTAGGCACATTAAGCTTTAGCCTCTCGAAGGCCGCAGTAAATGCAGCCTCTGCTCGGCCGATTTTTGGTGTGTCAGGAGATCGTAATGACATTAATTGCATTCTCCACTGCAAGTATTTGTTGTTTTAATGAAGTATCTAATGGGGTCCCTGGTTCAGCGCAAGCTATACGAGCATCAATATGCGTCCTCAATGCCATGATTCTTGGAAGCATTTGTTTATCATAGAGCGCCGATTCGCATGCTGATCCACCGCCTCCTCCACAGCGTGCCACATGTTCAAAGCCTCCGTATTCACAAGGGCCATCATTCATGCAAGCACCCAAAAACATTGGCCTATAGTTAATCAAGCCTTTCTTCGCGTCCCGGGCTAAAGCGATGTGGTCTTTCTCTGAGATAAAAGAAGTCAACTGCTCTTTTCGCTTATCCCCATGGGGGCTAATAAAACGAGGAGAGGTCACCAGTAACAGTTCCTTAGCCATCATCTCGTAGACTGTTTTAATATATTCATTTGTCGATGAGCCATTCAGTCCGAATTTCAAATGGTAGTATCCGCTACCATAATATCGTGACATGGCGCGAGTAGCATGTTTTAGTTGATATTGAAGAGAGCTGTCGCTAACCAGGCCCGATCCAGTCATGTTAACTGCACCTGTCCTTCGTAGCTGATGCCACCCCAATGGCCATACTTTACCTATAGCGAAATCAGTCGGGTCAAGTGTCGGGGTTACAAGTAAGGCGATTTGTAGGTCTTTGGCTGTTACCTTCATTTTCTCAGGGTCAAAAAGCTTGGTGTTTGTCTGAAGCGTCGCAACATAAGATGAAATTTTTGGACGGATGTCTTGGGTATATTCAAGCCCCTTAGATTTCCTTCTCCAAGGTTCAGAAGGTCGTTGGAATAGATAAGGCTCCTCGGTGTAATTTTTATTGCAAGGCGTCTCAGGATTGGCGATCAGTGCTTTGATTCGAAGGTTTGCAATTATCGAAAGGGCAACTATCGCTGTTTTCACAGATGGAGCGGTGATCCACCTTGCATCATCATCTTTTACGGTTTTTGTTGTCACGCCAGTTAACATATATATATCTTCGCCAATATCTTCATCACGTTCTATCGTGAGTGAACTGGCCTTCAAAGAAAAAACCTCTTCAAAACGCATCAAAGAAAAATTGATAATGTAAGCATTTCCCACGAGGCTGACCAAGTTGAAATAGCTTGAGAATGCCGCCGCACCGCCTTTCTCAAGGTTGGGGATCCACCGATCGAGTAAGCTGTAGATTCCAAATTTTTTGGCAGTTTCTATGAATGGTCCGTGGAATATCGCATGAGGATATCTATCCTCATGCCGTAGATTGTTTATGCTAAATGGCCTTAACTGAGCGGAAAAATTTTGGGAGCATGCTTTTGCTAGAGAGCCCGCATTATGCACGTAGGCGTCAATACAAAATTCGTAACATTTAATAATTTGCTCGGAATGCTGATTGAAGTCATCGAGACAAGCCTTGAGTCTTGAGACTTGATAACTCCATATTCTTGGTGGGATATAGGCTGTCTGCCCTTTAGGTGTATTAACGATGTTCTTAGAGAGATTTTGTAAATCAGTAGGGGAGAGCACATGAAAACCGAGATTTTCTCGGCTTTCCCAAATTTGATGGCATAAAAGTATAAAATCCTTCGCGGAATTGGATGAAATATGTTTCGCTAGTTCTTCTAATACTAGCGGGTAGCGGGATAGGTCGGTTACGTTAATATTCTGTTTAGAACAGAACACAAACACCGGCCGAATCGATGTGAATACATCAATCAAGCGCCTTGGTGTCCGTGTTTTACCCCTGCGGTAAAGCCACCAAATTACTATTAATTTTAGTGTTAGGCTATTTGTTGGAGTATTTCCAAAATCATCTTTTCGTCGGCGTCCATCTCCAAAATTCAAGTTGAAGATGTAGCCGATCCAGATCGTGACATTCCATATGGAATCTTCAAATCTACTAATAACCTCGCCGTTCGTATCGACTACCACAGGAAAACTCCGGCTCGGCGGCCACTCAGGCGGCCCGAAGTTTGCGGCCTCAGGATTTACCATTACATGGTCTAAAGCTAGGTTTCCAAACTCTGGGCCACTATGCAAAGGATATCTCCATTAGTTCGATAATTCCGGCAAACATAGGATGGAATCGTTCCTCTCGTATTCTGATCTCGGCTTCATGTTTCCAATCCTTGCGAGTAGCGCTGCCCAAAGAGAAACGCTCAAGTCTTTCTGTAATCCTGTCAATTAAAAGTTTGGTCGGATGCTCTCCTATATTGCTCCTCGCTCCGCGAAACCTTTCAATTTCGCGAACTTTTAGTGCTCTGTATGTCATCAATGACCATGCATAGTCAAAGCTATCTACATCCCGATGAAATGAACAGAATAAACAGCCCGCCGCATTGATGCAGTCCGCTTGAGGGGAGTCTTTGTGCGCATCCGAAACTTGGAGGAACTCAAGGCTGAGGCTTGCACATGCTCCGGGACTGGGAGGAGTGGTTAACGACTCAACCGACCGATGAAAGTTTGAAATTTCCGCTGCGGCGGATTGATGATGGGGTTTTTCATATACATGAATAAGGGTCTTGGCCGTATGTTGGCTCATCTCCGCTGTCAGGTTAGGATCTCGGCTTCTTCTTAAAATCCAATTTGCGCGTGTGTTTCGCAACGCGGATGGCGGGAAATATTTTACGCCCAATTGTTTACATCTAAAAATTATCGCGTGAAAGCTAGGCGTGAAGTGAATAGAGGGAATTTGATATTTCGGGAAAAATGGAAAAAGCCTTTCGTCTTCTTCGGAGAGAATTTTATCAAGCCACTCTAGATAACGCTCGAAAATTATCCTGTACTCTTTATATATTCTGAATTCAACCTCGCCCTGCTTGCGACCTTTAAATACCCTGAACACATCAAGCTCATGATTTACGGTTTGGTATCTGAAGGTTCCGCGTTTCATTTTACAAGCCTGAGTAAGGTTCAATCCTGTTTGCGATATAAAAATTAAGATCTCAATTTCTACGCGAAGATTAACAAGCGGCAACCTTGTTTTAAGGCTTAGGTCAGCATCAGTTCTTTTACTCCTGTGCCTATACCGATATTTTGTCCCTTCTTTGCTCGTTCCTGGTCTGGGACCAATGGGCTTAGGGTAACCCGACCATTCCTCCAATACTTGGCCACTAGTTAAGTGTATAAATAGAGGCAGTGGTTGGGTTATCGATTCATAGCTTAACTTGTCAGATAGTTCTAAGAGTAAATGGCCATAATCAAATGATTGCTGGAGATTCTGCTTATCTGCCTGTGTGCCCAAGACGCGTTTTTTTTGACTTTCGGCAGAAAGCCTTGTCTTGTGTAAAGGACCTACTCTAGTATTCTGAATTCGTGCAATATAAAGATCTAAAACCTTAGCGTATCGGTACGCAGTCATGTGCTTCAAATCTTTTACTACCTTGACTCTATGCAGCAGTTCCTCAGTCCAGGCACTGAATATAGTATCGACATTATCATAGGTAATATCTTCGGCCTTGGAATCTGCCCAAGCATAGAAGATTAAAATGGCACGGATTCGTGAGAAAATCGTCGGTTGCCGAAGTCCCCTAGCCAGGTCGCTAAGAATACTCTCATGAAGCAGTTTGACAAAAGGGAGGCGCCGGAGAGTTCGGGTTTGATCGCTTTCCCTGTGCATAATCTGCGGATACAGGTTCCTTGGTGTGATCGCGCCACCTAGCCGAGTTAAGACGATGAAGTCATATGGCCATTCATGAGTGCCGTACGCCATAGATGGAAAATCGAGTTTGAGGTATTTATTCTCCATAGTTTTGCTCATCGATCCTCATGATACCTAGAAATTTTCGGGTGAACTCGTTCGCTAAAGCACTCATTTCAGCGTGGGACTCTATGAATTTGATGTATCCTAAGGTTGTTTTTTCATCCTTGTGCAACAACGCTCCCTTTACTAGGGTTATGGCGTCGCTTACAGTAAGATGCTTTAGTGCGGCGCGCGCTAATTCAGTAGCAAATGTGCATCTAGTGCGGTGGAAATGAAAGCCACTGAAAGCATAGATGCCTTCACTCAATCCTTTACTTCTGAGCCTCCCCAGTTCAACGTTTATCGATTTTGCTCCGTCGATTGTTGCATATGGGGCTCCAAATCTAGAGAGAAACACTAGGTTTGAATTTTCCTTCCTAGCCAGAGCTACTCTTTTTAGTCGGCGGCCGCTGTAAATATAAGATTTAAGTTTTTCGAGATCCCCTTTGTTTATTAGAACCTGACCTGTTACCCCGAACTTTGTCGCAACGGGTGGGTGCGCACCTGGGCCTACTGCCAAGCAATAGAACCCCTCTAAAGTTGGCGAGGGTGTTGCGCGACTGATCGTTGCAACCCTAAGGTCTATAAGTGTGCCGATGCGCATTCCTGTTCCAAACCCTAACTGTATTAATAGAGAGAGTTCTTCGCTCGCCCATTCCTCAGCGGCTGTGATGATGTTTGGGACTTCTGCGGCAGGAACAGGAATTAGACCATCTTCGAGCTTTGTAAATGAAGACTTCTTGTTTGGAATACTCAAGTTGGTACTTTCAACGGACATTGTTCGCTCTAGCCCAAATTTGTCGACTAGCCTTACTCCCACAGCCTTATCGGTCCACATGGGCCAATCTGAGGCGATCAGGCCTGAGATTACAGCCCATCTGTAGAACCTAATGACTCTTGCCATGCGCTGTTGCGCGGTTGATGGAGCTAACTCACCCCTATCGACCAAAGCAACTAAAAAGCCCCTAAAGCGAATCAGGCAGCGGTCTTGTTCTCGGGCAGGGAAATGGAACCACGCGATCTGTTCACTTTCGAGCCACTTAGCGTATGCGTGTAGATGCGTCATCGTTGAGATGATGGTTTTCCTCGTGATGGTTCGCAATTCACAGCGCTGTGTGGCCCATAGATTTGGCTCTCTCCAGGGCGAACCATCAGCCCAGCAAATTTGGGGTAGGGGTATGCCTTCTTTGTCATCTGCGTTCGCCCATACCACCTCGCTCTCTCTGAGGTCCGCGCGCTTTCTCTGATAGTTAATCGTTTCTAAGGTTGCCATCCAATATCCCGTCACCGTTTGTGATGTCCATGCAAATGCATGTAGCGCCTGTCTCTAAGCCCCGCCATGTTACCTGTGCAACAACAAGGATTCATCGCCGCGACCAATTGAAAGCGGGCGGGGAATCTCACACGGTCCTTGGCCCGGGAAATCACGATATGGCCGGATTCCAGCGGCTCCCTTAACACCTCCAATACCTTGCGATCGAATTCCGGGAGTTCGTCGAGGAACAGTACGCCGTGGTGGGCGAGGGTGATTTCGCCAGGTTGCGGTTTCGAACCGCCGCCAACCAATGCCGGCCCGGAGGCTGAGTGATGAGGTTGGCGGAACGGTCGTTGTGGCCAATGGCTCAAGGGCACGCAACTGGAAACTGACTGGATTGCCGCGACCTCCAGTGCCTCATTTTCAGCCAGTGGCGGTAACAATCCCGGAAGACGGCTGGCCAACAACGTTTTCCCAGTCCCCGGCGGCCCGCTGAACAACAGGTTATGTGCCCCTGCCGCGGCAATCAGCAAGGCGCGTTTGGCCGAGAGTTGTCCCTGCACTTCATTGAGGTCGGGATAGGGTTTGCTGGCGTAGAGCAAACCATTGGAAACGTAAGGCTCGACCGGTGTGTGCCCATTAAAATGCGCGACCGCTTCCAGCAAATGATCCACCGCGATCACCTTAAGCCCTGAGGCAAGGCATGCCTCTTCGGCATTTGCCCGCGGCACCATTAGCGACCGCCCGGCCTTACGCGCCGCCAATGCCGCCGGCAATACCCCACGCACGGCTCGTACAGCGCCCGAGAGCGCGAGCTCTCCCAGGCATTCCACATCATCCAGCGTCAACGTCGGCACCTGCACACTGGCGGACAGAATCCCCAAGGCAATCGCCAGATCAAACCGGCCACCGTCCTTGGGCAAATCCGCCGGGGCGAGATTCAACGTGATGCGCCGCGCCGGGAATTGCAGTCCGGAATTGATGATCGCGCTGCGTACGCGGTCCTTGCTTTCCTTCACCGCCGCCTCCGGCAAACCGACCATGGTCAGGGATGGCAAACCGTTGGCCAGGTGGACTTCAACGGTAACGGCAGGCGCATCCACGCCGATTTGGGCGCGGCTGTGGACGATGGAGAGGGACATGGTCGTTCCTTGAGTGGTACGGGGGCCGCTTCCTGCGGGTTTTTGAAGGGTAGTCGTGGAGTCTGGCTGGAGAGGTGGGAAATCTTCGCAAGATATTGCAGGTTCGCATGATCTGTAGCAGCTGGCGCAGCCTGCGTTCGGCTGCGCAGCAGTCGTAAATTCGACAGGCAAAGTTTACCTGACACACCGTGTACTTTGATTACGACTGCTGCGCAGCCGAACGCAGGCTGCGCCAGCTGCTACAAAGGTTGCGTCGGGGCTGGTACTGGGTGCAATCCGCTGCATGGACGTTGGTTTTGTAGGACTGTGCCGAGATACATGAGGGACGTCGGCCAAAGCGCACGGGCGCTCTTGTGCGCTCGAGGGAGCTGCTTATGATCACAGCAGATCAAACCCTCAGGAGGGGAAATGAACACAAATGGAATGCGGCCGATTCATCCCGGCGAAATCCTTGAGAAGGAGTTTCTTGAGCCGTGGGGTATTTCGGTGGCTGATCTTCAGGGCCGGGTGCGGATGTCCCCGTTTTAATTGCGTGAGTTGATGGCGCAGAACATCCGTGTCGGCCCTGAACTAGCCAAGAAGCTTTCCATTCACCTGAACACCACAATCGAATTCTGGCTGAATCTGCAATCGACCCACGATGTGCGGATCGCCGAAATTGGCCGTGGTTGAGCTTCGGAAGCTCAAAACGATTGGAGTACTCGCGAAGCACGCTTCCACCATGGTTCGTTCACTGCGCGGTGTGATCGTTCTTGGTCCGGTAGTACGTGTGGCACATCCTGCAACCGAATCCACGGCTGGTTATTCCAGTGCAGCAAACTCAACGACATCTGCGGCCAGTTCAGCAGGCTCAGGATCGGGCGTTCGGTTGAGGTGGATTGTTGAGCGTCTCTTAGGGTTGGAACTACTTCGTGAGTCAGCCATTCGCGCAGACCGCGGTGTTCGGGGCAGTAGTGGTAGATCAGTAATGCGTAGACGCCGGATTCGCTGATCAGCAGGGTGTTTTCGATGACGCCGTGGATGAGCATTCGTGCGGTTTGACGCTGGTCGGGGGCGAGCTTTCGGACGGTGCGATCATCGAAAACGATCGGGATCCGACATCAAGAGAGCGGTAGCCTTTTTTAGGATATCGGCTTCCATCTCCATGCGCTTGATCTTGGCTTTTAGTTCCTGGATCTGGCGCTGATCTTCGGTGATTGCCTTGGTGCCTTTGACTGGCTGCCCTTCACGTTCCTTACGAACCTGATCGACCCAGCGCCGTAAAGCGGTGGGCCCGATATCCAGCGATGCACAAACATCTGAAACCGGGCAGTTATCATCAAGCACCATGCTGGCAGCATGAAGCTTGAACTCGCGCGTATAGACCTTTCTTTCGTTCATGGAGCCTCCAAGTTGGCGAAATCATATCGCCCTTAAGAGGTGTCCGAAATTATTAGGCCAGTTCAAGCCCGCTCCCACAGGGGATCGCATTGCACAGGGGGGGGCTTGGGGCGTTACTCAGCCGGCGGATTCAGCTTCGCTTCCAGCTCCGCCACTTTCGCCTCAAGACTTTCCAGCCGTGCACGGGTGCGAGCCAGCACAACCATCTGACTATCAAATTCTTCCCGGCTGACCAGGTCGAGCTTGCTGAAACCGCTCTGCAACAACGCCTTGAACTGGCTTTCGATTTCGCTTTTCGGCAGCGGGGTTTCGCCGCTGAAGAGGCGGGAGGCGGTGCCTGTCAGGGCGTCGAGGAAGTCTTTGGGCGCGAGCATGATGAGTGTCCTGGAAACAATGGCGGGCAGTGTATCACGCAGTGTCTATAGTCAATTTCGACTGGCAACCAGCGCACGCTTTTCGCGCATGCGGACGGACGGTGACGCACTGTTGTTGTGCGTTAGTTCCGGAGTAATTAAGGGCGGTGGCTTGCAGTATTGGCCAAGGGATTGAATTCAGTAGGTTTTGGCGAGATGGCAAGGTTTCTGCTTAGTGACTGTTAACCCATGCACTGATGCAGTCGCTGTGACGAATGCAGTGCGCCAGGCGAAACGGGGGAAGTGTTTCGTACGGGGTGGTTAGCTGGGGTCGGACGGGCATCCAAGGCCGACGATGCGTTACAAAGCCAGGCACTGCGCTTAGACTTGAGTCGGGTTTGTTTTCCTGGGGCAAGTCCACCAATTCGGGAGAGAGTTTTCATGAAGCTAGTCACTGCCATCATCAAGCCGTTCAAACTGGACGACGTACGCGAGTCGCTGTCCGAGATCGGCGTGCAGGGCATTACCGTTACTGAAGTCAAAGGCTTCGGTCGGCAGAAGGGTCACACCGAGCTGTATCGCGGCGCGGAGTACGTGGTCGATTTTCTGCCCAAGGTGAAGATCGATGTCGCCATTGATGACAAGGATCTGGACCGGGTTATCGAGGCGATAACCAAGGCCGCCAACACCGGCAAGATCGGTGACGGCAAGATCTTTGTGGTGAATCTGGAACAGGCGATTCGCATCCGTACCGGCGAAACCGATACCGACGCGATTTAAGCCGCCACAAACCCAACGCCCCAGGAGAAAACAATATGACTCTGCGTAAATTCGCAGGGCTTGGAGCCCTGTTGTCCATCGTAATGCCCGGCCTGGCTTTGGCGGCAGATCCGGTGGCACCTCCAGTCCTGAACTCCGGCGACACCGCCTGGATGCTGACCTCGACAGCCCTCGTGCTGTTCATGACCATTCCCGGCCTCGCGCTGTTCTACGGTGGCATGGTCCGGTCCAAAAACATTCTTTCCGTGATGATGCAGTGCTTCGCCATCACCGGTCTGGTCACTATCCTGTGGTTCCTTTATGGCTACAGCATGGCGTTTGACACGACAGGTATGGAAGCAGGCGTCGTCAACTACAACTCCTTTGTCGGCAGTCTCGCCAAGGCTTTCCTCGCCGGTATCACACCGTCGAGCATTACCGGGCCTGCAGCGCTGTTCCCTGAGGCGGTTTTCGTCACCTATCAGATGACCTTTGCGATCATCACCCCGGCGCTGATCGTCGGTGCGTTCGCTGAGAGGATGAAGTTCTCCGCGATGCTGGTCTTCATGGGCCTGTGGTTCACCGTGGTTTATGCGCCAATCGCGCACATGGTCTGGAGCGGTCCGGGTTCGCTGTTGGGCGATTGGGGCGTGCTGGACTTCGCCGGTGGCACCGTGGTGCACATCAACGCCGGTATTGCAGGGCTTGTAGCGTGCCTGGTACTGGGCAAGCGTAAAGGCTTCCCGAGCACTCCGATGGCTCCGCACAACCTCGGTTACACCCTGATGGGCGCGGCCATGTTGTGGGTCGGCTGGTTCGGCTTCAACGCCGGTTCCGCGGCTGCCGCCAACGGCACTGCCGGTATGGCGATGCTGGTTACCCAAATCGCAACCGCTGCCGCTGCACTGGGCTGGATGTTCGCCGAGTGGGTCACCCACGGCAAACCAAGCGCGCTGGGTATCGCCTCGGGTGTGGTCGCCGGTCTGGTGGCAATTACTCCGGCTGCCGGCACCGTCGGCCCGATGGGTTCGCTGATCATCGGTCTGGCAGCAGGCGTGGTGTGCTTCTTCTGCGCCACGACCCTGAAACGCAAACTCGGCTATGACGACTCCCTGGACGCCTTCGGTGTACACGGTATCGGCGGTATCCTCGGCGCGATCCTGACCGGTGTGTTCGCTGCACCGTCCCTGGGTGGCTTCGGCACCGTGACCGACATCGCCGCACAAGTGTGGATTCAGTGCAAAGGCGTAGGCTTCACCGTGATTTACACCGCCATCGCCACGTTCGTCATCCTCAAGGTAGTGGATGCGGTGATGGGCCTGCGGATCAACGAAGAAGAAGAAGCGGTGGGCATCGACCTGGCACTTCACAACGAACGCGGCTACAACGTGTAAGTACGCGTCTAAAAAACTTGCCCGGCTTGCCGGGCATTTTTTTGTCCGGAATTTGTCAGTGGAGGAGCTGCTGAAAGGTTTTTTCGTACACGTTCAGGTTTGTTTACGACGGGCGTTTTTCTGCGGCCAATGGCTTACATGATTGAAGGAATATTAGGGCCTTTGTTTTTTCCCAGAGCGCGCTAGAATGCGCCCCGAACGTGCGGAGAACTGTATGTGGCAACAGACTCTGATTACTCTGCGGGCAAGGCCCCGGGGCTTTCATCTGGTAACGGACGAGTTACTCGCCGGCCTGCCTGAACTCAAGGCGTGTCGGGTCGGTCTGTTGCATTTGTGGCTACAGCATACCTCGGCGTCGTTGACCATCAACGAGAACGCCGATCCGGCGGTACGTCGCGACTTCGAACGGTTTTTCAATCGTCTGATCCCACAAGGAACAGACGGCTATGAGCATAACGACGAAGGCCTGGACGACCTCCCGGCGCACTTCAAGGCCAGCGTGCTTGGCTGTCAGCTCAGTTTGCCGATCTCGGCAGGCCGACTGGCGTTGGGTACCTGGCAAGGCGTTTATCTGGGCGAGCACCGTGATTTTGGCGGTGCCCGTAAAGTCCTTGCCACCGTGCACGGTGAAGAGGCATGAACCGCTGGTCACCAGCGGTTATTGAATTTTTCCGGCGACTGTCGACAGACGGTAAAGCTGGGCTATAACTAATCTGCTTTTCGCAAGAGTCATGAGGTAGAACATGAGCGACGATGATCTGGAAAACGACGACCTCGAAGTAGGCGACGACGACGAAACCGAAGAAGGTCTGGAAGCAGCGGCCGAAGACGTCGCTGAAGACGATGGCGGTGATGCGCCCGTTCCGACTGCAAAAGGCAAAGCCAAGGCTGCGGTATCGGTCGATGAGCTGCCGAGCGTTGAAGCCAAAAACAAGGAGCGCGATGCTCTCGCGCGGGCCATGGAAGAGTTTTTGGCCAAGGGCGGCAAGGTGCAGGAAGTGGAGGCCAACGTGGTCGCCGATCCTCCCAAGAAGCCTGATAACAAGTACGGCAGCCGGCCTATCTAAGCGCCTGCCACTTGCTTGCTGAAAAAGCCCGCCGTCGCTGCGGGCTTTTTCATGGGTGGTACAAGTATCTTGGGCTGGTGTGATTTCCGGGTTAGTGTCGGGAGTTCCACAGGGCCAACAACGCCGGCAATTCAGTCAGGCTGCGAATCTGCGCATCCGGTGCCGTATCGGCTTCCCAGGCTTTTCCGGTCGGGTTGAACCAGATCGCTCGCATCCCCGCCTGCTGCGCGCCAGCAATGTCATCACCCGGATGATCGCCGATATGCACCGCCGTCTCGGGTGTGGCCCCTCCGCGTTGCAGTGCTTCATGAAACAGGCGTGCATCGGGTTTGGCGATGCCGATGTCTTCGGCGCACAAGGCAAACTTGAAGTAATCCGCCAGCCCTAATCGGCGCACATCGGCATTGCCATTAGTGACCACGCCCAAGGCGTAATGTTTGGCCAGCATCTGCAGCGTCGGCTCGACTTCAGGGAACACGTTGATCTGATGTCGCGCATGCAAAAACACTTCGAAGCTTTTATCGGCAAGATCGTTTGCCTGGTCATGGTCGTAACCGGCCTCTTCCAGTGCATGGAACAACACGCGGCGACGCAACGCGCTGATGCGGTGCTTGAGGCCTGGCTCATTGCCCAGGATTCGCTCGCGGATCGCCCACAAATGCTCCACCGGCACCGCTCCAAGGCTCGGCGCATGCTCGGTCAGCCATTCACGCAATACGGCTTCGGCGCTGAGGATCACCGGGGCGGTGTCCCACAAGGTGTCGTCGAGGTCGAAGGTGATCAATTGCAGGGTCATGAGTCGTCGCCTTTCATGCGTTTGGCCCGTGGATGGGCGCTGTCGTAAACCGTGGCCAGGTGCTGGAAGTCCAGGTGGGTGTAGATCTGGGTGGTCTTGATGTCCGAGTGGCCAAGTAATTCCTGCACCGCGCGCAGATCCTGCGAGGACTCGAGCAAGTGGCTGGCAAAGGAGTGTCGCAGCATGTGCGGGTGCAGGTTTTGCCCCAGCTCGCGCTCGCCGGCAGCTTTGACCCGCACCTGAATGGCCCGGGGGCCGAGGCGCCGGCCTTGCTGGCTGACAAACACCGCGTCGTCCGCAGGGTTGGTCATGGCCCGCAACGGCAGCCACTGTTCCAGCGCTTCGCGAGCCTTTTTACCCACAGGCAGCAAGCGGGTCTTGCTGCCCTTGCCGAGCACTTGAACCATGCCATCGGCCAGATCCAGCTGATCCAGATTGAGCCCGGTCAGTTCGGAAAGGCGCAATCCCGAGGAATAGAACAGCTCCAGAATGGCCTGGTCCCGTCGCGCCAGGAAATCATCCTCGACGGCGCCTTCCAGCAATTGCAGCGCGCGGTCGGTGTCGAGGGTTTTCGGCAGGCGACGCTCACCCTTGGGCGGCGCCAGACCGTTGGCCGGGTCGTGGTCGCAAAGGCCTTCGCGATTCAGATAGTGATACAGCCCGCGCACCGCCGATAACAGTCGCGCCAGGCTACGCGATGACTGGCCTTGTGCATGCAGGCGGGCGATCAGGCTACGCAGGCGCTGGATGTCCAGCGCGGCCCAGCTGTCGATGTTCTGTTTAGCGCACCAGCCCAGCACTTTGTCGAGGTCGCGGCGGTAGGCGTACAGCGTGTGAGGCGACACCTGTCGCTCACTGCGCAGGTGTTCGCAGTAAGCGTCCAGTTGCCTTTCCATGATCAGCGGACCGAGCGCAGGGAGCTGTTGACCCGTGGCAGCACGCGGCCCATGACTTCGGCGATGTAGCTCAGGAACAAGGTGCCCACCGAGCTTTTGTAGTGCTGCGGGTCGCGGCTGGCGATGGCCAGGATGCCGTGGATGCCTTGATAGCTGATCGCGACGACGGCGGTCGAGCCGATCTGCTTGCGCTGTTCCTCACCAAACAGGAAGTCCAGTTCGTGTTCACGCAGGCTGCCGCTGACGCTTTTGTCTTCCGAGAGCAAGCCACCGATGGCCGTTTGCGCCTCGGCGTGAGTCACCCAGCGGCCCACCGGCATCGGATTGTCACCCAGCAAAATCAGGCTGACGAAAGGCACCTGGAAGTCCTGGCGCAGGCTGTCTTCGACGCTGATCACCACGTCTTCCAGGCTGCTGGCGTCCATCAGCGCGAGAATCAGGCGGCGGGTCTTGTCGAAGAGGCGGTCGTTGTCGCGGGCGACGTCCATCAAGTGCGAAAGGCGATGGCGCAACTCGATGTTGCGATCGCGCAGGATGGTCATCTGGCGTTCGACCAGCGAGATGGTATCGCCACGTCGGTGCGGAATGCGCATGGCCGGGAGCAATTCTTCGTGTTCGACGAAGAAATCCGGATGAGCCTCCAGGTACGCGGCAATCGCCGCCGCCTCAAGGCTTTCGCTAGGGGCTTCGTCGGACTGCAGGGCGGGAACCTGGGGCTTGTCGGTCATGGGTTTAGCTCACTCAAAGACGCACTTGTCCTTCGTATACGCGTACTGCCGGGCCGGTCATCATGACCGGTTGGCCAGGGCCTGCCCATTCAATGGACAAGCGCCCGCCAGGCAGATCGATCAATAGCGGCGAATCCATCCACCCCTGGCTGATCGCGGCCACTGCGGCTGCGCAGGCACCGGTTCCACAGGCCTGGGTTTCCCCGGCACCGCGTTCCCAGACGCGCAACTGCGCGCGGCTGCGGTCGATGACCTGGAGAAAACCGACATTGACCCGCGCCGGAAAGCGCGGGTGATGTTCGATTTTCGGCCCCAGTTCATGCACCGGTGCATTGTTGACGTCGCTGACCCGCAGCACGGCATGGGGGTTGCCCATGGACACGGCGGCCAGTTCGACTGCACTGCCATCGACGTCGACCTGGTAGTTCAGCGCCTGTTCCGGGGCGACAAACGGGATGTCGGCCGGCACCAGGCGTGGTGCGCCCATGTTGACGCTGATCTGGCCGTCGCTGCGCACATCGAGCTCGATGATGCCGCTTTTGGTTTCGACGCGAATCAGCCGTTTTGCAGTCAGGCGCTTGTCGAGCACGAAGCGGGCGAAACAGCGCGCACCGTTGCCGCACTGTTCCACTTCAGAGCCATCGGAGTTGAAGATCCGATAACGGAAATCCACATCCGGGTTGCTCGGCGCTTCGACGATCAGCAGCTGGTCAAAACCGATGCCGGTGTGCCGATCGCCCCAAAGCTTGGCGTGCTTGGGCAGAATATGCGCGTGCTGGCTGACCAGGTCGAGGACCATGAAGTCGTTGCCCAGGCCGTGCATCTTGGTAAAACGCAGCAGCATGGGGTTACTCCGGCAGCAGGCTTTCGCCAGCAAACAACTCGGCTACCGTCTCACGGCGACGCACTTCAACTGCCTGATCACCGTCCACCAACACTTCAGCGGCACGGCCGCGGGTGTTGTAGTTGGAACTCATGACAAACCCATAGGCGCCGGCCGAATGCACAGCCAGCAGGTCGCCTTCTTCCAGGGCCAACTGACGATCCTTGGCCAGGAAGTCGCCGGTTTCGCAAATCGGGCCGACGATGTCGTAGGCACGAGGCGCAGTATCGCGAGGGCGCACGGCGGTCACGTCCATCCAGGCCTGGTACAGCGCCGGGCGGATCAAGTCGTTCATGGCGGCATCGACGATAGCGAAGTCTTTGTGTTCGGTGTGCTTGAGGTACTCGACCTGTGTCAGCAGCACGCCGGCGTTGGCCACGATGAAGCGACCAGGCTCGAACACCAGGGCCAGATCACGACCGTCGAGGCGCTCGCGCACGGCTTTGATGTAGTCGCCGGCCAATGGCGGTTCTTCGTCGCGATAACGCACGCCCAAACCACCACCGAGATCGATGTGGCGCAGGTAGATGCCGCAATCGCCGAGGCGATCGACCAGGCCCAGCAGGCGGTCGAGGGCATCGATGAACGGTGGCAGGGTGGTCAGTTGCGAACCAATGTGGCAATCGACACCGACGATTTCCAGGTTCGGCAACTGAGCGGCGCGGATGTACACGTCTTCGGCGTCAGCAATGGCGATGCCGAACTTGTTCTCTTTGAGACCGGTGGAAATATACGGGTGGGTGCCCGCATCGACGTCCGGGTTCACCCGCAGCGAGATCGGTGCGCGAACGCCCAGTTCGGCGGCGACCACTTGCAGACGCTCCAGCTCATCGGTGGATTCGACGTTGAAGCAGTGCACGCCGACTTCCAGGGCGCGACGCATGTCGTCACGGGTCTTGCCGACACCGGAGAACACGATCTTGTCGGCACTGCCGCCAGCGGCCAGAACACGTTCCAGTTCACCACGGGAGACGATGTCGAAACCGGCGCCCAAACGCGCCAGGACATTCAGCACGCCCAGGTTGGAGTTGGCCTTGACCGCAAAGCAGACCAGGTGCGGCATGCCCGCCAGCGCATCGGCGTAAGCCAGATATTGAGCTTCGATGTGCGCGCGAGAGTAGACGTAGGTCGGTGTGCCGAAACGTTCGGCGATGGCAGACAGCGCCACACCTTCCGCGAACAGCTCTCCGCCACGGTAATTAAAAGCGTCCATGGCGTTCCCTTATTGGTAGACGTCGTGCTTGTGTGCTTTGGAGGCAGGCTGCTGTTGCGAGGACTTGGCCTGTTCGACAGGGTCCTGGTCTTCGTCTGGCAGATACAGCGGGCCTTTTTGACCACAGGCCGACACAAGGCAGGCAACCGCGACGAGCGCAGCAAGGGAAGAGATCAGGCGCTTCATGGCGAAATCCTTGAAAATGCGTTAATTGCGCCGGAGTATACCGGCCACCCGGCAGCTTGCCTATGCGATGGGGCTCCCGTCCGGCGGGGCTTGGCTGATGCCGGCGGGCCAGGTGCAATCCTTGTGGGAGCAGGCTTGCCCGCGAAAGCGGTGGTCCGGTCAACAAAGATTTTGAATGGGCCGGCCCCTTCGCGGGCAAGCCCGCTCCCACAGGTACAGCGTTTGATGTACCTATGTCGGCCCTTGATCGTTATCCTTTGCAATCACCGGGGCTCGCCCGTATCTTGCGGCGCTTGAGCGTGAACAGACACTTTTTGAGGTTGCCGCAATGAGTTTGACTGAAGCCCGTTTCCACGATCTGGTCGATGCCACCCAGCAGACGCTGGAAGATATTTTCGACGAGAGTGGCCTGGATATTGATCTGGAAAGCTCGGCCGGTGTGCTGACCGTGAAGTTCGAAAACGGCAGCCAGTTGATCTTCAGCCGTCAGGAGCCCCTGCGTCAGCTGTGGCTGGCGGCGGTCTCCGGTGGTTTCCACTTCGACTACGACGAAGAGAGCGAGCGCTGGATGTGCGACAAGAGCGAAGAACAGTTGGGCGAAATGCTCGAGCGCATCGTCAAGCAGCAAGCTGACGTCGAACTCGATTTCGAAGGCCTGTGAAATCGTGACCCAGCCTGCGCCCGTTCGTCCGCCCAAACCGCTCTACAGCAATGTCAGCCCGGCGGTGCCTTCGCCGTGCAGCGGTGTGTGTCGGCTGGATGAGCAGAAGGTCTGCCTTGGGTGTTTTCGCCATGTCGAAGACATCCGCGAGTGGCGCTCGGCGGATGATGAACGTCGACGGGTTATCTGCGCCCAAGCCTCACAGCGCAAGACCGCCACCTGAAGCCTTCAAGCGACCTGTAGCAGCTGGCGAAGCCTGCGTTCGGCTGCGTAGCCGTCGTAAAACCTGAATGCTCGTTACTCCTGATACACCCTATCGCCTGATTCCACGACTGCTACGCAGCCGAACGCAGGCTTCGCCAGCGGCTACAAAGTGCTTGGTCGCACCTGACTTGTATATTTATTGAGCTGTGATAGTGTCCAGAAACGCCTCAACCCATCGAGGCTCGTGAAAACCCCGCCTTTTTCTGGCGGGGTTTTGCTTTTTCTGTGCAGAAGAAAGGAGTCTGCCTTAATCATGACCGCACCTTCCATCACCCTTACCCGTCTGGACGTCCAACGTCTGGAGCGCCTGATCGACAGCCTGGATGACACGCTGCCAGGCGTCATCGCGCTGCAAACCGAACTGGATCGCGCCGATACCCTGGTTGGTCACGATGAAGTGCCCGCCGATGTCGTGACCATGAATTCCCGTGTGCACTGCCGTGAAGAAAGCAGTGGCAAGGACTATCACCTGACCCTGGTTTACCCCAAGGATGCCAATGCCGACGAAGGCCGGATTTCCATTCTGGCGCCGGTGGGCAGTGCTTTGCTCGGTCTGAAAGTCGGTCAGCACATCGACTGGCCAGCGCCGGGCGGCAAGACCCTCAAACTGACGTTGCTGGAAGTTGAATCCCAGCCTGCCAATGGCGGCGACTTCCCGGAATAACGCCCCTCAGACCTGTTCGAGTGCCTCGTTCAACGAGCGCTCCAGGTCAGCCTTGTAGCGCAGGTACAAATTGCTTGAACTCTGTTCGTCACCGGGCAGGCCCGAAAGGTCCAGGTCGGTGATGTAGCAGCGATAGCGTTCGGTTTCGCGACGCTGCTCGACGATTTCTTGTGCGACCACGCTGAACAGTTGGTCGCCATGTTCCAGTTCTGAAAACTCTCGTTGATTGCAATACAACGTCACCTGCACCTTTCCCGGTGCGGCTTTGCCGATGATCGCCTGGACGTCGTAGAACGGTTTGTTGGCCGGCGTTTGCGGCGCGGGCCGCGCTTCGACCCGACGCGCTCGTCCGGGGCCGGAAGGCAGCAGTTGGTAATACAAGGTGTCGAGGCTCAAGGGCTGGGCCGCGTCCATCGGCAACAAGGCATCGCGTCGGTACTGAATCGATTGCAGGAAGCGTTGCAGTGGCACCAGCAGGCTTTGTTCATCGTGATAAGGCAAGCGTTGTTGCCACAGCGCATTGAATTCATCGAGGACATACAAGTCGGCCTGGTCTTCGTTGATTCGGTAGAACACTTGGATGCACTCGGGTTGCCCCATCGGCAGAAGCAGTGCCAGGTCGTGGTCTTCCAGTGCCATCGGGTCCAGGTGCAGCGGGCTGTACGCTGTCAGTTCCTCGCCCAGGTAATCGATCAGTGCCGGCAAGGTGGCGAGGGCAACGTGATTGACCTGGCCGGGCACCAGCTCAAGCACGTGGTAGTGCTGCTGGACCTGAATCAGGTAACGGTGATTGAGATTGCTCAATAACAGGTTTTGCGCTGTATCGAGGACCTCTTCGACGCGTCGCGCAATGAACTGCGCGCGGTTGTGACAGAAACAGCGAACCCGCAATCGAGGCTGCGCCAACCCGCTTGGAAGGTTGTTGAGGTAAGCGCGCAGGCAGTCGAGCAGGGCATGAGGGCCGTCGTAGCGGCTGACCAGCACTTCGTTCCAGCTGTTGAGCGTGACCTGGTCCAGCGTCAGCACCAGGTTTTCGCGCACCCCGGCGTAGCTCAACGAGTCGGTGCGCTCGGTGGTCATCAGGATGTTCAGATCGCGATGATGCTTGAGCGGGTCGACGCCAACGTTCACCAGAATCAACACCTCGCTCGGTACGCTGGCGCGCAGCAACGTCTCTTCTGCAACGGTGGCCAGGGGGAGCGCAATGCTCTGTTGCAGGCTACCGAGCAGGTTGAACAGTTCGAACTCGCTCAAGTCGCTGGCGCCAGGGTGCAGGGCGAGCCGCGTGCTGCTGTCGATCACGCCATTGCGGTGGCACCAGGTGAGTAATTCAAGCAATTGGCGGCTGCGCTTTATCGGCGCGAAATGCTCCCACTCTTGAGCGGTCAGGCTGCCGTTGTACAAACCCCACTGGGTTTGCCCCGGCTCTTTCTTGTTGGGCGCCTGCACCAGTGTCAGGGTGTCTTCGGCCAAGTCCGGGGCGATGCCCGGGTTGATGAACTCGACCTTGTCGGCCTTGCGCTCGAAGGCCGCGTATAGCCGTCGACCCAGCACGTTGAGGTCGCGCTTGTTGATCAGGCTGACAGTTTGTTCGCTGCGGGCGAACTGAGTCAGGAAGCGGTAGCTGTAGTTCAGCTCGTTGACCAGGGCACGGCGTTCAGCGCTGACCTGGCGGACTTTCCACTGGCTGCGGCTATCAAGCAGCGCCAGTTGCCGTTGATCCCAGCCCCATTCTTGAGCCAGCCGCTCCAGCAGTGAACGCTGCCAGCTCTGAGCGCGGCTGCTGCCGGTGAGTTTGCGATTGACCTTCAGGTACAGGGCGCGCCGCACCAATTCCAGCCGTTCCGGTTCGCCCCGGGCCGTGAGGTATTCCTCGATGCGCCGGTAGACCACGATATAAGGGTCCAGCTCGTCGAGGTCCAGTTGATTGGCGAACACGGCTTGTTTGAAACGCAGGCTCAGGCAATGAACCTCGGGGTGTTCGCTGGCGTAGACCTCGGTCAGTAGCAGCTTGAGCACGGACTTGTAGGGGGACTCGATGCCCTTGAACAACTGCCAGAGGCCGGCGCCAATGAATTCACCGGGCGGAATGTAGGCCAAATGCCCGAGGTCCAGGCTTTCGTCGGCGCGGATGAAGCGTTTGGACAGGAGCGTGTGGGTGTACCGGTCGTAGGCGGATTCGTCGTAGACCGGCACCAGCCACCAGATTGGCGTACGACCTGCCAGCCAGATCGCAGTGCGGTAGAACTCGTCCAGCAGCAAGTAATGCTGGGTGGTGCCGCAGTCTTCGGAGCTCAACTGGGTATCGCGCTCGCCGAGCACGAAGCGCGTCGGGTCGATCAGGAAGAAATGCGCCTCGGCGCCCAGGCTCGTGGCCCAGACCTCCAGCAGTTGGCACTTTTTACGCAGCTCCGCGAGTTCGCTTTCGCTGAGGTCCGGTGCATGGCACACCCAGACGTCCATGTCGCTCTGATCGGCTTGAGCCAGCGTACCAAGGCTGCCCATCAGGAACAGGCCGTGGATTGGTCGCGGCGGGTTGCTGCCATGGCGCGGCTTGTAAGAAAACGAGCGGGTCAGGCGTTGGGCTTCAGCGAGGGCATTGGCGTCGGGCTCGAAGTTCGACAGTCCGGCCGGCGTGCTGCCGGACACATACCCTGGCAACAACGGATGATTCACGTGGAAAAACAGCGGCAGCAGCGTCAGTACTGTTTGCTGGCGGGTCGACAACCCCTCCATGGCACGGGCCATGCGGCCTTCATTGAGTTTTAGAAAGCGGGCGCGCAGTTGGCTGAGAACCTTGCGGTCGATTCCCTCGTCCAGATCGGGGCGGATTTCATGGTTGCGGGTCATGTCAGCTCAAACCGGCTCGCGAGGCTCGGACGTGGGGTCGGCGGATGAGGGGCAGTTTAGCGCCTCGGGCCTGGCACTTTTAAGCTGATTTTGGATTTTGACGTCAGATTTATATCGCGGGTTGATGGCGGCTCAGCAAGTTTGCCCGCGGAAATCCCGTCGCAGGGGTTTCCGTGGGCGATGCGGTGATCTTCAGGCTGTTTCTGCGACACTCAGAATGGTCAGTACTGTTTGCACATTTTGTGCAGCATCACGCCCCAGGCTGGTCAGGTAACCGCCATCGGGCTGGTCGATCAGTTCCTTTTCATGCAGGCGTTTGGCGGCGGCGATGTGTTTCGGGGCAGCGGTCTGATGAATTTTCAAACCTTCCTGGGAACTGTCCAGGTTGAAGAGTGCGAGGACTTCCAGTTCGGCAACCAACTCAGGGGTAAGCGACATAAGGACTCCAGACTTTCTAGGAATTGGACGACAGCGCCCCTAAGGTGAGCCCACTTGTGCGGCATGTCCAGTGCTCGCGACAGGGATTTTTCGCCTCGGGAAGCATTCCCCGGCAGGAGGTGCGGCAGCGGGGTGCTGTAGGAGCAAGGCTTGCCCGCGATTGCCGCGCCGCGACCTGTCAGACGGATCGTGCCATCGTTCATCGCGGGCAAGCCTTGCTCCTACCGGTTTCTGACTTACTTCTTTTCCGGCGGCAGTTCTGGTAGCGCGCGCAGTGCCGCTTCGTACCATTCTGTGTTGAACGCGCGGTCTTCTTCGAGGATCGCGTCGATTTCTACCGCTAAAACGTGGGCCATCAGGTTGAGAATTTCTTCCCGCTCGTAACCCACCAGGGTCAACTTGTTGAACGTTGCCTTGGCTGCAGGCGGGTTATCGCTTTCGATCTGGTTTTCGATGGCTTCGATCAGGGTGTTTTCGGTGAACTCTTCTTCGTCGTTATCGATGTCTGTCGGCTCGCTCATGGCAGGCTCCTCAAGTTAAGGCGGCCAGTTTACCTGCATTCAGCGCTGTGATGCTGCTGGCAAGAATCGCTGCGACGTTCTATAAAACAGGACTGCCAACCCCGCACGGCCTGGAGGCTTTGTGATGCTCAAGCTTTATGGATTTTCCGTCAGCAACTACTACAACATGGTCAAACTGGCGCTGCTCGAGAAGGGACTGCCGTTCGAAGAAGTGGCGTTTTATGGCGGCACTACCCCGCAAGCACTGGCCATCAGCCCGCGCGGTAAAGTGCCGGTGCTGCACACCGAGCACGGTTTTATCAATGAAACCGCGGTGATTCTCGAATACATCGAGCAGAGCCAGCAAGGCACGCCGCTGCTCCCAAGCGATCCTTTCGAGCGTGCGCAAACCCTGGCGCTGGCCAAGGAAATCGAGCTGTACATCGAGTTGCCGGCGCGCATGTGCTACGGCGAGGCGTTTTTTGGCGTGCAGATACCAGAGGCGATCAAGGAGCGGAGCAAAGCCGAGCTGTTGCTGGGTTTTGCCTCGTTGGCCCGGCACGGCAAATTCGCCCCGTATGTGGCGGGCGACAGCTTGAGCGTGGCGGATTTGTATTTCCTTTATAGCGTGCCGCTGGCCAGTGCCGTGGGGCAGAAGCTGTTTGGTATCGATCTGTTGGCAGAAATGCCGGAGGCAAAAGCGCTGTTGCAGCGGCTTGAGCAGAATCCGCATGTGCAGAAGATTGCAGCGGACAAGGAAGCGGCAATGCCGGCGTTTTTGGCGATGGTCGCGGCCAAGAAGTGAGTTTTTAGTGCTCTGAAGTCAGTCGTCGCGAGCAGGCTTACTCCTACAATGGAATGCGTTCCCCTGTAGGAGTGAGCCTGCTTGCGATGCTTTTAGCGGCTAGCCAAAAGTGCCTGACCGCGCGCAACAGCGGCCTTTACCTGCGTCGGTGCAGTGCCGCCGATATGGTTGCGAGCGTTCACCGAACCTTCCAGCGTCAACACCGCAAATACGTCCTGATCGATCTGGTCGCTGAATTTACGCAGCTCTTCCAGGCTCATTTCCGCCAGATCCTTACCGCTTTCCACGCCATACTTCACGGCGTGGCCAACGATTTCGTGGCAGTCGCGGAACGGCAGGCCACGGCGTACCAGGTAGTCAGCCAGGTCGGTGGCGGTGGAGAAACCGCGCAACGCTGCTTCGCGCATCATTGCGTGCTTGGGTTTGATGGCCGGGATCATGTCGGCAAAGGCGCGCAACGAATCGCGCAGGGTATCGGCGGCATCGAACAGCGGCTCTTTGTCTTCCTGGTTGTCCTTGTTGTAGGCCAGCGGCTGGCCCTTCATCAAGGTCAGCAGGCCCATCAGAGCGCCGAAGACGCGGCCGGACTTGCCACGAACCAGTTCCGGTACGTCAGGGTTTTTCTTTTGCGGCATGATCGAACTGCCAGTGCAGAAGCGGTCCGGCAGATCAATGAACTGGAACTGCGCGCTGGTCCACAGCACCAGCTCTTCGGAGAAACGCGACAAGTGCATCATCGCGATGCTTGCCGCCGAGCAGAACTCGATGGCGAAGTCACGATCGGACACGTTGTCCAGCGAGTTGCCGCCAACGGCGTCGAAGCCCAGCAGCTGCGCGGTGTATTCGCGGTCGATCGGGTAGGTGGTGCCGGCCAACGCGGCGCTGCCCAATGGCATGCGGTTGGTGCGTTTGCGGCAGTCGACCAGGCGCTCGTAGTCGCGGCTGAGCATTTCGAACCAGGCCAGCATGTGGTGCCCGAAGGTCACTGGCTGCGCGGTTTGCAGGTGAGTGAAGCCCGGCATGATGCTGCCTGCCTCGCGCTCGGCCTGTTCCAGCAAGCCTTTTTGCAGGCGGGTGATTTCGGCGAGGATCAGATCGATCTCGTCACGCAGCCACAGGCGGATGTCGGTGGCAACCTGGTCGTTACGACTACGGCCGGTGTGCAGTTTCTTGCCGGTGACGCCGATGCGGTCGGTCAGGCGTGCCTCGATGTTCATGTGCACGTCTTCGAGGTCGATGCGCCAGTCGAACTGGCCGGCCTCGATTTCGCCCTGAATGGTGTTCAGGCCATCGATGATGCTGTCGCGCTCGGCATCGGTCAGCACGCCGACCTTGGCCAGCATGGTGGCGTGGGCGATCGAGCCCATGATGTCGTGGCGATACAGGCGCTGGTCGAAAGTGACGGAGGCGGTGAAGCGGGCGACGAAGGCGTCGACGGGTTCACTGAAGCGGCCGCCCCAGGACTGATTGGTCTTGTCAGTGCTCATGAATTCGCTCGTATCGGCTGGAGAAAAGTGACGTTGAAAGCTGTCGCGGATAATAACAGGGTTGCCAATCCTGTCGCTGACACTGGTCGATACGTTTTTTCTTATACCTCGGTCCATACTCAAGGTGAGAGTTTGGAAAATTGCGCAACGATATTTTTCAATTGAGCAATAACGTCCCGGCAACCGTCTACAGTTGGACAGTAGGAACTGCGCACTTCTCGGTGCGGCCACTGACTATAAGAAGAGGGGGTGTTCATATTGTGTATCGGAAAACCCACGGCGATATCTCGCCAACGCGGGCCAGAGCCTCCAGTCACGCGGCAGTTGAAAATTTAGCCGCCGATCTCGCGGCACTTTTTGGCCCTCGCGCTAGTCTTAGCGTGGATCGCGGTGACGGACGTCACTTCACCTGTCTACGCTATCCTTGTGCGAGACTCACGCAGGAATCCAGCGCAATATGAATGTCCTGATCGTTGATGACGAACCCCTGGCCCGCGAGCGCCTGAGCCGAATGGTCGGTGAACTCGAGGGATACAGTGTCCTGGAGCCTAGCGCCACGAACGGCGAAGAGGCGTTGGCACTGATCGACAGCCACAAACCGGATATCGTGTTGCTCGATATCCGCATGCCAGGCCTTGATGGCCTGCAAGTGGCTGCGCGGTTGTGCGAACGCGAAACTCCGCCCGCTGTGGTGTTTTGTGCAGGACCCGATGAATTTGCCGTGGAAGCCTTACAGGCCAGCGCCGTAGGCTATGTGGTGAAACCCGTGCGTACTGAACATCTTCACGAAGCATTAAAGAAAGCCGAGCGCCCCAATCGCCTCCAGCTCGCCGCCCTGACTCGCCCCGCCGCCGAAAGTGGCAGCGGTCCCCGCAGTCATATCAGCGCGCGAACCCGCAAAGGCATCGAGCTGATCCCGTTGGATCAGGTGGTCTACTTCATTGCCGATCACAAATACGTGACCCTGCGCCACGAAGGTGGCGAGGTGTTGCTGGATGAACCGCTCAAGGCCCTTGAGGATGAGTTCGGCGACCGATTCGTGCGTATTCACCGCAACGCTCTGGTCGCCCGCGAACGTATCGAGCGGCTGCAACGCACGCCTCTGGGGCATTTCCAGCTGTTTCTCAAAGGCCTGAACGGTGATGCATTGATCGTCAGTCGGCGCCATGTGGCCGGCGTGCGCAAAATGATGCAGCAGCTTTAACTCGCCGTTCGCAGGCGGGTTGCATCGCTGATTGCGGACAATCCCGGGCCAGGGAGGCCACGCAGTATCTGATACAAGTCAAAGTGGATTTGGCTGAGCTGTTATTATCCGCCGTATCTATTTCAGTACGGATTGATCCATGTCCTCTCGCGAAATCCGCATCGCCACCCGCAAAAGCGCCCTGGCCCTATGGCAGGCCGAATACGTCAAAGCCCGTCTGGAAGAGGCCCATCCTGGCCTGCTCGTGACGTTGGTGCCCATGGTCAGTCGCGGCGACAAGTTGCTGGACTCTCCGCTGTCGAAAATCGGCGGCAAGGGTTTGTTCGTCAAAGAGCTGGAAACCGCGCTGCTGGAAAATGAAGCCGACATCGCTGTGCACTCCATGAAAGACGTGCCGATGGACTTCCCCGAAGGGCTCGGCCTGTTTTGCATCTGTGAGCGCGAAGACCCTCGCGATGCTTTCGTCTCAAACACGTACGCCAGCCTGGATGAATTGCCCCCGGGCAGTATCGTCGGCACGTCCAGCCTGCGCCGTCAGGCCCAGTTGCTCACCCGTCGTCCGGACCTGGAAATCCGTTTCCTGCGTGGCAACGTCAATACGCGCCTGGCCAAGCTCGATGCCGGTGAATACGACGCCATCATCCTTGCCGCGGCGGGCTTGATTCGCCTGGGCTTCGAAGACCGTATTACGTCGGCGATCAGCGTCGACGACAGCTTGCCTGCTGGTGGACAAGGCGCAGTCGGTATCGAATGCCGCACAGCCGACAGCGAAATTCACACCTTGCTGGCACCGTTGCACCATCAGGACACCGCCACTCGCGTGACGGCCGAACGTGCCCTCAACAAACACTTGAACGGCGGCTGCCAGGTCCCCATCGCCTGCTATGCCGTGCTTGAAGGTGAGCAGGTCTGGTTGCGTGGCCTGGTCGGAGATCCGAACGGTGGCCTGTTGCTCAGCGCCGAGGGCCGTGCGCCACGTGCAGATGCCGAAACCCTGGGTGTGAAAGTCGCCGAGGATCTTCTGAGTCAGGGCGCCAACGACATTCTGAAAGCGGTCTACGGCGAGGCAGGTCACGAGTGACAGGTTGGCGCCTGCTGCTGACGCGCCCTGCGGATGAGTCAGCGGCGCTGAGCCATGCGTTGGCCGAAGCGGGGATTTTCAGCAGCTGCTTGCCGCTTTTGGAAATCGGTCCGATTGCTGTCTCTGACACCATGCGCGAGGTGATCCGGAAACTGGATCGCTTCAGCGCGGTAATTGTCGTCAGCAAACCGGCTGCCAGAATCGGCGTCGACCTGCTCGGCCAATTCTGGCCTCGGCCACCGTCACTGAAGTGGTTCAGCGTAGGCGCAGCCACCGCACAGATCCTCGATGAAAGTGGTCTGGATGTGAGCTTCCCGGCGGAGGGTGACGACAGTGAAGCCTTGCTTGAACTTGCTACTTTGCGCGAGGCTATTGCCGGGCCTGAACCGCGGGTGCTGATCATGCGCGGGGAGGGTGGTCGCGAGCTACTGGCTGAGCGTTTGCGCGAGCTTGGTGCTAGTGTCGAGTATCTGGAGTTGTACCGTCGCAGATTGCCTGAATACCCGGCTGCGGAGCTGGTCGAGCGGGTCCGGGCGGAACGCTTGAACGGGCTGGTGGTCAGCAGTGGGCAAGGTTTTGAGCACCTGCATCAACTGGCCGGCGATGCCTGGCCACAGTTGGCGCGGTTGCCGTTGTTTGTTCCAAGCCCCAGGGTCGCCGAGCTGGCACGCGCTGCCGGGGCCCAAACAGTTGTGGATTGTCGCGGCGCCAGTGCCGCGGCTTTGCTGGCGGCGTTGCGGGAGCATCCCGAACCCGTTCTCTAATGCAAAGGATGGATACGTGAGCGAAACTGCCTTGCCTAAAGATGACGACCAGCCAGTGCGTGATGCACAGGTTGAAACTCCGGTTGAAACGGCGCCACCTGCTGACGTGCAGCGCCGAGGCAATGGGCTGGCAATCGTCGCACTGCTGCTGGGTGCTGCCGGGGTCGCCGTGGGCGGTTGGGGTGTCTGGCAGGTGCGTCACCTGCAAGCCAATAACCAGCAACAACTGGCTCAGGTGCAGGCGCTGAACGATCAGGCGCAAAGCCTCAAGCTCAACGAGCAGCGCATTACTGCACGGCTGGAGCAGTTGCCTGCCGTCGATGAGCTGCAAGCGCGCAGCCGCCTGGTGACGCAGTTGCAGGGTGATCAACAACGCCTGAACCAGCGACTTGAAACCATCCTCGGTGCCAGCCGCAAAGATTGGCGCCTGGCCGAGGCCGAGCATTTGCTGCGTCTGGCCAGCCTGCGACTCTCGGCATTGCAAGACATCAGCAGCGCCCAGGCGTTGGTGCAGGGTGCCGACGATATTCTTCGTGAACAGAACGATCCGGGCTCTTTTGCCGCTCGCGAGCAAGTGGCCAAAACCCTGGTGGCGTTGCGCAGCACCGAGCAACCGGATCGCACCGGGTTGTTCCTGAGACTGGGCGCTTTGCGTGATCAGGTGATTGACCTCACCGAACTGGCGCCCGAGTACAAGGACCGGGGTGAATCACTGCTGGGCCTGACCGCCGATGGTGACGGTGCCAGTCGCTGGGCGCAGTGGTGGGATCAGATCTCCCGCTACATCCGCATCGACTTCAATGCTGACAAAAATGTGCGTCCATTGTTGGCCGGGCAGAGCCTGAGCCAGGTGCGCCTGGCCCTGAGCCTGGCGCTGGAGCAGGCGCAATGGGCCGCGCTCAATGGTCAGGCTGCGGTTTACACCCAGGCGCTGGCGGAAGCGCGGGATGTGTTGACCGGCAACTTCAATCCGGACAACCCCCAGAGCAAAGTGATGCTTGAGCAGGTTGGCGAGTTGAGCAAACAACGGGTCACCGTGGTGACGCCGGACCTGACCGGCACGCTGAGCGCGGTTCAGGGGTATCTGGAGCGGCGTAACGTCAACGCCGAGGACTCGATCAAGCCGATGGCTAAACCTGCCGCAGGTACCGCTCAGGAAGCAACGCCATGAAACGTCTCTATGTGATCGTGTTCCTGGTGATCGCCGCGGCCGCCGCGCTAGGGTTGGCGATTGCCGAACATGCCGGTTACGTGCTGATTGCCTACAAAAGTTTTCGTTATGAATCGAGCCTGTGGGCGACGCTGGCGTTGGTCGCGGTCCTGTGGCTGCTGTTTTGGGGCATCAAGGTGCTGGTTGAGCTGGTGATGACGTCCAGTGGCGTGGTCAATCCCTGGTCGAACCGAAATCGCAGCCGCCGCGTGCAAGTGGCGATAGAACACGGTCAGCTGGATTTGGCGGAAGGTCGCTGGGCAAGTGCGCAGCGTCATTTGCAACGGGCTGCGGAGGCCGAACGCCAACCGCTGCTTTACTACCTCGGCGCGGCTCGCGCCGCGAACGAACAAGGTCACTACGAAGAAAGCGACAATCTGCTGGAGCGTGCACTGGAGCGCCAGCCGCAGGCCGAACTGGCGATCGCCTTGAACCATGCACAATTGCAGACTGACCGGGGCGATACCGACGGTGCGCTGGCGGCCCTTCAAGCCATGCATGAGCGTCATCCGCACAACGCGCAGATGCTGCGACAGCTACAGCGTCTGCTTCAGCAGCGTGGCGACTGGTCGGCGGTGATTCGCCTGTTGCCCGAGCTGCGCAAGGATAAAGTCCTGCCGCCCGCTGAACTGGCTGAACTGGAGCGTCGTGCGTGGGGTGAAAACCTGTCCCTGGCGGCGCATCGGGAAGACGATGGCAAGGTTGGTCTGCAATCGCTCAGCCGCGCCTGGCAGCAGCTCACTTCGGCTCAGCGTCAGGAACCTCAGCTGGTGCTGGCGTATGCCGAGCAATTGCGGCAGCTGGGCGCGCAGGTCGAAGCGGAAGAGGTTTTGCGCACGACCCTCAAACGTAAATACGACAGTCATCTGGCGCGTCTTTACGGACTGGTTCGCGGCAGCGATCCGGCTCGGCAGTTGCAAACGGCTGAGGGCTGGCTCAAGGATCATCCGGCCGACCCAAGCCTGTTGCTGACACTGGGTCGCTTGTGTCTGCAAAACAGCCTTTGGGGCAAGGCGCGTGATTACCTGGAAAGCAGCCTGCGGGTTCAGCGTAACCCGGAAGCCTGCGCGGAACTGGCGCGGCTACTGGCACAGCTCGGTGACACGCAACGCAGTAATCAGCTGTTTCAGGAAGGCCTGGGCATGCTCGATGAGCGCCTGCTGGCAGCACCGCTGCCGACGTTGGCTCACGCTTGAAGTCTTGGGCAAGGGGCGCTCGAAAGGGCGATCCGCATGCTCAAAATTCTTCTGGTGTTTGGCTTTGTAGTCTTTGATCGGCCTTGTCCTACATGGGACTACACCAATTCCTCTCGACGCCGTCGGGAATTCCCTACGCTTCTGGTGAAGTGTCCGTGCAGACCTGCCTTGAAAGGCCGGCGCGCTTTCCTCTACCGTAACCACCTGTCTCTATTGGTACGGAAATGCCATGTCTTTGGCCTGCTCACGCTCCTTGTTTTTCATGGTTTTCATTACAGGCTCCCTGGCCTTGGGCGTTTCCTATTACCTGGAATATGCGGTCGGACTCAAACCCTGCGGCTTGTGCCTTTTGCAACGGCTTTGCCTGGCGTTGCTAACGGGTATCAGCCTGGCAGCCTCGGTGCTGGGGCCTGGGCGCTTTGGATCGTTCCTGTATTGGTTGTCCGGATTTTTCTGCAGCCTCGTGGGCACGGCTACGGCGTGGCGGCAGATTCTGCGGCAAAGTGATCCGGCGCATCAGCTAACCATGTGCTCGTCCAGCCTGGAATCCTTGCACCAGAACATGCCCTGGGTATGCCGGGTCACGCAGATGTTTAAAGGGGAGGGCGATTGTGACGAGATTTCCTGGACGTTGTTCGATCTGAGCATTCCGGAATGGAGCCTGCTGCTCTTTGTCGCGATGACGATTCTGGGGAGCTATCAGTTGCTTCGCATCGTCTGGCTTGCGTGTGAACGACCGCTCAGCGGCAAGTCGTCGCACCGGGTGCGGATGGGCGATTAAACACTTGTATGAACTTTATCGCCTGCGTACCTTGAAGCCACAGTCGCGCGGGCATAATCTGGCCCGCACGTGTCATTGGAATTATGTTGCTCGATGACGCTCTGCCTGACCGCCCACTGACGTAACAAGAGGCGAGCAGGCATAGAGCAGCTGACCCACAAGGGAAGAGAGATCACCATGCTCGAAAGTTGTCAGAATGCTCAGGAACGCTGGGGCGGAGTGCACCTGCTGATCGACCGCTGGTTGCAGGAGCGCAAAGATCTGATCGATGCATACGACAAGCTCGGTGCAAAGCCTGAAACGCTGAGCGAAGACCGAAAGCCCTTGCAGGAATTCTGCGGCGTGCTGGTCGATTACGTGTCTGCCGGGCACTTCGAGATCTACGAACAGTTGACGGGGGAGGCCAAGGCCTTCAACGACAAGCGTGGTCTGGAGCTGGCCGAGACCCTTTACCCACGCATCGACGTTATCACCGAGAAGCTGCTGGCGTTCAACGACCTGTGTGATGCGGGCAAGTGCGTCGCGGAGAAATTCAAGGAGCTGGGTGGCCTGTTGCACGAACGCTTCGAGCTGGAAGATTGCTTGATCGAAGTGCTGCATACCGCTCACAAGGAAGAGGATTCGGTTCAGGCCTGAACCTATTCCCGCAGGCTAAAAACGGTGCGCTATGCGCGCCGTTTTTTGTGCCTGCCATTCAGCTGGTGGCGCCGCGCAATTCGACTTCAAATACCAGCGGTGTGAACGGTGCGATCAGGTCGCCGGCACCGTCCGCGCCGTAAGCCTGGGACGATGGAATCACCAGGCGCCATTTCGCACCGACGGGCATGTTTTGCAGTGCACTGCGCCAACCGCTGATGACGCTGTCGAGACTGAACCACTGTGGCGAACTGTTCTGATCGAACACGGTGCCATCAGGCAGGCGTCCGATATACAAAACCTGCACCTTGCCGTTAGGGCCAGCCTTGGCTCCCGTGCCGGGAGTCAGCTCCGTCAGCAACACGCCATCAGCTAATTCCCGAACACCCGGCTTGGCTTTTTCTTCGGTGAGAAAGCGCTGCTCTTTTTCGAGTGCGGCCTCGCTTTGCGGGAGGGCGGGTTGCTCGGCGAGTTGGGCCTCATGCTCGGCCAGGATCTGGTCGATCTGTTCGTCTTTCAATGCCAGCGGCTTGCCTTGATACGCTTGTTGCAGACCTTCCAGCAGTGCCTGAAGTTGCAAATCCGGAACCTCCTGGCGAAGGCGTTCGCCCAGGCTCGCGCCGAGGCTGTAAGCAAGATCGTGAGCGTTTTTTGCGGCGGTTTTTTCGTCAGCTTGAGCCACCGAAAAAATCACGCACAGCGATAAAAAAAGGTAGCGCGACATGGGCACTCTCCGACCTGGGATGCGGTGGATTATGCCAGTGTGATTGCGCAGAAAGGTGAACTGGTTTTGCGCAAGCGCAGAAGATTTTCGATTCGTTGCAACGCAGCGCTTTGGATACTGTCAACATGCCCTAGCGGCGGTAGCAGCAGAGGTCTAGTATGAGCCGCACCCACGTCAGCCAGGAGGTAAACCATGTCGGCCACCAAGAAGCCTGTAAATACCCCGTTGCACTTACTCCAACAACTCTCGGGCAGCCTGCTCGAGCATCTGGAAAACGCTTGTTCCCAAGCCTTGGCTGATGCTGAAAAACTGCTCGCCAAACTGGAAAAGCAGCGCGGAAAAGCGCAAGAGAAACTGCACAAATCCCGTACCAAATTGCAGGACGCTGCGTCGGCCGGCAAGGCCAAGGCACAAGCCAAAGCCAAGGACGCAGTGAAAGAGCTTGAGGAGTTGCTCGATGCCCTCAAGGGTCGTCAGTCGGAAACTCGCGGCTACATTCTGCAACTCAAGCGTGATGCTCAGGAAAGCCTGAAATTGGCCCAGGGCGTCGGTCGCGTTCAAGAGGCTGTCAGCAAGGCGTTGTCCCTGCGTGCAGCCAAACCTGCTGCGGCACCTGCCAAGAAAGCCGCTGCCAAACCCGCTGCTGCAAAAGCACCGGCCAAGCCTGCTGCCAAACCCGCCGCCAAAGCGCCGGTGAAAGCCGCAGCCAAACCTGCCGCCAAACCGGCGGTGAAAAAACCAGTCGCTGCCAGCGCTGCGAAGCCTGCCGCAAAACCAGCGGCGAGAACTGCAGCCGCCAAACCAGCCGCCGCGAGAACCGCCGCTGCCAAACCGGCTGCCAAAGCGCCTGCCGCCAAACCTGCTGTGGCAAGAACTGCAGTAGCCAAGCCAGCAGCCAAGCCAGCCGCTAAACCGGCTGTTAAAACTGCTGCTGCGAAACCGGCCGCTAAACCTGCCGTGGCCAAAACCGCTGCCGCGAAACCAGCCGCAAAACCGGCAGTAAAAACCGCAGCAAAACCTGCCGTTAAAATTGCGGCCAAACCTGCTGCCGCCAAGCCAGCCGCTGCCGCGAAACCAGCAGCCAAGCCAGCCGCCGCCAAACCAGCTGTTGCCAAGCCTGTTGCAAAACCAGCGGCCAAGCCTGCTGCAGTCAAGCCAGCCGCAAAACCCGTCGCTGCCAAACCAGTCGCCGCTGCCAAACCGACCCCTGCGCCCGCTGCCAAGCCAGTGACGCCAGCGCCAGTTGCATCGACTGCACCCGCCGCAACCACCTCGACAACCACGCCTGCGCCAACGCCAGCCGCACTGTCGAACTCCAGCACCAACCCAACCAGCGCTTCCTAAGTGCCGGTTACCGCGACGCGCAGCTCAAGCAGCGCGTCGCGGTCCAGGTTGGCGGCGCCTGCCGCCATACCTTCCAGCCAGGCCGTTAGATCGGTCGCCTCATTCTGCGGCCAGCTCTGCGCCGATCGCTCCAGTCGCAACAACAGATGTCGCTCGGCTTCCAGTTCCAGTGCCTGCACTTGCTCGCGCAATTTTTTCAGCTCGGAGTCCTTCGTTGCGACGGCTTTCCAGCGCATGCGCAATGCGCGCAACGGTTGCACGACATCCCCATCCCAAGGTTCCGCCACCGCGCGCAGCCTCTTGATTCGATGCTCGTTGCAGGCGACGCCACGCTCCCCCAGCCACAATCCACAGAGCAGCAAACACACATTCACGCCGGCCGACTGCAGTTGCAGGCACGCGTGTTCAACGCCGGGACGGGCGTAAGTCGTCAGGGAAAAGCTCCACAGGTCAGAGGACATAGTGCTACTCGCGCCAGTTGCGAGCGAAGCTGGTAGACTCCGCCGCCATTATGATTCGACTTCAGAACCTGACTTTACAGCGTGGCCCTCAACGTCTGCTAGAAGACGCCGAGCTGACCCTGCACGCCGGCCACAAAGCCGGCCTCATCGGTGCCAACGGCGCCGGCAAATCGAGCCTGTTCGCCTTGCTTCGGGGCGAACTGCACCCGGACTCGGGTGATTGCTTCCTGCCGGCCGACTGGCGCATCGCCCACATGCGCCAGGAAGTCGATACGCTCGAACGCCTGGCGGTCGACTACGTGCTCGATGGCGACCTGCGCCTGCGCCAGGTGCAACGCGACCTCGCCGCAGCCGAAGCGGCGCATGACGGTGCCGCTCAGGCCCGCCTGCACGCGGAACTCGACAGCGCCGACGGTTACACCGCCGATGCCCGGGCCCGCAAGTTGCTGGCCGGCCTTGGATTCACCAACGAGCAGATGGATCGTCAGGTAGGAGATTTCTCTGGTGGTTGGAGGATGCGTCTGAACCTGGCGCAAGCTTTGATGTGCCCCTCGGACTTGTTGCTACTCGACGAACCGACCAACCACTTGGACCTCGACGCCATCATCTGGCTCGAAGAGTGGCTCAAAAGCTACCCCGGCACTTTGATGCTGATTTCCCACGACCGGGACTTCCTCGATGCCGTGGTCGATCACGTGGCTCACGTCGATCAACGCAAGATCACCCTGTACCGCGGTGGTTATAGCGCCTTCGAACGCGCCCGCGCCGAACGTCTGGCCCAGCAGCAGCAGGCCTACGAGAAGCAGCAGGCGCAACGTGCGCACATGGAAAGCTACATCGCCCGCTTCAAGGCCCAGGCCACCAAGGCCCGTCAGGCCCAGAGCCGGATCAAGGCGCTGGAACGGATGGAAGAACTGTCCGCCGCCCATGTCGATTCACCGTTCGATTTCGTTTTCCGCGAATCACAGAAAATCTCCAGCCCGCTGATCGATCTGTCCGATGCCCGGCTGGGTTATGGCGACAAAGCCGTGCTGGAGAAGGTCAAGCTGCAACTGACCCCCGGTGCGCGGATCGGTTTGCTTGGCCCGAACGGTGCCGGTAAATCGACCCTGATCAAAAACCTGGCCGGTGAACTCGAGCCGTTGTCCGGCCGACTGACCCGTGGCGAGAACACCGTCGTCGGCTACTTCGCCCAGCATCAGCTGGACTCACTCGACTCCAAGGCCAGCCCGTTGCTGCACTTGCAGCGCCTGGCTCCGACCGAGCGCGAGCAGACCCTGCGCGACTTCCTTGGCGGTTTCGACTTCCGTGGTGCACGCATCGATGAGCCGGTGCTGAACTTCTCCGGTGGCGAGAAGGCCCGCCTGGCACTGGCGTTGATCGCCTGGGGCCGACCGAACCTGTTGCTGCTCGATGAGCCAACCAACCACCTGGACCTGGAAATGCGCCTGGCGCTGACCATGGCCCTGCAGGAATTCAGTGGCGCGGTACTGGTGGTCTCCCACGATCGCCATTTGCTCAAAAGCACCACGGACAATTTCTACCTGGTGGCGGACGGCAAGGTCGAGGAGTTCGACGGCGACCTGGAAGACTACACCCGTTGGCTGGTGGACTATCGCCAGCGCAATGCGCCGGTCAGCAACACACCGGTCAACCCGGACAAAACCGACAAGAAGGCCCAGCGTCAGGCCGCTGCTGCGTTGCGTCAGCAACTGGCGCCGCACAAGCGTGAGGCCGACAAGCTGGAAGCCGAGCTTGGCAAACTGCACGAGAAACTGGCGAAGATTGACGCCAGCCTGGGTGACAGCGACATCTACGAGCCGGCGCGCAAGAACGACTTGCGCGATCTGCTGGCCGAACAGGCCAGGTTGAAGGTGCGCGAAGCCGAACTGGAAGAAGCCTGGATGGAAGCGCTTGAACTGCTGGAAAGCATGCAGGCCGAGCTGGAGGCGCTGTCTTGATGGAGGCGTTCAAGCTGCCGTTGCCGGCAGACTGGATCGAACCCCTCTGGCTGGTCGTGCAAATCCTGCTGATTCTGCTGGCTGGCTATTTCACCCAGCGCTTCGTTGCCAAAGGCCTGACCCGACTGGGCGAGCGCTATCCGTTTCCGCCGCAGTTGCTGATGCCGCTACGCGGTGGATTGCGCTGGCTGATTATGGGCAGTGCGCTGATTTTCGTGCTGGAGCGCCTCGGGGTGTCGGCCACGGTTCTGTGGACCGCGCTGTCGGGCTTCGTTGCGGTGGCGGCGGTGGCGTTTTTCGCCATGTGGAGTGTGCTCTCCAACCTGCTGTGCGCGATCCTGATTTTCACCGTCGGCCCGTTTCGCCTCGGCGACGTGGTCGAGTTGGTGGACACCACCGACAAGCCCGGCGTCAAAGGCCGGGTAGTGGCGATCAATCTGCTTTACACCACGCTGATCGAAGCGGAAGAACTTGGCACCGGCAGTGCCATGGTTCAAGTGCCCAACAGCCTGTTCTTCCAGCGCTCGGTTCGACGCTGGCGCGGTACGGATGTATTCCCCTCGAGCGGTTTCGAAAAATAGCCGGGATGCCGACCACGCTGGTCGGCAGCCGCAATATCCTGCAAAAAATTGATGGTCATCAGCCCAAAGCCGCATTAGCTTAGACGTCTGTCACGAGTCTGAGTCGAGGTGTGCAATGGAGCTTCAAACATGGCTGGCGTTTTTTGCAGCCTGCTGGGTGATCAGTCTGTCACCCGGTGCCGGCGCCATTGCGTCGATGTCCAGCGGTCTGCAATACGGTTTCTGGCGCGGTTACTGGAACGCACTGGGCCTGCAATTAGGCCTGGCGGTGCAGATCGCGATTGTCGGCGCCGGTGTGGGCGCGATCCTCACCGCTTCAGCCTCGGCCTTCTATGCGATCAAATGGTTCGGCGTGGCGTACCTGGTTTACCTCGCCATCAAGCAATGGCGCGCGCTACCCAGCGACATGAGCGACGATGCCGCAGTGCGTCAGATTGGCAAGCCGATGGCGCTGGTGTTCCGCGGTTTCCTGGTCAACATCAGCAACCCCAAGGCGCTGGTGTTCATGCTGGCGGTGTTGCCGCAGTTCATTGATCCGCATGCACCGCTGCTGATCCAGTACCTGATCATTGGCGTGACCATGATCTGTGTTGATCTGATCGTCATGGCCGGTTACACCGGGTTGGCGTCCAAGGTGCTGCGCCTGTTGCGCACCCCCAAGCAGCAAAAACGCATGAACCGTACCTTTGCCGGGCTGTTCATCGGCGCGGCGGCGTTCATGGCGACGTTGCGTAAAGCCGCGGTGTAAAACCCGCGGACATAAAAAAGGCGACCTCTTCAGGTCGCCTTTTTCATTTCCGTTATCGTTCCCGCGCAGAGCGTGGGAGCGTGGGAGCGATCAGGCGGGCGCTCAACGCAGAATCACCGGCGCGGTATCCGGTGGCAGGTCGTTGTGTGGCTCCGCCTGCCCCGATGGCTGATCGCTGCCGTCCCCGAGCTGTTCGCTCAATTGCCGCGCCACATCCTCGCCCAAAGACCTCGATACTTCGCGCACCACCCGAGGCCGGTTCAGTGAAACGTGGATGTCCCGATCATTCACCAGCTTGGTGTCCTGAGCCTCACCCATGGCGGTGAAGGCCGAGGTGATCTCGTAGGTCCTGGTATTGATCAGGCTGAAGTCCGCCACCAGAGTCAGCGCCAACACCGCCGAATAGCTGTCGGTATTGGCCAGTTCGTTCATGTCCTGGGTGAAGTCGATGTCTGACAGCGTGCCAAACAATACGTAGTCGGCCCCCTTGAAATGGCCGGCCTTGATGCGTTCGATCACGTCATACACATCGGTTTTGGTGCTGACGGTGTAGGGCGTCCCCTGAATCAGCTGGAACATCCCGGTCTTGAGCATCTGACCTTTGATGTCCCCGCTGAATCGGCGGATTTCGGTCTGTTCCAGGTAGCTGTTCTGCGTCGTGTACTCGTCATAACGGGACGAGCCGCTGGCGCCGTAATAGTCCTGCTGATGATCGTCCCGGGCCGAAATCACGTGGACGTATTGATCCACGCTGGCCTCATAGGCAATGTCAGTGACCGCGATTTTCGGGGCCGCCTGAACGCCCAGGGCGCCGGTCAGGGCCATGATGCCAATCCATGCACGCATTGCTCAGCGCTCCGTGGTCTTGCGGATTTCTTTTTCGTCCATCCAGTCGGCCAGCCCGCTTTCGACGTCGATCAATTGCAGGCTGAACGTGTAGAAGACGTCCTTGTAATCGTTGCTGCGCTTGACGATTGAGCTGATCGACCCTTCCAGGCGATAGCGAGCGGCGATCATGTTGCCGGTTTTGGCCACGGTACTTTTCTTGTACAGGCCGCTCTGGTTTTGCAGTTTGAGGTGATCGACCTGGCTCTGCATGTCGGTGTTATCGCTGGCAAAGCGTGCAGTGCCGGAGCGCATCAGTTGGGTCTTGATTGACGTGGTGATGTCGCGAGTGTCGATGTACTCGCTGGTCTTGTTTCGCACGTCGTACACCTGGACCACCGGACGGCCTTTCAAGACCCCAGACTGGGCGAGTGAGCGGGTCATGCTTTCAGCGATCATTTGCAAATCGGTGGAACCGAATTCGTTGGTCACCAGCTCCACGGCTTTCGGATCACCGTAACTGATGTTGCCGCTGCCCAGCACCGGCGAGTGATTGGCCGCGCAGCCGCCGATCAGCAGGAGGCTGAGGGCGAGGGACGAAACACGTACAAGCATGGGCGTGGTCTCAAGTGGACGGTTCATGGCGTGTTGATTTCCAGGCGAAAGTCCACGGCTTGTGGTACCGGGGCGATGGCCGGCAGGAAGCTCGTCTGCTCGGCGTACAGGGTCAGGCTTTTCCAGGACTCGGCTTCGACCACTGGAAAACCTTCGGGGCCGAGCCATAGATAGCGGTAGTAGAGCGTCCGGTTATCGGTATCGGTGTTGCTCAGCTGCGTATTGACCGTCAGGAACCCGTTTTCCCGAGCCATGCGCATGGGACCGATAGCCAGGCTCTCAATCGGGCCGGTGGCCATGACTTTACTGGCTGCAGTGGGCGGCGCGGTGGCGCAGCCGGCCAACAGGGCTAGCGCGATAACGACGAAGCATTTCAATCCCATGAGGCGCTCCATTCAGGGTTGAGCACGGCTGGTGACAGCCTGCGGTGTTGGAGGGGGGGCGAGATCCAGGGCGACATCTGCGGCGAAAACCCGGTTATTCACCGCGCGCAGGCTGAAGGCCTGATAGGTCTGGCCGATCTTGAACCTGACCGGTGGGCGTTCCGGCGCATTGGGCAGGGTCAGTTGATGCTCGCCTTTCTTGAGGCGCAGGCGAGCGACGTATGTTTTGTCCGGCAGCGTGCGCCAGCCTCGTGTGTCGGCATCCTCTCGCTGGGTTTGCTGCAAGAGGGTTTCTTCAAGTTTCTCGGGCCTGTGTTTTTTCAAATAGGCCAGGTACTCGACGTTGGACCGGGCGCGATGAAGCGTGCGCTCAATGATGCCCGGCATGTCGTCACGCAAGGTGCGCCGCGACATGTCGCCATAACTGTTGAGCAACGTCAGTTTCTGTTTTTTTCCATCCACCGTGATGAAGTCCACGGGCGGTGTGGACGTGTCAGGGACGAGGATCGGGAACGACATGTTGGTGATGTAGGTTTCGCCCTCGACGTCCACCGAAATCGGCACACGCACGGAGTTGCGTGCAGGGGCGAGGCCGGTTTGCACGATCAGCAAGACATCACTTTCACCGGCCTTGAGCGGCGATTTGTCCAGGTTGCGCAGCGCCTGTTCAAGCAGCGGCGTGTTGGGGCGCAACTCCACGGCTTTGCGATAACCCGGTGCGGCGAGGTCTTTTTCACCCAGCGTTTCATAGACGAAACCTGCCAGGTAATGACTGAACGCACTTTGGTAGCTGTTTTTCAGCGCAATGACTTCGGGGGCATCAAGGGTTGCAACCGGGTAGCCCTGAAGGTCCTGGTATTTCAGGGGCACGCCTTGCTCTTGGGCCTGGTTTTCAAGTGCCAGGTATTGCAAGTCGCGCTTTTCGGCAATGGTTGCCTCGCGCTCGTGGGTTTTCTTGATCATCACCCGAGCGAGGTCGGGTTGGGCGCTGGACAGGCACGTCAGAGCCATTTGCGTGGTCAGGGCGACCTTCTCGAAGTCGTAGCCATCGTACAAACGCACTTTGTCATTGGCGCCGTAACTATTGAACTCGGTGAAAGCTTTGAAGGCGCCGAATCGTGGCGAGTTTTCCCACCCCTCAATCAGCCGGTCGGCGTAATCCCAACTGGCGTAACTACCGGTCATATCGCCAGTGAGCCGCAGCAGTTCGCCCTTCTCAAAGTTATAGAGCAGGTCGCCCGGGGCAATGGGATTGTTTCGATCCAGTACAGCAACGGCGGAGTCGATCTGGCCGGCTTTGAAATAGTCGAGGGTCTCGCTCAGCTCCGCGTTGTAGTCCCGCATGGTAGGGCAACCGCTCAGTAGCAAGCATGCACCGAGCACAAACATGAAGCGCAGGCGAGTAGCCATTTGCAGTGTGTCTTCCTTGAAGAAAAGCCGCCAAGAGGCGGCACACTGTAGAGCGCAATGATGGCACTTTGTTCCGCGGCTGCTGGCCTCAGTTGCAGACAAAGCTTGAGTGAAAGTGATTGGGAGGGAACAATGTGTTACTTCGTATTACCAATTGAGATTCATTCATGACTGCCCCGTCCCGTTTTCTGGCCTGGCTGGTGTTTCCACTGTTTGCCTTGTGCAGTTTCAATCTGCTGGCCGACACCGTGGAAGGTGCGCCGCAAGCGTTGCACCTGCTCGATTACATCAGCGCGGACTACCCGCAAACCGTGCAAGCGGGCAAGGTGATTGATGAGTCCGAGTACCGCAGGCAGCTGGAATCCATCAAGACGTTGCAGGGCCTGATTGCGGCGATGCCGGCCAAGCAGGAGAAGGCGGGGTTGGAGCAGGGCGTGAGCTCGCTGCGCAGTGCCGTCACTGCCCGTCAGGAAGGTGCGGACGTGGCCCGTCAGGCGCGGCAACTCGGTGCGAAACTGGCCGTGACTTATGAAGTCAGTCAGGCACCGATCATTACGCCGGACCCGACCCGTGGTGCGCCGCTGTATGCCCAGCATTGCTCGGTTTGCCACGGTGATGCGGGCGCTGGCGACGGCCCGGCGGGTGTCGGGCTGATGCCACCACCGTCCAATCTGCGAGATACGACGCGCCTGGATCATCTGAGCCTCTACGCGCTCTACAGCACCGTGGGCCTGGGTATTGAAGGCACCGACATGCCGGCTTTTGCCGATCAACTTGATGATCGTCAGCGCTGGGACCTGGCCACCTACATCGCCAGCTTCAGCGCCGACCCGGCGGCTGCAAAATCCGAAAAGACCTACAACATCGCCGACCTGGGGCGTCAGACGCCGGCAGAAGTGCAGGCCGCCGACGGTCCACAAGCCGCTGCGACATTCCGTGCGCAGCGGGCGCAACCGCCGCAGGTCAAGCGTGGCCCGGCGCAGTTGCTCGACTACACCGCTGCCACCCTCGACAAAAGCATCGCGGCCTACCGCGCCGGCGATCACGATCAGGCCTATGACCTGTCTGTCGCCGCGTATCTGGAAGGTTTCGAACTGGTCGAAAGCTCCCTGGACAACGTCAATGCCGTCGTGCGCAAAGACACTGAAAAATCGCTGATGGCCTACCGTCAGTCGTTGCAGGACGGGTTGCCGGTGGCAGAAGCCGAGCAGCGCCTGAACACGGCCAAGGCCAAGTTGAAGGAATCCGCTGACCTGTTGGGCAGCGATGGTTTGAGTTGGTCGCTGAGCTTCATTTCCGGTTTGCTGATTTTGTTGCGCGAAGGTCTGGAAGCGATTCTGGTGTTGGCTGCGATCCTGGCGTTCCTGCGCAACACTGGCCAGCAATCGGCCGTGCGCAGTGTCAATGTCGGCTGGGGACTGGCGCTGTTGGCCGGTCTGGGGACGTGGGCGCTGGCTGCATATGTGATCGATGTCAGCGGTTCGCAGCGCGAATTGCTGGAAGGCGCGACGGCGCTGTTTGCCTCGGTCATGGTGCTCTGGCTTGGCGTGTGGATGCACGACCGTCGTCACGCTGCGGCGTGGCAGGATTACATCAAGAGCAGCCTGGTGGGCGGCGGCGGCCGTTTCGGCTTTGCGATCCTGGCGTTCTTCTCGGTGTATCGCGAGTTGTTTGAAGTGATTCTGTTCTACGAAACCCTGTGGTTGCAGGCCGGACCTGCAGGGCACAACGCGGTGCTGGCCGGCGGCGGGACGGCGCTGGTGTTGCTGGTGGTTTTGGCGTGGGTCATCTTGCGTGGTTCGGCGAAGCTGCCGCTGGCGTTGTTCTTCAGCATCAACGCCGGCCTGTTGTGCGCGTTGTCGGTAGTGTTCGCCGGGCATGGCGTGAAGGCGTTGCAGGAAGCGGGGATCTTTGGTACCCGGCCGGTGCCGTTCTTTGATTTTGACTGGCTGGGGATTCACGCGGATGCCTATTCGCTGGGCGCTCAGGCGGTGGCGATCATTGCGATCTTCGTGTTGTACGGTCGCAGTTGGGTGGCCGAGAAGCGTCGGGTGCAGGTTTCCTAAACAACATTCGCTGCGCTCACAATCGCGGGCAAGCCATGTTCCCACGGGTTTAGGGTTAACCTTGTGGGGGCGAGGCGGCTCGCGATTTTTTTTGAAAGAGGAAAACACAATGCGTGTCTGGATCGACGCCGACGCCTGCCCACGGGCGGCCAAGGATCTGGTGGTGAAGTTCGCCCTCAAGCGCCAATACGAAGTGGTGCTGGTGGCGGGGCAGCCGCAGATCAAGCCGGGGCTGGCACTGGTGAAGTTGATCGTGGTGCCGAGTGGCCCGGACGCCGCCGATGATTACCTGGTGGAGCACGCGGTGCCGGGTGAACTGGTGATTTGCAGCGACGTGCCGCTGGCGGATCGTCTGGTCAAGAAGGGGGTGGCGGCACTGGACCCGCGTGGCAAGGAGTTCGATGCGCAGAACATGGGCGACCGGCTCGCGGTGCGCAACCTGTTCACCGACTTGCGTGAACAGGGGCAGATGGGCGGCGGGCCGGCACCGTTTGGCGAACGCGAGAAGCAGGCGTTCGCCAATGCACTGGACCGGATACTGACGCGGCTTACCCGCAAGCCCTGAGCCGTACCGAGAACCTGTGGGCGTGTGTCAGGCGTCGTTTTCGTGGGTCAGTTCGAGCACGCGGTCGACCATTTTGTTGATGCCGGACGCCGCTTCGCTGATGCTTTGCGCCAGCATGTAGGCCGGTGTACACACCAGCTTGCGCGCCTTGTCTTCGACGATTTCAGTCACGGCGCAATCGGTGTGGGTGGCGCCCATTTTGTTCATGACCGCAGCGGTCTCGGCATCATTGCCGATGGTGCAGTTCACCCCTGGCCCATAGATCTTCGCCGCCAGCGCTGGCGAAATACACATCAAGCCCACTGGTTTTCCAGCCTCGGCAAAGGCTTCGGTCAGCGCCAGGACATCCGGTTGCACGGTGCAACCGGCGCCTTCGATGGCGAAGTTCGACAGGTTCTTCGCCGAGCCGAATCCCCCAGGAACGATCAACGCATCGAAGTCGTCGACGTCGGCCTCGCGAATGTCCTTGATGTGGCCGCGAGCAATCCGTGCCGACTCCACCAACACGTTGCGTGACTCGGGCATCTCTTCGCCGGTCAGGTGATTGATCACATGCAATTGCGCGATGTTCGGGGCAAAGCACTGCACCTGAGCACCACGCTGGTCCAGTCTCAGCAGGGTAATCACGCTTTCGTGGATTTCGGCGCCGTCGTACACGCCACAGCCGGAAAGGATCACTGCAATTTTTTTGCTCATGGGCTTTTCTCCAGATTCATGGCGTTAAATGTCCACTAATTTGTCGCTCGTTGCCATAGGGTTAATTCGCGGCTACACCTAGCATCTGTCCTCGGATTCCGATCAGGGCGCGTCATGGACTTCATTCTGTATGCAGTGCCGTTTTTCTTTGCGCTGATCGCTGTCGAGCTGCTGGCCGACCGTTGGCGCGGGGTCAGCCATTATCGCGTGGCGGATGCGATCAACAGCTTGAGCACTGGCGTGCTGTCGACCACTACGGGCCTGTTGACCAAGGGTGTCGGGCTGGTCACCTATGCCTTTGCCCTTGAGCATGTGGCGCTGTTCCAGTTGTCGGCCGAGAGTATCTGGGTCTGGGTGTTTGCCTTCGTCCTCTACGACTTCTGCTACTACTGGCTGCATCGTATGGGGCACGAGCGCAATATCCTCTGGGCGGCGCACTCGGTGCATCACCAGAGCGAGGAGTACAACCTGTCCACGGCGTTGCGCCAGACCAGCACCGGCTTCTTGCTGAGCTGGATTTTCTACCTGCCGATGGCCGTGCTCGGTGTTCCGCTGCTGGTGTTCGTCAGCGTGGCGGTGCTGAATCTGCTGTATCAGTTCTGGGTGCACACCCGGCACATTCCCAAGCTCGGCTGGTTCGAATGGTTCTTCGTGTCGCCGTCCAATCATCGGGCTCACCATGCACAGAACGCTCTCTACATGGATCGCAACTACGGTGGGGTGTTCATTATTTGGGACCGCCTGTTTGGCTCGTTCCAGGAAGAAGACGACAACGAACCGGTGATTTTTGGCGTGACGACGCCGTTGGCGAGCTGGAACCCTCTGTGGGCAAACCTGCAGTTTTATGTGCAGTTGTGGGATGACGCGCGGCGCGCCGAGAGCACGTGGGACAAGCTGCGGATCTGGTTTATGCGCACCGGTTGGCGGCCGGCGGATGTGGCGGCCAGCTACCCGATGAACAAGCCTGAGTTGAGCCAGTTCCGCAAGTTCGAGGTGCCGCTGGACGGTCGTCAGCAACTGTATGTGGCGTTGCAGTTTTGCGCCTACATCGCGTTGGGCAGCTATTTGATGAACCTGGAACGGAGCCTGCCGACCGCCGCCTTGGTGCTCGGCTGGAGTGCGGTGGCGCTGGGGTTGTTTGCCTTGGGCGTGGCCCTGGAGAATCGCCCGTGGGCGTTGACGCTGGAGCTGCTGCGGCTGGCATCGAACGTGCCGCTGGTGTGGCTGGCGCCGGTGGTCGGGTTGTGGCCGGCCAGCACGGTGGGCTGGATCGGCCTGCTCAGTTACAGCGTGTTGAGCGCTATCGGTCTCTACTGTTGCACAAACCGCTTCACTCGCTTGGCGTCTTAGTCGCTTCGACGGTAGCCTGTCTGGCTTTCAAGGCTTGCTCCTCGGCGTATATCTTCTTCGCCAGACGCGCATTTTTGAACCGTCGGCGCAGCCACAGGCCAAGTCCCAGCACCAGCAAGGCGCCGAGTACCCACAATTCATATTTCTTGACGCTGCCGAGCATGCCTTCCAGTACGGCGCCAAAGTGGTAGGCCGCCGCCGCCAGGGCCGCCGCCCAGATCGCGGCCCCAATCCCGTTGAGCAGCAGGTAACGTCCCGGTGGATAGCCTGACAGGCCGATGGCCACTGGCATCACCGTGCGCAAACCGTAGACAAAGCGGAAGCTCAGCACCCAGATGTCCGGGTGCTTGCGGATGTGCTCCAGCGCCCGGTCGCCCATCATTTGCCAGCGCGGCTTGCGTGCCAGCAGTTTTCGCCCGTGCTTGCGCCCCAGGAAGTACCACAGCTGATCGCCGGCATAACTGCCGAAGAACGCCACGACCACCACCAGGTTGATGTCCATGTATCCGCGGAACGCGAGGAAGCCTGCGAGCACAAGAATGGTTTCGCCTTCGAAGAACGTGCCGAGGAACAAGGCAAAGTAGCCAAAGTCATGCAGAAATTGTTGGAGCATTGTCTGGGTGCTGGCGAAATGAACGCGCAGCCTAACCCTTCGTGCACATTCATGAAAGTGTCCAAATGTGTCTCGACGTGAACATTTCCTACAATGACAATGGAATGCGGCTACCTGTCACAGGGGTGCACATAACTGTCATGCGTTGGTCATAATGGTCGCTTATAACTGTCACGCTCGCCCGTAAGCGCGGGCTCAGGAGTCTGCCGTGAGCTTTACCCCCGCCAACCGTCTGTTCCCCGCAACCCGCCTGCGCCGCAACCGTCGTGATGATTTTTCGCGTCGACTGGTCCGTGAAAACGTTCTGACCGTTGATGACCTGATCTTGCCGGTGTTTGTGCTGGACGGTGAAAACCGTCGTGAAGCGGTGACTTCGATGCCGGGCGTCGAACGCCTGACCATCGACCTGTTGCTGGAAGAGGCGGCCAAATGGGTCGAACTGGGGATTCCTGCGCTGGCACTGTTCCCGGTGACACCGCCTGAGCTCAAATCGCTGGACGCCGCCGAAGCCTGGAACCCCGAAGGCATTGCCCAGCGCGCCACTCGCGCGCTGCGGGCGCGGTTCCCGGAGCTGGGTGTGATCACCGATGTTGCCCTCGATCCGTTTACCACCCACGGTCAGGACGGCATCCTCGACGAAGAAGGCTACGTGCAGAACGACATTACCGTCGACGCACTGGTCAAGCAGGCCCTGTCGCACGCTGAAGCCGGTGCACAGGTGGTGGCTCCGTCCGACATGATGGACGGTCGCATCCAGGCAATCCGTGAAGCCCTTGAGGTGGCCGAGCACGTCAATGTGCGCATCATGGCCTACTCGGCGAAGTACGCCAGCGCCTATTATGGTCCGTTCCGTGATGCGGTCGGTTCGGCGCTGAACCTGGGCAAGGCCAACAAGGCCAGCTATCAGATGGACCCGGCCAACAGCAACGAAGCCCTGCACGAAGTGGCGGCGGACTTGTCAGAAGGTGCGGACATGGTCATGGTCAAGCCAGGCATGCCCTACCTGGACATCCTTTACCGGGTCAAAGAAGAATTCAAAGTGCCAACGTTTGTTTACCAAGTCAGCGGCGAATACGCCATGCACATGGCGGCAATCCAGAATGGCTGGTTGAGCGAGGGGGTTATTCTCGAATCCCTGACCGCTTTTAAACGTGCAGGCGCCGATGGCATCCTGACTTACTTCGCCGTCCGTGCCGCTCAATTGTTACGAGAGCAAAAATAGCCCTCCCAGGAACATTTCATGAATACCGAAGGACTCACTGAAGTTGCTGTAAAAGAGGCTCAACCCGTGGTCGAGCAAATCGCCGAAACCCCACCGGAGCTGGAGCCCGCTCCGCCCGTGGTGGTGGCCGAAGCCGCCGCAGCGGCGCCAGCGATTGCCATTCCCGGACTGGATGACAGCAGCCTGTACATCCATCGCGAGCTCTCGCAACTGCAATTCAACATCCGCGTGCTTGAGCAGGCGCTGGATGAGTCCTATCCATTGCTTGAGCGGCTGAAGTTTCTGCTGATCTTCTCCAGCAACCTGGACGAGTTCTTCGAAATTCGTGTGGCAGGTCTTAAAAAGCAGATCACCTTCGCCCGTGAACAAGCCGGCGCCGATGGTCTGCAACCGCATCAGGCCCTGGCCCGCATCAGCGAACTGGTACACGGTCACGTTGACCGCCAGTACGCGATCCTCAACGACATTCTGTTGCCGGAACTGGAAAAACATCAGGTCCGCTTCATCCGTCGCCGCTACTGGACGGCCAAGCTCAAGACTTGGGTTCGCCGTTACTTCCGCGACGAAATTGCCCCGATCATTACGCCGATCGGTCTCGACCCGACGCACCCGTTCCCGTTGTTGGTGAACAAGAGCCTGAACTTCATCGTCGAGCTCGAAGGCGTCGACGCCTTTGGTCGCGATTCCGGTCTGGCGATCATCCCGGCGCCGCGTTTGCTGCCGCGGATCATCAAGGTGCCGGAAGAAGTCGGCGGCGCCGGCGACAACTATGTGTTCCTGTCGTCGATGATCCACGCCCACGCCGATGATCTGTTCCAGGGCATGAAGGTCAAGGGCTGCTACCAGTTCCGCCTGACCCGAAACGCCGACCTGGCGCTGGACTCCGAGGATGTCGAAGACCTGGCGCGCGCATTGCGCGGCGAGCTGTTCTCCCGTCGTTATGGCGATGCGGTGCGTCTGGAAGTGGCCGACACTTGCCCGAAACACCTGTCCGATTATTTGCTCAAACAGTTCAACCTGGGCGAGACCGAGCTGTATCAAGTCAACGGTCCGGTGAACCTGACGCGCCTGTTCAGCATCACCGGCCTGGACAGCCAGCGCGAACTGCAATACCTGCCGTTCACCCCGCAGATCCCGAAACTGCTGCAAAACAGCGAAAACATCTTCAGCGTGATCAGCAAGCAGGACATCCTGTTGCTGCACCCGTTCGAATCGTTTACCCCGGTGGTCGACCTGCTGCGTCAGGCCGCCAAAGACCCGCACGTGTTGGCTGTGCGTCAGACCCTGTACCGCTCCGGCGCCAACTCGGAAATCGTCGATGCGCTGGTGGATGCGGCGCGTAACGGTAAAGAGGTCACGGCGGTCATCGAGTTGCGTGCGCGATTCGACGAAGAGTCCAACCTGCAACTGGCCAGCCGTCTGCAAGCGGCCGGTGCGGTAGTGATCTACGGTGTGGTCGGCTTCAAGACCCACGCCAAGATGATGCTGATCCTGCGTCGCGAGGCGGGCGAAATCGTCCGTTACGCACACTTGGGCACGGGCAACTACCACGCTGGCAACGCCCGTCTGTATACCGACTACAGCCTGCTGACCTCCGACGACGCCTTGTGCGAAGACGTCGGCAAACTGTTCAGTCAGTTGATCGGCATGGGTAAGACCCTGCGCATGAAGAAGTTGCTGCACGCGCCGTTCACCCTGAAGAAGGGCATGCTCGACATGATTGCCCGAGAGACGCAGTTCGCCCTCGACGGCAAACCGGCGCACATCATCGCCAAGTTCAACTCGCTGACCGATCCGAAGATCATCCGCGCGCTGTACAAGGCCAGTCAGTCCGGGGTGCGTATCGACCTGATCGTGCGCGGCATGTGCTGCCTGCGTCCAGGCATCGCCGGGGTTTCGCACAACATCCACGTACGTTCGATCATCGGCCGCTTCCTGGAACACACCCGGGTCTTCTACTTCCTCAACGGCGGTGACGAGCAGATGTTCCTGTCCAGTGCCGACTGGATGGAGCGCAACCTCGACAAGCGGGTCGAGACCTGCTTCCCGGTGGAAGGTCGCAAGCTGATTGTGCGGGTCAAGAAAGAGCTGGAGCTGTACCTCACCGATAACACCCACAGCTGGAGCCTGCAGTCGGACGGTCGATACATTCGTAACACACCGACCGGCAACCAAAACCCGCGCAGCGCCCAGGCGACGTTGCTGGAACGTTTGGGCAGTCCGATCCTGACCGTGCGTTAACGCGAACCCGGTGGGCAAAAAAAGGGCGATCCATGTGGATCGCCCTTTTTTTCACCTGCCTCCCTGTAGGAGCACAGCTTGCTGGCGATGACGTCCATTAGATCGCCATCGCCAGCAAGCTGAGCTCCTACCGAAGGGTGTTTTAGCGTGCGTTCAGAACGATATCGACGCGGGTGAGCCATTCCGCTTCAATGGCGAAGTCGGCCTGGGTCAGCTGGTTGTCGTCCAGCCATTTGTCCGGGAATACCACTTCCAGGCTGTTGCCATTGGCTTTCAATTCCACCTGAGGCATTTGCTGGGTGCCGCGGATGTGATGGAACAGGATCGCAAAGCGCAGCAGCACGCACAGACGGATCAGCTTGGTGCCGTCATCGCCGATCTCGGCGAATTTGTCCTTGGGAATATTGCGTCGGTGACCGCGCACCAGCAGCGCCAGCATTTGCTGGTCTTCGCGAGAGAACCCGGCCAGGTCCGAGTGCTCGATCAGGTAGGCGCCATGCTTGTGGTACTGATAGTGGGCGATGTCCAGGCCTACTTCATGGACCTTGGCAGCCCAGCCGAGCAGTTCACGCCAGACACCATCGTCCAGGTCCCAATCCTCGGCCACTTGATCGAAGGCGTGCAGCGCCTTGCGCTCGACCCGCGCCGCTTGTTCCAGGTCGACGTGATAACGCTCCATCAGCGAACTGAGTGTGCGTTCACGGACGTCTTCGTGATGATGACGGCCCAACAGATCGTAGAGCACGCCTTCACGCAGGGCGCCTTCGCAGTGGTCCATGCGTTGCAGTTCGAGCGAGTCGAAAATCGCTTCGAGAATCGCCAGGCCTGCCGGGAAAATGGCCCGGCGGTCGGGCTTGATGCCGTCGAAGTCGATTTTCTCGACGTCGCCGAGCTTGATCAGCTTGCGTTTGAGCCAGGCCAGGCCTTCGGCATTCACTTCGCCTGTGCCGTGGCCGCCGGCCTTCAGTGCCAGGCCGATGGCGCGAATGGTGCCCGAGGAGCCAATGGCTTCATCCCAGGTCAGGCGATGCAGGGCATGCTCGATGCTCATGATCTCCAGCCGCGCGGCGGTGTACGCCTGGGCGTAACGGGCCGGGGTGATCTTGCCATCCTTGAAATAGCGCTGGGTGTAGCTGACGCAACCCATTTGCAGGCTTTCGCGCAGCAGCGGTTCGAAGCGCTGGCCGATGATGAATTCGGTACTGCCGCCGCCGATGTCGGCCACCAGGCGCTTGCCCGGGGTGTCTGCGAGGGTGTGGGAGACGCCAAGGTAGATCAGGCGCGCTTCTTCACGACCGGAGATGACTTCCACCGGGTGGCCGAGAATTTCTTCGGCGCGGCGGATGAATTCGGCGCGGTTGCGCGCTTCACGCAGGGCGTTGGTGCCGACGATGCGGACGGCGCCCGGGGGCATACCGTTGATCAGTTGGGCAAAACGCTTCAGGCAGTCGAGCCCGCGCTGCATGGATTCTTCGTTGAGGTGGCGTTCTTCGTCGATGCCCGCGGCCAGTTGAACCTTCTCCCCGAGACGCTCGAGAATACGGATTTCGCCGTTCTGGGCCTTGGCCACGACCATGTGAAAGCTGTTGGAGCCCAGGTCTATTGCGGCGATCAGGGACAGATTCTTGGCTTGGGATTGCGGCATGGTCAGGGGGTCTCGGTCGATAACCTCGACATCGTGCCACGATCAAAGGCTGGCGCCAACGCGCAGTGTTCAAAGCCTTGATCCAGCACAACCCTGTGGCGAGGGGCTCGCCCCGTTGAGCGGCGAAGCAGCCCCCCTCGCCACGAATTCTCGCCAGGCAGGGATATGAGCTATACCCAAACTCATGCAGCACCATAGCGAGACTCAATCATCTGCACCTTCCTGAACAAGGGAAGGGCAGCTATGATGGGCCACGTTTTTTTGCTTACAACCTGGAGACTTCCATGAGCAGCGATCTTATCAAACACGTTAGCGACGCTAGCTTCGAGGCCGACGTACTCAAGGCCGAAGGCGCTGTACTGGTCGACTACTGGGCTGAATGGTGCGGCCCTTGCAAAATGATCGCTCCTGTTCTGGACGAAATTGCTGAAACCTACAAAGGCAAGCTGACCGTTGCCAAATTGAACATCGACGAAAACCAGGAAACCCCGGCCAAGCATGGCGTGCGTGGTATCCCGACGCTGATGCTGTTCAAGAACGGCAACGTTGAAGCGACCAAGGTCGGCGCGCTGTCGAAGTCGCAACTGGCTGCCTTCCTCGACGCCAACATCTAAGCGTTGATCAAAGCGTCATCAAAAAGGCCCCGCATATTGCGGGGCCTTTTCGTTATTGAGGGCTAGACGCTCCGAAACTCAGGTGGTACATTCGGCCCCGCACTGGTTTCTCCATTGCCCCCTGCTAGCCGTCGCCGACGCACTCCTTTTCGAATAAGTACGCGATCCTGTCGCCTTCTCCGCGGCGCGGCCTCATTAAGCCAAAAGCTTAATTTCCCCCCTCCATAAATGATTACGTCATTCCTATATGAATCTGACTGAACTCAAGCAAAAGCCGATTACCGAACTGCTCGAATTGGCCGAACAGATGGGCATAGAAAATATGGCCCGTTCGCGCAAGCAGGACGTGATTTTCTCCCTGCTCAAAAAGCACGCTAAAAGCGGCGAGGAAATCTCCGGTGATGGCGTGCTGGAGATTCTCCAGGACGGCTTCGGCTTCCTGCGCTCCGCTGACGCTTCCTATCTCGCAGGTCCAGACGATATCTACGTCTCGCCGAGCCAGATCCGCCGCTTCAACTTGCGCACCGGTGACACCATCGTTGGCAAGATCCGTCCTCCAAAGGAAGGCGAGCGTTATTTCGCGCTGCTCAAGGTTGATACGATCAACTACGATCGTCCCGAGAACGCGAAAAACAAGATTCTCTTCGAGAACCTGACCCCGCTGTTCCCGACTGTGCGCATGAAGATGGAAGCCGGCAACGGTTCCACCGAAGACTTGACCGGTCGTGTCATCGACCTGTGCGCCCCGATCGGCAAAGGCCAGCGCGGTCTGATCGTTGCACCGCCGAAAGCCGGTAAAACCATCATGCTGCAGAACATTGCGGCAAACATCGCCCGTAACAACCCGGAAGTTCATCTGATCGTGCTGCTGATCGACGAACGTCCGGAAGAAGTGACCGAAATGCAGCGCACCGTGCGCGGCGAAGTGGTTGCCTCGACGTTCGACGAGCCGCCAACCCGTCACGTGCAGGTTGCCGAGATGGTGATCGAGAAGGCCAAGCGCCTGGTCGAACACAAGAAAGACGTGGTGATCCTGCTCGACTCCATCACCCGTCTGGCCCGTGCCTACAACACCGTGATCCCGAGCTCCGGCAAAGTGCTCACCGGTGGTGTCGATGCCCACGCCCTGGAGAAACCGAAACGTTTCTTCGGCGCCGCGCGGAACATCGAAGAAGGCGGTTCGCTGACCATCATCGCCACCGCGCTGGTTGAAACCGGCTCGAAGATGGACGAAGTGATCTACGAAGAATTCAAAGGCACCGGCAACATGGAACTGCCTCTGGATCGCCGTATCGCTGAAAAACGCGTCTTCCCGGCCATCAACATCAACCGTTCCGGTACCCGCCGCGAAGAGTTGCTGACGGCCGACGACGAGTTGCAGCGCATGTGGATCCTGCGCAAGCTGCTGCACCCGATGGACGAAATCGCTGCCATCGAGTTCCTGGTCGACAAGCTGAAAACGACCAAGACCAACGACGAGTTCTTCTTGTCGATGAAGCGCAAGTAAGACGGTTTACAAGCCGCTAAAAATGGCGTCCTTCGGGACGCCATTTTTTTTGCAAAAAAAAAGGGAGGTTTGTGGTGACGGTTGGTCAGTACAAAAGCGAATTGGGCGTGCGACCCCAATAATTTCAACTGATTGGCTTTCTTGCTTATGACCACGCTTGCTTATCGAAGAGACATCGACGGCTTACGCGCAATCGCCGTGATTGCGGTGGTGTTGTTCCATTTCGGTGTTCCTGGCTTCACCGGCGGTTTCGTCGGTGTAGACATCTTTTTTGTGATTTCCGGCTACCTGATCACCTCGATTATCTGGAATCAGCGACAGACCGGGCACTTCAGCTTTGTCGATTTCTGGGCCCGTCGCGCGCGGCGAATCCTGCCCGCGCTGTTCGTGATGATCGCTGCCGTGCTTGCAGTCGGCTGGTTCCTGCTGGCGCCCAAGGATTACGAAGAGCTGGGCCGCTCGGTGCGCTACCAGGTGATGTTCGTCTCCAACCTCTTGTTCATGCGTCAGGATGGTTACTTTGATGTGGCTTCCGACCTCAAGCCGTTGCTGCATACGTGGTCGCTGGCGGTTGAGGAGCAGTTCTACATTGTTTTTCCGTTACTGCTGATCCTGCTGTCGAGTCGCCTGAACCATTGGCGACTGGCGCTGTTCGCCGTGTTGCTGGTGTCGTTCGGGCTCAGTGTGTGGGCCGTTGCGCATCACCCTGAAAAAGCATTTTTCCTGTTGCCGATGCGTGCCTGGGAGCTGTTGGCCGGTGGCATGCTGGCCGTTGCGCCCAGAAGCCAATGGCGTCTGACAACGATGGGGGCACAAGCGATCAGCCTGGCTGGCTTGGCGCTGATTCTGTTGGCGGTGTTGTGCTACGACAAAAGCACGCCATTTCCCGGTGCTGCGGCATTGCTGCCGACACTCGGTGTGGTCGCGCTGATCCGGGCCAACGGGCATCAGCCGACATTTGTCGGCAGACTGCTGGCCAGTCGTGTGCTGGTCGGTCTCGGACTGATTTCCTATTCCTGGTACTTGTGGCACTGGCCGGTGTTTGTTTTTGCCAACTACGCCAGTCTTGATGAGCTTGGCCCCTTCGATATCACAGGATTGATCTTGCTCAGCCTGGTGTTGGGTTATCTGTCGTGGCGATTTGTCGAGACGCCGTTTCGCGAGCGGCGGTTGTGGGCGGGGCGCCGGCAGATCCTGCTTGCCGCCGCGTGCGGTGTGCTGGTGCTCGGCCTGGCCGGTCAGGCATTGCGCTGGACCGATGGATTACCCACGCGCTTATCTGAACAGGCCCTTCAATACGCCAAAGCGAAGGAGTGGCGGCCGGAACTGATGCGCTGCCTGGCCGACGACAAAACCCCGGACGACCAACTCTTTTGTCACTATGGCACGCCAACGCCGACCGTATCAACGGCGCTGGTCTGGGGTGACAGTCATGCCACCGCACTGATCCCGGTGTTCGATGAGGGGGCGCACCAGCACGGTGTCAGTGTGATGCTCGCCAGCTCCCCCGGCTGCATCCCGGTTGAAGGGCTGGAGCATGAAGCGCAGTGTGCCCGGTTCAATCGCCGGGTCGAACAAGCCTTGACCCGGCAATCGGTCGGCGATGTGGTGCTGGTCGCGCACTGGAGTCTGTATCTGTATGGCGATGTGAAAGGCGATCTTGGTCATGTCCTGACGGACGCCCGTGGCCGTTATGACCGCGCCATCGCCGAGCAACGATTGGCCGAAGGATTACAGGCGACCGTGCGGCAGCTACGAGAGGGTGGGCATCGCGTCTGGCTGGTAAAGGAAGCGCCGCTGCAAACCTTCAGTCCGCCTTATCGTCTCAGCCGCCTGGCGATGCTGCATCGCCCGACCGACGACGTGGGGCTGGCGGTGACTGAACACCTCAAGCGCCAAGCGTTCATCAGTCAACTGTTCACGCAACTGGCGCAAGCCAACCCGGGCGTGACGGTGGTGGATCCGGCGCCGGTGCTGTGTGATGAAGCGGGACTTTGCCGCGCCGAACTCGGTGGTCAGTCGTTGTACACCGACACCAATCACCTGTCCGAGGCCGGCGCGCGGTTCATCGCCCCGGTCCTTGAGCCGTTGTTCAAGCACTTGCGAGCACGGGCAGCACTGGGCAATGGCAACGCGAATGCAGCCAACTGAACAGCGATAAGCTGCCAGCGGACGGCAGAGCAGGTAGGATGTACGCCTATTTTAGGGGTGCCATCGTCAATGAAATTCAAGGACCTTCGGGATTTCGTGCAGCAGCTTGAGCAGCGCGGAGAGTTGAAACGCATCCAGATCCCCGTCTCTCCAGTGCTGGAGATGACCGAAGTCTGTGATCGCACGCTGCGGGCCAAGGGGCCGGCGCTGCTGTTCGAAAACCCTACCGGCTACGACATTCCGGTGCTCGGCAACCTGTTTGGCACCCCCGAGCGGGTCGCCATGGGCATGGGCGCCGAGTCGGTCAGCGAGCTGCGCGAGATCGGCAAGCTGCTGGCCTTCCTCAAAGAGCCCGAGCCGCCGAAGGGCTTGAAAGACGCCTGGTCGAAGTTGCCGATCTTCCGCAAGATCATTGCCATGGCGCCGAAAGTCGTCAAAGACGCGGTGTGCCAGGAAGTGGTCATCGAAGGCGACGACGTCGACCTGGCGATGCTCCCCGTGCAAACCTGCTGGCCGGGCGATGTCGGCCCGTTGATCACCTGGGGCCTGACGGTCACAAAGGGGCCGAACAAGGACCGCCAGAACCTCGGCATCTACCGTCAGCAAGTGATTGGCCGCAACAAGGTCATCATGCGCTGGTTGAGCCATCGAGGTGGCGCGCTGGACTACCGCGAGTGGTGCGAGAAGCACCCGGGCCAGCCGTTCCCGGTGTCCGTGGCGTTGGGTGCTGACCCGGCGACCATCCTTGGTGCCGTGACGCCGGTACCGGACAGCCTTTCCGAATACGCTTTCGCCGGTCTGCTGCGCGGCAATCGCACCGAGCTGGTGAAGTGCCGGGGCAACGACCTGCAAGTCCCTGCGACTGCCGAGATCATTCTCGAAGGCGTGATCCATCCCGGCGAAATGGCCGATGAAGGTCCGTATGGCGACCACACCGGTTACTACAACGAAGTCGACAGCTTCCCGGTGTTCACCGTCGAGCGCATCACGCATCGGATCAAACCGATTTACCACAGCACTTACACCGGCCGTCCGCCGGATGAGCCGGCGATTCTCGGTGTGGCGCTGAACGAAGTGTTCGTGCCGATCCTGCAGAAGCAGTTCCCGGAAATCACCGACTTCTATCTGCCGCCCGAAGGCTGCTCGTACCGCATGGCCATCGTGACCATGAAGAAGTCGTATCCGGGGCACGCCAAGCGGGTAATGCTGGGTGTCTGGTCGTTTTTGCGACAGTTCATGTACACCAAGTTCGTTATCGTCACTGACGACGATATCAACGCCCGGGACTGGAACGACGTGATCTGGGCCATTACCACGCGCATGGACCCCAAGCGCGACACGGTGATGATCGACAACACGCCGATCGACTACCTCGACTTCGCCTCGCCGGTCTCAGGCCTGGGGTCGAAAATGGGGCTCGATGCCACGCATAAATGGCCGGGCGAAACCACTCGCGAGTGGGGCCGGGTGATCGTCAAGGACGACGCCGTGACCCAACGGATCGATGCCATCTGGAATCAGTTAGGAATAGATTGATGCGTGTAACCTTGCAGCCCTCCGGAGCAGTGCTAGAGATTCTGCCCGGCGAGCGGATTCTCGATGGTGCGCGGCGCCTGGGCTACGAATGCCCGCAAAGCTGCCGCAATGGCAATTGCCACGTATGTGGCGCGTTGCTGGTGGAAGGTCGGGTCGAGCAGGCAGGCCATGTGCGTGACCATGGCGAGTTCTACACTTGCATAGCAGAGCCGCTGGAAGACTGCATCGTGCTGTGGGATGGCGTGCTCGCGCTGGGAGAACTGCCGGTGCGCAGCGTGTCGTGTCAGGTCATTGAATGCAGGGACGTCGGCGGCGACACCTGGCGTGTGCGCCTGCGCGCGCCGGCCGGTAAGCCACCGCGTTATCACGCTGGCCAGTATTTGATGATCGAACGTGAGAATGGCGAGAAATCCGCGTTCTCGCTGGCCTCGGCACCCCATGGCGGACGAGATCTGGAGATCCATGTGCTGGCGCGCGAAAACAGTGCGCTGAGCCTGATCGCACAGTTGCAACGCAACCCGATAGTGCGGGTCGAGCTGCCATTCGGCGATACCCACCTTGCAGAGTTGCCGGACGGTCCGCTGGTGCTGATCGGCGCGGGCACCGGCATGGGCCAGATTCACAGCCTGATCGAACACTGCCGCGCCGCAGGCTTCAAGCATCCAGTGCACCTGTATTGGGGCGTGCGCCGTCCTGAAGACTTTTACCAGATTGAGCATTGGGATGAGTGGCTGAAACTGCCCAACCTGTTCCTGCACAAAGTCGTCAGTGATCAGTGCGGTTGGCAAGGGCGTTGCGGGATGTTGCACGAGATAGTGTGTGAGGATTTCCCGGATCTTAAATCCTTGCATGTCTACGCCAGCGGATCTCCGGCGATGGTCTATGGCACGCTGGATGCCTTGGTCGAAGCCGGGATGGACGCTCATCAAATGCGCGCGGATGTGTTTGCGTACGCGCCGCGATCTTGATCCGCGATCTTGATCCGTGATCTTGATCCTCAATCTTGATCCAAGCCTTTAGAACCGCACCCCGGTCGTAACCATGGCTGCGTTGGCGCCGAGAAAAACCAGCTCGGCGGCCAACGGTCCATAGTGAGTGCCGACCGACGGAATGATCACCGGCGCAACGCCGTAGCGGTTCAATGGAATCTTATCCTTGTAGTCACCGCTATAACCCTGCAACAGGCCGCCAGTCACTTTCAGGTACACCGGATAATTGGCGCTGTCATAGCGTTTACCGGCGTAGGCGTAGTTAGAGCGCTGCCTGAACGAGTTACGAAAAGTCGCCCCGCCAAATACCCAGCCCGATGCCTGATTGCGCTCAATACCAATCAAATCCTGATTGTTATTGTGTTCTGGGTCCGGTGAGTAATGTTTGGTATAGACACTGGTCTGTGCGTACCAAAAACCTTTGCCCTGTGAGTCCTCCAGCGCCATTGCCTGGTCGAACGGAATCAATAGGAAGAGGGTGAAAAGCCCTGGAATTTTCATCATGCAGCCTCGGTTAAACGGGGTGGCTTGCGCCAGAGGAAGGCCGTTATACGTAGGCGTTCAGTGACAGAGAAGTCAGAAAGTCCGATATTTTAGTAGGAAGTTTCCTGCATCTTCTTGAACCGAACCTGAACGAGTGGAAGGCTTATGCATATTTCATTCAGGTATTTAAGATATTCCTGCGATGGTATTAGGCTATATAAAACTCGATAGCGAGGCTGATAATCCCGATTTAGCGCTATTGCGAGTGTCATACATCCTTTAGCACTTTTCGTTTTACGGTTACTGCTATATGTTCTATGAAGCGAGTTTTGCTTACATCTTGTAATACTTGTGGGGCCGAACACTTTCATCATGACCGCCATTGAATCTGCTTTTGTGAATCCGGCTTACCCTCCGCGTCTCGATCTGGGGCCGCAGCTGACGCACGAACAACTTCTCGTCTCGATGCAATCGACCATGGCGCGTCACAAGGGCGGGCCGGTGTGGTTGTTCGCTTACGGTTCGCTGATCTGGCGACCAGAGTGTTCGGCAGTAGAGCGCGTTCGCGGCCGAGTGCATGGTTACCATCGCGGTTTGTACCTGTGGTCCCACGAACATCGCGGCACGCCGGAAATGCCTGGTCTGGTGTTCGGCCTGGACCGCGGCGGCTCCTGCAGTGGTTTCGCCTATCGCCTGCCCGAAGAACAACTTGAAGCTTCGCTTTACGCACTGTGGCAACGCGAAATGCCCGTCCCGTCCTATCGCCCGCACTGGCTCAACTGCCGTCTCGAAGACGGAAGCCAGGTGCAGGCGTTGGGATTTGTTCTGGAGCGGCACCTGCCCAGCTATGCCGGCAACTTGCCGGATCATGTGCTGAGCCAGGTGTTCGAAAGCGCTTGCGGGCGGTACGGCACCACTCGCGATTATGTCGAGCAGACCGCTCATGCCCTGCGTAGCCACGCCATGCCAGACCGGAATCTGGAGGCGCGGCTCAAGCGCTGCAAATCAAAAGCCGATCAGGCAATCGCTTCGCGGGTCTGACTGACGACGTTCCTTTACGAACCTGTCGCTCAGCTGTAAGAACGGGGTGTTTTCACCACCTGTGGACATGGGGGGGCTTAGACTCGCGGACAGTCCAGCCGATTGATCAACAGAGATAAGAGATGCCCCTGACGGTTCGCATGTTGGTGCCGAGATTATTGGTGGCGGCCGCTCTCACTGTTGGGTTGCTGGCATTGGTGATTGCCGACCATCCCGTCCAGTCCGGTCTGCGCAACACTACCGTGATGATCATTCGTCATGCGGAAAAACCCAGCGTGGGCACGGAGCTCAATGCCCGAGGCGAACAACGGGCAGCCGCCTATGTCGACTATTTCAATCCGCTGAAGCTGGAGGGGCAGACACTGACCCCTCAACGGCTGATTGCTGCCGGCGACAGTCCGGAGAGTTCGCGCTCGCGCTTGACCCTGACTCCGCTGGCGCAACATTTGAACTTGCCGATCGAGCAGCCTTACATCAACGTTGATGTTCATAAATTGGTCAAACTGTTGCGCCAGAGCAATCAGGCGCAAACGGTGTTGATCGCCTGGCACCACGGGCGCATCAACAAATTGATTGCAGCTTTCGGCGGCAACAGCATGGCACTGATGGGGCAGGAGAAATGGCCGGACGGCGTCTATGACTGGGTGATCGTTTTACGCTTCGATGAGAATGGGCGACTGATCCCGTCGCGCAGCGAGAAGGTTCAGCCGCATCTGTTGCCGGGCGATGGAGCGGTCCCGCCCGGCAATTGACGGCAACTTTGCGGCTGTCAGCGAACCTGCACCACAACCTTGCCCACAGCCTTGCGCTGCCCAAGATCATTGATCGCCTGTGCCGCATTGCTCAGCGGATACACCTGTGACACCAGCGGCTTCAACTTGCCCTCGGCAAACCAGCCGAACAACTGCTGGAAATTCGCTGCATTGTCCTGCGGCTGGCGTTGAGCAAACGAGCCCCAGAACACGCCGACCACGGCGGCCCCTTTGAGCAGTGCCAGGTTGACCGGGAATTCCGGAATGCGTCCGCTGGCGAAACCGACCACCAGCAGTCGGCCGTTCCAGGCGATGGCGCGCACAGCCTGATCAAACAGGTCGCCGCCGACCGGGTCGTAGATCACGTCGGCGCCTTGGCCGTCGGTGAGGCGTTTGATTTCGTCCTTGAGGCTGGTTTCGCTGTAGTTGATCAGCTCATCGGCGCCAGCGGCCTTGGCCACGGCAAGCTTTTCGGCACTGCTGGCAGCGGCGATCACGCGGGCGCCCATGGCTTTGCCGATTTCCACCGCCGCCAGGCCAACACCGCCGGAAGCACCCAGCACCAGCAGCGTTTCGCCGGGTTGCAGGTTGCCGCGTTGCTTGAGGGCGTGCATCGAGGTGCCATAGGTCATGCTGAAGGCGGCGGCCGTGTTGAAGTCCATCGAGGGCGGGATCGGTAATACGTTGTAGCCTGGTACTGCGATTTGCTCGGCAAAACTGCCCCAGCCGGTCAGGGCCATGACCCGGTCGCCGACCTTGAGATGACTGACCTTTTCGCCCACTGCGCTGATCACGCCGGCGGCTTCACCTCCCGGGGAGAAAGGGAAGGGCGGCTTGAATTGATATTTGCCCTCGATGATCAGCGTGTCCGGGAAGTTGACCCCGGCGGCGTGCACGTCCAGCAGGATTTCATTCTTCTTGGCGACAGGACTGGCGACGTCTTCCAGTACCAGCGATTCGGCAGGGCCGAAGGCTTTGCACAGCACGGCTTTCATCAGGGCTATTCCTTTGGGAGTGATGGCCGATAAGTGTAGGTGTGTGAGTCGATGGGTCAACGAGCATGCCCGACCCTGATAGTCAGCCATAAGCTTGTGCTTGAGCGGCGGGTCGTTATGCTAGGCCGCAAACCGGATAAGGAGCGAATTGTGAAAGCGTGGATCATGTTGTTGCTGGCCCTGTCTCTGCCTGTGGCAGCGATGGCCGAAGAAGCCAAAGAAGGTGAAGCTCCGAAGGTCAATTACATCACCCTGAGTCCGCCGTTCGTGGGCAACTATGGGCTGGACGGTACGCCGAAGCTCAAGGTCTACAAGGCAGATGTGGCATTGCGCGTGACCGGTGAGGACGCCACCAAGGCCGTGAAGGCCAATGAACCGCTGATCCGCAATCAGCTGGTGGCGTTGTTTGCCCAGCAAACCACCGAGACGATGAACAACGTCGAAGCCAAGGAAAAACTGCGCCAGGAAGCCTTGAAGCAGACCCAGCAGGTGATGAACGACGAAACCGGCAAGCCGGTGGTTGAGGATTTGTTGTTCAACAACCTGATCATTCAATAAGACTTCTGTTGTCTGATCCGGCCTCATCGCGGGCAAGCCCGCTCCCACAATATTCTCCAGTGTATGCAGGTTTTGCATCCACCCCAGATCTCTGTGGGAGCGGGCTTGCCCGCGATGGCATTCTCAGACGCGCAGGCGTTTCTACGGTTTGAGCGCGATGACTGCCGCCCACTGTTCAGCCGTGACAGGCATCACCGACAACCGCGAGCCCTTCTGCACCAATGGCATCTCGGCCAGCGCGGTCTGCTGCTTCAGATAGTCGAGCTTCAACACCCTGGCAAACGTCTCGACATGTGCGACATCGATCGCGCTCCAGGCGTTTTTTTCTGCCGTGGCCTTCGGATCGTAATAATGACTCTCCGGCTCCAATGCCGTGGGGTCCGGATAGGCCGCTTCGACAATTTTCCCTATCCCGGCAATTCCCGGCTCCGGGCAACTGGAGTGGTAGAAGAAAAACTCGTCACCGACCGCCATCGACCGCAAAAAATTACGCGCCTGATAGTTGCGAACCCCGTCCCAGCGCGCTTGGCCGAGCTTCTCCAGGCCCTTGATCGAGAGTTCGTCCGGCTCGGATTTCATCAGCCAATAGGCCATGGATTTTGCTCCTTGCGAGGTGAGTGGACAGGTTGTCCGGCAATTTTATGACAAACCGACAGTCGGTTGACGCCAGCGTTTGCGTGTCAGTTCACGTTGTCGCAAAATGCCGGCCTTCTAAGCTTGACGCTGCTGCACGGCCTACACCTACAACGGAAACCGCTGCTGTCATCGTGTTGATGTGCCTTTGGGGGGCAATCGATGAAACGCAAACCGGATTTACTATGGATTTTGGTTATTTTGTTCGGCCTCGGCGTCGTAACCACCGGTTATGCCCAAAGCCTGTGGAATAACAAGACTGACGCGCCGATCGAAATCGCGCAGCAACAGCAACCGTCGGCCTTCAAGCGCTAAACCTGTCTTTTGGACGCCGCTCTTGGCAGTGGCGTCTAGCGTGCGAAGTACCACGCCTTGTCTGTCACCGTTCCCTGCAGCGGTACATCCCAGCTCGCCTGAGCCAATCGTTCGACTTTCTGACATTCATGGGCCAGCCCCAGCAGCGTCGGCTTGCGCCAGGATTTGCGGCGCGCCAGATAGGCCAGGCTTCGATCGTAGAAACCACCGCCCATGCCCAGGCGCCCGCCGACATCGTCAAACCCCACCAACGGCAACAGGATCAGATCCAGCGCCCAGACTTTGCGTTGTCGGGCGAGGTTGTGCCGGGGTTCGAGAATACGAAAGCGGTTGGGTATGAGTTTTTCGCCGGGGCGAATGCGCTGGAAGACCATTTTGGTTCGCGGCCAGGCACTGAGCACCGGCAGATACGTCGCCTTGCCCCGACATTGGGCGGCACGCAGCAATACGCGCGGGTCAATTTCACCGTCGGTCGGCAGGTACAGGGAGATGTGTCTGGCGCGGCGAAACAACGGCTGTTGGGCCAATTGCTTGTACAGCCCGCGAGCAGCCTGGCGCTGTTGACTGGGAGTCAGTGCGCGGCGGGCCTTGCGCAGCATGCGTCGAAGTTGCGGGCGGGGCAGCAGCGCAGGTTCGGTCATGAATTCAGGCTTCGACAGGACGAATACGTAAAGCGTACCCGTAAAAAAGCCGATGCCGGTAATTAAACCGGCATCGGACTGGAATCAGGCTCCCCGGATGAACCGCTGCTGACTTAGCCCTTGAACCCGAAAGTTCAAGGTGGAAGATGCAGTAGGCTTTAAGGCTTTCCGTCTAGCGGACATGCACACCAGCCCAACGTGCAGCCTCCAGGGTAGTGCGAATCGGCTCAGGGACGTGGTCAACTGGCAAGCACCCCAGGGAGTGTTGCGAGTATAACCCAAGCGGTTCGACGAATCAGCCTTTGGTGACGTCCGGATCGGTGGCGAGCACCAGATCGACGCGATCCAGCAAGTCGCGCACTTGTTCGCGAGTCGAGCCGCTGGCCTGTACATCCGGGCGTTCTTCCTTGTGCAGCAGGTCGTGCGTAATGTTCAGCGCGGCCATGACGGCAATGCGGTCGGCGCCGATGACTTTGCCGCTGCTGCGGATTTCACGCATCTTGCCGTCCAGGTAGCGGGCGGCGCTCACCAGGTTGCTGCGTTCTTCCTGGGGGCAAATGATCGAATATTCTTTGTCGAGGATCTGCACGGTAACGCTATTGCTTGAACTCATGAGTCTTGCTCCAGGGCCTTGAGGCGCGAAATCATCGATTCGACCTTACGCCGGGCGATTTCGTTTTTTTCAATGAGGTGCGCGCGTTCCTCGCGCCAGGTCTTTTCCTGAGCTAGTAAGAGTCCATTTTGACTCTTAAGTTGCTCGACTCGATTAATCAGCAGTTCGAGTCTGGCCATCAGCGCTTGCAGGTCGGTGTCTTCCATTGTGTCCACTGATATTGTGCTTGATGGGTGGTAGCTGGCGGACAGCCTTTAATAGTCTTGGCGAGTCTGTCGATGTAGGATACAAGGCCTTCATTCTAGACATAGCGCCGTCTGGCGCCTAGCTGCCCATGACCAATCAGAATTCCCCGTACCAAGCCTTTGCCACCCTGCTGACTTCCAGCGGCCATAACGTTTCGCCTGCCGAACTGCATGGCCTGTTGCTCGGCCGCAGTTGCGCCGGTGCCGGCTTCGAAGCCGAAGAGTGGTTGATCGATGCCGCCGAACTGCTGGAAAGCGAACCGCAGGACAACGTCCGCAACGCCTTGATCGGCTTGCAGGAGATGGTCAAGGGTGAGCTCACCGGCGACGACGTGACCGTCGTTCTGCTGCTGCCGACCGATGACGCACCGCTGGCTGATCGTGCCGTCGCACTGGGCCAATGGTGTCAGGGTTTCCTCAGCGGTTTCGGCTTGAACTGCCGCGACAGCAGCATGCTCAGCACCGAGGCCACCGAAGTGTTGCAGGACCTGGCGGCGATTTCCCAGGTGCAAGACGCCCTGGAAGAGTCCGAAGATGGCGAAAGCGATTACATGGAAGTCATGGAATACCTGCGCGTAGCGCCGCTGCTGCTGTTCTCCGAGACCAAAAAAGACGTGCCGGCCGCTGCCAAACCGTCTTTGCATTAATCGTAAAAGGGAAAACCATCTGCCCATGATTCATATCCCGAAATCGGAATACAGCCGTCGCCGCAAGGCCTTGATGGCGCAGATGGAACCCAACAGCATCGCCATCCTGCCCGCCGCCGCGGTGGCCATCCGCAACCGCGACGTCGAGCACGTCTATCGTCAGGACAGCGATTTCCAGTACCTCAGCGGTTTTCCCGAGCCTCAGGCGGTCTTTGTCTTGATGCCGGGGCGTGCGCATGGCGAATACATCCTGTTCTGCCGTGAGCGCAACGCCGAGCGCGAGTTGTGGGACGGCTTGCGCGCCGGTCAGGAGGGCGCGATCCGCGACTTCGGTGCCGACGATGCCTTCCCCATCACTGACATCGACGACATCCTGCCGGGCCTGATCGAAGGCCGTGACCGGGTGTATTCGGCCATGGGCAGTAACCCCGAATTCGATCGGCACCTGATGGACTGGATCAACGTGATCCGCTCCAAAGCGCACCTCGGTGCCCAGCCGCCGAACGAATTTGTTGCCCTGGATCATCTGCTTCACGACATGCGCCTGTATAAATCGGCGGCAGAAGTGAAGGTGATGCGTGAAGCCGCACGGATTTCTGCCCAGGCGCATATCCGGGCGATGCAGGCCAGCCGCGCCGGGCTCCACGAGTTCAGCCTCGAAGCCGAGCTTGATTACGAGTTCCGCAAGGGCGGGGCGAAGATGCCGGCCTACGGTTCGATCGTCGCGGCGGGGCGCAACAGTTGCATCCTGCATTACCAGCAGAATGACGCCGTGCTCAAGGACGGTGACCTGGTGCTGATCGACGCCGGTTGCGAGATCGACTGCTACGCCAGCGACATCACCCGCACCTGGCCGGTCAACGGCAAGTATTCACCGGAGCAGAAGGCGATCTACGAGTTGGTGCTGGCGTCGCAAGAAGCCGCGTTTGCCGAAATCGCCCCGAACAAGCACTGGAATCAGGCGCACGAAGCCACGGTTAAAGTGATTACTGCCGGCCTGGTGAAGCTTGGCCTGTTGCAGGGTGACGTCGACGAGTTGATCGCCAGCGAAGCCTACAAGGCGTTTTACATGCACCGCGCCGGTCACTGGCTGGGGATGGATGTGCATGACGTCGGCGAATACAAGGTCGGTGGCGAATGGCGTGTGCTGGAAGTCGGCATGGCGCTCACCGTGGAGCCGGGAATCTACATTTCCCCGGACAACCAGAACGTGGCGAAGAAATGGCGCGGTATCGGCGTGCGCATCGAGGACGACGTGGTGGTGACCAAGACCGGTTGTGAAATATTGACCAAAGGCGTACCGAAAACGGTTGCCGAGATCGAGGCCCTGATGGCGCAAGCGCGGACACAAGCAGCATGAGCCGGGTCAATCTGGCAATCATCGGTGGCGGCCTGGTGGGCGCCAGCCTGGCGTTGGCGTTGCAGGCCGGGGCCAAGTCTCGCGGCTGGAAAATCGTCCTGATCGAGCCATTCGCCCCGGGTGATACGTACCAGCCGAGCTACGATGCTCGCTCCTCGGCGCTGTCCTATGGTGCCAAACAGATTTATCAACGGTTGGGCGTCTGGCAGGAAATTTCCCGCCGCGCCGAGCCGATCAAGCAGATTCATGTGTCCGACCGTGGACGTTTTTCCACCGCGCGTTTATCGGCAATGGAAGAGGGCGTTCCGGCACTGGGTTATGTGGTGGAAAACGCCTGGCTGGGCCAATGCCTCTGGCAAGGCCTGGACAAGGACGTGGTCACTTGGCGCTGCCCGGCGGAAGTCACCCGCATGGAACCGCTGACTGACGGTTACCGCCTGACCCTCAATGACGAAACCACCCTGGAGTGCGACTTGGCGGTGCTCGCCGATGGCGGCCGTTCAGGCCTGCGCGAGCAACTGGGGATCGGCATCAAGAAACGCCCGTATAACCAAAGTGCCCTGATCGCCAACATCACCCCGAGCGAAGCGCACAACGGCATGGCGTTCGAGCGATTCACCGACGACGGCCCGATGGCATTGCTGCCGCTGCCGGAGAACCGTTGTGCGTTGGTCTGGACCCGTCTGGGCATGGACGCGCAACGGCTGGCGGCACTGGATGACCGTAGCTTCCTCAGCGAGTTGCAAGGTGTGTTCGGATATCGCCTCGGCACGTTGAAGCAGGTCGGCGCGCGACATCTTTACCCGCTGACACTGATCGAAGCCGAAGAGCAGGTGCGCCCGCATCTGGCGATTCTCGGTAACGCGGCGCACAGCCTGCATCCGATTGCGGGGCAAGGTTTCAACCTGTCGCTGCGTGATGCTCAGGCCTTGGCCGATGCGTTATTGGCGAGCGAGGCATCGCTGGGCGATTTCGCCACATTGCAGGCTTACCGTGAGCGCCAACGCCTGGATCAGAACCTGACGGTAGGTTTTTCCGATCAGGTCACCCGTTTGTTCGGCAGCACTCAGCCGCTGGTTTCGCTGGGCCGCAACCTCGGCTTGCTCGGTCTCGACCTGCTGCCGCCGGCCAAGCGCTGGTTCGCCCGGCAGGCCATGGGCCTGGGTACGCGTCCCGATGCTTAAGTGGTTGACGAACACATTCGGCAAAGCGCGATTGATGCGTTGCTTCATGTCGTTTTACCCGCCGTACATGGGTGCCGGGGTTCGGGTGCGGCACATCAGCGATGACTTTCGCGACATCACGGTGTCCATGGGCCTGAGCTGGTACAACCGCAATTACGTAGGCACCCAGTTTGGCGGCAGCCTGTATTCGATGGTTGATCCGTTCTACATGTTGATGCTGATGGAAAACCTCGGGCGCCATTACATCGTCTGGGATAAGGCGGCGGACATCGATTTCATTTCGCCGGGCAAAGGCCCGGTGTTCGCCAATTTCCGGATCGATGAGACGTTGCTCGACGAGATCCGTCGGCAAACGGCCGGTGGCGAGAAATACCTGCCGCAATTGCAGGTCGATATTCACGACGGCGCCGGCACCTTGGTGGCGCGAGTCGAAAAAACCCTTTACGTGCGGCTCAAGCCGCCAGCGAGACAGGCTTAAAGCATGGACATGCGCGCAGATGTGCTGATTGTCGGGGCCGGAATGGTCGGCAGCGCCCTGGCGCTGGCGTTGCAGGACAGCGGGCTGGAAGTCCTGCTGCTGGACGGCAGCCCCTTGAGCGTCAAACCCTTCGATGACCAGGCACCGTTCGAACCGCGGGTGAGCGCCTTGTCGGCGGCCAGCCAACGAATTCTCGAGCGCTTGGGCGTGTGGGACGGCATCGCCAAGCGGCGCAGCAGTCCTTACACCGATATGCACGTCTGGGATGGCAGCGGCACCGGGCAGGTCCATTTCTCGGCCACCAGCGTGCATGCCGACGTACTGGGGCATATCGTCGAGAACCGCGTGGTTCAGGACGCCTTGCTCGATCGCCTGCACGACTGCGACCTCGGGATGCTGGCCAATGCGCGCCTGGAACAGATGCGCCGCTCGGGCGACGACTGGCTGCTGACCCTGGCCGACGGCCGCACGTTGCGTGCGCCGTTGGTGATCGCGGCCGATGGCGCCAACTCGGCTGTTCGGCGTCTGACCGGCGTGGCGACACGCGAGTGGGACTATATGCACCACGCGATTGTCACCAGTGTACGCAGCTCCAAATCCCATCAGATGACAGCCTGGCAGCGCTTCACCGACAACGGTCCGTTGGCGTTTTTGCCGCTGGAACGCGACGGCCAGCAGGACTGGTGTTCAATCGTCTGGTCGACCACGCCGAGTGAAGCCGAACGCCTGATGGCGCTGGACGACGATGGTTTCTGCAAGGCACTCGAGCGGGCCTTCGAGGGCCAACTCGGTACGGTGCTTGGCGCTGATCCGCGTCTGTGCGTGCCCCTGCGTCAGCGCCATGCCAAGCGTTATGTAGCCGAAGGCCTGGCGCTGATCGGCGACGCGGCGCACACCATTCACCCGCTGGCGGGGCAGGGGGTGAACCTCGGCTTTCTCGATGCCGCCGTGCTGGCGGAAGTGCTGTTGCAAGCGTCCGCTCGTGGTGAACGCTTGGCGGACGTGAAAGTGCTCAGCCGCTATGAACGTCGACGCATGCCCCACAACCTGGCGCTGATGGCGGCGATGGAAGGGTTTGAGCGATTGTTTCAGGCTGACCCGCTGCCGGTGCGCTGGTTGCGCAATGCCGGGTTGAAGATGGTCGACCAGATGCCCGAGGCCAAGGCGTTGTTTGTGCGGGAGGCCCTTGGACTCACCGGGGATTTGCCGGCTCTCGCCAAGGCCTGACATATTCGCAGCGGCTGATGGCCCCTTCGCGAGCAAGCCCGCTCCCACATTAGACCGCGATCAAATGTGGGAGCGGGCTTGCTCGCGAAGGCGGCCTCTCAATCACCGCAACTCTTGGACGATGCAACATCTGGTAACTCCTCCGCGAACGGATCGATTGAGAAGCTAAATGTGAGTCCTTATCATTTGGCCTCAATTTTTCAATCGAGAGATCGCTCCCATGCTACCGAAGCGTCTACTGACTGCACTCGCCCTGACCCTGATTGGCAGTACCGCCGCCCAGGCCGCTGACGAGGTGGTGGTTTACTCATCGCGTATCGACGAGCTGATCAAGCCGGTCTTCGACGCCTACACCGCCAAGACGGGCGTCAAGGTGAAGTTCATCACCGACAAGGAAGCGCCGCTGATGCAGCGGATCAAGGCCGAGGGCGAAAACGCCACCGCCGACCTGCTGTTGACGGTCGATGCCGGTAACCTCTGGCAGGCCGAGCAGATGGGCATCCTGCAACCGTTCACCTCCAAGGTGATCGACGCCAATATCCCGCTGCAATACCGCGCCTCCTCCCATGCCTGGACCGGCCTGAGCCTGCGGGCGCGGACCATCGCTTACTCGACTGATCGAGTGAAGCCGGGCGAGCTGACCACCTACGAAGCGCTGGCCGACAAAAACTGGGAAGGGCGCCTGTGCCTGCGCACGGCGAAGAAGGTCTACAACCAGTCCCTGACGGCCACCATGATCGAAATCCACGGCGCCGAAAAAACCGAGAAGATCCTCAAGGGCTGGGTGAACAACCTGTCCACCGACGTGTTCTCGGATGACGTTGCGGTGTTGGAAGCGATCAACGCGGGTCAATGCGATGTGGGCATCGTCAACACCTACTACTACGGTCGTTTGCACAAGCAGAAGCCGAACCTGCCAGTGAAACTGTTCTGGCCGAACCAGGCCGACCGCGGTGTACACGTCAATCTCTCCGGCGTTGGCCTGACCAGGCACGCCCCGCACCCGGAAGCCGCCAAGGCCCTGGTGGAGTGGATGACCACGCCGGAAGCACAGAAGATCTTCGCTGATGTGAATCAGGAGTTCCCGGCCAACCCGACGGTAGCGCCTTCTGAAGAAGTCGCGGCCTGGGGCAAGTTCGTTGCCGATACCCTGCCCGTGGAAGTGGCCGGCAAGCGCCAGGCTGAAGCGATTCGCATGATGGATCGGGCAGGCTGGAACTGACACCACTGATCGTTCCCACGCTCTGCTGATCGTTCCCATGCTCTGCGTGGGAATGCATCCCCCGACGCTCCGCGTCGAGCGTGACAAGATATGTGCCCACGCAGAGCGTGGGCACAATCATTTAACTTTCTAGAGAACCTCCTTGGCCCACCCCGCCCAACGCCGCTGGTATCCCCTGGTCTTCGCCATCGCTGCGCTGGTCCTGTTGCCTCTCAGTGTTTTACTGCTGTCCTGGCAAACCATCGATCAACAGATCTGGTCCCACCTCTGGGACACCCAGATGCCGCGCCTTTTGGGCAACACCCTGACGTTGATACTCGGTGTCGGTGTCGGCGTCACCCTGCTGGGCGTGAGCCTCGCCTGGCTCACCAGTCTCTGTGAGTTTCCCGGTCGACGCTGGCTCGACTGGGCACTGATGTTGCCGTTTGCGATTCCTGCCTACGTGCTGGCATTTGTCTTCGTCGGCCTGCTGGACTTTGCCGGCCCCGTGCAAACCCTGTTACGCGAATGGTTTGGCACGGGCCTGAGGTTGCCGCGCGTGCGCTCCACCGGCGGTGTCATCCTGGTGCTGGTGCTGGTTTTCTATCCTTACGTTTACCTCTTGGCTCGCACGGCATTCCTTGCTCAGGGCAAAGGCCTGATGGAAGCCGCCCGGGTTCTCGGACAATCCCCGTGGCAGGCGTTCTGGCGAGTGGCCTTGCCGATGGCTCGCCCGGCCATTGGCGCGGGGGTGGCGTTGGCGTTGATGGAAACCCTGGCGGATTTCGGTGCGGTGTCGGTGTTCAATTTCGACACGTTCACCACTGCGATCTATAAGACCTGGTACGGGTTTTTCAGCCTGGGCACTGCTACGCAACTGGCCAGCCTGTTGCTGTTGGTAGTGATGGTCGTGTTATACGGCGAGCGTCGTGCTCGCGGGGCCAACCGGACGAGTAACGAACGACCACGGGTCAAGGCGCTGTACCACTTGCGAGGCTTAAAGGCGCTGGCGGCGATGAGCTGGTGTGGCCTGGTGTTCGCCTGTGCGTTTGTCATTCCAATGCTGCAACTGGTGGCCTGGTTCTGGCAACGCGGGCGCTTTGATCTGGACGAGCGCTACACCGGGCTGATCCTCCATACCTTGTACCTGGGTGGCATGGCCGCATTGATTACGGTCAGTGTTGCCCTGGTGTTGGCGTTCGCGCGACGCTTGGCACCGACCCGAGCCATCCGCTCCGGCGTCAGCCTGGCCAACCTCGGCTACGCCTTGCCGGGTTCTGTGTTGGCGGTGTCGATCATGCTGGCGTTCAGTTACCTGGATCGCGAACTGGTGATCCCGCTGTCGGGCTGGCTCGGTGTTGCGGGCAAGCCGTTGCTGCTGGGCAGTCTGTCGGCGTTACTGCTGGCCTATCTGGTGCGTTTCATCGCAGTGGCTTACGGCCCACTGGAAAGCAGTCTGGCGCGTATACGGCCATCTTTGCCCGAAGCGGCACGTAGCCTTGGCGTCAGTGGGCCACGACTGTTTTTCAAGGTGTATCTGCCATTGCTGTTGCCCGGCACCTTGAGCGCGGGGTTGCTGGTGTTTGTCGATGTGCTCAAGGAAATGCCCGCGACCCTGCTAATGCGCCCGTTTGGCTGGGATACGCTGGCCGTTCGGATCTTTGAAATGACCAGCGAAGGTGAGTGGGCGAGGGCCTCTTTGCCGGCGCTGACTCTGGTCCTGGTCGGGCTGTTACCGGTCATCGGATTGATTCGACGTTCGGCGCATCGAAACAGCTAGGTGTCAGTCCTACACCTTGCGGCTACAATGCGCGGCATTCGGTGCGGTCCGTCTGACAGACCCGGTAGCTGAAATCGGCTGGAAACCTTCTATTTCAAGGTTTTCACCCCGGTGCAGCACCTGTCCGCACCTTCGCCACGCCCGGAAGGAGAAACCCATGGGACAGCGTACGCCTCTGTATGACCTTCATCTCGCCCTCGGCGCGAAGATGGTCGATTTTGGCGGTTGGGATATGCCTCTGCATTACGGCTCGCAGGTCGAGGAACACCATCAGGTGCGCCGCGATTGCGGGGTTTTCGATGTATCCCACATGACCGTGATCGATGTCAGCGGCCCCCAGGCCAAGGCCTGGCTCCAGCATTTGCTGGCCAATGACGTCGAACGCCTGCACAGCCCCGGCCGTGCCTTGTACAGCACCATGCTCAACGAGCGTGGCGGTATCGTCGACGACATGATTGTCTATCGTCTCGACGACGGTTATCGCCTGGTGGTCAACGCTTCCACCCGCAATCAGGACCTCGCCTGGATGCAGGCTCACCTCGATGGTTTCGATGTGCAGCTCAACGAGCGTGCCGAGCTGGCGATGCTGGCCATTCAAGGCCCTCAGGCCCGGCAAAAAGTCTGCGAACTGGTGTCCCAGGCCCGCAGTAACCTGATTCAGCTACTCAAGCCTTTCGAAGGCCAGCCCGAAGGGGACTGGTTCATCGCTCGCACCGGTTACACCGGGGAAGATGGATTGGAAATCGTGTTGCCGGCCAGTCAGGCGCCGGGTTTTTTCAACGATCTGGTCGGTGCGGGCATTTCTCCTATCGGCCTGGGTGCGCGGGATACCTTGCGCGTCGAAGCTGGCATGAACCTGTACGGCCAAGACATCCACCAGGATGTCTCACCGCTGGCCTCCAACATGGCCTGGAGCATTGCCTGGGAACCGGCCTCGCGCCAGTTCATCGGGCGCACGGCCCTGGAAGGCGAACGGGCCGGTGGCGTACAGCACAAACTGGTGGGGCTGGTCCTTGAGGAGCGAGGGGTTTTGCGCGCTCATCAAGTGGTCCGCATCGCCAATGTTGGCGAAGGGGAGATCACCAGTGGTAGTTTCTCTCCTACGCTTAGCAAGTCGATAGCACTGGCGCGCGTGCCGATGGCAACTGCCGACCGCGCCGAAGTGGAAATCCGTGGCAAGTGGTACCCGGTCCGAGTGGTCAAACCGACCTTCGTACGCCATGGCAAAACCTTGATCTAACCTTTTCTGGCGGACTACAGCCGCCGACACTTTTTTGAGGACACAGAACATGAGCGATATTCCTGCCGACCTGCGTTTTGCCGAAAGTCACGAATGGGCCCGCCTGGAAGCCGACGGCACCGTCACCGTGGGCATTAGCGATCACGCGCAGGAAGCGCTGGGTGATGTGGTGTTCGTGGAGCTGACTGAAGTCGGCAAAGCCTTCGCCGCCGGTGATCAATCCGGTGTGGTGGAATCGGTTAAAGCTGCTTCCGACATCTACTCCCCGATTGCCGGTGAAGTGATCGCGATCAACGAAGAACTGAGTGGATCGCCAGAGCTGCTCAACTCAGACCCGTACGGCGCGTGGATCTTCAAGCTCAAGCCAAGCAACGCTGCCGATCTGGAGAAGCTGCTCGACGCCGCCGGCTACAAGGCTGCCATCGGCGAATAACGTTGCTCTTGCAGGAGCATGGCTTGCCTGCGATGGCGTTTTCGAAAACGCCATCGCGGGCAAGCCATGCGCCTACAAGGAACGGTTCAAGGCTTTAGAACAGCTTTGACCGCCGCCACCGAACGCTCGACGTCCGCTTTGCTCATGGCCGTGAACATCGGCAGCGAGACAATCAGGCGTCCGACCCGTTCGGCGACCGGGAACATGCCCTCCTTGAAACCGCGCTCGCGGTAAAGACTCAACAAATGAATCGGCGGGTAGTGATAGCCGATGCCGACCCCCAGCGCCTGCATCTGCTCCATGAAGGTAGCCCGCGCCGGCTTGCCATCCCCGCGCTCCGGCAATACCAGCTGGAACAAGTGCCAGTTACTGTTCTCGAAATCCGCCGGGGGCAATTGAGCCCCGTACACCGACTCGAAATCCTCGCCAAAGCAGGCGAAATAGTGCCTGGCCAGTTCACGGCGATGGGCGGTGATGGCTTCAATGTGAGCAAATTGCCCAAGGCCGATGGCCGCTGCGACGTCGGTCATGTTGAATTTTCCGCCCAGCACATCGACATCCAGGCCATCGAAACCACTGCGGGTGACGCCCTGCAAGCGGTACTTCTGCGCCAGTCGAACTTCCTCATCGTTGTTCAGCACCAGGCAACCGCCCTCTGACGAGGTCACGTTTTTGTTCGCCTGGAAACTGAACGACACCAAATCCCCGGTCGAGCCAATGCGCTGGCCGTTCCAACTGGAGCCCAACGCCTGGGCCGCGTCTTCCAGCACCCGAAGGTTGTACTTTTTCGCCAGTGCGTACAGGTGCGTCATGTCCACCGGCAGGCCGGCGAGATACACCGGAAGGATGGCTTTGGTACGTGGGGTGATGGCGGCTTCGAGCTGAGCCAGGTCGATGTTGCGGGTGATCGGGTCAATGTCGGCAAACACCGGGGTGGCGCCGACTTCCAGAATCACGTTGGCGGTGGCCACCCAGGAAATCGGCGTGGTGATCACTTCATCACCTGGCCCGACACCGGCAATGCGCAAGGCGATTTCCATGGTGCAGGTGCCAGAGTTGAAGGTGAGTACCGGGCGCCCACCGAAATACTCCGAGAGTTGTTGCTCAAAGGCCTGGACCTTCGGGCCGCTGGTAATCCAGCCCGAGCGCAACACGTCGCCGACCGCGGCAATCGTCGCTTCATCGATGGTGGGTTTGGAAAACGGCAGGAACGGCAGTTGGTTCATGAATACAGGCACCTGATCAGCAGTCATTAGGCAGATGGCGTGCATGATGATCCGCAATGGTCGCGGCGCCAAGCCATCCGCCCGGATATCCGCTGCTATGCTGGTTTGACCGTGTTGCATCGACGCTGAGCGCCAGTCAAGAGAGAGCCCGTCATGTCCCAGTTGCCGTCCTTGAGCCAGTTACGCGACCCCAATGCCTTTCTGCGCCGCCACCTCGGGCCCGATGCCGCCGAGCAGCAGGCGATGCTCGACAGCCTCGGCCTCGGCAGCCGGGTCGAGCTGATTGAGCAGACGGTGCCGCCGGGCATCCGTCTGAACCGGGCGCTGGACCTGCCGCCCGCCCTGGACGAGCAAGCCGCACTGGCCAAGCTGCGTGGCTATGCCGAGCAGAACCAGGTCTGGACCAGCCTGATCGGCATGGGCTACCACGGCACCCTCACGCCGACGGTTATTTTACGCAACGTCCTGGAAAACCCCGGTTGGTACACCGCCTACACGCCTTATCAGCCAGAGATCGCCCAAGGACGACTCGAAGCGCTGCTGAATTTCCAGCAACTGACCATCGATCTGACTGGCCTGGAGCTGGCCAACGCTTCGTTGCTGGATGAAGCAACGGCAGCGGCGGAAGCCATGGCGCTGGCCAAGCGTGTCGCCAAGTCCAAAAGCAATCTGTTCTTCGTCGACCAGAACTGCCATCCGCAGACCATTTCGGTGGTGCAGACCCGCGCCGAAGGCTTTGGCTTCGAACTGATCATCGACGCTGTGGATAGCTTGAAACAACACCAGGTGTTCGGTGCCCTGCTGCAATACCCCGACACCCACGGCGAGATCCGCGATCTTCGGCCGCTGATCGATCACCTGCACGCACAGCAAGCCCTGGCGTGTGTCGCCACTGATCTGCTGAGCCTGTTGTTACTGACACCGCCGGGGGAGTTGGGCGCCGACGTGGTGTTCGGCTCATCCCAGCGTTTTGGCGTGCCGATGGGTTACGGCGGGCCACACGCGGCGTTCTTTGCCAGCCGCGATGAGTACAAACGGGCGATTCCCGGGCGGATCATCGGCGTGTCCAAAGATGCCCGCGGCAACGTGGCCCTGCGCATGGCCCTGCAAACTCGCGAGCAACATATTCGCCGGGAGAAGGCCAACTCGAATATTTGCACCGCTCAAGTATTGCTGGCCAACATCGCCAGTTTCTACGCGGTCTATCACGGTCCAGAGGGGCTCAAGCGCATTGCCCAGCGCGTGCACCGCTTGACGTGCATCCTCGCCGCCGGCCTCGAACGCCGTGGCATCAGCCGCCTCAACACACACTTCTTCGATACCCTGACCCTGGACGTCGGTGGGACCCAGACGGCGATCATCGAAAGCGCTCAAGCGGCGCAGATCAATTTACGCATCCTGGGGCGAGGGCAGTTGGGGTTGAGCCTTGACGAAACCTCTGACGAAACCACCGTCGCGCAGTTGTTCGCGGTGTTCCTGGGGGCCGATCATGGCCTGAGTGTCGACGATCTGGACGCTGAAACGCTGCCATCGGGCATACCCGACGGGCTGCAGCGCACTTCACCTTATCTGCGCCACCCCGTGTTCAATGCACACCACAGCGAAACCGAGATGCTGCGTTACCTCAAGCAACTGGAGAACAAAGACCTCGCCCTCAACCAGTCGATGATTCCGTTGGGCTCCTGCACCATGAAGCTCAACGCTACCAGCGAAATGATCCCCATCACCTGGCCGCAGTTCGCCAACCTGCACCCGTTCGTGCCCAAAGAGCAGGCTGCGGGGTATTCGCTGATGATCGAAGAGCTGGAGCGCTGGCTCTGCGCAATCACCGGTTTCGATGCGATTTGCATGCAACCCAACTCCGGCGCCCAGGGCGAGTACGCCGGGTTGCTGGCGATCCGCAAATACCACGAGAGTCGTCATCAAGGGGCGCGGGATCTCTGCCTGATTCCGTCCTCGGCCCACGGCACCAACCCGGCGTCGGCGCAGATGGCCGGGATGCGCGTGGTCATTGTCGAGTGCGACGAAGCCGGCAACGTCGATCTGGATGACCTCAAGGCAAAAGCGGCGGAGGCAGGGGACAAACTCGCGTGCCTGATGGCGACGTATCCCTCGACCCACGGCGTCTACGAGGAAGGCATCAGCGAGATCTGTGAAGTTATCCACAGCCACGGTGGTCAGGTGTACATGGACGGCGCCAACCTCAACGCCCAGGTCGGCCTGGCACGCCCGGCGGACATTGGCGCCGATGTGTCGCACATGAATTTGCACAAGACGTTCTGCATTCCCCATGGTGGCGGCGGCCCGGGCATGGGGCCGATTGGTGTGCGGGCGCACCTGGCGCCGTTCGTGGCCAATCACCCGGTGGTGCCCATCGACGGACCTTTACCGCAGAACGGCGCGGTGAGCGCCGCGCCTTGGGGCAGCGCGAGCATCCTGCCGATCAGCTGGATGTACATTGCGATGATGGGGCCACAGCTGGCGGACGCCAGTGAAGTGGCGATCCTTGCCGCAAACTACCTGGCCCAGCACTTATCCGGTGCGTTCCCGGTGCTCTACACCGGCCGCAATGGCCGGGTGGCTCACGAATGCATCCTCGATCTGCGACCGCTGAAGACGCTGACCGGCATCAGTGAAGAGGACGTTGCCAAGCGCCTGATGGATTATGGGTTCCATGCGCCAACGATGTCGTTTCCGGTGCCAGGGACACTGATGGTCGAGCCGACCGAAAGTGAATCGAAGGCCGAGCTGGACCGGTTTATCGGAGCGATGCTGAGCATCCGCGCAGAAATCAGCGAGGTGGAACAAGGCAACTGGCCGGCGGAGGACAACCCGCTGAAACGTTCACCGCACACGCTGGCCGACATCACTGGTGTCTGGGAGCGGCCCTACAGCATCGAGCAAGCCGTGACGCCAGATGCGCACACCAAGGCGCATAAGTATTGGCCGGTGGTGAACCGGGTCGATAACGTCTATGGCGACCGGAATCTGTTCTGCGCGTGTGTGCCGGTGGATGATTACCGCTGAGATCTCGCGGTACACCTGACCCCTGTAGGAGCACGGCTTGCCGGCGATGGCGATCTTAAGGACGCCATCGCCGGCAAGCCGTGCTCCTACAGGGGATTTGTGTCGGGCAAAAAAACGCCGCTCAGCTGAGCGGCATTTTTGTACCTGTGGACTTACTGCGCAGCGACCGCGTTCTTCGCCAGGATCGCATTCGCCAGTTCCATGTCCGTGGCCTGCAAGCCCGGGTTGTCGGCGCGGACTTTCTGCAGCGCCGCTTCCAGGTAAGGGCCACGAATGCCGCCGTCACTGGCGACGAAGCTGCCAGCATCGTCCTGGGCGGCGACGACCATTTTGCGGTCTCTGGACGTCAGGTAGGACGTGCCGGTAGTTGCGCCGGACGTGAGGACATTTTGCCAAAAGCTATCGTCGGCCATCGCGCTACCGACGGGAAGAGACAGCAGCGCGACGGTGGCGACAGCAAGTTTGAAACGCATGATGGGTGACTCCACTGGGTTAACTGCGGCCTTGGATAGCCAACCCCCCATCGAGTTCCGTGGCGGCGCGTTTACTTTTGTTCGCTCTGTGGCGTCACTCGTAATACCTCTTCGAGCGTGGTCAAGCCCGCTGCGACCTTCTGCGCCCCCGATAGCCGCAAGCTGCGCATGCCTTCCTTGAATGCCTGACGCCGGATCGCCAGCAAGTCGGTGTCGGGATTGATCAACGCTTTGACGCCGTCCGTCAGTTGCATGATTTCGTACACCCCGGCGCGGCCGCGATAACCGGTGTCGCGGCATTCGAGACAGCCGATGGCACGTTGGGCGTTGGTGGGCAGAGGGGCTTGCCAAGGTTTGGTCAGGGTTTGCCAATCCTCTTCTTCCAACGTCAGCGGCGCCTTGCAATGGGAGCACAAGGTGCGCACCAGGCGCTGGGCCATGACGCCCAGCACGGTGGCTTTGATCAGGTAGTGCGGCACGCCGAGTTCCAGCAGGCGACTGATCGCACTCGGTGCGTCGTTGGTGTGCAACGTCGACAGCACCAAGTGGCCGGTGAGCGCCGCCTGAATCGCCATTTCGGCGGTTTCGAGGTCGCGTATCTCGCCGATCATGATGATGTCCGGGTCTTGCCGCATCAGCGCGCGCACGCCGGCCGCGAAGGTCAGGTCGATGTTGTGCTGGACCTGCATCTGGTTGAACGCGGGCTCGACCATTTCAATCGGGTCTTCGATGGTGCAGAGGTTGACCTCTGGCGTCGCCAGTTTCTTGAGCGTGGTGTACAGCGTGGTGGTCTTGCCCGAACCCGTGGGCCCGGTGACCAGGATGATGCCGTTGGGCTGTCGGGTCATGTCCTGCCAGCGGCGCAGGTCCTCGGTGGAAAAACCCAGCTGGTCGAAATCCTTGAGCAGCACTTCCGGGTCGAAGATTCGCATGACCATTTTTTCGCCGAACGCGGTCGGCAATGTCGAGAGCCGCAATTCGACTTCACCGCCGTCCGGGGTCTTGGTTTTCACCCGGCCGTCCTGGGGTTTGCGTTTTTCCGCGACGTTCATCCGCCCCAGGCTTTTCAGGCGACTGACGATGGCCATGGTCACCTGTGGCGGGAATTGATAGACGTTGTGCAACACACCGTCGATGCGAAAACGCACCGTGCCTTGCTCGCGCCGGGGTTCGATGTGGATATCACTGGCGCGTTGCTGGAAGGCGTACTGGAACAGCCAGTCGACGATGTTGACGATGTGCGCGTCGTTGGCATCAGGCTCCTGGTCGCTGGCGCCGAGGTTCAGCAGTTGTTCGAAGTTGCCCAGGGTCGAGGTTTGCTGTTCGGCGTTGCTCGCACCGCTGACCGATTTGGCCAGGCGAAAAAACTCCACGCTGAAGCGCTGGATGTCGACCGGGTTGGCCACGACCCGTTTGATCGGCAGCTTCAACACGTGGGTCAGGTCGGCTTCCCAGCCGCTGACGTAAGGCTGGGCGCTGGCCACGGTCACCGCGTCGCGGTCGATGGACACCGCGAGAATCTTGTGGCGCTGGGCAAAGGCGTAGGACATCAGCGGCGTGATGGCCGCGACGTTGATCTTCAGCGGATCGATACGCAAGTAAGGCTGGCCGGCCTGTTGTGCCAGCCACAACGTCAGGCTTTCCAGGTCCAGGTGCTTGCCGGGACGGCTGAGATCGTCGAGGTGTTGGCCGGCAATGAATTCCAGCGGGTGTATCTGGCCATTGGCGGCGTGGCGGCGTCGGGCGTTTAGCGCGTTCTCGGCCGAGTCCTGACTGATAAAGCCTTGGGCGACCAGTTCGCGCAGCAAATCATTGAGATCCAGCCAGCGGTCCTGAAAGGCAAGTTGAACGGACATGCGGGCTCCTCATGAACAACAGTCCGCCAAGGATAGTCGTGGACCCGTCGACCGTTGGGCCACTACCGGACAAAGCCGTGTCGAGGTTTTTCAGCCCATCGCCTGGGACGGCTCATCCCACGTCGCATCCGCCGGCTGCACGTCGACCGAGCAGACGCTGATCAGGTTACGCAGTTTGTGCGCGATCACTTGGGCGCGGTGCCAACTCAGACCGTCCATGACGAGGTCGATCGCCAGCACATCGTCCTGGCGCTGTACGTTGACCTGCTGCGGCGTCAGAAACTGCAACGCGAACAGATTGAGCGCCCGGCACAGCACATCCGGTTCGGCTTCGGCCAGCAGTTGATAATGAACACGGCAGTGGGCGTTGCTGGCGTTCCAGACATCGGTACGGGTGGGCGGGGTATGAACGGCTTCTAGATGCGGCATGGTCGGACTCCAAAATCACTGGAGGAATTTTTACATTCGGTGCCGGACATTTCTTATCTATGATTGGGGTTATTGGCGATTTATCGAATCGTGTAATTCATAAAAATAGAGATATAAGGTTTTTCTATGCAAAGCGAGTTGGATGGCTACGACCGCAAGATTCTCGCGTTGCTGCAAGAGGACGCTTCGCTTTCCAGTGCACAGATCGCCGAACAGGTGGGGCTCTCGCAGTCGCCGTGCTGGCGACGGATTCAGCGGATGAAAGAGGAGGGGATCATTCGTGGGCAGGTGACCTTGCTTGATCGCAAGAAGATCGGCCTGAACACGCAGATCTTCGCTGAAATCAAACTCAACGCGCACGGACGCTCGAACTTCACCGAATTCACCGAGGCGATTCGCGGCTTTCCCGAAGTGTTGGAGTGTTACGTACTGATGGGGTCGGTGGATTTTTTGCTGCGCATTGTCACGGCGGACATTGAGGCGTACGAGCGATTTTTCTTTGAAAAACTGTCGATGGTGCCGGGGATACAGGAGGTCAACTCGATCGTGGCGTTATCTGAAATCAAATCCACGACGAGTTTGCCGGTCTGAGGTTTTGAGGTGAACCGGCGGGCCTAGTCGCAGGCAAGCCTTGCTCCTACAGAATTCGAGTCGGTCTCCCAATTGGGTTTGACACAAAACCTGTAGGAGCGAGGCTTGCCCGCGATGGCGGTATTACATACGCAGCAGCATTTTCCAGGCACGATTCTGATAAACCGCAATCGCCTGCTGCTTGCGCGCATCCAGCGATTCATCGGTGATCGGCTCGTTAGCTAGCAGGGCAAGCTGCTTCAATTCACCGTACAGGCGATCCATTTCCGGGATGTCCAGCACGTGACGGGCATGGTGCAACCAGGACTGGATACGCTCGATGCGCGGCAATTGCTCGGCCAGATCTTCCGGCTGTTGCTGGTAACGCTGCAATTGCAGGGAGGTCGCTTCTTCACCCAGCAGGCGTGGCAACCAACTGCCCAGTTGCGCGGCGCCCTGGCGATTGCCACGCACGTTGCGATCGGCTGCCCAGGTACGGGCCAGCAACCAGCGCGAGGTGTTCAGCGAGAACAGGCCCCAGCGTGGGTCTTCGAGTTCTTCGAGGAACTGCTCCGGTGCCGCTTTGCGCACGTCTTCGTCGTCCAGACCGGCTTGTACCAGCGGACGCCAGTCTTCCAGCAACGCATCCAGCGCAAGGCGCAGATCGTGGGTCGATTGACGTGGCGCGGCCTGGCCCAGGCTGCTGAGCAATGCGCGCAGTTCGGCGAGGTTTTCAACCCAGTCCTGCAACAGACGCCAGTGGCCGTTGAAGCGATATTGCTCGGCCAGACGCTGGCTGCTGCCCAGCAAATGCCAGCTCAATGCGGCGAAGGCATCGTCCAGCAGGGTTTCGGCGGTGATCTGCGGCGCCGGCAAGCTCAACGAATAGCTGTTGGCGTCGTACAGGCGATAGCCGCGTTCGGCCTTGCTGATGTCGCACGGCATCAGCGCCAGTTTCTCGGCCAGTTCGGCGGCCAGTTCCAGCAGCGCGGCCGGCTCGCCTTCACGCAGTTCGAGTTCCAGCTCGCAGATTTCTTCTTTCTGCTTGCCGACGATCACATGGCCAAAGTCCAGCGCGGCTTCGATGACCACTTTGGTCTTGCCACGGCCCCAGGCGATTTCAGCGCGTTCGCGAACGAAATCGGTAGTGAAGATCGGCTTGAGGGTTTTCTTGTCCAGCTCGGCCAGTTCCTCGGGCCAGCATTCGCCGTCGAGTTTCTTCAGGTCGAGCTTGGCTTTGGGCAGGTTCCAGTCGTATTCATTGCGCTCGGACAGACCGGCGACGCTCTGGCCACGGGTCTTGAGCGTCTGGATCACTTCCTCGCCGTCGCGGCGCAGGCGCAGGGCAACCTTGGCGCGGGCCAGGTCGCGTTCTGGCGTGTCGAAGTACTGGTTCATCAACTCACGGCGTTCCCAGCCACTTTTGTTGCGTTTTTTCAGGAGCGGGTGCTCGCGCAGGGCAGCGAGGGTTTCGCGGCTGACGCGGAGTTTGATTTCGGTTTCTTTCTGCATGGCCGGAAAATCCAGGATCGGGAGCGCAGCCGGGGGAATGTGTGGCTGCCAAGGTCGTGCAGTGTACAGGACTCGCAGCGGGTACGCGCCGCGACGGTTTATTCCTGTCACCGGATGGTTCTATGATGGACTTCACTTCGGGAGTTGGGAGTCAGCGATGCCTTTGCCGTCCATGAAAGATCAGTTCGCTGCGCTGATCGCTGCACCCTCCGTCAGCTGCACCCAACCGAGCCTGGATCAAACCAACCGTCCGGTGATCGATTTGCTGGCGACGTGGCTGGGTGATTTGGGTTTTGCCTGTGACATCCAGCAGGTCAGCCCCGGCAAGTTCAATCTGCTGGCCAGTTATGGTTCCGGCCCCGGTGGCCTGGTGCTGGCCGGTCACAGCGACACCGTGCCGTTCGATGGTGCGTTGTGGCAAACCGACCCGTTGAAACTGACCGAAGTGGACGGCCGTTGGGTGGGCCTGGGCAGCTGCGACATGAAAGGCTTTTTTGCCCTGGCCATCGAAGCCGTTCTGCCATTGCTCGACCAGCCGTTCAAACAACCGCTGATGATCCTCGCCACCTGCGACGAAGAAAGCTCGATGTCCGGTGCTCGCGCCCTGGCCCAGGCCGGTCGCCCGTTGGGCCGGGCTGCGGTCATCGGCGAGCCGACCGGCCTGAAGCCGATCCGCATGCACAAAGGCATCATGATGGAACGCATCGACATCCTCGGTCAGAGCGGCCATTCCTCTGATCCACGCCTGGGCCACAGCGCCCTTGAAGCGATGCACGATGCGATTGGCGAACTGCGGGGATTGCGCCTGTTATGGCAACGAGAGTTTCGTAACCCGCAGTTCGGCGTACCGACGCCGACACTGAATTTCGGCTGTATTCATGGCGGCGACAACCCCAACCGCATTTGCGGGCAATGTTCATTGGAGTTCGATCTGCGGCCATTGCCGGGCATGGACCCCAAGGCGCTGCGCGCGGAGATTTTGCAGCGCCTCCAACCGGTTGCCGAACGCCATCAGGTGAAGATCGATTACGCGCCGCTGTTCCCCGAGGTGCCGCCCTTCGAACAAGCCGAAGACTCGGAACTGGTGCGCGTCGCTGAAAAGCTCACCGGTCATGTTGCCGAAGCAGTGGCGTTCGGCACCGAAGCGCCTTATCTTCAGCGCCTTGGCTGCGAAACACTGGTGCTCGGCCCGGGTGATATCGCCTGCGCGCACCAGCCGGGGGAATACCTTGAAATGTCACGTTTGCAGCCTACGGTGCATCTATTACGTCAGTTGATTCAACATTACTGCCTGACAGCCCCAATGCCAGCCGGTTGAGCGCTCCCACAGGTTCTGTGTTTTGACGTATAAATTGCCAGTGTCCCAACCCGTATTCATGAGGAGAGCGCGCGTGTCGCCAAGCCTGTTCCGACGATAACCATCAGCCCGTTGTGCATTTTTTGTTTCGCCCTTTTTTTGGCTGCTATTTATTACAGGCCCAGGTTCATGCCCGACTACGTTAATTGGCTTCGTCACGCTTCGCCTTACATCAATGCCCACCGCGATTGCACGTTCGTCGTCATGCTCCCAGGCGATGGGGTGGAGCATCCGAACTTCGGCAATATCGTCCACGACCTGGTGCTGTTGCACAGCCTGGGGGTGCGACTGGTGCTGGTTCATGGTTCCCGTCCGCAAATTGAAACCCGCCTCGCCGCGCGTGGGCTGACCCCGCATTACCACCACGGCATGCGCATCACCGATGCCGCGACGCTGGAGTGCGTGATCGATGCGGTCGGCCAGTTGCGTATCGCCATTGAAGCGCGCCTGTCCATGGACATGGCCTCGTCGCCGATGCAGGGCTCGCGCCTGCGGGTGGCCAGCGGCAACCTGGTCACCGCGCGGCCGATTGGTGTGCTGGAAGGCGTTGATTATCACCACACCGGCGAAGTGCGCCGGGTCGACCGCAAAGGTATCAACCGCCTGCTGGACGAGCGCTCCATCGTGCTGCTGTCTCCTTTGGGCTACTCGCCGACCGGTGAAATCTTCAACCTCGCCTGCGAGGACGTCGCTACGCGCGCGGCCATCGACCTGGGCGCGGACAAGCTGCTGCTGTTCGGCGCGGACCTGGGTTTGATCGATGAAAACGGTCGACTGGTGCGCGAATTGCGTCCGCAACAAGTGCCGGCGCATCTACAGCGATTGGGCAGCAACTATCAGGCCGAGCTGTTGGATGCGGCCGCTGAAGCGTGCCGGGGCGGCGTCGCGCGCAGCCACATCGTCAGCTACGCCGAAGACGGTGCGTTGCTGACCGAGCTGTTCACCCGCGACGGTGGCGGTACGCTGGTGGCGCAGGAGCAATTCGAGGTGGTGCGTGAAGCCGCGATCGAAGACGTCGGCGGTTTGCTGGATCTGATCAGCCCGCTGGAAGAGCAGGGGATTCTGGTGCGTCGTTCCCGTGAGGTGCTGGAGCGTGAGATCGAGCAATTCAGCGTGGTTGAACGCGAAGGGATGATCATCGCCTGTGCGGCGCTGTACCAGATTGCTGATTCGGACGCCGGGGAGCTGGCGTGTCTGGCAGTGAACCCGGAATATCGCCATGGCGGTCGCGGGGATGAACTGCTGGAGCGCATTGAAACCCGCGCACGGGCTCAGGGCTTGAAAACGTTGTTCGTGCTCACCACCCGGACTGCTCACTGGTTCCGCGAGCGCGGGTTTGTGCCGAGCAGCGTCGAGCGCCTGCCATCGGCGCGGGCGTCGCTGTACAACTATCAGCGTAATTCGAAGATCTTCGAAAAGACCCTGTAATTCATGAACGTTCCCACGCAGAGCGTGGGAACGATCCGTTACTGCGCCACAAACTTCGCACTGACATACGCCGAATAATCCGGCAGCACCGTTTCAACCTTCCCTTGCTCCTTCAAGAACTTTGCCGTTTCGCCAATCGCCTTGGCCGTACCTCCCTCCAGTAGCGCGGTGGTCTGCTGGGCCTTGGCATCCGGGAATGCAGAGCCGGCCAGCAACTCCGGTACATCGGCAGCGTTGGCACCGGTCAGTTTGGCGATTTTCTGCACGGGCACCGAGTCAGCTGTCCAGCTGTCTTTATGTGCGGCGTAATCGGCGAACGAATCTAGGGTGACTTTGGCAAATTTGGCCACTACCTCAGGGTGTTTCTCGGCGTAATCCTTACGCGCGACCCAGACCTCAAAGGTCGGCGCCCCCCACTGACCGACCTGCGCGGCATCGGTCAGCGTCTTGCCAGTCTTGCGAATTTCCCCCAGCGCCGGGGACCAGACAAACGCACCATCAATATCACCACGCTTCCACGCCGCCGCGATTTCCGCTGGCTGCAAATTGACCACTTTGACTTTCGAGGCGTCCAGGCCCCAGTGCTTGAGTGCGCCAAGCAAGCTGTAGTGAGAGGTTGAAACGAACGGTGTGGCGATGGTCTTGCCGATCAGATCTTGTGGTTTCTCGATGCCGCTGCCGTTGCGCACCACGAGGGCTTCAGCCGCATTGATCTGGGCGGACACGATGAACGCCACAATCGGCAGGTTGCGCGAGGCGGCTGCGGCCAATGGGCTGGAGCCGAGGTTGCCGATCTGCACGTCACCGGAGGCGATGGCGGTCACCACTTCGGGGCCGCTGTTGAATCGGCGCCAGTCGATTTTCTGGCCGATGGCTTGCTCGTACAGACCATCGGCCTGGGGGACTTTGCTGGGGTCGATACCGGTTTGATACCCAACAGTCAGGTTGGCCGCCTGAGTGGAAAGAGAAAACAGCAGCGATACACAAACTGTAACAATTGAGCCGGATAGTGCGCGTTTGGTCGTCATGGCGTCGCCTTTCGGTGGGGGTTTGTTTCCGAATTGCTTCAAACGCTAAACGATCTAAAAAACGGCTAATAAATACCATTTAGGAATTAGCTTATGAGTGGGTGGCTCTATTCCGGGATTTATCAGTCATTTAGAGCTTAATTCCTAAACGGTATGAGAAAAGGCTCAGGTAGTTCTTTTCAGGTTTATGACGAACTCATGACCTGCATGGACCAAAAAACGGGGGATTAGACCATGGTCGTAGACACATATAGTTACGATTGACTTGTGGGTCACGGTCTGGCGCTAATCGCGCATCTTAGGATCCCGGGCAAAGAACCGGGGCCAGGAACACAAGAATTAGAAACGAGAGGAGTTTAACAATGAACAAGTCCACCTTGGCCCTGGCCGTGGCCGTAGGGGTTTTGGCGCAGCAGGCAGGCGCCGCCGGTTTCCTGGAAGACAGCAAGGCTTCCGTCAGTTCCCGGACCATGTATTACGACGCCGATGTGCGTTCAAGTCTGAACGCTCCTGCTAAAAATGCTGCTGCTAACCGTCAGCGAGAAACCGCTGAAGGTCTCAAGTTCGATTACCTGTCCGGTTTTACCCAAGGTACTGTCGGCTTCGGTATCGATGCCCAGGCACTCGTTGGCATCCACCTGGACGGTGGCAAAGGGCATCACCCGACGGGTAACGCTAACTCGTTCTTCCCTAGCGACGGCGATCATGCGGCTGACGAGTGGAGCCGTCTGGATGGCAACGTCAAGGCGCGCTTCTCGAAGACCGAAGCCCATTTGGGTGGCGCTCTGGCACCCAACCTGCCGATCCTGATCGCGAACGACAGCCGTTTGCTGCCACAAACCTTTGAAGGTGGCACGATCTCCTCGAAGGAAATCGACAACGTAACCATCAACCTGGGTCAGCTGGAGCACGCGTCGGGCCGCGCCTCCTCCAACAGCACCGGCATGGCAGTGGCGGGCGGTACTCAGGACAGCAACCAGTTCCGTTACGCCGGTGCTGACTGGAAAGTAACCAAAGACCTGACCCTGCAGTACTACCATGCGAATCTGCAGGATTACTACAAACAGGACTTCCTGGGCTTGGTGCACGTCTGGACGATCGATGCCAAGCAGTCGTTCAAGTCGGATTTCCGCTACTTCGACAGCAGCTCTGATGGCAAGAACGGCGACGTCGGCTACCGCTTCAACAACAACAACGGATTCGCCAAGACTCCGGGCGAGGTCGATAACAAGACCTGGAGCGGTATGTTCACCTACACCCTGGGTGGCAACGCATTCCTGCTGGGTCACCAGCGCGTCAACGATGACGGCGGCTTTGTTTTCCTGAACCAAGGCAACCTTATCGATGACAAAGGTCGTCAAGAAGGTGCTGGCGGCGCCAGCTTCTACTCGTTTACCGATGCCACAGTGGGCAGCTTCATCCGTGCCGGTGAAAACACCACGTTCGGTCAGTACTCCTATGACTTCGCCTCCCTGGGCGTCCCAGGTTTGAAAGCTTCGATTTCTTACTTGAATGGCCAGGACATCAAGGCAACCAACGGTACTGGTAAAGACCTGAGTGAGCACGAGACCGACGCACGTGTGGACTACGTGATTCAAACGGGTGCACTGAAAGGGTTTGGTACGACGCTGCGTCACGGTACCTACCGTGGCAACACCAGCACCCTTGATCAAGACCAGACCCGTCTGATCTTCAACTACACCTACAGCTTCTTGTAACAGGCCATCCGGTTTCCTGAAGCAGGTGTAAACCTCATTTAGGACCAGACAGGCAAACAAAAAAGCCTCGCCCTTACCGGCGAGGCTTTTTTTGCTTTCTCATATTCCAAAATGACCTCAGTCAATTATTTTTTATTCTTTTTAGTTTTTACTGTGCTCACCTAAAGTAGGCCCGTCCGGCACTCGTCACGAGTTTCGGAGCGAGCAATGTTCCCCCGTTAATCAAACAGGTTAAGGATTCGGCTTTTTAGCCGATACCTCGACTCTGTGCTGTCCAGGCATATTCCATGAGGCTATGAAAAATAAAGATGAAATTCTTTTTGGCTTTATGACGTTGTATCCTGCGCGGCCAAAACGACCGGGCTAGAAGCTTCGGCACAAAATTGCGCTTTCTGGACCCAGGGCGATCGACTCAGGGCCAGGAACACAAGAATTAAAAAATGAGAGGAGCGAAACAATGAACAAGTCCACCTTGGCCATGGCTGTGGCCGTTGGGGTTTTGGCGCAGCAGGCAGGCGCCGCCGGTTTCATCGAAGACAGCAAGGCCACCCTGGGGCTGCGTAACTTCTACATCAACACCGACTACCGTGACGGTACCGGTCCGAACAAAAACGAAGAATGGGGCCAGGGTTTTGATCTGCGCTTCATCTCCGGTTACACCCAGGGCACTGTCGGCTTCGGTATCGACGCGATCGGCCTGCTGGGCGTCAAGCTGGATTCGGGCGGCGGCACCAACGGCGCCACGGCGACCTCCTACGGCGGCACGGTGTTCCCAAGCAAGTCCAATGGCGAAGCGGTTGATGACTTCTCCAGCCTGGGCCTGACTGCCAAGGCCAAGGTCTCTCAGACCGAACTGAAGCTGGGTACTTTGCAGCCAAAACTGCCGGTCATCGTGACCAACGATGGTCGTCTGCTGCCACAAACCTGGCAGGGTGGCCAGATCTCTTCCGGTGACATCAAAGACCTGACGCTGATCGGTGGTCAGATCGAAGCCGTTAAAGGTCGTAACTCCAGCAACAACGAACAGATGTCGATTTCGGGCGCGAACACGCGTGGTACCAAATTCCGCGACAGCAACAAGTTCTACTATGCCGGTGGTGACTACAAAATCACCAAGGACCTGACGGCCCAGTACTACTACGGCAACCTGGAAGAGTTCTACCAGCAACACTTCGTGGGTCTGTTGCACAACTGGGCAATCGGCCCGGGTGTGTTGAAGTCGGACTTCCGTTACTTCAACAGCTCTGATGACGGCGCAAACGGCCACGACCCGCTGTACTACAGCACTGGCAATTACAACGCGCCAAACGGTAAAGGCAAGATCGACAACAACCTGTACAGCGGCCTGTTCCTGTACTCCGTTGCCGGTCACACCTTTGGTGGCGGTTACCAGGTCAGCAACGGCAGCAGCGACTTCCCTTGGCTGAACCAGGGCGACGGTTCGTCGGCCTACATCATCACCGACTCGCAAATCCAGAAATTCGCCCGTGCTGGCGAGAAAACCTGGCAAGCACGCTACTCGTTCGACTTCGCCAAGGTCGGCGTACCTGGCCTGACGGCAGGCATGGTTTACCTGCACGGCGATGACATCGACACCGTTAACGCTAAAGGTGGCGTGGCCGCTAACGGCGCTTCCGAGTGGGAACGCGATCTGAACGTTGCCTATGTGGTCCAGGAAGGCCCGCTGAAAAACCTTGGCCTGGCCTGGAAAAACGCTATGTGGCGTACCGACCTGCCGAGCACTCGCACTCAGGATGAAAACCGCCTGATCGTCAGCTACTCGATCCCGCTGTTGTAATAGCGCTCGCGTAACCGAGACAAAAAAAGCCCCGCCCGGCATCTCGCCCGGCGGGGCTTTTGCGTTTCAAGGCGGAGTCACCCCCGTAATCCCGCCTTGAAATTCCCCTCTTTTGCAGCACTCAAGGCCTTCTCGAACCTTATGGGCGATGTTCGGTGCGTTACCTGCACAGGTCCAGTGAACAGATATTTAATATTCGTTTATGGTCTAAATAAATCGATATTTATTCTTTTTAATCATTGAGAAATGCAGGCACAGTTGAGCTCAACACGCACTCATCAGGAGCAGCACCATGAGCCTCAGACTGGGCGACATCGCCCCCGACTTTGAACAGGATTCCAGCGCCGGCACCCTCCGTTTCCACGAATGGTTGGGCGATAGCTGGGGCGTGCTGTTTTCCCATCCGGCAGACTTCACCCCGGTGTGCACCACGGAGCTGGGGTTTACCGCCAGGCTCAAGGAGGCGTTTGCCGAGCGTGGCGTGAAAGCCATCGCCCTGTCGGTTGATCCGGTGGACTCGCACCACCGGTGGATCGAAGACATCAACGAAACCCAGAACACGCTCGTCAACTTTCCGATCCTCGCCGACGCCGACCGCAAGGTGTCGGACCTTTACGACCTGATCCACCCAAACGCCAACGACACCCTGACTGTGCGCTCGCTGTTCGTGATCGACCCGAACAAAAAAATTCGGCTGACCATCACCTACCCGGCGAGTACCGGTCGAAATTTCCACGAAATCCTGCGGGTGATCGACTCGTTGCAACTCACCGACAACTACAAAGTCGCCACCCCGGCCAACTGGCAGGACGGTGATGACGTGGTGATCGTGCCATCGCTCAAGGATGAAGATGAAATCAGCAAACGCTTTCCCAAGGGCTACCGTGCGGTGAAACCGTACTTGCGTCTGACGCCGCAGCCGAACAGGTAACCATTGAAGTCTTGTTGTTGATCGTTCCCCCCGTTCCGCGTGGGAATGCCTCTAGGGACGCTCCGCGTCCAGTGACGCGGAGCGTCACGGGCTGCATTCCCACGCAGAGCGTGGGAACGATCACCCAATACCGCAAAGCAGGGGTTTTCAGGCCGTTTCGACGGCCTTTTTTTATGCCTTGAAATCCGTCCTTTATATATCTCTATATCGAATAACCAAATGAATAAATATGATTTATGGATATATAAATCACCTGTTAAGGTCACTCCCATCACAGCGAGATCGCAAGCCGCGAATCGCTAGTACCGCTCAAGGAATCTTTTGAATGTTGGTCGTCTCACTCGGTGGCAGTCCTAGCCAACGCTCCCGTTCCGGCGTGTTGCTGGAGCGCTCCAAGCGCTGGTTGCAAGAGCAAGGGGTGGAAGTGGTGAGTTACCAGGTTCGCGACTTCCCGGCCGAAGACCTGCTGCACGCACGCTTCGACAGCCCCAAGGTTGTTGACCTGCTTCAACAAATTGAAAACGCCGACGGCCTGCTGATTGCCACACCGGTTTACAAGGCGTCGTTCTCGGGTGCACTGAAAACCGTGCTGGACTTGCTGCCCGAACGCGCACTGAGCCACAAGGTGGTGTTGCCAATGGCCACCGGCGGCAGCATCGCCCACATGCTGGCGGTGGATTACGCGCTCAAACCGGTGCTGTCGGCGCTGAAAGCTCAGGAAATGCTGCAGGGCATTTTTGCCGAGGACAGCCAGATCGCTTACGGCGAAGGCAGCGCCCAGGCGCAATTGACGCCGCAACTTGAACAACGATTGAACGAAGCGCTGGAGCAGTTTCTCAGCGCCATGGCGAGACGGCCCAAGCCGCTCGATCCGAACCTGTTGAATGAACGTTTGTTGAGTGCTCGCTGGAGCATTTAAACCTCGCCCGAAATTGAAGTACTCACCTTACTCAGCCGCCAACGGCCAAGCAGGTGCAGCCAAAACCCAACAGCAAAAAGGAGAGCGCTATGCGCACTGTCATTTTGCGTCGTGGTCTGGTCGCTCTGTTTGTTGCGGCTGTGTCCTTCGGCGCCATTACTCAAGCTCAAGCCGAGACGCTTCGGATCGGTTATCAAAAGTACGGCACGCTGGTGCTGCTCAAAGCCAAAGGCACATTGGAAAAACGCCTCGCCGCCCAAGGCGTGGATGTGCAATGGACGGAATTCCCTGGTGGCCCGCAACTGCTCGAAGGCCTGAACGTCGGCTCCATCGACTTTGGCGTGACGGGTGAAACCCCGCCAGTATTTGCCCAGGCTGCCGGTGCCGACTTGCTCTACGTCGCCTATGAACCTCCAGCACCGCACGCCGAAGCCATCCTGGTGCCGAAGGACTCGCCGATCAAATCGGTGAAGGACCTCAAGGGCAAGAAAGTCGTGCTCAACAAGGGCTCCAACGTTCACTACCTGCTGGTCCGCGCGCTTGAAGACGCAGGCCTCAAATACACCGACATCCAGACCGTGTTCCTGCCACCGGCCGATGCCCGCGCCGCCTTCGAGCGTGGCAGCGTCGACGCCTGGGTCATCTGGGATCCGTACCAGGCTGCCGCCGAACAGCAGCTGCAAGCGCACACCCTGCGCGACGGTCAAGGCATCGTCGACAACCATCAGTTCTACCTGGCCACCAAGCCTTACGCGCAGAAAAATCCCGAGGTGATCAAGACCCTCGTCGAAGAAGTGCGCGCCGTCGGTGAATGGGCCAAAGCCAATCCTGAAGACGTCACCCAACAGGTTTCGCCACTGCTCGGTCTGCCGGCAGACATCACCCTGACCTCAATGAAGCGCCAAGGCTTCGGCGCGATATTCCTCACACCTGAAGTCGTCGCCGCCCAACAGAAAATCGCCGACAGCTTCTATCAGCTCAAGCTGATTCCGAAGCAGTTGAGCATCAAAGACGTGATCTGGACGCCACCGGCAACTGTTGCCCAAAGCTCAGTAACCAAAGCGCAGTAATCCGATTCCCTTAGGAGACCACTCCATGAGCCTCAATATTTTCTGGTTCCTGCCTACCCACGGCGACGGCCATTACCTTGGCACCGCCGAAGGCGCTCGCGCCGTCGACCACGGTTACCTGCAACAAGTCGCGCAAGCGGCGGATCGTCTGGGGTTTGGCGGCGTGCTGATTCCTACCGGTCGCTCCTGCGAAGACTCTTGGCTGGTGGCCGCATCGCTGATCCCGGTGACCCAGCGTTTGAAATTCCTTGTCGCCCTGCGCCCCGGGATCATTTCCCCGACGGTGGCGGCGCGTCAGGCCGCGACGCTGGATCGTCTGTCCGGCGGCCGTGCGCTGTTCAACCTGGTGACCGGAGGCGATCCGGAAGAACTGGCCGGTGACGGTTTGTTCCTCAGTCACGAAGAGCGCTATCAGGCCTCGGTGGAATTCACCCGTATCTGGCGCCGCGTGCTGGAAGGCGAAACCGTTGATTACGACGGTCAGCACATCAGCGTGAAAGGCGCGAAGTTGCTCTATCCGCCGATCCAGCAACCGCGCCCGCCGCTGTACTTCGGCGGTTCGTCGGAAGCGGCGCAAGACCTTGCGGCAGAGCAAGTGGAAATGGTCCTGACCTGGGGCGAGCCGCCGGCCGCCGTGGCCGAGAAAATCGAACAAGTGCGCGCCAAAGCCGCGAAGCTCGGCCGTACCGTGCGCTTCGGCATTCGCCTGCATGTGATCGTTCGCGAAACCAACGCCGAAGCGTGGCAAGCGGCCGATAAATTGATCTCTCACCTGGACGACGAAACCATCGCTCGGGCCCAGGCGTCACTGGCGCGTTTCGATTCGGTCGGCCAGCAGCGCATGGCCGCACTGCATGGCGGTAGCCGCGACAATCTGGAAGTCAGCCCCAACCTCTGGGCCGGTGTCGGCCTGGTGCGCGGTGGCGCCGGGACAGCGCTGGTGGGTGACGGTCCGACCGTGGCCGCCCGTGTGAAGGAGTACGCGGAACTGGGCATCGACACGTTCATTTTCTCCGGTTATCCACACCTGGAAGAGTCGTACCGCGTCGCCGAGTTGCTGTTCCCGCACCTGGACGTCGAACGTCCCGAGTTACCCAAAAGCGCCGGTTACGTCAGCCCGTTCGGCGAGATGGTTGCCAACGACATTCTTCCCAAAGCCGCGTCCCAAAGCTGAGGCGCGTCATGAAGAAAATCATCCACAGCTTCGCGCCTTGGGCGTTGCCGGTGTTGTTGCTGGCGGTGTGGCAGTTGTCGGTGTCGGCGGGCTGGTTGTCGACGCGGATTCTGCCCGCCCCCATCGCGGTGATTGAAGCCGGCGTGAGCCTGGTGCGCAGCGGCGAAATCTGGACGCACCTGGCAATCAGCGGCTGGCGCGCCGCGCTGGGCTTCACCATTGGTGGCGGCATCGGTCTGGCGCTGGGCTTCATTACCGGCTTGTCGAAATGGGGTGAACGCCTGCTCGACAGTTCGGTACAGATGATCCGTAACGTGCCGCACCTGGCGCTGATTCCATTGGTGATCTTGTGGTTCGGTATTGACGAGTCGGCGAAGATTTTCCTGGTGGCGTTGGGCACTTTGTTCCCGATTTACCTCAACACTTATCACGGCATCCGCAACGTCGATCCGGCACTGGTGGAGATGGCACGCAGTTATGGCTTGTCCGGTTTCAGCCTGTTCCGTCAGGTGATTCTGCCGGGCGCGCTGCCTTCGATTCTGGTCGGGGTGCGTTTCGCCCTTGGCTTTATGTGGCTGACGTTGATCGTCGCGGAAACCATCTCCGCCAGTTCCGGCATCGGCTACCTGGCGATGAACGCCCGGGAGTTTTTGCAGACCGATGTGGTGGTGCTGGCAATTCTTCTGTACGCGGTGCTCGGCAAACTGGCCGACCTCGCGGCTCGTGGACTTGAGCGCGTGTGGTTGCGCTGGCATCCGGCTTATCAGGTAGCCAAGGGAGGTGCGGCATGACGGCTCAACAACCTCCGCGCCTGCTGCGTGGGATTCCGCTGGTGGTGCGCAAGCTGCAAAAAACCTTTGGCGCGCGGCAAGTGCTGCGTGAGATCGATCTGCACATTCCGGCCGGTCAGTTCGTCGCGGTGGTCGGTCGCAGTGGCTGCGGCAAAAGCACCTTGCTGCGACTGCTCGCCGGACTCGATCAGCCTACGGGTGGTCAATTGCTGGCCGGCGCTGCACCGCTGAGCGATGCGCGAGAAGACACACGGCTGATGTTCCAGGAAGCGCGTTTGCTGCCGTGGAAAAAGGTCATCGACAACGTCGGCCTCGGGTTGACGGGCAACTGGCGGCCGCAAGCGCTTCAGGCGCTGGAATCGGTCGGTCTGGCAGACCGTGCCAACGAATGGCCGGCAGCATTGTCCGGTGGGCAGAAACAACGTGTGGCCCTGGCGCGCGCGCTGATCCATCAACCGCGTTTGCTGTTGCTCGACGAGCCGCTGGGTGCGCTGGATGCCCTGACCCGGATTGAAATGCAGCAACTGATCGAACGGCTCTGGCAGCAGCATGGTTTTACCGTGTTGCTGGTGACGCACGACGTCAGTGAAGCGGTGGCGATTGCTGATCGGGTGATCCTGATCGAAGAAGGCGAAGTCGGCCTCGACCTGCTTGTGGAGCTGCCGCGCCCTCGGGTTCGCGGCTCCCATCGGCTGGCGGCGCTGGAAACTGAAGTCCTCAACCGCGTACTTGAACTGCCCGGTGAGCCGCCGGCACCGGAACCCGTTTCACCCTTGCCCACGCAATTGCGCTGGGCGCACTGACCCAAGTCTTACTCAACGACAGGAATTGACCTCATGACTATCAAAGCCATCAACGTTCGCAACCAGTTCAAAGGCTCCATCAAGGAAATCGTGCTGGGTGACGTGCTGTCGGAAATCGACGTGCAGACCGCCTCCGGCATTGTCACTTCAGTGATCACCACACGCTCGGTGAAAGAGCTGGAACTGGTGGTCGGCAGTGAAGTGATCGCGTTTGTGAAATCCACCGAAGTGTCGATCGCCAAGTTGTAAGCCCGTGGGCAAACAGCAACCCCGGAGGGTGTGAGCCCTTCGGGGTTTTTTATGTCAGGGCGCGGGGGCGCAGCGCCAACCTGCAGCGGGTGAATAAGTGCCGAGCGAAGACAGCACGCGCGGGTCGCTGAATAGCGCCTGCGCATTGGGGTCGATGTCTGCCGGCAACAAGGGCTGGCCGGTTAGCGCGGGCAACGTGGAATAGTCGATCTGCCACGGGGTTTGCCCGCCCTGGTGACGACCAAAGGACAATTCAGTCGTGAGCAGTTCGTGTGCTGCCGCAGCGCTCATGTGCTCACGCAAATGACCGCCGGGTGCCAGCGCGACAATCCGGCTGGCGGCAAACAGAAAGTAATCGCCGGCCAACACCAGGCAGGCAACTCGCACTGGATCATCGGCTGCCTGCAACCACTGACCGCGACAGATGCCGCGAGAGTCGGGCAGTCGCTCCCAGATTTCGTAGTAGTCATCGTCCAGGGCGGTTTCGATCAGGCGCTCACTGGTTTCAAAGTGCATGTGTCCGATGTCCTGCTCGGCGCTGGCAGGTTGATAGTCGAGTTTGCGATGCCACTGGCAAATGTCACCTTCGACCTCGGTCACACCGGCGAAGCCCTTTTGTTCGCTCAAGGTCAACAGGTCCGCGTGATTCAATTGTTCCAGGGGCAGCGCTGCGAGCGTGGCCGGCGGGATGCGCAGGTCGGCAAACAGGCGTGGGGTTTGCAGCCAGTACACCGCCGATTCGCTGTCGGTGCGCCCGGACTGGAAGGAGATCAGGCGTCGTTTCCACACGCCAAGGTAGTTGTCGGGTATGTGCGCCATGAGCAGAACACCTCGTTGCGTTATACGTCGCGCCTGGCCAGGTACGGCGGCAGGTACAGGCCCAGATAGGCATCAAATACGCGCATGCCTTCTTCGGCCATGCGTGGCGTGATCTGCTCGTGTTGTTGCACCGAGCGTGCGTAGACGCGGTCGCCAAGCTCCATGGCCAGCGCAAACACGTCGACGTCCGTGGGCAACTTCGGCAGTTCGAAGTGGTGATCGAAGAGTTTGTGCATCAAGTCGCCCAGTTCGATGTCGTGCTGGCGGTCAGCCTGGGTGACCTCGGTGAGGCCATGCTGCGCGAGGATCAATTGGCGAGCGGCGGCATCCTCGCTGTAGATCGCGAGCATGCGTTGTTCCACCAGTCGCGACAAATCGCGCCAGCTGTTGAGGGACGCATGATCGATGGGGGCTTGCAGGCATGCGCGGAACGCGGCGTGGACGTCGGCCGTCAAGGCTTCGAGCAGCGCCGGTACGCTGGCGAAAAAGTGGTAGACGGAAGAGGGTGGGATCTGCGCACGTTCGGCGACACTGTAGATCGACAGACTGGCCACGCCCTCGGCGGCCAGCAGTGTGCGGGCGGCATCGAGGATCGTATCGATCCGCGCCTGGCTGCGGGCGCGGGGTTTGCGTGGGGTGGCGAGTCGGGTCATCGAAGTCTCCTGCGGGGGCAGCGGGCATTGTACGAGGCGACTGACACCTTGTCTGTATGGGCACCGCTGCCCGGCTGGCAGGAGAAGGAAGGTCAGCCGCCGACGTTCACGGTGCGGTCATTGAGCGGTTGAACAGGGCGTGCGTTCATCGGGTACAACGCCTTAAAGGCCTCCAGCTGGGCATGGGACAATTGCACTGGTTCGGTCAGGATGTTCCAGCGCACCCCCTCGCTGCAGGGAGGGGTGGTTAGCGATCCCATATAGGAATAGTAGTGACGGTTGGCCGGCAGCAGGTCTGCGATGTTTTGCATGTCCAGCGTTGTCTGGTCGCCCACTTTTTTGGGCATTGCGGCAAGAATGGGTTCCAGTGCCGGGTTGTGGGCGCCTTCTTCAAACAGCACGGCAACTACGGCTAGTTCGCCGGCAGCGTTGCTGTGGACAAAATGCGCATCCAGCGGATAGGCGCGTCCCTGGATGTTTTCTTCACTGGGCGTATGAAAGTGAAACTGCACGAGCGAGTAGTCGCCGGTAGGCAAGGTGATACCGCCCGCGTCCTTTGGTGAAACCTGAATGGTGTGGCCATTGTTCAGGATGGTGACCGGGCTTGCCCGATAGTTAAAGGTCAGGGGGGCCAGGCTGACCTTGACCGCGCTACTGATATCGATGGGTGACTGCGCCTTGCCGGTTGAGCAGAGTTTGTAGTCACTCTTGAGGTCGCCCCAGTGCTCCGGGCCGGAGTGATCGCTGTAGGTCCAAGTGGAAGTGTGGTCGTCCCCGGCAACGGCAGGGATGCACATGCTAGCGCCGATCAGTGAAAGAGCTGCGCCCATCAGGATTATTTTCATGGTAATTGATCCTCAAAATTCAGGCGGGTGTCGAGTCTTGCCTGGCATACCAAAGTGTGAGATTCAAATGATGGCGAGTCTATGGTCTTTCTTGCGTGCAGCGCTCCAAAGGGGGACAAAAAAACGCCGCAGGCTGTGAAGCCGGCAGCGTTGTTTTTTACTGCAACCGCTTACACGGTATGCAGGTACCAGTTGTACTCAAGGTCGGAGATGGAGTGTTCGAACTCCTCCAGCTCGCTCTCTTTGCACGCGACGAAGATATCGATGTACTTCGGATCGATGTACTTGGCCATGACTTCGCTGTCGTCCAGCTCGCGCAATGCATCGCGCAGGTTGTTCGGCAGGCTTTGCTCGTTCTGCTCGTAGGAGTTGCCTTCTACGGGTGCGCCTGGCTCGATCTTGTTGGTCAGGCCGTGGTGCACGCCTGCCAGGACCGAGGCCATCAACAGGTACGGGTTGGCATCGGCGCCGGCAACACGGTGTTCGATACGTACGGCATCGGAAGAGCCGGTCGGTACGCGAATCGCCACGGTACGGTTGTCCAGGCCCCAGCACGGCGAGTTCGGCACGTAGAACTGTGCGCCGAAACGACGGTAGGAGTTGACGTTCGGGCAGAGGAAAGCCATCTGCGCGGGCAGGGTCTCGAGCACACCGCCGATCGCGTGACGCAGTGCGGCGTTCTGCTCGGGATCCTCGCTGGCAAAAATGTTTTTGCCGTCTTTATCAAGAATCGAGATATGGACGTGCAGACCGTTGCCCGCCTGGCCCGGGTAAGGCTTGGCCATGAAGGTGGTGTCCATTTCATGGTCGTAGGCGATGTTTTTGATCAGGCGCTTGAGCAGAACCGCGTAGTCGCAGGCCTTGATCGGGTCGGCCACGTGGTGCAGGTTCACTTCGAATTGCGCCGGGGCACTTTCCTTGACGATCGCGTCGGCAGGGATGCCTTGCTCTTTCGCACCTTCCAGAATGTCCTGGAGGCAATCGACGTATTCGTCGAGGTCGTCGATCAGGTAGACCTGAGTCGAATGCGGGCGTTTGCCAGAGATCGGCGAGCGTGGCGGCTGTGGACGGCCGTTCACGTTTTCCTGGTCGATCAGGTAGAACTCCAGTTCGAACGCGGCGCAGATGGTCAGGCCCATCTCGTCGAACTTGGTCACGACTTGACGCAGCACTTCACGGGGATCCGCGAAGAAAGGGTCACCTTCGAGTTCGTGCATGGTCATCAACAGCTGCGCGGTAGGGCGTTTCTGCCAAGGCTCATTGCACAGGGTGTCGGGGATTGGATAGCAGATTCGGTCAGCATCACCGATGTCCAGGCCCAGGCCGGTGCTTTCCACCGTCGAGCCATTGATATCCAGAGCAAATAGAGAGGCCGGCAGGTTGATGCCTTTCTCGTAAACCTTGTGGAGGCTGGTGCGTTCAATGCGCTTGCCGCGCACCACACCATTCATATCCGCAATCAGAAGGTCAACGTACAGAACCTCAGGATGTTCCTTAAGGAACGCGTTCGCTTCGTTAAGCTGAACGGCACGCGGGGGTACCGACATGATGCAACACCTTTGTTGTTAAAAATATCAATCATTGATCTCTTCGGATTCCAGTCAACCCGAACGGCATGCCGAAGTCAAGCGAGGCCTTTTTTGCCCTAAAAAAGCGCTCGTAAGGCTTTTTTGAGGCACTTTGGGGCGTTTTTATGCCTTTGAACGCTTTAGCCGACGCGGGGTTGAGCGGGGCGTGTTGTATTTTTTACGGGGGTGTTGTGTAAAAAAATGAACAAGGCTAAGCTCGATTCAAACCCATAACACCAATAATACCGGGGTGCTTCATGTCTCGCCTGCCGATAATCGGCATCACCGACTGCTCTAGGCAGATTGGTCTGCATGCTTACCACATCAGTGGCGACACTTGCGTCCGCGCCGTAGCCTCATCGGCTTCGGGCCCGCTCAAAACTCTGCGGTCGCTGGCGGCTCATCGGTCTGCGTCCGATATTCTGGACGGTCCTGATGGCACCCCCATTACGGTTACTCCATTCAATATAGAACCGATTCACAATAGCGGCCTGGCTATCGCACAGGACTCCGCTCGTGATTCTGCACGCCCGGCCGTTGGCGCGCAGTCCGCAAGAAACACGATAGCCTGTCGCAGACACCCGTTTCAACGCGACGCCGATGCGTCAAACATCGCCTGACTTGCAAGAGTCAGGAAACTCAAAGCCTAGAGGCATTTATGAGTAACAACCTCGACCAGCTCACCGATTGGTTGAAAGACCACAAGATCACAGAAGTCGAATGCATGATCGCCGACTTGACCGGGATTACCCGGGGCAAGATTTCGCCGACCAACAAGTTCATTGCCGAAAAAGGCATGCGCCTGCCTGAAAGCGTTTTGTTGCAGACCGTGACAGGCGACTACGTCGAAGACGACATCTATTACGAGCTGCTCGACCCGGCCGACATCGACATGATCTGCCGCCCCGACCAGAACGCTGTGTTTCTGGTGCCGTGGGCCATCGAGCCGACTGCCCAGGTGATCCACGACACCTACGACAAGCAAGGCAACCCGATCGAGCTGTCGCCGCGCAACGTGCTCAAGAAGGTCCTGAAACTCTATACCGACAAGGGCTGGCAGCCGATCGTGGCGCCGGAAATGGAGTTCTACCTGACCAAGCGCAGCGACGACCCCGACTATCCGCTGCAGCCGCCGATCGGTCGCTCCGGGCGCCCGGAAATCGGTCGCCAGTCGTTCTCGATTGAAGCGGCGAACGAATTCGATCCGCTGTTTGAAGACGTCTACGACTGGTGCGAATTGCAGGAGCTGGACCTCGATACGTTGATCCACGAGGACGGCACGGCGCAGATGGAAATCAACTTCCGTCACGGCGATGCCCTGTCCCTGGCCGACCAGATCCTGGTGTTCAAGCGCACCATGCGCGAAGCCGCGCTCAAGCACGACGTGGCGGCGACCTTCATGGCCAAGCCCATGACCGGTGAACCGGGCAGTGCGATGCACTTGCACCAGAGCATCATCGACATCGAGACCGGCAAGAACATCTTCTCCAATGAAGACGGGACCATGAGCCAGTTGTTCCTGCACCACATCGGTGGCTTGCAGAAACTCATTCCCGAGCTGTTGCCGCTGTTCGCGCCCAACGTCAACTCGTTCCGCCGCTTCCTGCCGGACACCTCGGCACCGGTGAACGTGGAGTGGGGCGAAGAGAACCGCACCGTGGGCCTGCGGGTTCCGGACGCCGGGCCGCAAAACCGCCGGGTGGAAAACCGTCTGCCGGGCGCCGATGCCAACCCGTACCTGGCGATTGCCGCGAGCCTGCTCTGCGGTTACGTCGGCATGGTCGAAGGCCTCAATCCGAGTGCCCCGGTGGTGGGCCGTGGCTATGAACGCCGCAACCTGCGCCTGCCGCTGACCATTGAAGATGCGCTGGATCGCATGGAAAACAGCTCAACCATCGAGAAGTACCTGGGCAAAAATTTCATTACTGGCTACGTCGCGGTCAAGCGGGCCGAGCATGAAAACTTCAAGCGCGTGATCAGTTCGTGGGAACGGGAATTCCTGCTCTTTGCCGTCTGATACGCCGGGCGCCGTCGTTGTCGGGCGGCGCTTTCACCTGATTTTTTAGGAGATTTACATGACCAGTAACAATCCGCAAACCCGTGAATGGCAAACCCTGAGCAACGATCACCACCTGGCTCCGTTCAGTGATTTCAAGCAGCTGAAAGAGAAAGGCCCGCGGATCATCACCAACGCCAAGGGCGTTTACCTGTGGGACAGCGAAGGCAACAAGATCCTCGACGGCATGGCCGGCCTGTGGTGCGTAGCGATCGGTTACGGTCGTGATGAACTGGCCGATGCCGCTAGCAAGCAAATGCGCGAACTGCCTTACTACAACCTGTTCTTCCAGACCGCTCACCCTCCGGTTCTGGAGCTGGCCAAGGCCATCGCCGACATCGCCCCAGAAGGCATGAACCACGTGTTCTTCACCGGCTCCGGCTCCGAAGGCAACGACACCATGCTGCGTATGGTTCGTCACTACTGGGCGATCAAGGGCCAACCGAAAAAGAAAGTCATCATCAGCCGCAAGAACGGCTATCACGGTTCTACCGTGGCCGGCGCGAGCCTGGGTGGCATGACGTACATGCACGAACAAGGCGACTTGCCGATTCCGGGCATTGTCCACATCGCACAGCCGTACTGGTTCACCGAAGGCGGCGACATGACGCCTGAAGAGTTCGGCGTCTGGGCGGCGAATCAGCTGGAAGAGAAAATTCTGGAAATCGGCGTGGATAACGTCGGTGCCTTTATTGCCGAGCCGATCCAGGGCGCCGGTGGCGTGATCATTCCGCCAGACACCTACTGGCCGCGCATCAAGGAAATCCTCGCCAAGTACGACATCCTGTTCGTGGCGGACGAAGTGATTTGTGGTTTTGGCCGTACCGGTGAGTGGTTCGGTACCGATTACTACGACCTCAAGCCCGACATGATGACCATCGCCAAAGGCCTGACCTCCGGCTACATCCCCATGGGTGGCCTGATCGTGCGTGACGAAGTCGTCGAGGTGCTGAACGAAGGCGGCGACTTCAACCACGGCTTCACGTACTCCGGTCACCCGGTGGCCGCTGCGGTGGCGCTGGAAAACATCCGCATCCTGCGCGAAGAAAAAATTATCGAGCGCGTTCATGCAGAAACGGCACCCTATTTGCAGAAACGTCTGCGGGAACTGAACGATCACCCGTTGGTGGGAGAAGTGCGTGGTGTCGGTCTGTTGGGGGCCATTGAACTGGTTCAGGACAAAGCCACTCGCAAACGTTACGAAGGCAAGGGCGTCGGCATGATTTGCCGCCAGTTCTGCTTCGACAACGGCCTGATCATGCGCGCCGTGGGCGACACCATGATCATTGCTCCGCCACTGGTGATTACACCGGCTGAAATCGATGAGTTGGTGGCCAAGGCACGCAAGTGTCTGGACCTGACCCTGAGTGCGTTGCAGGGCTAAGTGCTAGGCTCTGAGCGTAAGTGGCCGGGGTTTGTATCAAAACAGCTACTTTCGCTCAGCGCTGTCAGAAAGCGTGGCCTTTCCTTGAAAGACCGATGTGGATCTTGCCAGACTAGCCGCGGTTCCAGTTGCCCGGGTTCGGTCGCTGAAAACAAGTGGTTCAAAAAAGAAAAATTTGGAGCATTACGCATGAAGGCACTAGGTAAAAAGCTCGCTGGTAAGACTCTCCTTGCCATGTCGTTGATGGGGTTGATGGCGGGCGCGGTTCAGGCCGATGACAAAGTACTGCACGTGTACAACTGGTCCGATTACATCGCACCGGACACCATCAAGAAGTTCGAAGACGAGTCGGGGATCAAAGTCGTCTACGACGTGTTCGACAGCAACGAAACCCTTGAAGCCAAGTTGCTGGCCGGCAAATCCGGTTACGACATCGTCGTACCGTCGAACAACTTCCTGGCCAAGCAAATCAAGGCCGGCGTTTACCAGAAGCTGGACAAGTCCAAGCTGCCTAACTGGAAAAACCTGAACACCGACCTGCTCAAGGCGGTATCGGTGAGCGACCCGGGCAACGAACATGCCTTCCCGTACATGTGGGGCTCGATCGGCATTGGCTACAACGCCGAGAAGGTCAAGGCTGCACTGGGTGCCGACGCACCGGTCGATTCCTGGGACCTGATCTTCAAACCTGAAAACGCCGCCAAGCTGAAGTCCTGCGGTATCAGCTTGCTGGACTCGCCAACCGAGATGATTCCGGTGGCGCTGCACTACCTGGGCCTGCCAACCGACAGCCAGAAGAAAGAAGACATCGACAAGGCTGAAGCGCTGATCATGAAGGTCCGTCCTTCGATCGCCTACTTCCACTCGTCCAAGTACATCTCCGACCTTGCCAACGGCAACATCTGTGTAGCCGTGGGTTACTCGGGTGACGTGTATCAGGCCAAGTCCCGCGCGGCTGAAGCCGGTGACAAGGTCAAAGTCAGCTACAACATTCCGAAAGAAGGTGCTGGCAGCTTCTACGACATGGTCGCCATCCCTAAAGATGCCGAGAACGTCGAAGGCGCCTACAAGTTCATGACCTTCCTGCAGAAGCCGGAAATCATGGCTGAAATCACCAACGCCGTGCGCTTCCCGAACGGTAACGCGGCTGCCACGCCACTGGTGGATAAAGACATCACCGCGGATCCAGGCATCTACCCGCCAGCGGACGTGCTGGCCAAGCTGTACGCGATTGCCGACTTGCCGGCCGCGACCCAGCGGATCCTGACTCGCAGCTGGACCAAGATCAAATCGGGTAAATAAGGCGTAAAACCCTGTAGCAGCTGCCGCAGGCTGCGTCCAACTGCGAAGCAGTTGTGCTGTTGAAAACGCGGGAAGGTCCTTCGGACCTTAACGCTGCCTTCGGCAGCTGCTACAGGTATCTGCATAAAAGTTTTGCTGGAACGGTTTTTCGAGGGTAAGTTGCGCGCCGGTTTTGTTGCTGGGCAATCACGGTTGTCATGTAACGCGGGGCAACTTGGGCCCAACTAATTTTAGAGGACCTCCACTTGCCTATTTTTTCTTTGTTTCGCAATGCCTTGCTGGCTGGCGCTGGACTGACACTTGCCGTTAGTGTCCAGGCCGCCGGTACTGTGCATATTTATAACTGGTCGGACTACATCGGTCCGACCACCCTGGCTGACTTCCAGAAAGAGACCGGCATCAAGCCGGTCTATGACGTCTTCGACTCCAACGAAACCCTGGAAGGCAAGTTGCTGGCCGGGCGTACCGGTTACGACGTGGTCGTGCCGTCCAACCACTTCCTTGGCAAGCAGATCAAGGCGGGCGCCTTCCAGAAACTCGACAAGTCGAAGCTGACTAACTATTCCAACCTCGACCCGGTGCTGCTCAAGCGCCTGGAGCAGAACGATCCGGGCAACCAGTACGCGGTGCCGTACCTGTGGGGCACCAACGGCATCGGTTACAACGTCGACAAAATCAAAGCCGTGCTGGGCGTCGACACGATCGATTCATGGAGCGTGCTGTTCGAGCCGGAGAACATCAAGAAGCTGCACAGCTGCGGCGTGGCGTTCCTCGACTCGGCCGATGAAATGATGCCGACCGTGCTCAACTACATGGGCCTGAACGCCAACAGCACTGATCCCAAGGATTATGAAAAGGCCACCGCCAAGTTGCTCGCCGTGCGGCCGTACGTGACTTACTTCCATTCCTCCAAGTACATCTCGGACCTGGCCAACGGCGACATCTGCATCGCCATCGGTTTCTCCGGCGACATGTTCCAGGCCCGCAACCGTGCGGAAGAAGCCAAGAAAGGCGTGAACATCGTCTACACCATTCCCAAGGAAGGCGGCGCTCTGTGGTTCGACATGCTGGCGATTCCCAAGGATTCGGCCAACACCAAAGAGGCCCACGCGTTCATCAACTATTTGTTGAAACCCGAGGTGATCGCACAGGTCAGTGATTCTGTTGGCTATGCGAATCCCAACCCTGCTTCGGACAAACTGATGGAACAGTCCATCCGCACAGACGAGTCGGTTTATCCACCGCAAGCAGTCCTCGACAAGACCTACGTGTCGGTCGAATTACCACCGAATATTCAACGTTTGATGACCCGCAGCTGGACCAAGGTCAAGACGGGTAAATAGCTTCAAGGCTCAAACTATCCAAGGTTGGCTCACCTTGAGCGAACTGCACTCTTTTTTTCTGGGAGTTTCGTAAATGGCAGTTGCCTCCGGCGCCTATAAGAAAGCCCTCGAGGGCGACCAGTCACCTAAACAGGTGCTGGTCAAAATCGACCGGGTCACGAAAAAGTTCGACGAGACGATTGCCGTGGACGATGTGTCCCTGGAAATCAAGAAAGGCGAAATTTTCGCCCTGCTCGGCGGTTCGGGATCGGGCAAGTCCACGTTGCTGCGCATGCTCGCTGGCTTCGAACGGCCAACGGAGGGGCGCATTTTCCTCGACGGCGTAGACATCACTGACATGCCGCCGTACGAGCGGCCGATCAACATGATGTTCCAGTCCTACGCCTTGTTCCCGCACATGACCGTGGCGCAGAACATCGCCTTCGGCCTCAAGCAGGACAAGCTGCCTGCCGCCGAAGTCGATGCGCGCGTGGCCGACATGCTCAAACTCGTGCAGATGAGCCAGTACGCCAAGCGCAAGCCGCATCAGTTGTCCGGTGGCCAGCGTCAGCGTGTGGCACTGGCGCGCTCGCTGGCCAAGCGACCGAAGCTGTTGCTGCTCGACGAGCCAATGGGCGCCCTGGATAAAAAGCTGCGTTCGCAGATGCAACTGGAGCTGGTGGAGATCATCGAGCGCGTCGGCGTAACCTGCGTCATGGTGACCCACGACCAGGAAGAGGCCATGACCATGGCCGAGCGCATCGCGATCATGCACCTGGGCTGGATTGCCCAGATCGGCAGCCCGATCGACATCTACGAAACCCCGACCAGTCGCCTGGTCTGCGAATTCATCGGCAACGTCAACATCTTCGACGGTGAAGTGATCGACGACGCCGAAGGTCACGCGACCATTACCTGCAAGGACCTGGATCGCCAGATCTACGTGGGCCACGGCATCAGTACCTCGGTGCAGGACAAATCCGTGACCTACGCGATCCGTCCGGAAAAACTGCTGGTGACGCCGACGCAGCCGACCTGCGAATACAACTGGTCCAGCGGCAAAGTGCACGACATCGCCTACCTCGGCGGGCACTCGGTGTTCTACGTCGAACTGCCAAGCGGCAAGATCGTCCAGTCGTTCGTCGCCAACGCCGAGCGCCGTGGTCAGCGCCCAACCTGGGGTGACCAGGTTTACGTGTATTGGGAAGACGACAGCGGCGTGGTACTTCGCTCATGAACATGCGCAAATTCAAACGCCGCCTCAATCGAATAATTCCCGGTGGCCGTCAGCTGGTCATCGGGGTTCCGTTCATCTGGCTGTTCATGTTCTTCATGCTGCCGTTCTTCATCGTCTTGAAGATCAGCTTCGCCGAAGCCGATGTGGCCATTCCGCCGTACACCGAAATCTACAACTTCGTCGACCAGAAGCTGCAGGTGCTGCTCAACCTCGGCAACTACGCCATGCTGGCGGGCGACGAGTTGTACATCGCCGCTTACCTCGGCTCGTTGAAGATGGCGCTGATCAGCACCGTCCTCTGTTTGCTGATCGGGTACCCGATGGCCTACGCCATTGCCAGTGCCCGTAAAGAGCTGCAAACGGTCCTCGTGCTGCTGATCATGATGCCGACCTGGACCGCCATCCTGATCCGCGTTTACGCGTGGATGGGCATCCTCAGCAACAACGGTCTGCTCAATGGTTTCCTGATGAGCATGGGCTGGATCAGCGAACCGCTGCAGATCCTCAACACCAACCTCGCCGTCTATATTGGTGTCGTTTACTCCTATCTGCCATTCATGATCCTGCCGCTCTACGCCAACCTGGTGAAGCACGACCACAGCCTGCTGGAAGCCGCATCCGATCTGGGTTCTAGCACCTTCAACAGCTTCTGGAAAATCACCATTCCGCTGTCCAAGAACGGCATCGTCGCTGGCTGCATGCTGGTGTTCATTCCGGTGGTGGGCGAGTTCGTGATCCCGGAACTGCTCGGCGGCCCGGAAACCCTGATGATCGGTAAAGTGCTTTGGCAAGAGTTCTTCAACAACCGTGACTGGCCCGTGGCGTCAGCCCTGGCGGTGGTGATGCTGGCGATCCTGATTGTGCCGATCATCCTGTTCAACCGCAGTCAGGCCAAAGAAATGGAGGGCAAAGAATGAAGCGCTTCAGATTCTCAAGCTTGATGCTGGTGCTGGGTTTGCTGTTCATCTACGCGCCGATGCTGATCCTGGTGATCTACTCGTTCAACGCCTCAAAACTGGTGACGGTGTGGGGCGGCTGGTCGATCAAATGGTACGTCGGGTTGATGGACAACACTCAGTTGATGGGCTCGGTGGTGCGCTCGCTGGAAATCGCCTGCTACACGGCGGTGGCGGCGGTGGCGCTGGGTACATTGGCCGCGTTCGTCCTGACCCGTATCACCCGCTTCAAAGGTCGCACGCTGTTCGGTGGCCTGGTCACCGCACCGCTGGTGATGCCCGAAGTCATCACCGGTCTGTCGCTGTTGCTGCTGTTCGTGGCCATGGCGCAGATGATCGGTTGGCCACAGGAACGCGGCATCGTCACTATCTGGATCGCCCACACTACGTTCTGTGCGGCGTATGTGGCGGTGGTGGTGTCGGCGCGTTTGCGTGAGTTGGACTTGTCCATCGAAGAGGCGGCCATGGACCTTGGTGCGCGGCCGTGGAAGGTGTTCTTCCTGATCACCATCCCGATGATCGCGCCCTCGTTGGGAGCAGGCGGCATGATGTCTTTCGCGCTGTCGCTGGATGACCTGGTGCTGGCGAGCTTCGTCTCGGGGCCGGGTTCCACGACCCTGCCAATGGAAGTGTTCTCGGCGGTGCGTCTGGGCGTGAAACCGGAGATCAACGCCGTGGCCAGCCTGATTTTGCTGGCGGTATCGCTGATGACGTTCCTGGTCTGGTTCTTCAGCCGTCGTGCCGAAGAGAGCCGCAAGCGTGCGATTCAGCAGGCCATCGAAGAAGGCGCTGCCGACTCCTGGAAGCAACCGGACGTACGCCGCGCGCAGGCGCCGGAAGCGGCTTGATCTACGGATGATCGTTCCCACGCAGAGCGTGGGAACGATCAGTAACCCAAATCCCCTGTGGCTTCATGCCAACCAAGGGGATTTGCGGATGATCTCGACAAAGTTCATCGGCTTGAACCCCGCCTCGCTGTCGACCAGCACATCGGCGTTCACCGTGCCGAACGTGGTATCCGGCTTGTGTTTGAAGCCGTTGGCGAACGCACACAGGATGCATTCCTTGAAGCCTTCACCCCGTGGATGCGCATGCACCACCGCCTCACGCTGCACGGTGGAAAACGCCGCGTAGTCGATGCCCAGCACATCCATTTCAACCCCGGCGGTCACCAGCGCCACATTCGGGCGCAAGTGTTGCGGCACACCCGGTGTGGTGTGCAGCGCAATCGACAGCCAGACTTGCTCGATATCGTCGTCGCTCAACCCGTAAGGCTTGAGGAATGCCTTGGCGGCATTGGCGCTGTCGACTTCAAAACGTTCGTCATCGCTGCGATGTCCTTCCACCAGGCCCAGGTCATGGAACATCGCGCCGACGTACAGCAACTCCGGATCGTAGGCCAGTTGCTTGCGTTCACCGCTCAACGCACCGAACAGAAACACCCGGCGCGAGTGGTGATACAGCAAGTCGGACTCGACATCGCGGATGTATTCGGTGGTGGCCTTGGCCAATGCGCTGTCGGGAATGTTGATACCGGCAATGATGCTGCTCATGGGTGCTGTCCTCGTGGGCAACGCCGTGGCGGCGCTGATGGAACAAGTCTGTTGCGTCACCCAAAACCGGACAATCGATCCATGGCTGCGATCCTTGCCAATGAACCTGCATATCGCGCCAACCTCGCTTGTTGCGCGTGGATTGGCTAAGTTTGATGCAGATAATCGAATCACAAACGGCGCCTGTAGCAGCTGCCTCGCAGGCTCGGCAGCTGCTACAGGTCTTGCGGTGTAATCAAAGTATTGAGGGCGTTTCCCGCCATGAGTAAAACCGTAGCCATCGTGGTTTTTGCCGGGGTTCAGTCCCTGGACGTTACCGGTCCCATGGATGTGTTTTGCGAGGCCAACCGCTTCCTCGAACCGCAAGACCATTACCGGTTGGAGGTGATCGGTGTCGAGCATGGGATGATGCCGTGTTCCAACGGTTTGTCGCTCAATGCTCACCGGCATTTCAGCGACGCGCTTGAGGCGTATGACCTGCTGCTGGTGGCCGGCGGCCCGCAATTACCATTCCTGGATTTCGGTGCGGTGTTCGATGCCTGGTTGCGTGGTGCCTGCGGGCGGGCGCAACGTTTTGGTTCGATCTGCAATGGCGCGTTCATGCTGGCGCGGGCCGGCCTGCTTGATGGGCGGACCGTGACCACCCATTGGAGCGATGCTGCCGCGTTGGCACAGTTGTGCCCGTCGACCCGGGTCGAGGCGGATCGCTTGTACGTGCAGGACGGCGAGCTCTACACCTCGGCCGGGGTCACGGCGGGGATTGATCTGTCGTTGTACCTGCTGGCCAGGGATCACGGGCCGGAAGTCGCGCTGCACGTGGCCAAGCGTCTGGTGGTATTCACGCAGCGCTCAGGCGGGCAATCGCAGTTCAGCCCGTTCCTCACGCCCCACGCCGAACCCACGTCGGCGGTGGCGCTGGTTCAGCTCTACGTGCTGGCGAACCTCACCGGCGACCTGACCCTCGCTGACCTGGCGAATGCGGCCAACATGAGCACCCGCAACTTTTCCCGTGTGTTTGCCAAGGAAGCCAAAATCACCCCGGCGGAATTTGTCGAACAGGCGAGGGTGGACGCGGCGCGGGTGCTGTTGGAAAGCACCCATTCGCCACTGAAAACCGTGGCCTACCAATGTGGGTTTCGCGATGCCCAGCACATGCGCAGCGTGTTCAACCGCCGATTGGGGGTAACGCCACAGCAGTTCCGGCTGAATTTTTCTGCGATGGTTTGAGCAGGCATTTCTGTCGTTTGTGAGGGCCTCATCGCGGGCAAGCCCGCTCCCACATTGGACCGCGTTCGAGCGGACAACTCAGTCACTTGTGGGAGCGGGCTTGCCCGCGATGACGGCAGCCGAAACAACAAAAATCTACGGCGCAGCCCGCGCCGGCAAGAACTTCAACGTGCTGCGCGTATTGGCCGTGACTTCTTCATCGTTGAAGTGCGCCTCGTAATAAACCCCTTCGACATACGCCTCCGCCTGGTCATCGTAGTGGCTGTCGAACGGCACACCACTCTGGCCGACCGGGTTGATGGTCAGGCTGTGGGCCGGGTCGGCAAAGTCGACCAGGCGTCGCGTCGACGGGCCGTAAGTCACCGGCCACGGCGCCGGGCCGATTTTGGCCGAGAGGTTGTTCGGCACTTCATGCGTGCCGGGTGCCGCAAACGGCCCGACGTTGTAGATAAGGTCCAACGGCTTCTGCATGCCCAGTGGATGGCCGTGCGTCAGGGTGTGCGCCTTGCCCCACTGCCATTGAGCCGAATCCGCACCCAGCGTTGTCTTGAGGTGGGTGATGCTCGCTTGCCAGGCCACCTTGACCGTATCGGCGCGGGTTTCCTTGCCGAGGGTGTTGCGGTTGTCCCACCACGGCGAATCAGGCGTAGCGGCCAGACGTGGCAGCGCGGCGTCGATCACCCGGGTCGAGAGCAAAGTGTCGAAGAAATCATTGCCCAGTTCATCGTGCATCGTCGCGTCAGCCAGGTTGAACAGGAACTGGTTGAACAGCGTCGCGCTGGTCGAATCCAGCGGGTAATCGCCTTTCCACTGCGCCAGTTGTTCCACCAGTTTCAGTTCGGCGGGATCGCTGACGACTTCACGCAGTACCGGCAACAACGGCGCCAATAGACGCGGGCCGTAAGCCGTGGTGGTGCCCAGTTGCAGCTTCTGGCTGGCGTCGATGTCCCACTTCACGTTCTTGTCACTGAGCTGGCGATTGAGCTGCTGGCCGCGATCGGCAAGGTTGTAGTAACCGGGGATCTCCATGCCGGTCGGCGATAGCGGCTGGAAGTTGGCTGAGACGATATAGCCGCGTGGCGGGTTCTCTTCCTGCGGGTTGGCGCTGAACGGGTAAAAGCCGTCCTTGTCCGCCTGATTGGTGCTGCCGTCGAGGATGAAGCCGGGTTTCACCCCGGTCGGGCGTTTGGGCAGCAGAGCCGCCGCCCACCAGCCGATGTCGCCCTTGGCGTTGGCGTAGACAATGTTCAACCCCGGCGCCTGAACCTTGGCGGCGGCGGCGCGTGCCTTGGCCAGCGTGTCGGCGCGGTTGAGCTGGTAGAAACCTTCGAGAATCGGGTTTGGCGTTTCAAGGAACGCCCACCACATGGCCACCGGCGTCTTGCCTGCCGCGGTGCCGAGTGCATCATTGATGATCGGGCCATGGGGCGATTGACGCAGGGTCAGCGTGACCGGCTCCTGGCCCTTCACGGCAATTTTCTGTTCGGTGTTGACCATGTCCACCCACTTGCCGCGATACCAGACCTGGTTAGGGTTGTCCGGGTTGATCTTCTCGGCGATCAGGTCCAGATCGTCGTTCTGGAACATGGTCAGGCTCCAGCCGAAGTCCAGGTTGTGGCCGAGAAAGGCAAACGGCACCAAGGCCTGATGGTGGCCGTACAGCTCAAAGCCCGGCGCCGAGAGTTGTGCCTCGTACCAGACTGCGGGCACTGAAAAGCGAATATGCGGGTCGCCCGCCAGCAGCGGTTTGGCGCTTTTGGTGCGGTTGCCGGAAATCACCCAGGCGTTGCTGCCTTCGAATTGGGGCAGGCCATTGTCGGCCAGCGCTTGTTCGCTCAGGCGGGCGAGGGCGTTCAGGTCTTTCCAGTCACTGGCTGTCAGTGTCAGGGCAGGTTTGGAATGCCCCTTGGCCAATACGCCTTTGGGCTGCCAGTCGAGGTCGAAGATGTTCAGGTAGTCGGCGCCCAATTGGTCGCGCACGAACGTCAGCAAAGGTTCGGTGCGGAACGCCGCGGCAAAGCTGTATGCCATGTAGCCGGCGACGCTGATGCTGTCTTGCGCCGTGAACGGACGCTTGTGGATGCCCAGCACGTCGAACTCGGCGGGTGCGGCGTGAGTGTCCTGATATTGATTGATGCCATCCAGGTACGCTTCCAGCGCCTTCCATGCCGGCGACTGCCGATCCAGCGACGCCACGTAGCTGTCGGCCCGCTCACGAATGCGCAGGCTGCGGAAGAGTTTGTCGGTCTCGATCAGTTTCGGGCCGAGGATTTCGGCCAGTTCACCCCGGGCCAGGCGCCGCATGGCTTCCATCTGGAACAAGCGGTCCTGGGCTTGCACATAGCCGAGGGTGCGGTAGAGGTCGGCTTCGTTTTCCGCGCGGATATGCGGCACGCCACGCTCGTCGTAACGCACGGTCACCGAACCTTGCAGGCCTTGCAGTTCGACCAGGCCCTGACGCGACGGCTGTTTGCTGTACACATACCCGCCGACTCCGATGGCGAGCACGACAATCAGCAAGGCAAGTACGGTCAGGACGCGTTTCATGGTGACTCCTTGTTCTTATAGGTTTGCCGCCCGTGTGGGCTGCCAACATGTAGCACAGACCTTCCGTGGCGGGCATCGCGGTCCTGCAAAAGTCAGGAATGCCTTACTTCACTTCAACGGGCCATGGGCAGTAACAACCGATGGCCAGCGTATGGGTAGCGTTCACCGCGCGACCTTCGCTCAGTGCTTGCAGAATGGGTTCGATGAAGCTGTTGTTCGAATTGCAGGTCAGGCCTTCGCTGTACGGGCCGAAGTAGGCCAGTTTGCCGTTGCGGTCCCAGATCGCCACGGCCGGGCTGGCGGGAATCTGTTCGGAGCCCGGCAGGACGGTAATGGTTTTCAGGCTGCTCAGTGTGGCGGGTAACTGGCCATGGCTGCCGGGTTTTTGCACTGCATAAAACTCGACGCCCTGCGGTACATAGCGCTCGACCAGTTCGCTCAGGTGTTGTTGATTGCCGACGTTGCACGGGCAGGCCGGGTCCCAGAAGTGCACCAGCCGGATGGCGCCGGGGCCGGCGAGGTCGTCGGGCAGGCGCAGCGGGTCACCGGAAAATACCGCGGTGTGTTCGCTGAAGGCTCGCAAGTAGCGTCCTTGAAACCAGTCATACGCGGCCCACAGGATGCCGGCGCACACGAGGGCGAGCAGGCTGGCAAGCAGTGTGGTGCGATAGGCCGGGCGCATGGGTTTCAATCCTCGAAGGTCGGCTAGCTTGCCATGCTTGCCGCGACAGATGAATATCGCAGGCCTATAAAGTCTGTTTACCGCTCTGGAATCGTTCATGTCAGCGACGTTTGCCCCCGATCATTTACGCGCCAGCCTGCGGCCATTGGCCGAAGGGCAGCCGTTGTCGACCGAGGCCATGGCGTATCAGCGTTTTTATGGCCTGGATTTTCCGGGGCGTACGCTGCGTGGGGGGCTGGGGCGTTTCGAGGTCGATGGCTATGAATTGGTCAGCCAGTTCTGGTGGCCGGAGCGGGCGAAGGCGACGTTGTTCATGTTCCACGGTTTCTACGATCACACCGGACTCTACCGCCATGTGATCGAGTGGGCGCTGGACCAGGGGTTTGCCGTAATCGCCTGCGACCTGCCGGGGCATGGTCTGTCCAGTGGCGAGCGGGCGAGCATCAAGGCATTCGCCGAGTATCAGCACACGCTAGAAGGGTTGTTCGCCGAGGCCTTGTCCATCGATCTGCCGCAGCCGTGGCACCTGTGCGGGCAAAGCACGGGTGGGGCGATCGTGATTGATCATGTACTCAATCAAGGCTCTAACAGTCCCGCTCAAGGGCAGGTGATTCTGTTGTCACCCCTGGTCAGGCCTCGCGCCTGGGGTTGGTCCAAACTCAGTTATTACCTGCTCAAGCCTTTCGTCAAAGCCATCGCCCGGCGCTTCAGCGAGAACTCCAACGATCCTGATTTCTTGCCGTTCCTGCAGGCTGATCCTTTGCAGCCGTTACGCCTGCCCACGGCCTGGGTGGGGGCATTGGCGCGCTGGATCAAGCAGATCGAAGCCGCACCCAACAGCCCGCGCAGGCCGCTGATCGTGCAGGGGCAGGCAGACATGACGGTGGATTGGGAGCATAACCTTGGGGTGTTGAAGGCCAAGTTCGACCGGCCTCAGGTGTTGATGTTGCCAGAGGCGCGGCATCATCTGGCGAATGAGACGCTGGTGTTGCGGCAGGAGTATTTCGGGTTTTTGACCAAGCGGATCAAAGGCCGGAATTCATAGCGGCCGTTTTGGCCCCATCGCGGGCAAGTCGATCAGACAGCAAAAATCATTGGCTGAGGTTCGAAGTATTCTGCCCCACCGCCAACCCCGCCCGAATTGCCGCCAGTGCGGCCTGGTAATAGGCCTGGCCCTCGGTGGACTCGGCAAACGTGGCGAATTCTTCCAGTTCGTCATCCGACAGGTCGCGATACACGTAGAGCAGCGTGTTGTTCAGGTCGCTGCCGATCTGTTCCATCAAACGCTGACGCTGACCGTTCAACATCATCTGCGCCTGACCACCGCCCAACAGGCCGGGAATCATTGAACTCAGGCTGTCGGCCGCGACACCGGCAATGGCCAGGCTCACTTCAGCGCCCGCCTCGCGAGCGGGCAGGGCCTGGGCCAGGTGGCCGATGATCAATTGACGGCTATCGCTGGCCTGAACCTTGGGCAGGCCCTTGGCGTTTTTTGCCAGTTGATCACGACGGGTGGCCAGCAGTTCGGCGGCTACGACTTTTTTGCCCAAGGGCGATTGAAAGAAGGCCAATGCCGGTTTGGGATCAGCGAGGCTCTTGCGCAATTGCGCTTCGGCACGCTGATCGACGGACTGGGGAGCGAAACGCTGATTGCTGTTATTCACCAGCGCCTGAAACACGGCCGGTGGCAGGCTGCTTTCGTAGCGTTGTTGTGCGGCCGTGAGCGCGTCGTTGAAATGCGCACGTTGGTCTGGCCAGCCGGCGACTTTATACAACTGGTCGTGGCCGTCTGCCCAAGCGGGCAAAGCACAGAGCATCAACAGTGAAAAAAGCAAACGGCGCATAGGGACTCCTGTCGGCAGGCGACTATTCTCCGTGTGGCACCCGTACTTGTCGAGAATTCGTATCAACCCGCTGCGTGGCTCTGTCGGATTTTCAAGCACAGGAATACTATGCGCGGCATGCAAATACCCTCTGATCACCCGCTGCTGTTACGTATCGTTGATGACCTGGCTGCACATGGCTGGTCGCAGCAGAATATTTTCCTGCCTCTGGATCTGACCCGGGCGTTGGCGGCTGAGTGCCGTAAACGTGCAGCCGAGGGTGAACTGGCCCCGGCCGCCGTGGGCCGAGGCCCGTCATCGGAAGTTCGCGAGGGGATTCGTGGTGACCACATCCAGTGGATCGATCCGGGCCAGGCCGAAGCCTGCGACAGCTACCTGGCGTTGATGGACAGCCTGCGTGAAGCACTGAACCGCGGCTTGTTCCTGGGGCTGGAAGATTTCGAAAGCCACTTCGCGATGTACCCACCCGGCGCGTTTTACCTCAAACACGTCGACCGTTTCCGCGATGACGACCGGCGCATGGTGTCGGCCGTGGTGTATCTCAATGACGGCTGGCTGCCTGAACACGGTGGTCAGTTGCGCATGTACCTCGACGACGACCGCGCCTACGACGTGCAACCTATCGGCGGTTGCCTGGTGGTCTTCCTCTCGGGCGAAGTGCCCCACGAAGTCCTGCCCGCCACCCGGGATCGCCTGTCGTTGACCGGCTGGTTCCGGCGTCGGGGTAACGAGCCGTTCTGATCATGCAAAAGATTCTGGTAAGCCGCTGCCTGCTGGGCCATCGCGTTCGTTACGACGGCGGGGCGAGTGGGCCATTTGATCAGCTTCAGCAATGGCTGGATGAGGGCCGGGTCGTACCGCTGTGCCCCGAGGTGGCCGGCGGTTTGCCGACGCCGCGGGCCGCGGCGGAAATCCCGGGCGGGCAGGGCGGTGAAGTGCTTGATGGCCACGCCAGTGTGATCACCACCGAAGGCGCGGATGTCAGTGCCGAGTTTCTGTCGGGGGCGTATCAGGCGCTGGCACTGGTGCAACAGCATGGCATCCGCATCGCTGTGCTCAAGGCCAACAGCCCGTCCTGCGGGAATTTGCTGACGTATGACGGGACGTTCAGCGGCGTAAAGGTCAGTGGCGAGGGTGTGACGGCGGCGCTGCTCAAGCGCCATGGCGTGCAAGTCTTCAGCGAGCTGGAGTTGCCGCAAGCTGATGCCGCACTGAGCTCTCTCGACTGACACCCCCCCCCTTTGTAGGCGCGAGCAGGCTCACTCTTGCAGGGGTTAGTCATTTACCCTCTGTCAGGGCTTGGGCGACACACTCGCATCCGCCGTAAACCACTTCTTCTCCAGCGCCGCCATCCGGCCATCGTCCTTGATCCGTTGCAGCGCGTTTTCCAGGCTGGCGTGAAACGCCGGGTTACCTTTCTGAAACGGAATCGCCAGGCTCACGGGTGCGGCGGCTTTCGGTTTCGCATCAGTCAACGACTGCACCAGCAACATTGAGCGCGGTTCTTCTTTCTGCGCGATCAATTGCGTGGTGGTTTGAACGTAAGGTTCGCTGAAATCGAAACGATCCGAGAGCGCCGAGGTCACTGTAATGTGATTGATGGCGATGTCGTACTTGCCGCTTTCAACGCCAGTCAGCAGATCGCCCGAATCGGTGACGACGAAGTCGGCCCGTACATCGAGCTCGTTGGCCAGCAGTTGACCCAGCTCGACTTCGAAGCCGGTGAGCTTGCCTTCATCCTTGAAGTTGAAGGGCGGTGTATTCGCTTCAAGAGCGATGCGCAGTTCGCCGCGGTCGTTCACGTCGTCAATCAGTTCGGCATGAGCCAAAGGGCTCAAAAGGGGTAGCAGACAGATCAGGCCAGGCAAAAAGCGCATGGTCACTCCTTTGAATTTATTATCGCGACCCTCTGGTTCAGGTTCGCTTTGCTATGGTTGTCGAGTGCCTTCGACAACGATTGACCATGAAGTTGTATTGGTCACGCGGATTTTACGGAAAAACAGGAGAAGAGAATGAAAACCTTTATGTCACGTGCTGCTTTGGCTGGCCTGCTGATGGGTGTTTCGGTGTTGGCCAGTGCTGCTACACCGGCGCCCAAGGGGGCTGAAGTATCCATCGTTTCTCCTGAAGACGGGGCGACGGTGCCGCAGACTGTCGTCGTCAAGTTCGCGGTCGAGAACGTTGCGCTGGCGCCTGCGGGTGATACCACCAAGAACACCGGCCATCACCACTTGCTGATCGATGTCGATGAACTGCCAGCCGCCGGTGCGGCGATCCCCAAAGATGACAACCACAAACATTTCGGCAAAGCCGAGACCCAGGCTGAAATAACGCTGACGCCGGGCAAGCACACCTTGCAGCTGGAACTGGGCGACAGCAACCACATACCGTTCGATCCGCCGATCGTGTCGAAAAAGATCACCGTCAACGTGAAGTAACCTGCTCGGTATAAAGAACCGCGCCCATGAAAAAGGAGACCACTAGGTCTCCTTTTTTTGTCGCTCAAGTCGCTATCAGAACAACACGCGGCAACGAATGGTGCCGTTGATGTGCTGCAGCTTCTCTTGCGCCAGGTCCGAGTACTCGGCGTCGACGTCGATTACCACGTAGCCGACTTTCTCGTTGGTCTGCAGGAACTGACCGGAGATGTTGATGCCGTTTTCGGCGAAAACCTTGTTGATCTCGCTGAGCACGCCCGGAATGTTTTCGTGGATGTGCAGCAGACGGTGCTTGCCAGGGTGAGCCGGCAGGGCCACTTCCGGGAAGTTCACGGACGATACCGACGTACCGTTGTCGCTGTACTTGACCAGTTTCTCTGCCACTTCCAGGCCGATGTTGGCCTGGGCTTCAGCGGTGGAGCCACCGATGTGCGGGGTCAGGATCACATTGTCCAGGCCGCGCAGCGGGCTTTCGAACTCTTCGTCGTTGGAGCGAGGCTCCACCGGGAACACGTCGATGGCCGCGCCGATCAGGTGCTTGTCCTTGATGGCGGCAGCCAGGTGGTCCAGCTCGACCACGGTGCCGCGAGCGGCGTTGATCAGGATGCCGCCTTTCTTGATCGCGCGGATTTCCTTCTCGCCCATCATCCACTGGGTGGCGGCGGTTTCCGGAACGTGCAGCGAGACGATGTCGGACATCGCCAGCAGCTCGTGCAGGTTGCCTACCTGAGTGGCGTTGCCCAACGGCAGCTTGGTGATGGTGTCGTAGAAGTACACCTGCATGCCCAGGCCTTCAGCCAGGACCGACAGTTGCGTACCGATCGAACCGTAACCGACGATACCCAGCTTCTTGCCGCGGATTTCGAAGGAGTTGGCCGCGCTCTTGATCCAGCCGCCACGGTGGCAGGAAGCGTTCTTCTCAGGGATGCCGCGCAGCAACAGGATCGCTTCGGCCAGCACCAGCTCGGCTACGGAGCGAGTGTTGGAGTACGGTGCGTTGAACACCGCGATGCCGCGTTCGCGAGCCGCGTTCAGGTCAACCTGATTGGTGCCGATGCAGAAACACCCTACAGCCACGAGCTTCTTCGCGTGATCGAAGATCTCTTCGGTCAGTTGCGTGCGGGAGCGAATGCCGATGAAGTGCGCATCAGCAATCTTTTCCTTCAGCTGGGCTTCCGGCAGAGAACCGGTGAGGTACTCAATGCTGGTGTAGCCCGCCGCCTTGAGGACGTCGACAGCCGATTGGTGGACGCCTTCGAGAAGAAGGAACTTGATCTTGCTCTTATCGAGAGAAGTCTTGCTCATCTGCGTAAACCTGTATCCCGGAGAAAAATGGCAGGAAATGGTCAACAGATGCTGACCCGGACGGCAAGAAAGCCGTCGCCGCAGAACAGCCGTTGGGCACTATCCTGCGGGGTCGATATGCTAGCATAGGCGCCCCGCTAAACACTCATTCCTGCGACGTGAAGCGTTCTCAGGATGACCATGAATTGTTCGAGAGTTCTGTCGATGACCAATCCTGCCCTGATTGATGAGCTGAAGACCCTGGTTGAGCCTGGCAAGGTGCTGACCGATGCCGACTCCCTGAATGCTTATGGTAAGGATTGGACCAAGCATTTCGCCCCGGCCCCGACGGCCATCGTGTTTCCCAAGACCACCGAACAGGTCCAGGCCATTGTCCTGTGGGCCAATAAACACAAGGTGGCGCTGGTGCCGTCCGGTGGTCGTACCGGGTTGTCTGCCGCTGCCGTGGCGGCCAATGGCGAAGTCGTTGTGTCCTTCGACTATATGAACCAGATTCTTGACGTGAACCTCACTGACCGCACGGCCGTATGTCAGCCAGGCGTGGTCACTGAGCATTTGCAGAACGTCGCCGAAGAAAAAGGCCTGTACTACCCGGTGGACTTCGCTTCGGCAGGTTCCAGCCAAATTGGCGGCAATATCGGCACCAATGCCGGCGGGATCAAGGTCATTCGCTATGGCATGACCCGTAACTGGGTAGCCGGCATGAAAGTCGTGACCGGCAAGGGTGATGTGCTGGAGCTGAACCGCGACCTGATCAAGAACGCCACTGGCTACGACATGCGCCAGCTGTTCATCGGCGCTGAAGGCACCCTGGGTTTTGTGGTCGAAGCGACCATGCGCCTGGACCGTGCGCCGAAAAACCTGACCGCGATGGTCCTCGGTACTGCCGATTTCGACGCGATCATGCCGGTATTGCACGCGTTCCAAAGCAAGCTCGACCTGACGGCCTTCGAATTCTTCTCCGATAAAGCGCTGGCCAAAGTCATGGGCCGCGGCGATGTGCCGGCGCCTTTCGAAACTGATTGCCCGTTCTACGCGTTGCTCGAATTCGAAGCGACCACCGAAGAAGTGGCCAACCACGCCCTGGAAACCTTCGAGCACTGCGTCGAGCAGGGCTGGGTACTGGACGGCGTGATGAGCCAGAGCGAAACCCAGCTGCAGAACCTGTGGAAGCTGCGCGAATACATCTCCGAAACCATTTCCCACTGGACGCCGTACAAAAACGACATTTCGGTCACTGTGTCGAAAGTCCCGGCGTTCCTGAAGGAAATCGACGCGATCGTCGGCGAACACTACCCGGACTTCGAAATCGTCTGGTTCGGCCACATTGGCGACGGCAACCTGCACTTGAACATCCTCAAGCCGGATAACCTGAGCAAGGACGAGTTCTTCGCCAAGTGCGCAACCGTCAACAAGTGGGTGTTCGAAACCGTCGAGAAGTACAACGGCTCGATCTCCGCCGAGCACGGCGTGGGCATGACCAAGCGTGATTACTTGACCTACAGCCGCTCGCCGGTTGAGATCGAGTACATGAAAGCCGTCAAAGCGGTGTTCGACCCGAACGGCATCATGAACCCGGGCAAGATCTTCGCTGTTTGATTTTCGAACGTTAAGAGCACGAATCAGGAGTCGGTAATGAGCTATCAGCACCAGTATGTCGACGGCACGCGTATTCACTTCCCGCTGGGGAAAGTGGTGTGCATTGGCCGTAACTATGCCGAACACGCCAAGGAACTGGACAACCCGGTGCCTACCGAGCCGTTGCTGTTCATCAAACCGGGCAGTTGCGTGGTGCCGCTGGACGGCGGTTTCAGCATTCCGACCGAGCGTGGCTCGGTGCATTACGAGGCGGAAATCGCTGTATTGATCGGCAAGTCGTTGTCGACCAAGCCGAGCCGTGAGGAAGTGCTGGACGCCATCTCCGGTTTCGCGCCGGCCCTGGACCTGACGCTGCGCGACAAACAGGCCGAGCTGAAATCCAAGGGCCTGCCTTGGGAAATCGCCAAGTCCTTCGATGGCGCGGCGGTGATCGCGCCGTTCGTGTCCGGCAGTACCTTTGCGGACCTGGCCGACATCGGCATCCGCCTGACCATCAATGGCGAAGTGCGCCAGGACGGCAACAGCAGCGCAATGCTCAACCCGATCGTGCCGATGATCCAGCACATGGCCGGTTGCTTTTCGCTGCAGGCCGGTGACGTGATCCTGACCGGCACGCCAGTGGGCGTTGGTCCGCTGAATGTCGGTGACGAGATCGTCCTGGAACTGCCTGGCGCGAGCCGCTTCACCAGCAGCGTTCGCTAACCCAAACACCGCAAACCCCCGTAGGAGCCGAGCTTGCTCGCGATGGCGTCAGCACATTCAACCTGGATGTTGAATGAACGACCGCTATCGCGAGCAAGCTCGGCTCCTACAAGGGTTTTGTGGTTGGCCGCCGTAGGGCCTTCCTGTCATTTGCCGATTTTTTCACATGTTCTCTGGATAATTCCGGGGCGTTCGGCGTCTGAGCCGGCCCCAATTGTGCTATTACCCCTAGCCTGAATTTCTGGAACGCATTCCCCGATGGCCACTCCTCCGCTTTCCACGTTTAAACCTGCCCGCCGCTCGCGCTTCGCGCTGCGTTGGTATACCTGGCTACTGTTGGTGGCCGTTGTCGCCTACGGCGTCGCCTTTGCCATGCATTGGGATGCGCGAGGCGTGCTCTGGGTGAAAGAGCAATTCAAGAGCCCGGCCGAGCGCCAGGCCAGTATCTGGCTTCCGGACTACCGGGCAGTGATCGATGCCAAGCCGTTGCCGGGCATGGAAAAGGACGAAGCATCGGACCTGTCTTACGATCCCCAGACCAAGACCCTGTTTTCGGTCATGGGCAAGAACCCGTTCTTGGTCGAATTGAACCTGCAGGGCGATGTGTTGCGCAAAATGCCGTTGGTCGGCTGGAGCAACCCTGAAGGCGTCACCGTGCTGGGCGATGGTCGGTTGGCCATTGTCGATGAGCGCGAGCATCTGATCGCTATCGTCAAGGTTGACGCCGACACCCGCGAACTGAACATCGCCGACTTCCCGAAATACGACCTCGGCCCTTCCAAAGACCAGAACAAGGCCTTCGAGGGTGTCACCTGGGATCCGCGCAATCAGCAACTGGTGCTGGGCGAAGAGCGTCCGCCGGCCTTGTTTACCTGGAAAGGTGACGGCAAGGTCCTGACCGGTGACAAGCTGAAACTGGCCAGTCATGCGCTGGATATGCGCAACCTGTCGGCACTGGCCATCGACCCGCGGACCGGCCACATGCTGGTGCTGTCCGCCGATTCGCACCTGTTGCTGGAGCTGGACAAGAAGGGTGAACAGGTCAGTTTCATTACGCTGCTGCGTGGCTTCAACGGCCTGAAGAACACCATTCCCCGGGCCGAAGGCGTGACCATGGACGAAGCGGGCACCTTGTACATGGTGAGTGAGCCGAACCTGTTCTACCGCTTCGAAAAGCAGAAATAAGCGCCGCAAACCCGCAGTTGTGGTCGCAGGCTACGGGCCATTAAGCTTGAATTCATACGGGCGTGATATTTCATCCGCCCGTTTTGTTTTCGAGCTGGCCTGAATGCAACGACTTGCCCGTCCCAAACCCCTTGTCCTGATCCTGACGGTGATTGCCCTGATCGCGCTGGTTGCGATCGGCCAATACATGCGCTTGTTCGAGCGTGGCTGGTTCAACCTGCAGACCCTTTGGCAGCCGCAGAGCAGCGAATCCATCGGCCTGGATCAATACCGGGTGGAAATCGAAGCACGGGTGATCGACGGTCTGGACGATAACGTCTCGGCGCTGACGTTTGATCCGGTGCGCAAAAGCCTGTTCACGGTGACCAACAAAAACTCTGAGCTGATCGAGCTGTCGCTTGAGGGCAAGGTCCTGCGGCGGGTGGCGTTGATTGGCTTCGGCGACCCGGAAGCGGTGGAGTTCATCAGCGCCGACACCTACGTGATCACCGATGAGAGCCAGCAGCGGCTGATCAAGATTCATCTGGAGCAGGACACCACTTTCCTCGACGGGGCGGATGCCGAACAGATGGTCCTTGGCGTGCACATGGGCAGTAACAAGGGGTTTGAAGGGTTGGCGTACGATTCGGTGGGCAAGCGCCTGTTCGTCGCCAAGGAGCGCGACCCGATGCTGATCTACGAAGTGCAGGGCTTTGCGCATTACAACCCGGAGAAATCCTACGCCGTGCACGTGGTGAACAACCCCAAGCGCGATGCAGGGATGTTCGTGCGGGACTTGTCGAGCTTGCAATACGACGAGCGCAGCGGTCATCTGTTGGCGCTGTCTGACGAGTCGCACTTGATTCTGGAGCTGGATGTGGATGGGCGACCGCTGAGCACCCTGTCATTGATCAAGGGGCGCCAGGGTTTGCAAAAAACCGTGCCGCAAGCGGAAGGCATCGCGATGGATGACGAGGGTACGATGTACCTCGTCAGCGAGCCCAATCTGTTCTACGTCTTCAAAAAACCAGCGCAACCCTAAAAACACCCCAAAACCACTGTGGGAGACATGCACAGATTGTGTGTGTGCCACAAAACACTGTAGGAGCCGAGCTTGCTCGCGATAGCGGTGCATCAGTCGACAGAGATGTTGAATGATGCACCGCTATCGCGAGCAAGCTCGGCTCCTACAGGTTTTGCGTTGTAAATGGCTTACTCGGCGCGCAGGGTTTTCACGCCTTCGCTGGTGCCCAGCAACAGCAAGTCCGCCGGGCGTGCCGCGAACAAACCATTGGTGACCACGCCAACAATGGCGTTGATCTGACGTTCCAGTTCTACCGGGTTGGTGATCTGCATGTTGAACACATCAAGGATGATGTTGCCGTTGTCGGTCAGCACGCCTTCGCGGTAAACCGGGTCGCCGCCCAGTTTCACCAGTTCGCGGGCCACGTGGCTGCGGGCCATCGGGATGACTTCGACCGGCAGCGGGAACGCGCCGAGCACTGGCACCAGTTTGCTGGCGTCGGCGATGCAGATGAACGTCTTGGCCACGGCCGCCACGATCTTCTCGCGGGTCAGGGCCGCGCCACCGCCCTTGATCAGGTTCAGGTGCTCATCGCTTTCATCGGCGCCGTCGACGTAAAACTCCAGGTCGCTGACCGTGTTCAGCTCATACACCGGAATTCCGTGGCCCTTGAGGCGGGCGGCGGTGGCTTCGGAGCTGGCAACAGCGCCGTCGAACGCACCTTTGTGCTTGGCCAGGGCATCGATGAAGCAGTTGGCGGTGGAGCCGGTGCCGACCCCGACGATGCTCTTGTCGTCGAGTTTCGGGAGGATGAAGTCGACGGCGGCCTGAGCCACTGCCTGTTTGAGTTGATCCTGGTTCATGCGGGCTCCGAGATGCCGGGGAGGGAACGAAAGGCCGGCATTATAGCCCTAAGCGGGGCTAAAACCGCTGTATTCGTGTGGTCGTACAGCTGAAAGCCGGGTTAGACTCCGTGGTCCTGCCCAACCCGCTCAGTGATGCTTTCCGATGCTCGAACAGTACGTCAAAAAGATCCTCACCTCGCGCGTTTATGACGTTGCCGTAGAAACCCCATTGCAGACAGCCCGCCAGCTCACCGAGCGGCTGGGCAACACGATCTGGCTCAAGCGTGAAGACTTGCAGCCGGTGTTCTCGTTCAAGATTCGCGGCGCTTACAACAAGCTGACCCAGTTGAGCGACGAAGAGCGTGCGCGCGGCGTCGTGACGGCTTCGGCGGGTAACCATGCGCAAGGCCTGGCCCTGGCGGCGAAAGTGCTGGGCGTCAAAGCCACCATCGTCATGCCCAAGACCACCCCGGAAATCAAAGTCGAAGGCGTGCGTTCGCGCGGCGGCAAAGTGGTGCTGCACGGGGATTCGTTCCCGGAAGCCCTGGCCTACTCGCTGAAACTGGTCGACGAAAAAGGCTACGTCTACATCCATCCTTACGACGATCCCCACACTATTGCCGGGCAGGGCACCGTGGCCATGGAGATTCTGCGTCAGCACCCGCAGCCACTGGACGCGATCTTCGTTCCGGTGGGCGGTGGCGGGCTTATCGCCGGCATTGCGGCGTACGTGAAGTACCTGCGCCCGGACATCAAAGTCATCGGCGTCGAACCGGACGATTCCAACTGCCTGCAAGCCGCCATGGCGGCGGGTGAGCGCGTGGTATTGCCGACCGTGGGCCTCTTCGCCGACGGCGTTGCGGTGGCACAGATCGGCCAGCACACCTTCGACATCTGCAAAGACTATGTCGATGAAGTGATCACCGTCAGCACCGACGAGATCTGTGCGGCAATCAAGGATATCTACGACGATACCCGCTCGATCACCGAGCCTGCGGGCGCGCTGGGCGTGGCCGGGATCAAGAAGTATGTCGAGCAGCGCGGTGTCAGCGGCCAGACCTTCGTGGCCATCGACTCCGGCGCTAACGTCAACTTCGACCGCTTGCGCCATGTCGCCGAACGCGCCGAGCTGGGCGAAGGTCGTGAAGCAATCATCGCCGTGACCATCCCCGAGAAACCGGGCAGCTTCAAGGCGTTTTGCGAAGCCATCGGCAAACGCCAGATCACCGAATTCAATTACCGCTACAACACTGGCAGCGAAGCGCACATCTTCGTTGGCGTGCAGACGCACCCGGAAACCGACCCGCGCAGTGCGCTGATTGCCAGCCTCGGCGAACAGGGCTTCCCGGTGCTGGACCTGACCGACAACGAACTGGCCAAGCTGCACATTCGCCACATGGTCGGCGGTCGAGCGGCCCACGTTGTTGATGAAGTGATCCTGCGCTTCGAATTCCCGGAGCGTCCGGGGGCGTTGTTCAATTTCCTCAACAAGTTGGGCGGGCGCTGGAACATCTCGATGTTCCACTACCGCAACCATGGTGCGGCGGACGGCCGAGTAGTCGCGGGCCTGCAAGTACCGCACGACGAACGTCATCTGGTGCCGGCCGCGCTGGAAGAAATCGGTTACCCGTACTGGGATGAAAGCGACAACCCGGCCTATAAGCTGTTTCTGGGCTGAACGGCTACGCTGATGGGCAGGCCATAAGGAAATCGAACAATGGAAACGTTATCTGCCCTGAAAGCGGCGCACATGGTCGCAACGGTTGTGTTGCTGATCAGCGCACTGGGCCTGGGCGTCTGGGTTTTACTTGCGCGGCGCAAGGGTGACGCGACGGCGGGAAGCCGCACCTTGCAACGGCCAAGGGTGTTTGTCTGGCTGCTGATGGGCCTGGCGCTGCTGAGCATGCCGGTTACAGGCTGGTGCATGGTGCATCTGGTGGGTTGGCCGCTGGGGCAGACGTGGTTGCTGGCCTCCAGCGTGCTGTACACCGTGGCGGCGCTGGCGTGGTTCTGGTTGCTGGTGCGGCTGAACAAACTGCGCAAGGCGCCGGGTAGCGTCGGTAAATTTACCTTTGCGTTGGCGTTGTTCAGTTTTGTCTGTTTTGTGGCCATTGCGGGGTTGATGGGAGCCAAACCCATCTAAGGCAGTCTCTGTAGCAGCTGCCGAGGTACGAGGCTGCGATGGGCTGCGAAGCTGCCCTTGAGGACGGCCCTGCGGACCGCAACGCAGCCTCGTGCCTCGGCAGCTGCTACAGATGTAATCAGAGGCGCAGACTGATCACCGGCCAGCCACGCTTCTGGGCTTCGGCACGCAGATTCGGATCAGGATCAACCGCGATCGGGTGGGTTACCTGCTCCAGCAACGGCAAATCATTCATCGAGTCGCTATAGAAGTAGCTGCCTTCCAGTGAATGCCCGGTCTCGTCCAGCCAACGATTCAAGCGCGTTACCTTGCCTTCACGGAAGCACGGTACGTCGGTACTGCGCCCGGTGTAGCGGCCATCGACCATCTCGCACTCGGTGGCGATCAAGGTTTCAACGCCCAGGCGCTGGGCAATCGGCCCGGTGACGAAGCGGTTGGTCGCGGTGATGATCACCAGTTTGTCGCCGGCGTCGCGGTGCTTGGCCAGCAGTTCGAGGGCCTTGGGCAACATGATCGGTTCGATGCAGTCGCGCATGTAGTCGCTGTGCCACTGATCGAGCACGGTCATCTCGGTGCGGCCGAGGACTTCCAGGCAGAAGTTCAGGTAGGCGGCGTTATCCAGCTTGCCGGCCAGGTAATCCTGATAGAACTCGTCGTTGCGAGTCTTGTAGGCGACGGCGTCGAGGAAGCCGCGTTCGCACAGGTAATCGCCCCAGGCGTGGTCACTGTCGCCGCCCAGAAGAGTGTTGTCCAAGTCGAATAAAGCCAGGCGCATTGCAGTTACTCGCTGAAAAGTCTGTAGAAAGGCGCCCAGAATACGGACTTTTCACAAGAGTGCACATAAGGTTGGCCGGCTCGTTGCTGCCTTCACAACCTTTGTGGAACAATGCGGCGACATGCGTTTGCGAGGTTGTTGCCGTGATCGACCCCGATGGTTTCCGCCCCAATGTCGGGATCATTCTCACGAATGATGCCGGACAGGTGCTATGGGCTCGCCGTATCAATCAAGATGCCTGGCAGTTTCCACAGGGAGGGATCAACCCCCAGGAGACGCCGGAAGACGCCTTGTACCGCGAGTTGAACGAAGAAGTGGGTCTGGAGCGCGAAGATGTTGAAATTCTCGCCTGCACCCGGGGCTGGTTGCGCTATCGTTTGCCGCAACGTCTGGTCCGTACCCACAGCCAACCGCTGTGCATCGGCCAGAAACAGAAATGGTTTCTCCTGCGCCTGATCTCCAACGAGCAGCGGGTGCGGATGGATTTGACCGGTAAACCGGAGTTCGATGGCTGGCGCTGGGTCAGCTATTGGTATCCGTTGGGCCAGGTGGTGACATTCAAGCGCGAGGTGTATCGACGCGCTCTCAAAGAGCTTGCCCCGCGCCTTTTAACGCGCGACTGACGACGGAGTTCGACCCCGAGCCATGCTCAATACGCTGCGCAAGATCGTCCAGGAAGTTAACTCCGCCAAGGATCTCAAGGCGGCGTTGGGGATTATTGTGTTGCGCGTCAAAGAGGCCATGGGCAGCCAGGTCTGCTCGGTCTACCTGCTTGACCCCGAGACCAACCGCTTCGTGCTGATGGCTACCGAGGGCTTGAACAAGCGCTCGATCGGCAAAGTCAGCATGGCACCCAACGAAGGTCTGGTTGGCCTGGTCGGTACGCGCGAAGAACCCCTGAACCTCGAAAACGCTGCGGACCACCCGCGCTACCGCTACTTCGCCGAGACCGGTGAAGAGCGCTTCGCTTCATTCCTCGGGGCGCCGATCATTCACCACCGCCGGGTCGTCGGCGTGTTGGTCATCCAGCAAAAAGAACGCCGCCAGTTCGATGAGGGTGAAGAAGCCTTCCTCGTGACCATGAGCGCGCAACTGGCTGGCGTTATCGCCCACGCCGAGGCCACCGGGTCGATCCGTGGCCTGGGCCGTCAGGGCAAAGGCATCCAGGAAGCCAAGTTTGTCGGCGTGCCGGGTTCGCCAGGTGCAGCGGTCGGTACGGCGGTGGTCATGCTGCCGCCCGCCGATCTGGACGTGGTGCCGGACAAGACTATTGTCGACATCGACGCCGAACTCGGGCTGTTCAAGACCGCCATCGAAGGCGTGCGCGCCGATATGCGCACGCTGTCGGCCAAGCTCGCGACACAATTGCGCCCGGAAGAGCGCGCCTTGTTCGACGTCTACCTGATGATGCTCGACGACGCCGCGCTGGGCAGCGAAGTGACCACCGTCATCAAGACCGGTCAGTGGGCCCAGGGCGCACTGCGTCAAGTGGTCACCGATCACGTCAACCGTTTCGAATTGATGGACGACGCCTACCTGCGTGAGCGTGCCTCGGACGTCAAGGACCTCGGTCGCCGCCTGCTCGCCTATTTGCAGGAAGAGCGTCAGCAAACCCTGGTTTATCCCGACAACACCATTCTGGTCAGCGAAGAACTGACGCCGGCCATGCTCGGCGAGGTGCCGGAAGGCAAGCTGGCCGGTCTGGTGTCGGTACTCGGTTCCGGTAACTCCCACGTCGCGATCCTGGCGCGAGCCATGGGTATCCCGACGGTGATGGGCCTGGTCGACTTGCCGTACTCGAAAGTCGACGGCATCCAGATGATCGTCGACGGCTACCACGGCGAGGTCTACACCAACCCCAGCGATGTACTGCGCAAGCAGTTCGCCGAAGTGGTCGAGGAAGAGAAGCAACTGGCCCTTGGGCTGGATGCACTGCGCGACTTGCCGTGCGTGACCCTCGATGGTCACCGCATGCCGTTGTGGGTCAATACCGGTTTGCTGGCGGACGTGGCGCGGGCGCAGAAGCGTGGCGCTGAAGGCGTGGGTCTGTACCGCACCGAAGTGCCGTTCATGATCAACCAGCGTTTCCCGAGCGAAAAGGAACAACTGGCGATCTACCGCGAGCAGCTCGCCGCGTTTCACCCGCAACCGGTGACCATGCGCAGCCTCGACATCGGCGGCGACAAGGCCTTGTCGTACTTCCCGATCAAGGAAGACAACCCGTTCCTGGGCTGGCGCGGGATTCGCGTCACCCTCGACCACCCGGAAATTTTCCTGGTCCAGACCCGCGCCATGCTCAAGGCCAGCGAAGGCTTGAACAACTTGCGGATTCTGCTGCCGATGATCTCCGGCACCCACGAACTCGAAGAAGCCTTGCACCTGATCCACCGGGCGTGGGGCGAAGTGCGCGACGAAGGCACCGATGTGCCGATGCCGCCGATTGGCGTGATGATCGAGATTCCGGCGGCGGTGTATCAGACCAAGGAACTGGCGCGGCAAGTGGACTTCCTGTCGGTCGGCTCCAACGACCTGACTCAGTACCTGTTGGCCGTCGACCGCAACAACCCGCGGGTGGCCGACCTTTACGACTACCTGCACCCGGCGGTGCTCCAGGCCTTGCAGAACGTGGTGCGTGACGCCCATGCCGAAGGCAAGCCTGTGAGTATCTGCGGTGAGATGGCCGGTGACCCGGCGGCGGCGGTGCTGTTGATGGCGATGGGCTTCGACAGCCTGTCGATGAACGCCACCAACTTGCCGAAAGTGAAGTGGATGCTGCGCCAGATCAACCTGAGCAAGGCCAAGGAATTGCTGGCCGAGCTGATGACCATCGACAACCCGCAAGTTATCCACAGCTCGCTGCAACTGGCGCTGAAAAACCTCGGGTTGGCGCGGATGATCAATCCAGCGGCGATCAAGCCCCTCTAATTCTGCGGCGGCCCCATCGAGGGCAAGCCATGCTCCTACGGATTTGTGTCGTGCAGCCACAGACCTGTAGGAGCAAGGCTTGCCGTCCAGCCAACACAAAACTAAAGCCTGATCTCCACTTCCCCAAGATGCCCGCCATACGGCCCGAAACTCCGTTCGACCAGATGCCGCGAGCCATCCGCCTGCACAATCAACGCCGTGCTCGCCCGGGTCCCGTAGCTTTGGCTGGCAATAAACACACTCGACAACAACGTCTCGGTCGCCAGCCCCACCCCTGTATCCGGCAGCTCGGCAAATGGCGCAGTCTGCGAATCGCTCAACAGCGCCAATAGTGCTTGAGGTTGTGGGTCTTCCAGCACCTCACTCAATGCCGCCTTGGCCTTGAGCAACTTCGGCCAGGGCGTATCCAGCCCGGCGTTGGATAACCCATACACCCCAGGCACCAGCATCACGGCCTCGGATTCCCGGGCATTGAAGTGCCAGAGCTCATTGCCATTGCCGACCAGCAGGTTAAATCCGCCATATTCCGGCGAGCGGGCGACAACGTCGGCTAAATAGTCGTCAATCGGCAGCTCCCCGGTGAGAAACCGCGCCACCAGTTCACCGCGAGACTTGCGTCCGGGTGGTCGGTGCGGATCACGAATATTGGTCAGCGCCGCAAAGCGCCCATTGGCGCCGACACCGAGCCAGGTGCCGCCGGCCTCCAGGTCGCGACCGGCATGAACGTGCGCAGCTTCTGGCCATTGCGCCAAGGGCAGGCTGGGGCGCGCGTAGAACTCGTCGCGGTTGGCCGCCACGATCAGCGGCTGGGCGTGACCCGGTCGCCAGGCGAAAACAATCAGGCACATAAGGTGGTCCTTGTGTGTTTTTTGCTCACTCTACGCAGACATCGCACGGGTATCCATCGCCATCCAGTGGAGCCTTGGGCCCCGCATCCGTTACTATGCCGGTGCTTTTTTGAGAAGCGTACAAGGAAGGTCATGGAATTTCTGCTCTATCTGGCGCTGGGCGCCTGCGCAGGCGTGCTGGCCGGGCTGTTCGGGGTCGGCGGCGGGATCATTATCGTCCCCGTGCTGGTATTCAGTTTCACCTTGCAGGGCTTCGATGCATCGATTCTGACCCATCTGGCGGTCGGTACCTCCCTGGCGACGATTATCTTTACCTCGGTCAACGCCGTGCGCGAACACCATCGTCGTGGCGCGGTGCGTTGGCCGATTTTCGTCTGGATGACCGTGGGCATTTTGATGGGCGCCGGTTTCGGCGCACTGACGGCCGAAGCGATCTCCGGTCCGAATTTGCAGAAAATCATCGGTGTGTTCGCCCTGGTCATCGCCGCGCAACTGGCGCTGGACGTCAAGCCCAAGGCCAGCCGCACGGTGCCGGGCAAACTCGGTCTGACCATGGCCGGCAGTGTGATTGGCTGGGCCTCGGCGATTTTCGGGATTGGCGGCGGCTCCTTGACCGTGCCGTTCCTGACCTGGCGCAGTGTGCCGATGCAACAGGCCGTGGCCACATCGTCGGCCTGCGGTCTGCCGATCGCATTGGCCAGTGCGTTAAGTTTCATGATCCTGGGCTGGCACGATCCGTTGCTGCCGGCCCATAGTCTCGGTTTTATTTATTTGCCGGCACTGTTGGGCATTGCCCTGACCAGCATGGTCTTCGCCCGTATCGGCGCGCGACTGGCCCACAGGCTGTCGCCGAAGTTGCTGAAAAGACTGTTTGCCGCTTTGCTGTTCTGCGTCGGCCTGAGTTTCTTGCTCTGACGACCCGCGCAATCCTGACTTAATCCTGAGGTGGCAGCGTCGCCCGGGAATTTTGGTTTCAACTCTAACGAGGAGTCGCAATGCTGCCTTACCCGCAGATCGACCCGGTGGCCCTGGCCATCGGTCCGCTGAAAATCCACTGGTACGGCTTGATGTACCTGATCGGCATTGGCGGCGCCTGGCTGCTGGCGTCCCGTCGGATGAACCGTTTCGACCCGACCTGGACCAAGGAGAAGCTCTCCGACATGGTCTTCTGGATGTCGATGGGTGTCATTGTCGGTGGCCGTTTGGGGTATGTGCTGTTCTACGATCTGCACGCGTACCTGGCCAACCCGGCGCTGATTTTTGAAGTGTGGAAGGGCGGCATGTCGTTCCACGGCGGGTTCATCGGCGTGATGCTGGCGGCGTTGTGGTTTGGTAAAAAGAACAACAAGTCGTTCTTCCAGCTGATGGATTTCGTCGCGCCGATGGTGCCGATCGGCCTGGGCGCCGGGCGTATCGGCAACTTCATCAACGCCGAATTGTGGGGCAAGCCGACCGACGTGCCGTGGGCAATGATCTTCCCGCCGTTCAGCGATCCGTCGCAGTTGCCGCGCCATCCGTCGCAGCTGTACCAGTTCGCGCTGGAAGGCGTGGCACTGTTCCTCATCCTCTGGTTGTTCTCGCGCAAGCCGCGGCCGACCATGGCGGTGTCCGGGATGTTCGCGCTGTTCTATGGCATCTTCCGTTTCATCGTCGAATTCGTCCGCGTACCGGACGCGCAACTGGGCTATCTGGCCTGGAACTGGCTGACCATGGGCCAAGTGCTCTGCGTGCCGATGATTGTCGGCGGCCTGTTCCTGATCTGGCTGGCGTATCACCGTGCCCCGGCGACGCCAGCAGCAGCCGTATAAATTCGAACCCCGGGGGCAACGGTCTCCGGGTTCAAGGACACAGGTAACTCATGAAGCAATATCTCGAACTGGTCGCCCACGTCATCAAGAACGGCACCAAGCAAGCCAACCGCACGGGCGTGAACACCATCAGCTTTCCGGGTGCGATGCTGCGCTATGACCTCAAGGAAGGTTTCCCGGCGATCACCACGCGCAAGATGGCTTTCAAATCGGCCATCGGCGAGATGTGCGGTTTTCTGCGTGGCGTTAACAACGCCGCCGAATTCCGCGCGTTGGGCTGCAAGGTCTGGGACCAGAACGCCAACGAAAATGCGCAGTGGCTGGCCAACCCGTTCCGCCAGGGCGAAGACGACCTCGGCGAAATCTACGGTGTGCAATGGCGCAAATGGCCAGCGTACAAACAGATCCCGGTCAGCAATAAGGCCGCTATCGAACAGACATTGGGCCAAGGCTACCGCCAGATCGCTGAAGGCGAAGAAGACGGCCAGGCTTACGTCGTGCTGTACAAGGCGATTGACCAGATTCGTCAGTGCGTCGACACCATCATCAAAGACCCGGGCAGCCGCCGCATTCTGTTCCACGGCTGGAACGTTGCCCAGCTCGATGAAATGGCCCTGCCGCCGTGCCATCTGCTGTACCAGTTCCACCCGAATGTCGAGACCAAGGAGATTTCCCTGACCCTCTACATCCGTTCCAACGACCTAGGCCTCGGTACGCCGTTCAACCTCACCGAAGGCGCGGCGCTGCTGAGCCTGATCGGTCGCCTGACCGGCTACACGCCGCGCTGGTTCACCTATTTCATCGGCGACGCGCACGTCTACGAGAACCATTTGGACATGCTCAATGAACAGCTCAAGCGTGAGCCGTTCCCGATGCCGAAACTGGTGATCAGCGACCGTGTGCCGGAGTTTGCCAAGACTGGCGTTTATCAGCCGGAGTGGCTGGAGCTGATCGAACCGAGCGATTTCTCGCTGGAAGGTTACGAGCACCACGCGCCGATGACCGCGCCGATGGCGGTTTAATAGATGGGCGGATAGATTTTTATATTAGAAAAAGGTCTATCTGGCTGTCATTTTTGACAGTGGGCGAACGAATGCTAGGGTGTTTGAATGGCCATTAGGACGTGGTCAGCAACACCCTTTCTTTATTTCAGGAGCTTCGTCATGACAATCATTGCGCCCCGTGCAACTACCGGGTTTTCGCAAAGCCCTATCGGTCTCTCGCCAGAGCACTTGAGTAGTCAATTAACCGGTTTACCGCTTATTGGCTGCGAAAGCCGATCCGGACTTTTTCATTTCATCCCAAGCCTCGCTCCATGGGATTGCGTGGTGCCTATGGAAATATTCACTGGCGCACCTATCTTCGTCGATTCTCTGCGCGTGGTTGTGTCAGTAAATGACAGGGAATTTCAGATCGGTGATCAGGTTCGGGTGCAGTGGCAGGCGCTTGGTGGCAGCGGGAAAAGTTACCAGTCACCACCTCAGCCAGTACTGAGTTTCACCTCGTTGCAGTTTGCTGTTCCTGACGAAACGGCACGCCCGTTTGAAGGCGACCGGGTTGAGGTTATTTTTGTTATCGAAAGAGGGGGGAGCGCATTACCTTCCGCATCGTTGTACATGACGTTCGCCCAGGCACTGATTCAAACCGCCCCGATTTCTATTGACGACGTATCGGAGGGAGTTCTGGATATTGATCAACATCCCGATGGCGTTTTCCTAACCATTCCACTGATTGAAAACCTGCGAACAAACAACGCCATTGAAATGCACTGGAAAAGCAGCCCGAACGGCGGGCAGGGTGGCGCCTGGAGGGACTATCAGCGCAAGTTAACGGTCAGTCCCGATTCACCCCTCAAGTTTCGGATTGATTCTTCTGTCTATCAGGCGCATCGCGGAGAGTCCGTTCACCTGCTTTGCAGTTTGTTTCTGGGTTCCGGGATGGTCCCCGGCCTGAATTATGGCATGGGCCCCCGGGGTACCTTGGAGTTCACATTGGTCTGAGCGTTAATTGGCGAAGGACTAATGTCCATGACTGCGGCCGACATGGGAATGCCCCACCTCGGTCGCCACAACCCCGCCACTCACTTCCAGCCGTTGCAAAATCCCGCACTGATCAATCTCCGGCCCTTCGCCACAGCGTTGGCGCAGGTCGAGCAATTGTGTCTGCAACGCCAGTAACCCATCGATCCGCGCCTTGACGTGGTGGATGTGCTCGTCGATCAACGCATTCACGCTTTCGCACTGATCCTGCGGGCTGTCGCGAAACGCCAGCAGGCTGCGGATTTCTTCCAGCGTCATGTCGAGGGTGCGGCAGTTGCGGATGAAGGTCAGGCGCTCGGCGTGGGCCTGGGTGTAGACGCGGTAGTTGCCGTCGCTGCGAGCCGGCTCCGGCAACAGGTTTTCGCGCTCGTAATAGCGGATGGTTTCCACGGCGCAGTCGGTCAGTTTGGCCAGTTCTCCGATCTTCATGACGGCAGTCTCCAAATAGGTGCTTGACCCTATAGTGGCTACAGGGTCTTTACTTGGCAACAGGCACCTTATGGACGCGACCTGATGAGCGATTCCCAACACACCCACACCCCCAAGGCTGAGCACGATCACAGCCACACACTGCAGCCTGTAAAGAAGCACGAGCATGGCGGCCACGGCGATTCCTGCTGTTCCACCAAAGCGGCTGCGCCGTCGCTGATCAAGTTGAGCGAAACGCCAACGGCCGGTGCACGCCTGAGCAGCTTTCGCATCGATGCGATGGACTGCCCGACCGAGCAGACGCTGATCCAGAACAAACTCGGCAAACTCGCCGGTGTGCAGCAACTGGAGTTCAACCTGATCAACCGGGTGTTGGGCGTGACCCACGACTTGCCAAGCACTGCGCCCATCATCGAGGCGATCAAATCCCTCGGCATGCAGGCAGAACCGCTTGAGCAAGGCGTCGAAGCACCCGCTCCCGCGCCGGAGAAAAAACCGTGGTGGCCATTGGCGCTGTCCGGTGTGGGGGCGCTGGCCGCCGAAGTCATTCACTTCACCAACGCTGCACCCACTTGGGTGGTGGCGGTCATTGCGCTGGTCTCGATCCTCAGTGGTGGCCTGACCACGTACAAAAAGGGCTGGATCGCCCTGAAAAACCTCAACCTGAACATTAACGCGCTGATGAGCATCGCGGTGACCGGCGCGATCCTGATCGGTCAGTGGCCGGAAGCGGCGATGGTGATGTTCCTGTTCACCGTGGCCGAGTTGATTGAAGCCAAATCCCTGGACCGCGCACGCAATGCGATCAGCGGCCTGATGCAGATGAGCCCGGAACAGGCCACGGTGCAGCGGGCCGATGGCAGCTGGGTCGAGCAAGACGTCAAAACCATCGAGCTGGGGGCGCGGGTGCGGGTACGACCCGGTGAGCGCATCGGGCTGGACGGTGAAGTGGTGGCCGGCAGTTCAACTATCGATCAGGCGCCGATCACGGGTGAAAGCTTGCCGGTCGAGAAAACCGTCGGCGACAAAGTATTCGCCGGCACCATCAATCAGGCCGGGTCTCTGGAATATGCCGTGACCGCAGCGGCGGACAATTCGACGCTGGCGCGAATCATCCACGCCGTCGAACAGGCCCAGGGCGCGCGGGCACCGACCCAGCGTTTCGTCGACAGCTTCTCGAAAATCTACACGCCAGCGGTATTCATCCTGGCCCTTGCCGTTGCGCTGATTCCTCCGCTGTTCATGGGCGCCGCATGGTTCGACTGGATCTACCGGGCGCTGGTGTTGCTGGTGGTCGCTTGCCCTTGTGCGCTGGTGATTTCCACCCCGGTGACCATCGTCAGCGGCCTCGCGGCGGCGGCACGCAAAGGCATTCTGGTGAAGGGGGGCGTGTATCTGGAGGGCGGTTACAAGCTCGATTATCTGGCGTTGGACAAGACCGGAACGATCACCCACGGCAAACCGGTACAGACGGATTACCTTTCTCTCGACACAACCACCGTCGAAACAGCCCCGGCGATTGCCGCCGCGCTGGCCGGACGTTCCGATCACCCGGTGTCGCTGGCCATTGCCAATGCGGCTGTGGATAAACAACTCGCGCCGCTGTTTGTGGATAACTTTGAAGCGCTAGCCGGTCGCGGTGTGCGCGGTGAGATCAACGGTCAGGTGTACCACTTGGGTAACCACCGTTTGGTCGAAGAGCTGAACCTGTGTTCGCCGGCGCTGGAAGAGAAACTGTTCGCGCTGGAGAAACAGGGCAAGTCGGTGGTGCTGCTGCTCGATAAATCCGGCCCGCTGGCGCTGTTTGCGGTGGCGGACACGGTAAAAGAGTCGAGTCGCGAGGCGATCCAGCAACTGCATGACCTGGGCATCAAAACCCTGATGCTGACCGGCGACAACGTCCACACCGCTCAGGCGATTGCCGCACAAGTGGGCATCGACGAGGCCAAGGGTGATCTGCTGCCGACCGACAAACTGCAAGCCATCGAAGCCCTTTATGCACAGGGTCATAACGTCGGCATGGTGGGCGATGGCATCAACGATGCGCCGGCACTGGCCCGGGCCGAGATCGGTTTTGCCATGGCCGCGGCGGGCACCGACACGGCCATCGAGACCGCCGATGTCGCCTTGATGGACGACGACTTGCGCAAGATCCCGACGTTCATCCGGCTGTCGCGGCAGACCTCCAGCATCCTGAAACAGAACATCGCGCTGGCATTGGTGATCAAGGCGATCTTTCTTGGGGTAACCTTCGCCGGGCTCGCTACCATGTGGATGGCGGTGTTCGCCGACATGGGCGTCAGTTTGTTGGTGGTGTTCAACGGTTTGCGCCTGCTGCGCAAATAAGGAAGAGGGAAGGGTGTGCTGAGTGCGGAGCTGAAGGCGTTTTACATGGTGGCCCGCCTGGGCAGCATTACCCTGGCGGCGAAGAAGCTCGGCCTGAGCCAACCGACGGTCACGACCCAGATCCGCAACCTGGAAAACCAGTATTCGGTGGAACTGTTCTACCGTGGCGGCCGCCGCCTCAGTGTCAGCGATGAAGGCGCTCGGCTGTTGCCGATGGTCAAGGCGCTGTTGCAACAGGAAGCCGACATCGAGTTTTTCCTGCGCAACAGTGGCCAGGTCCAGGGCACGTTGCGCATTGCCGCCACGGCGCCGTATTACATCCTGGATCTGGTGAAAACCTTTCGCGAACGCTTGCCGCAAGTGGAAGTGTCGGTGGAAATCGGCAACTCGCAGCAAGTGCTCGAAGCGCTGGAGGATTACCGGGTGGATGTCGCAGCGTCCTCGCAATTGCTGGACGATGCGCGACTGATTCGCCGGGTGCTCGGCAGCGATCCGCTGGTGCTGGCCGTGCATCGCAATCACCCGCTGGCGATTCACGATCATGTGCCACTCAGCGCCTTGGCCGGGCATACGTTGCTGATGCGCGAGTCGGGCTCGACCACCCGTCGATTGACCGAAGAGTTGCTGGTCAATGCCGGGGTGAGTTTCGGGCCGTTGCTGGAAATTGGCAGCCGTGAATCGATTCGTGAGGCGGTGCTGCGCAACATCGGCATCAGCATCATTGCCCGCCAGGAAGTGCCGCACGATCCGCAATTGCGCGTGCTGACCATCGAAAATGCACCGCAGATTCCCGAGTACCTGTATTGCCTCAAGGAGCGCAAAGGCGCGCGGCTGCCGGCGGCGTTCCTGGGGTTGGCGCAGGAAATGGCCCCGGCCTGAAATATCCATCACTTGAGCTGGCCTCATCGCGGGCAAGCCTTGCTCCTACAGTTGACCGCGTTCCCCTGTAGGAGCAAGGCTTGCCCGCGATGGCGTCAGTTCAGGCGCCGCATGACTTCAACCAAAAATCCTGAATACCACTATCAGTCGTTTTTGCCTCACTGCCATATGACGGACGCATTACAAATCTAGGATGGCTCTCATCTGCTTGATGAGGCCTGTCCATGAACCACTCGATCGCAACTGCCCTGACCAACCCCGGCGCCCCAATGAAAGTGCGCGGCGTGCAGAAACGCTTTGGCGCCTTCACGGCGCTGGATAACGTTTCCCTCGACGTGGCGGCCGGTGAGCTGGTGTGTCTGCTGGGCCCGTCGGGTTGTGGCAAAACCACGTTGCTGCGCTGCATCGCCGGTCTGGAAAAACAGGACAGCGGCGAGTTGTACCTGGGTGATCGCGACGTTTCCCATCTGGCCCCCCAAGCGCGGGACTACGGCATTCTCTTCCAGTCCTACGCGTTGTTCCCCAATCTCACCGTTGAAGCGAACATTGCCTACGGCCTCGCGGGCAGCGGTCGTGATGAAGTGCGTAAACGTGTCGGTCAGATGCTGGAACTGGTCGGCCTGATCGGCAGTGAGAAAAAGTACCCCGGCCAGTTGTCTGGCGGCCAACAGCAACGCGTTGCACTGGCTCGGGCCCTGGCGCCAGCGCCCTCGTTACTGTTGCTGGACGAACCGATGTCGGCACTCGACGCCCGGGTCCGCGAGCATCTGTGCACCGAACTGCGCCAACTGCAGCGCAACCTCGGCATCACCACCCTGATGGTCACGCACAATCAGGACGAAGCCATGCTGATGGCCGACCGCATCGCCGTGATGAACAACGGCAAGGTCGAGCAGTACGCCACGCCGCAGGAAATCTACGACCGCCCGGCCACACCGTTTGTGGCGGAGTTCGTCGGCCAGGGCAACTGGTTGCCGTTCAGCCGTAGCAGTGACAGCCACGCCCAGGTCGGCGGGATGAGCCTGCGCCTGGCCGATGGCAGCGCCCAAACCGCGTCGGGCCGACTGTTCTGCCGCCCGGAAGCGATCAACGTGAACCCGGTGGTGCACGAGGAAAACCTGTTCCCGGCCAAGGTTCGCGAAATCACCTTCCTCGGCAACCGCTGCCGCATGAGCTTCGAGCTCGATCAATTGCCGGGCCATGCGCTGCTGGCCGAATTGGCACCGGAAGCCATGCCGCGCCTCGGCGCCCAGCAAATCATGGTCGCCTTGCCGCCACGCAGCCTGCAGGTGTTTGCCTGATGAGCGCGAACATCGCGCTGCCGATACCGCACAAGCAGTTTCGGCAGACCTCCCGTGCCGAGATCGGCGACCGGGTGTTCGTGGTCGGCGGCAAAGTCCTGTTGCTGGTGCTGCTCGGTGTCGCCGTGTTGATGCCGTTGCTCGCCATTTTCTGGCGTGGTTTCAGTTCCGAGGCGGGGCAGGGCGGTGGTCTGGTTGCAGCGCGCGAATTGGTGACCAGTGCGAATTTTCACTGGCTGTTGGGTAACAGCCTGAAGGTTTCCCTCAGTGTGGCGGCGATCGTCGTACCGTTGGCGTACCTGTTTGCCTACGCCCTGCAACGCACATTGATTCCCGGCAAAGGCGTCTGGCGTGCGATATCCCTGCTGCCGTTGATGGCACCGTCGATGCTGCCCGGCATCGCACTGGTTTATCTGTTCGGCAACCAGGGCCTGTTGCGCGGTCTGCTCTCGGACAACATCTACGGTTTCTGGGGCATTGTGCTCGGTGAGGTCATCTACACCTTCCCGCATGCCTTGATGATTCTGCTGTCGGCGCTGTCCCTGGCGGATGCGCGATTGTTCGATGCCGCCTCCAGCATGGGCGCAAGTCCCGCCAAAGCCTTTCGCAGCATCACCTGGCCGGCGACCCGTCAGGCCGTGTTCGCCGCGTTCTGCCTGGTGTTCACCCTGACTATCACCGACTTCGGTGTGCCCGTGGTGGTCGGTGGCGACTATCAAGTGTTGGCGCTGGAGGCCTACAAAGCGGTGGTCGGTCAGCAGCAGTTTGGTCGCGGCGCATTGATTGGCATGGTCCTGCTGTTGCCGGCGCTGTTCAGCTTCGGTGTCGATGCGTGGTTGCGTCGACGTCACGGTGATTCCATGAGCGGTCGTGCCCAGGTATTCAAACCGGCGGCATCGACACTGCGAGACGGTTGCTACCTGGCCATCGTGTTGCTGATCTGCGCCGCGTTGTTACTGGTGTTCGGCATGGCGGTGTTCTCATCCCTGGTCAAATTCTGGCCGTACAACCTGTCGTTGTCGCTCAATCATTACCAGTTCAACGACACGGCGGGCGGCGGCTGGCTGGCTTACGGCAACAGCGTGAAGATGGCGTTGTGCACGGCGTTGATCGGCAGCGTGCTGATTTTTACCGGCGCTTACCTGATGGAAAAAACCAAGGGCCAGCGTGGGCTGAACCTGACCCTGCGCATGCTCAGTTTCGTACCGATGGCGGTGCCGGGACTGGTGTTGGGCCTGGGTTATGTCTTTTTCTTCAACCTCACCGGCAACCCGCTGCATGTGCTCTACGGGACCATGACCCTGCTGGTGGTCTGTACCATTGCTCACTATTTGACCACCGCACAAATGACCGCGACCACCGCGCTGCGTCAGCTCGACGCCGAGTTCGAAGCCGCTGCGCTGTCGCTCAAGGCGCCGCTGTATCGCCACTACCTGCGGGTGACGGTACCGATCTGCCTGCCGGCGCTGCTGGACATCGTGCGCTACCTGTTCGTCTCGGCCATGACCACTGTTTCGGCGGCGATCTTCCTCTATAGCCCCGACACCATCCTCGCGGCAGTGGCGGTGCTGAACATGGATGACGCCGGCAACGTCGGCGGTGCGGCAGCGATGTCGACTCTGATTCTGTTCACCTCGGCGGGCGTGTCCCTGCTGCTGGCCTGGGCTTCGCGCGGTTTGCTGCGTCGTTCCCAAGCCTGGCGGCAGACCGCGCCTGGCCATTGATTCGTACAACCCACTCAACTCAACAACAGGAAAAGATCATGTTCAAGCCCCTGGCCTTGGCCGCTGCTGTCCTCACCGCTTTCAGCCTGAACGCCTTCGCGGCGAAAACCGAGTTGACGGTGTACACCGCCCTCGAAGCCGAACAACTGAAGACCTATAAAGAAGCGTTTGAAAAGTCCAACCCGGACGTCGAAATCAAATGGGTGCGCGATTCCACCGGGATCATCACCGCCAAACTGCTGGCCGAAAAAGCTCGCCCGCAAGCTGATGCTGTCTGGGGCCTGGCCGCGTCGAGCCTGGCGATCCTCGATCAACAAGGCATGTTGCAAAGCTACGCGCCGAAGGACCTGGGCAAAATCGGCAACAACTACCGCGACGCCGCCAACCCGCCAGCCTGGGTCGGCATGGACGTCTGGGCCGCGACCGTTTGCTTCAACACCGTCGAAGCCGAGAAGCAGGGCCTGACCAAGCCCGTGAGCTGGCAAGACCTGACCAAGCCTGAGTACAAAGGCAAAATCGTGATGCCGAACCCGGCCTCGTCCGGCACCGGTTTCCTCGACGTCAGCGCCTGGCTGCAAACCTTCGGCGAGAAGCAGGGCTGGCAGTACATGGATGACCTGCACCAGAACATCGGCCAGTACGTTCACTCCGGTTCCAAGCCTTGCAAACTGGCGGCGGCTGGCGAATTCCCGATCGGTATTTCCTTTGAATACCCGGCTGTTCAACTGAAGCGCCAGGGTGCGCCACTGGACATCATCCTGCCGAAAGAAGGCCTGGGCTGGGAGATCGAAGCGACTGCCGTGATCAAAGGCACGCCGCATGAAGACGCCGCGAAGAAACTCGCTGACTTCTCGGCAAGCCCGGCGGCGATGGAGCTGTACAAAGAAAACTTCGCCGTACTGGCTCAGCCAGGTATCGCCAAGCCACAGACCGAACTGCCGGCTGACTACGAGCAGCGTTTGATCAAGAACGACTTCGCCTGGGCCTCGAAAAACCGCGACGAGATCCTGACCGAATGGCGCAAGCGCTATGACGGCAAGTCCGAGAAAGTGGTTGCCAAGTAAGATCTTCATCGGCTGACAGGTCCCCATCGCGGGCAAGCCCGCTCCCACATGATCTGTGGCGTTCACAAAACCTGTGGGAGCGGGCTTGCCCGCGATAGCGGTCTGTCATTCAGGACAAATTTCAATGACACAACACAACGACATGCTGATCGTCGGCGCCGGCATTCTCGGTCTGTCCCACGCCTACGCCGCCGCCAAACGCGGTCTGAAAGTCACCGTTTTCGAACGCAGCGAAACACCTTTAGGGGCTTCGGTGCGCAACTTCGGTCAGGCATTGGTCACCGGCCAGCCGCCGGGCCCGATGCTCGAACTGGCCAGGGCCAGCCGCGAGATCTGGGGCCAATGGGCGCAACTCGCCGGCCTGCAACTCAAGCGTAATGGCTCTTACTTGTTCGCCCGTACCGAAGCGGAAGAGCACCTGCTCGAAGCTTTTTGCGCCGGTCGCGCCGTGGAACACGGCTACCGCGTCGAGCTTCTGCGCGGTGCTGCCTTGCGCGATCTGTACAGCGGCCAGTTCAGCCATCACCGCGCCGCGTTGCACGGGATGGACGATCAACAACTGTATTCCCGCGAGGCGATACCGGCACTGATCGACTACCTGCGCCGCGAGCTCGGCGTCACCTTTCACTTTTCGACCCTGGTTCGCGACATCGAGCCGGGCCGCTTGCACAGCACCACCGGCACGTTCAGCGCCGAGCAGATCATCCTGTGCTCGGGCCACGACTATCAGACCTTGCTCGCCGAGCCGATTGCCGAACTCAACCCACAAATCTGCCGTCTGCAAATGCTCCGCGTCCGCCCGCAGGTCAACCTCAACTTGCAACACGCCTTGCTCACCGGTTTGAGCTGCGTGCACTACGGCGCCTTTGCCGACCTGCCGGAAGCGGCGGCGGTGCAGGCGCAGATCCTGCGCGACGAGCCGCACTTGCACGAAAACGGTATCCACCTGCTAATCAGCCCGACGCCCTACGGCGAATTGATCATCGGCGACTCTCACCATTACGGTCGCGATCCATCACCGTTCAATGCCGAGCAAGTGGACAACTGGATGATCGAGCTGGCCGAGCAGACGTTGGGCTGCAACGTGCAAGTGGTCGAGCGCTGGCAGGGGGTCTATGGTTCACGGGGGCCGGGGCCATTTTCATTCCTGCGACCGCAGCCGGGCGTCAGCATTGCGCTGATGCACACCGGCGTCGGCATGAGCGTCGGGCCCGCGATGGCGGAGCGTAACGTGGCGACTTTATTGGGAGAGCGTTGATGGGTAGCAGTGAGCACGTGATCGCCGAAGTATTCGGCTTGTATGAACGTTTTGGCGACAGCGATTACATCGGCGAGCCGGTGTCGCAGATCGAGCACATGTCCCAGGCTGCGCAACTGGCAATGGCCGAGGGCTTCGATGATGAAGTGGTGCTGGCGGCGTTCTTTCACGACATCGGGCACATCTGCGCCGAGAGCGCCGAGAACATGGGCGGCTTCGGCGTGGTCAGCCACGAGCGATTGGGCGCCGATTACTTGCGTCGCGCCGGTTTCAGCGAACGCATGGCGCGACTGGTGGAATACCACGTGCAGGCCAAGCGGTATCTGACGCTGAAAGAGCCTGGGTACTACGAGCGCTTGAGCGAAGCCAGCCGCCGCACCCTGGAATACCAGGGCGGGGTGATGACACCGGCCGAGGCTGCCGCCTTCGAGCAAGACCCGTTGTGCGAAGTCAGTTTGCGCATGCGCCAGTGGGATGAACTGGCGAAGGAAATGCAGGTGCCAGTGATCGACCTTGGGGTCTTGAAGGAAAAAGCGGCGCGACTGTTGGCTGCGTGAAGGCTGCGCCGCTTAAAGCTGTTGCGCCAACACCTCAATTTGCTCTTGGCGCTCGGCCTGATTCAACTTCGCCTGCGGATTAAGCGACGACCATTGCGGATACGCCCGTGCCTTGTTCAATGCTTCGGGCAATTTGCCTTCGCGCCAGGTCTTGTCCTGGGGCGTGGCCACGTGAATGCTGTCCATCGCGGCATGCCCGCGCTGATTCAGCGCCTGTAGCAGTTGCCGCTGACGCAACGCCAATAACCGCAATACGCTGTCATCGACGGTCAGCTCTCGCTGACCTTTGATTTTGCCCAGCAAACGGCTGCCATAGCTTCGCGCGGTTTGCAGCGCGCCACCGGCGATCGCTCCGGCCAAGGCTGCCGCACCCAGGGTAATGCCGCCCACCAGCAAATCGACCCCGGCGCCCGCGGCCGCACCGGCCGCGATTCCACCGCCGACCCTGACGCCGAGTTGCTTGAGGGTTTCGGGGTTGAACAAGTCATCGCCCCAGCGCCCATCGAGCAGCGGCAAGTCACTGGCCGCCGCGTCCTGTGGGCGGAAGGCGTACAGCTTGAGCAGTGCTTCAACGCAACGTTGTTCGCGCTGGCGCACGGCTTTGTGCAGTTCACCAATGGCCTGTTGTTCTTGCGCCGCGTCGCTGGCAACGCTGCGCCGGCACGCGGCGCAATCAATCAGCAATTCGGCAATCAACCGCACTGCGCTTTGCTGACGGGCGAGGCGTTGGGCCTGTTGATCGGCGATCAAGCGCTCCAGTTGCTCACGGGAGCTTTCCAGCAGGAGGGCGAGGCTTTCATAGAGTCGACGCTCACCATCCTCTGGCGGCGCGACGCTGTCGAAACGCACCAAGGCATGCAAGCCCAGGCGCGCCAACGCTTCACGCCAGGCCGGTTCGCGATGGTTGGCACTGCTGACGAAATTCAGCACCGGCAGCAACGGTTTGCCACAGCTGGCCAACACTTCCAGTTCATCGCGGTACTTGGCCAACACCGGCTCGCGGGCGTCGATCACGTAGAGGCCGGCGTCGCAGGTGAGCAGTTGGCGCAACACTTTGGCTTCCTGCTCAAAGCGCTGCCGGGCTTCGCTGCCCTCAAGGAACCGCGCCAGGCGGGCCGGGCCGTCGAGGCGTTCGCCGGGACGTTCCAGCCGTTCGAGGTAGTCGAGCAGGGCGATGGCGTCTTCCAGGCCGGGCGTGTCGTAGAGGTCGAGCAGCGGCTCGCCGTCCACCGACAACCTCGCGCCTTCGACATGGCGCGTGGTGCTGGGGCGATGGGACACTTCGCCGAAGCCGACATCACGGGTCAGTGTTCGCAGCAATGAGGTTTTGCCGACGTTGGTGTGGCCGACCACGGCCAGTTTCAACGGTGCCTTCCAGGCGTTAGTCATGACCGCTCTCCAGCCAGTTCAACGGCGCGCAATCGGCGAACGGCAGCTCCAATTGCTGCAAGGCGACATGCCAGTCCCCCAGCCGTTCGGCATCCAGCGCTTCGCCGGGCGGCGCTTGCAGCAGCCAGACGCGGGTGGCGGCCGCATTGCGCGCCAGTTCGGCGATCAGCGCCAGGCTGCCACGGTCCGGCGAGCGCCGTGGGTCGCAGGCAATCAGCAACCGCGCGGGCGGAAAGCGGCTCAGTTGTTCGAGGAGTTTGTGGCGCGATTCACGGCTGTCGAGTATGCCGGCGTTGCCCACGGTTTTCGGCAGGTGCGGTGGCCACTCGCGTTGGTCATCGAGTTCAATGGCCACCAGCAGGGCGCCGTCGCTTTGCTGATCCGTGACACCGCTTTGCACGCGATGAAGTTGCGCCGGCGCGGCATCGCTGATACCCAGGCGCTCGCTGGTGGGCATCAAGCGTTCGCGCAGTTGGGCATAACCGGGCAGGTTCAAATCCAGGTGCAATTTCGCCTGGCCGGTTTTCCAGCGCCATCGGCAAAACAGCATCAGCAGCAAGCGCGGCAACACGCCGTACATCAGCAGCACACCCACCAGCCAGGCGGCCCAGGCTTGCCGAGCGCTTTCGATGTTCAGCGCGGCATCGCCGCTGGCGCGAATCATCTCCACGCTGGGCACGCTGAAACCGATCAAGGCCGGCAGCGCGCCGAGGGCCTGAGTCATGGCGACGAAGGTGTCGCCGCTCAGGAGGGTGGTTTCCCAGACGAAGCCGTAGCGCCGGGTGGCCATCAACGTCAGTAGAATCGCCAGGGCGCTGAGCATCGCCAGCAGCCACAGGCCGTTGACCAGAATACCGAGGGCCCAGCGATTGAGTTTTTGTCGCTGCAATAGCAGCAGCAGGGCCGGGGCCAGTTGTGCGGCTTTGGCATCACGCGCGAGTCTTTCACTGAGCCACAACCATAAGCGCCCGAGGGTGGCGCCGTGTTCGCCGGCGAAGACCAGGCCCAGCGCCCAACTGATCAGCAAAATCAGGTTCAGCCCGAGCAAACTGCCCAAGGCCCAGAACACATTCACCGGGGTTTGCCCGTCGCCCATCGCAGCAAACGCCAGGCCGGCGCCGCTGACCACGGCCAACACCGCCATCACGATCAGCGCCAGTCGCGCGCCTTGCAGCCAGTGCACGAGGGCATTGGCCAAACCATCGCGTTCGGCCAGCCACACGGCCCGACGTTGAATCCGTGCCGGCAGGTCGCCGCCAGCGCTGCGGGCCAGTCGGTTGGCTTCCAGATCCTCAAGCGGCCCGGCGTGTTCTTCACGCAGGCGGATGGTTTCTGTCAGCCAGAGGTTGTTCAGTTCAGTCACGCGGCATCCCGTCGCTTAGATTGAGTCGTGAGCATAACCGCTGTGGCGCTTATCGGGGTACGGATGGCTCTGGTATCCTCGCCGGCATGACTAAATCACTCCCCCTCAGCCTGATTGCAGCCCTCGGTGAAAACCGTGTAATCGGCGTCGACAACAGCATGCCCTGGCACTTGCCGGGGGATTTCAAATACTTCAAGGCCACCACCCTCGGCAAGCCGATCATCATGGGTCGCAAGACCTGGGATTCGCTCGGGCGACCGCTGCCGGGCCGGTTGAACATCGTGGTCAGCCGTCAGGTTGATCTGGTGTTGGAAGGCGCGGAAGTCTATCCATCGCTGGAAGCGGCCGTGGCGCGCGCCGAGGAATGGGCGAAAGAGCAGGGCGTCGATGAGCTGATGCTGATTGGCGGTGCGCAGTTGTATGCGCAGGGGATGGCTCAGGCTGACCGCTTGTATCTGACGCGCGTGGCGCTAAGCCCGGACGGGGATGCGTGGTTTCCGGAGTTTGATTTGAAGGAGTGGAAGTTGGTGTCGAACGTGCCGAATCCGGCCGAAGGCGACAAACCGGCGTACAACTTCGAGGTTTGGGAGAAGGCTTAAAAGCATCGCGAGCAAGCTCGGCTCCTACAGGGTTTTGAGGTGGAGCACACACCGTGTGAACACCACTGATCCCTGTGTAGGAGCCGGGCTTGCCCGCGATGGGGCCGGTCCTGTCGATGAAGATTTAAGCGTGAGCCAACGACCCATGCTCATCCGCATCCAGCAGCTCTTTATCCGTCTGCTGCATGATCTGGCTGGTGATCGCGCCCGCTGTCATCGACCCACTGACGTTCAACGCCGTGCGCCCCATATCGATCAGCGGCTCGACCGAAATCAGCAACGCCACCAGTGACACCGGCAAACCCATCGCCGGCAACACGATCTACGCGGCAAACGTCGCGCCACCACCGACACCCGCCACACCGGCCGAACTCAGCGTCACAATCGCCACCAGCGTCGCGATCCACAGCGGGTCCAGCGGGTTGATACCCACGGTCGGCGCCACCATCACCGCCAACATCGCCGGGTACAGACCGGCACAGCCATTCTGGCCAATGGTCGCGCCGAACGAAGCGGCGAAGCTGGCGATGGACTGCGGGATTCCCAGGCGGCTGGTCTGCGCTTCGATGCTCAATGGAATCGTCGCGGCGCTGGAGCGGCTGGTGAAAGCAAACGTCAGCACCGGCCAGACCTTGCGGAAGAAGCGCAGCGGGTTGATCCCGGCTGCCGACACCAGCACGCCATGGACCACAAACATCAGGCCCAGGCCGATGTAGGACACCACTACAAAACTGCCGAGCTTGATGATGTCTTGCAGGTTGGAACCGGCGACCACTTTGGTCATCAACGCCAATACACCGTACGGGGTCAGCTTCATCACCAACCGCACCAGGCGCATCACCCAGGCTTGCAGGGTGTCGATGGCGTTGATCACTTTCTGACCTTTTTCGACGTCATCCTTGAGCAATTGCAGGGCTGCGACGCCAAGGAACGCCGCAAAAATCACCACGCTGATGATCGAGGTCGGTTTGGCCCGGGCCAAGTCTGCAAACGGGTTTTGCGGAATGAACGAGAGCAACAGCTGCGGTACGTTCAGGTCGGCGACCTTGCCGGCGTAATCGGTCTGGATGGTTTGCAGGCGCGCCATTTCTTGTGTGCCGGCGATCAGGCCTTCGGCGGTCAGGCCAAACAGGTTGGTCAAACCGATGCCGATCAGCGCCGCAATCGCGGTGGTGAACAGCAGCGTGCCGATGGTCAGGAAGCTGATCTTGCCCAGCGATGATGCGTTGTGCAGACGGGCCACGGCGCTGAGGATCGAGGCGAACACCAGCGGGATCACGATCATTTGCAGCAGCTGCACATAACCGTTGCCGACCAGATCGATCCAGCCGATCGAGGCTTTCAGTACCGGATTGCCGGCACCGTAAACGGTGTGCAACGACACACCGAACACCACGCCCAGCACCAGCGCGAGCAAGACTTTTTTTGCCAGGCTCCAAGTGGTGTGACGGGTTTGTGCCAGCCCGAAGAGCAGGGCGAGGAACACCAGCAGATTGAGAATCAGCGGCAGATTCATAAGGACTCCAATAAGACTTGTGCTGGCTGCCTTCCCGGGCAGCTGCGAACCGGGAATCCTAACAGTTTGATATCTAATGAATTAATACCGAAAACAGAGGTTGACTGTCGTTTTTGGAATAAGCCGGTGTCGCTGTCAGGGATGCAGTTGGCGCGATGGGTACGGTAGCGGTCGCTGACAGACGAGGACTGTCACACTTATTTGTTAGCGTCGATGTCTTTCACATTCAGGGAGAGTCGTCGATGAAATTCATACCAAAAATACTGGCTGCAGCAATTTGCCTGGGCCTTGCCGGCCAGGCATTCGCCACCGATTTGAAACACTGGCCTGCCGATCAGGCCAAGGCGCTGGACGCAATGATTGCCGCCAACGCCAACAAAGGTAACTACGCGGTGTTCGACATGGACAACACCAGTTACCGCTACGATCTGGAAGAGTCGTTGCTGCCGTACATGGAGAACAAGGGCCTGATCACCCGCGAGAAACTCGACCCCTCCCTGAAACTGATGCCCTTCAAAGACACTGCCGATCACAAGGAAAGCCTGTTCAGTTACTACTATCGCCTCTGCGAAGTCGACGACATGGTCTGCTATCCATGGGTCGCCCAAGTGTTCTCCGGCTTTACCCTCAAAGAACTCAAAGGCTATGTCGACGAGATGATGGCGTCCGGCAAACCGGTGCCGGCGACTTATTACGAAGGCGACGTGGTCAAGAATCTCGACGTCAACCCGCCGAAAATCTTCACTGGTCAGAAAGAGCTGTACAACAAGCTGATGGAGAACGGCATCGAGGTCTACGTAATGACCGCCGCCTCTGAAGAATTGGTGCGCATGGTCGCTTCCGATCCGAAGTACGGCTACAACGTTAAACCGCAGAACGTGATCGGCGTGAGCCTGCTGCTCAAGGACCCCAAGTCCGGCGAGTTGACCACTGCGCGCAAACAGATCACCGCGGGCAAATACGACGAGAAGGCTAACCTTGGCCTTGAACTGACCCCATACCTGTGGACCCCGGCAACCTGGATGGCCGGTAAGCAAGCCGCGATCCTGACCTACATCGATCAGTGGAAAAAACCAGTCCTGGTCGGCGGCGACACCCCGAGCAGTGACGGTTACATGCTGTTCCACAGTGTCGACGTGAAGAAGGGCGGCATCCACTTGTGGGTCAACCGCAAAGACAAATACATGACCCAGATTAACGGCATGATGGCCACAAACGCTGCGGCCCAGGCCAAGGAAGGACTGGAAGTTACGGCGGACAAGAACTGGGTGATCGTGAAGCCTGAGGAAATTCAATAACACCGACGATGGGGCCGTAATGTTCAACCATTAAATCGGTCAGACAAAAAAATGCCCCGCACTTGGCGGGGCATTTTTATTTCTACGACTGACGTTTACAGACCGTCGAGCATTGCCTTGTTACGCACGGCACCCTTGTCGGCACTGGTCGCCAGCAGGGCGTAGGCTTTCAGGGCGGTGGTGACCTTGCGTGGACGTTTTTCCACAGGCTTCCAGCCTTTCTGATCCTGCTCGGCACGGCGCCCGGCCAGTTCTTCGTCGCTGACCAACAGGTTGATCGAACGGTTCGGAATGTCGATCAGCACCTTGTCGCCGTCCTGCACCAGACCAATCGCGCCGCCAGCAGCGGCTTCTGGCGAAGCGTGGCCGATGGACAGGCCCGAAGTGCCGCCAGAGAAGCGACCGTCGGTGAGCAGGGCGCAGGCTTTGCCCAGACCTTTGGATTTCAGGTAGGACGTCGGGTACAGCATTTCCTGCATGCCCGGGCCGCCTTTCGGGCCTTCGTAACGAATGATCACGATGTCGCCGGCCTTCACTTCGTCAGCAAGGATGCCGCGCACGGCGCTGTCCTGGCTTTCGAAGATCTTCGCGTTGCCTTCGAAGACGTGGATCGATTCGTCGACGCCAGCGGTTTTCACCACACAGCCATCGAGCGCGATGTTGCCGTACAGGACGGCCAGGCCGCCTTCTTTCGAGTAAGCGTGTTCAACGCTACGGATGCAGCCGTTTTCACGGTCGTCATCCAGGGTTTCCCAACGGGTCGACTGGCTGAATGCGGTTTGCGTCGGAATACCTGCCGGGCCGGCCTTGAAGAAGTGATGCACCGCTTCATCGCTGGTCTGGGTGATGTCCCACTTGGCAATGCCTTCGGCCAGGGTCTTGCTGTGCACGGTCGGCAGGTCGGTGTGCAGCAAACCGCCACGGGCCAGCGAGCCAAGGATGCTGAAGATCCCGCCGGCACGGTGCACGTCTTCCATGTGGTACTTCTGGATGTTCGGCGCGACCTTGCACAGTTGCGGAACGTGACGGGACAGACGGTCGATGTCGCGCAGGTCGAAATCGATCTCGGCTTCCTGGGCCGCGGCCAGCAAGTGCAGGATGGTGTTGGTCGAGCCGCCCATGGCGATGTCCAGCGTCATGGCGTTTTCGAACGCCTTGAAGTTGGCAATGTTGCGCGGCAAGACCGATTCGTCGTTCTCGCCGTAGTAACGCTTGCACAACTCGACGATGGTGCGACCGGCTTGCAGGAACAACTGCTCGCGGTCGCTGTGGGTGGCCAGGGTCGAACCGTTACCCGGCAATGCCAGGCCCAGGGCTTCGACCAGGCAGTTCATCGAGTTGGCGGTGAACATGCCGGAGCACGAACCGCACGTCGGGCAGGCGCTGCGCTCGTACTCAGCGACTTTCTCGTCAGAAGCGCTGGAGTCGGCGGCAATGACCATGGCATCGACGAGGTCGAGACCGTGGCTGGCCAGTTTGGTCTTGCCGGCTTCCATCGGGCCGCCGGAAACGAAGATCACCGGGATGTTCAGGCGCAGAGAGGCCATCAACATGCCAGGGGTGATCTTGTCGCAGTTGGAAATGCAGACGATGGCGTCGGCGCAGTGGGCGTTGACCATGTACTCGACGGAGTCGGCGATGATCTCGCGGCTCGGCAGCGAATACAGCATGCCGTCGTGACCCATGGCGATGCCGTCATCGACAGCGATGGTGTTGAATTCTTTGGCGACACCGCCAGCGCGTTCGATTTCGCGGGCGACCAGTTGACCCAGGTCCTTGAGGTGGACGTGGCCTGGTACGAACTGGGTGAAGGAGTTGGCAATGGCGATGATCGGCTTTTTGAAGTCGTCATCTTTCATCCCCGTGGCGCGCCACAATGCGCGGGCACCGGCCATGTTGCGGCCATGGGTGGATGTTTTCGAGCGGTAATCAGGCATGAAGCACTCCGGGCGGCTAATCAGGTATCAAAAGGGAAGTGAGCTTCTATTGACGTCTGGAACACTCAGAAATGGCCGTGTGTCCGGAAGTTGCCGATAACTTTGCGGGATCGCCGCGCGCTTCAGCTTGAGCTCATAAACCCGCCGGGGGATGACTGGCGATGAATGTCGCGATTCTACACGGCTGGCGTCAGGAGGGAATGCCGGCAAGCGTTGATCCCGTGCTGACGGAGCGGGCGAGATGACGACTGGCACGTATCACCCGGTATTGAGTGCCTGTTGCGTCTTGTAGTTGATGACTGCGTTCACCCCAAGCCCTGCAGCGCTCAGTGCCAGGAAGCCAAGGGCCAGAGCCGTGGTCAGGTTTTCGGGCGTCAGGTTGATCACCGAGCTGATGACGCCGCCGAACATGAAAATCAGCATGGCCCCGACCGAAGTGGAGGCCCCGGCATTCTCAGGGTGAAGACTCATCGCTTTGGAATTGGCGATTGGCCTGGCGATGGTGGTGCCGACGGTGCAAACCAGCATCGAAATCAACACCGTCGCCGCTGAAAGACCGAAGTGGCGAGTCAGCCACAGCATGATTGCGCCTGACACGGCGATCAGGCCCAGGCCGATAATGATCTGGGCGTTGGCTTGCAGGTATCGATGCAGCACGCTGGCTAATACCCCGCCCAATACGTACGCGACGCCATACAGCAGCAATGCACAGGCGAACTCATACGGTGAGAGCGCCAGGCGTTCCATGAAAATGATGGGCGAAGAAACGATGAACGAAAAATGGCAGGCGAAGGCGAGCGCCGAAATCAACCAGTACCCCATGAAACGTCCATCCGAGCACAAGCGCCAATAAGCATTGAAAAACCCTGCGTGGGATGGCTTGCGCCCGGGCGGCGTTTCCTTGAGTAGCCAATAGGCCCCGCACCAGGCAACACACGACAGAGCAATGAATACATAAAAACTGCCTTGCCAGCCAAGGCACGATTGCAGCCAGGTCCCCAACAGGGGCGAAACTGAAATGAACACTCCGCCCCCTGTCACCATCCAGATCCTGATGCGCTCCCGTTCACGACCGACGAACAGATCCTGAATCAGTGCCTGCGACAATGAAAATGCCCCGCAACCCATTGCCTGAACCATGCGAAATCCCAGGAACCAGCGGTAGTCGCTGGCGAACACGCAGCCAACCGCTCCAATAGCCGCGACAGCCATGCCTCCCAGCAGCAGCGTCTTGCGTCCCCACACATCCGATATTGGCCCGACCAGCATCACAGACAGTGCCAGACTGATGGCAAACACGCTGACAGACAGGGAAATTCCGGACGGTGAGGTCTGAAAGTAATCAGCCAGATGGGGGAAGGACGGGAGCACGACGTCGAGGGGGAAGACACCCAGCAGCGTCATGGTCATCAACAGCGTGACGGTGGCTCGACGTTTTTTGCTGAAGGCTGCATCGTTTCCTTTATTCATCAAGAAAACCGGCGCGGGTGAAGAGTTTCCGGTTGCAAGGCCGATCGAAGAAACCGGCTTTTTCCAAGGCGCCCAGGGTGGCGCTGGCCCCCGAGCGGGCGCGTTGCAGGGTGGCTTGCGCGTCGGACAGCCCTTCGATGATTTCCAGGCAGGCTGTCTCGCTGAGACCGACAAAGCGAAGGCTCGACTTCAGCCAACGCTCATCGACTTCAAAGAAAACCCGAATGAGCTCCGGCAGCAGACTCGCGCAGAACATCCGTTGCGCGCTGTTCAAGTGCAGCCACAGATAATGGAAAACTTCGCAGAAATAGCGACTGTGTCGTGCCTCGTCGGCAAGGTGATCCCTGAGCATTTCCTGAACGCCATCCACCAAGGCGTCGCGACAGATGTCGAGCAGATCCTTGGCGATGATCGTCTCGGAGACGAAGCCGGCGAGGAACCAGGCCAGTGATTTGTGCCTGTCCGGTGTGCGCTCGAGCAGGGCCTGCAGGCGGATGATTCGCTGCGGCATGACGGGCCGGTCGAACATGCCGTAGAACGCGGCAATCTGTTCGGCGAGGCTATTGGAAACGAGGGCGTGATACCCCTCGTCGGTGTAGAGCTGCAGTGCGGCGTTTTTCATCCGCCGGGGAATGCACACACCGAGGTCGTCATGGACGATGGTTTCGACAGATCGATTGACGATGCGGTGTTCGAGCAGGGTGGTGTAGTCGAGGAAGTACACCAGATGATTGGCCGATAATCGATGAGTGATCGCCCGCCCTGCGGCTTTGACGGACGGGTGATTCAAATAAGGCAGGAAGGCTGGCGGGAACCAATGCCGGGTTTGCAGTTGCTGCTCAATCTCCGGCGGCAATAAATAGGTGTGCTTACTGGTTCGCACTGCGGCGCGGTTATCCCAGTCGCCGAGGGTGAAGCGATCAGCCCAGCCGGTGGGAAGTGTTGCCTGTTCATGGCGCGAGTCGGTCATGATGGCGAGTCCTGACGGCTCAGCAGCGCTTTCAATTCCTTGCACAGCGCCTCCCCGTCGCTCTTGCCACAACCGACAAAAAACAAGGGCTGTTCGGGGTTGTCATTGAGTCCCAGCAGCGTTTCAACCTGATCGTCCGTCAGCGCTCCGGTCAACCAGGTGTTCAGGCCCAGCGAGGTGGCCACCAGCTGGAAGGTCTGGGAAATGTGCCCGGCTTCAACGTAGGCCATTCGATACGCGCGCGAGTGTTCATATTTCCACCACAACTTGTCGAACCGACTGGTGATGAACAGACCCACTGGCAGGTTATTAATGAAGTGTTGCCCGCACAGCAATTGCCCCAACGGTCGGCCGGGCAGTGGATTGACGAATCTCAGCGCATGTCCGCTTGGAAGGTAGGCATAGAGCCCGGGATTCAGGCCAATGACATTCTGTACCAGCAGGAAACCTTCGCAGGCGTTGAGCCCACCCCCGGATGGACTGGTACGTCGGGCGCCCAGCCCTTCGACACAGTTTTCGTCGATGGCATCTTCACGTTCTCGCAGGTAGCCCAGGGACAGGTATAGCAGCGTGCTGACCACCTCAAGTGAGAGGGCATCCCCGGTGAAGGTACGGCAGGTTTTCCGATCGATCAGGGTGTTTGCCAGAGAGCCTTCCGGCAGGCATGAAGGTTTCGGCAGCTCAATCAGTTCGCCTGCCAGACGTTCGACAAGCCTGTTGTCGGGAGCCGGTGTGGCCAACACTTCGCTGCAATGGTCCAGATACTCTCTGGACCATTCATGAATATTTTGTGGAGTATGTTTGCAGGGAATGTTCTTGGTGCCGATATGGAATATTTTCGACAGTTCATCCCAGCCCCATTCAATAATGACGGGTGTTGAAAGTGTAAGTATTCCTGCATCAAGAAGTTGTGTGTCTATTCTGTTGCTGCTATTGAATTTGCCCGGGTTGCTGATAAGTTCTGCAAGTCGGGTTGAATGCTCAAGATCCAGTTCGTATTGTTTGTGGTTTTTGTAGTCCCAAACTATTTGTCCGGGCGTGCGCGGGAGTATGAAGAGATGAGGGTTTATCTGCATGATAGGCGTTTTGCTCTGGAGTTTTTCATAAAGAACGCTGGGTAGCCGGCACTCCCCAGCGCTTCATTTACTTAGCGGTTTTTTGGGGCAACCAGAAAAGACAGATTGGCGATGTTGTTAGCTTCCAGAGTAATTGCTTTCATGTTTTGAATTCCTTGTCATTGATAGTGAGTGTCACTTCTGTGTGACAACTTAATCATAGTTGTTAATCAGTCCTTATCAAGGGGAGATTGAGTAGGAAGGTTCTAGTAGTTTTGTCAGATCAGTCACGGGTAAGGCGGGATTTTGTAAGGCGTATTCTCTGAAATAAAAAATACAGAGAAACGTCCTGCAAGTCGCACGGATTGCAAGTGTAGGAAGTTGTAAGTTTGAATATCGAATAATAGAACGGGGAACCGAGTGGTTCCCCGTCAAACCGGCCTTATCAGCTGTTTGGCAGCAGGCGGCAGGTGATGCTTTTGATGTAGCGGGTTTCGGCGATGGCCGGGTGAACCGGGTGGTCCGGACCCTGAGCGCCACGCTCCAGCAGCTGGATGTTGCGGTCCAGGTGACGGGCGCTGGTCAGCAGGATGTTTTGCAGGTCGTCTTCGGGCAGGTGCATCGAGCACGAAGCGCTCACCAGGATGCCGTCCTTGCTGAGCAGGCGCATGGCTTGCTCGTTCAGGCGACGATAGGCACCTTCGCCATTTTTCATGTCTTTCTTGCGCTTGATGAATGCCGGAGGGTCGGCCACGATCACGTCGAAACGCTCTTCGCTGGCTTTCAACTCTTTCAGGGCTTCGAACACGTCGCCTTCAATGCAGGTCATCTTGTCGGCGAAACCGTTCAGCGCGGCGTTGCGCTCGACGCCGTCGAGGGCGAAGGCTGACGCATCGACGCAGAACACTTCACTGGCGCCGAACGCGGCCGCTTGCACGCCCCATCCGCCGATGTAGCTGTAGAGGTCCAGCACGCGTTTGCCTTTGGCATACGGGGCCAGGCGAGCGCGGTTCATGCGGTGGTCGTAGAACCAGCCGGTTTTCTGGCCTTGCATGACCGGCGCTTCGAATTTCACGCCGTTTTCTTCCAGCGCCACCCACTCCGGCACCAGACCGAACACGGTTTCGACGTAGCGGTTGAGGCCTTCGGCATCACGGGCAGCGGAGTCGTTCTTGAACAGAATGCCGCTTGGCTTGAGCACTTGGGTCAACGCGGCGATCACGTCTTCTTTATGAGCTTCCATGGTCGCCGAGGCGATCTGCACCACGAGGATGTCGCCAAAACGGTCGACCACCAGGCCTGGCAGCAGGTCGGAGTCGCCGTAGACGAGGCGATAGAACGGCTTGTCAAACAGACGATCGCGCAGCGACAGGGCGACGTTGATACGGTGAACGAGCAACGACTTGTCCAGCGGCAACTTGATGTCACGCGACAGCAGGCGGGCGCAGATCAGGTTGTTCGGGCTCATGGCCACGATGCCCAGCGGCTTGCCGCCGGCTGCTTCGAGGATCGCCTGATCGCCGGCCTTGAAACCGTGCAAAGGCGTGGCGGCTACATCGATTTCGTTGCTGTAGACCCACAAGTGGCCGTTGCGCAGGCGACGGTCGGCGTTGGCTTTGAGGCGCAGGCTAGGCAGGGACATGACGTCGCTCCGGAAAAAAGAGCGGGAGTATAGCGTGTTGCGCAAGGCCACGGTTTGGCGGATGGACATGCGGTGAAGGTCGCGGCTGAAGATGAAACTTCAACAGATGGACCGTCCAAGGTGTCGGATCCAACTTTTAGAAGCTAGAATCTGCGCCTGGCCCAGAGTGTGTACTTATGTCCCAAGAGCTGACTACCGAACAGATTCAACAGTCCCTGCAAGGCATCAGCGTGCCCGCCCAGCCGCAAATCATGGTGGATTTGCAGATGGAGCAGTACATGCCCGACCCGGACCTGGAAGTGATCGCGAAGCTGATCTCCCAGGACCCGGGCCTCTCTGGCTCCTTGTTGAAAATCGTCAACTCGCCGTATTACGGCTTGAGCAACAAGATCACCTCGATCCAGCGTGCGGTGAACCTGCTGGGCAGTCGTTCAATCATCAACCTGATCAACGCGCAGTCGATCAAGGGTGAGATGAATGACGACACCATCGTTACCTTGAACCGTTTCTGGGACACGGCTCAAGACGTGGCGATGACCTGCCTGACGCTGGCCAAGCGGATTGGTGCGCAGGCCGGCGATGAAGCGTATGCCCTGGGGTTGTTCCACGATTGTGGCGTGCCGTTGATGCTTCAGCGTTTCCCTGAGTACATGACCGTGCTCGAACAGGCTTACGCCAATGCCGGCCCCGAGTGCCGAGTGGTGGACACCGAGAACCGGGTGTTCAACACCAACCACGCCGTGGTCGGCTACTACACTGCCAAGTCCTGGCGTCTGCCGGACCATGTGACCGCCGCTATCGCCAATCACCACAACGCGTTGGCGATCTTCAGCGATGAGTCGTCGCGCAATGCCCAGCTCAAGAATCTGCTGGCGATCCTGAAGATGGCCGAGCACATTTGTGCGTCCTACCGGGTGTTGGGCAACCAGACCGAAGACCACGAATGGAACAGCATCGGGCATCTGGTGCTCGACTATGTCGGCCTCTCGGACTACGACTTCGAGACGCTCAAGCAAACGATTCGCGACCTTGGCACTCACCGCTGAGTGTTGGATAGCCTGATTCGAGTGCGCCATGCCTGAACTGCCAGAAGTCGAAACCACCCGCCGCGGGATTGCGCCGTACCTGGAAGGCCAGCGGGTCTGCCGGGTGATCGTGCGTGACCGGCGTTTGCGCTGGCCGATTCCCGAAGACCTCGATGTGCGCTTGTCCGGGCAGCGCATCGTGCTGGTGGAACGGCGTGCCAAGTACCTGCTGATCAATGCCGAAGTCGGCACACTGATCAGCCATTTGGGCATGTCGGGGAATTTACGCTTGGTGGAAGCCGGACTGCCGGCGGCCAAGCACGAGCATGTGGATATCGAGCTGGAGTCCGGGCTGGCGCTGCGTTACACCGACCCGCGCCGGTTTGGCGCAATGCTCTGGAGCCTCGACCCGCTTAACCACGAATTGTTGATTCGCCTGGGGCCGGAGCCGTTGACCGACCTGTTCGACGGCGAACGCCTGTTCCAGCAGTCGCGCGGGCGATCCATAGCGGTCAAGCCGTTCATCATGGATAACGCAGTGGTGGTGGGTGTCGGCAATATCTACGCGACTGAAGCGCTGTTCGCCGCCGGCATCGATCCGCGCCGCGAAGCCAAAAGCATCTCCCGGGCGCGATATTTGAAACTGGCGATCGAGATCAAACGCATCCTCGCCGCGGCCATCGAGCGTGGCGGCACCACCCTGCGCGACTTCATCGGGGGTGACGGTCAGCCGGGTTACTTCCAGCAGGAACTGTTTGTGTACGGTCGAGGCCATGAGCCCTGCAAGGTCTGCGGTACAGAACTGCGGGATGTGAAGCTCGGCCAGCGCGCCAGCGTCTTTTGCCCACGCTGTCAGAGCTGAAAAACCCCACGGTCTATAGTCAGTGTTCTCACTGCCTCGCATAAGGACCGTGCCATGAGTCTTTTTCGAACCCTTGCCGTTGTTTTGCTGTTGAGCGTGAGTACCTCAGCGCTGGCGTCCAGCAGTGGCAGTGGCGATCCGCTCTACACCATCCACAATCCTCCGGCGTACGCCATGATCGGTGATTTGCTGATTGCCCGACCTTTGTTGGTCGTCGCGACGGTGATCGGTGCGGGCGTGTTTGTGGTGTCTTTGCCGTTTACCGCGCTGGGTGGCGGGGTGGGCGATGCGGGACAGGCGTTGGTCGTTGATCCGGCGAAAGCCGCATTCGTGCGATGCCTGGGGTGTATCGGGGAGGGGTTTGAGCAGCAGGAATGAAGGCAGTTATATCTTTGGTGTGGCTGATGGCCTCATCGTCGGAACGCCGCCCGGAGCAAGCTCGGCTCCTACAAGTTCACGCGATCAACTGTAGGAACCGAGCTTGCTCGCGATGGCGGCATGGCAGGCAGAAAAAATCTCAAGCCTTGCCAGTAATTTTCCGGTACTTCTCCATCAGTTGCTCTTCTGTCTCCGGGTGCGCTTCGTCCAGTGGAATGCAATCCACCGGGCACACTTGCTGGCACTGAGGTTCGTCGTAGTGGCCGACGCACTGTGTGCACAGGTTCGGGTCGATCACGTAGATCTCTTCGCCTTGGGAAATAGCGGCGTTCGGGCACTCGGGTTCGCAGACGTCGCAGTTGATGCAATCGTCGGTGATGATCAGGGACATGCTAACTCCAGCCAGGGCGACAGGCCCGGGCGCAATAAACCAATGCGCACAATTGTGCCGCATTGGCGCCCGCAGTGCACGCAGGCGCCGATTCAGCGGTCGTTACTTCTTGAAGCGCTCGGTGAGGGCGTCCGCCACCGCAGGGTGGACGAACTTGGTGATATCGCCGCCAAGCGCTGCGATTTCACGGACCAGCGTCGAGGAAATGAACGAATAACGCTCGGACGGTGTAAGAAACAGGCTTTCTACATCCGGCGCCAGCTGGCGGTTCATGTTGGCCAGCTGGAATTCGTATTCAAAGTCCGACACCGCGCGCAAGCCACGCAGGAACACGTTGGCGTTCTTCTCTTTGGCGAAGTGCGCGAGCAGCGTCGAGAAGCCGACGACTTCAACGTTCGGCAGGTGTTTTGTGACCTCGCGGGCCAGCTCCACACGTTGCTCCAGAGGAAACAACGGGTTTTTCTTCGGGCTGGCGGCGACGGCAATGATGACATGATCGAACAGGCGCGCGGCGCGTTCGACCAAGTCGCCATGGCCCTTGGTAATAGGGTCGAAGGTACCTGGGTACAACACTCGGTTCATCGCGTCGTCCTGGCGGGAGTCCGTTGGGGAGTCGGATGGTATCGCAGCCTTCCCGGTCGGCCAAGTCGCCTGTTGGGTAAGAAAGCACTATAGACGATACGAATATTCTCCATTCTTATGGGTTTTTCAAACGTTCGGCCAGCGAAGTGGCCAATTGCGCTGTCAGCCCATAGACCGACAATTGCGGGTTCGCACCAATGCTGGTGGGAAACAGTGAGCCATCATGGATCGACAGATTGCTCAGCTGATGATGACGGCCAAGGCTGTCGGTCACGGCGTTTTTCGGGTCTTCGCCCATCGCGCAACCGCCCATCACATGGGCACTGCCCAGGCGTGTGCGATAGAGCTCAAGGCTCAAGCCATCGATCAGCGTGCGTGCTTCAGCCAGGGTTTTCACGTAGCGAGCGTCGGCGTGCATGGGCATGACCGCACTGGCGCCGCCGGCAAACTGGATCTCGGCCATGCTGTGAAAGGCTCGGCGCAGGCCCTCCCAGGCATAGGGCGAGACCTGATAGTCGAGCACCGGCGTATTGTCGCCGCGCAGCTCGACGCTACCGCCGGTGCTCTCTGGATGAAAACCGTCGCGCAACAGCGCCAACATCGCATGGGTATGGGGCAGGTGCTCCATGTGCTGGGCGTTTTCCGTGCCGAAACCACCAAGCAGGGTCGTCGCCAGCGCCGGGTGCAGCGGCGGGACTTCAAGTTTGTAGGACATCTTGCCGGTGGTGCCGTCCTGCCATTGGAAATGGTCGGAATAGATCGACTGGGGCGCGCCGTAGAACGGGTTGACCACCTCGTCGAACAAGGCGGCGGACATGTTCACCAAATGCAAAAACGTTCTTTTGCCCAGGCGTTTATGGGGATCGGGCGCGTCGGAACGCAGGAGCAGCGCCGGGCTGTTGATGCCGCCGCCGGCCAATACGTAATGCCGCGCCTTGACCGTGATCGTGCGTCCGGTCGGCGCAACGCAACGGTCATCCATCGCTACGCATTGCAAGCCGGTGACTTTGCCATCCTTGATCGACAGCTGTTGCGCGCGGGCCAGGTACAACAGCTCACCACCTTTTTCCAGCGTGGCGGGAATGGTCGTGACCAGCATCGATTGCTTGGCGTTGGTCGGGCAGCCCATGCCGCAATAGCCCAGGTTCCAGCAGCCACGCACGTTGCGCGGAATGACGTGCCAGCTGTAACCGAGTTTTTCACAGCCTTTGCGGATCACATCGTTGTTGGCGTTGGGCGGCACCCTCCACGGTGCGACACCGAGGCGTTGTTCCATTTTCTCGAACCACGGCGCCATTTCGGCGGGGGAGTGGCCTTTGACATCGTGCTCCTTGGCCCAGTGTTCGAGCGTCGGGGTCGGCGTGCGAAAGCTCGACGTCCAGTTGATCAGCGTGGTGCCGCCCACGGCCCGGCCCTGGAGGATGGTGATCGCGCCATCCTTGCTCATGCGCCCGATGCCTTCCTGATAGAGGCTGGTGTAGGCCTGGTCTTCGAGCATCTTGAAGTCGCTGCTGGTCTTGAGCGGGCCTTCTTCGATCAGCAGCACTTTGTAGCCGGCCGCACTGAGGATTTCAGCCGTGGTACCACCGCCGGCACCGCTGCCGATGATCGCCACATCCGCTTCGAGGGTCAGGTCTTGGGTCAGTTGCGAGCCATTGTAGGTTTTCCAGCCACGGGACAGGCCTTCTCGGAACGGATCGGGTACGGGCATCTTCAAGTTCTCTTTTTATTTTGTTTTTGGTGGTGAGGCGCCTCGGTCTCAAACGGCAGGCGGCCCGGGATATCCGCAATGCACCCACGACTCCGCCCGGCTGTACCACGCCATCATCACCAGTTGCAGCAATGAGCTATGCCCCATGCGCAACAAGCTCAACGAGCTGTTTTCCCAGCGATCAAGAAAATGCCGGATCTCTTCGCTGCTGGCGTTTTCCCAGCTGCCCCAGATGCCGGTCAGCGGGCCGCGCGTCACCGTCATTCCCAGCACATCGAACAATTGCTGGGTCAGCTTGAGCATTTCCGGCGACAGGTGATTCAAGGCGTTATCCAGGCAGTGCAAGGTCTCGTCGACCGATGCCGGCATCTTCCCGGCGGCGACGCTGCCCTCGAGCATCACCGGGATCAGTGCGCGCAAAAACAGCAGATCGCCGCTGCGCAGGATCACGAAGCCGTTCGCCGCAACACTCGACGAGCAGCCGCTGAGGCTCGCACCCAGTCCGGCGGTGGCGAGAAAGGCGGTGGCGCCGAGGCTGAATTTCAGCAGGCCGCGCCGTGACAGCGCGGGTGTATCGGTCAGGCTTGGGCTCATTATTGTTTTTACCCGGTGGTGGCGATCGTTAGCGGATGAACAGTTTCTGGATCAGTTTTTGAATGGACTTTCCGTACGGCGGGTAGATCAGTTTTGCCGCGTTGAACCGCTGCTTGATCAGTACACCTTTGGCCTTGCTGAAGGTCAGGAAGCCTTCGTGGCCGTGGTAATGGCCCATGCCCGAAGCGCCGATACCGCCAAACGGCATGTCGTCTTGGGCGACATGGAGCAGGGTGTCATTGAGGCAAACCCCGCCGGAATGGGTTTCGTGGAGCACACGGTTTTGTTCACGCTTGTCGTAGCCGAAGTAGTACAGCGCCAGTGGGCGAGGGCGTTGGTTGATGTAGGCAAACGCCTCGTCCAGATGCTTGTACGGCACGATCGGCAGCAGCGGGCCGAAGATTTCGTCCTGCATCACCGTCATGTCGTCGGTGACATTGAGCAGCAGGCTGTGGCTCATGCGACGGCCCTGACCTTGATCGAACAGCGGGATCAGCAGCGCACCTTTGCTGGTGGCATCGCTGACGTAGCCGTTGAGGCGCGCCAGTTGCCGCTCGTTGATGATGGCGGTGTAGTCCGGGTTGTCAGCCAGTGTCGGATAAAAACCGCGAACCACCTGGCGATAGGCTTCGACAAACCCACCCACGCGGTCTTCCGGCACCAGTACGTAGTCCGGGGCCACGCAGGTTTGCCCGGCGTTCAGGGTTTTGCCGAAGGCGATGCGTTCGGCGGCGTCTTTGAGGGGCACGTCGTGGGACACGATGGCCGGGGACTTGCCGCCGAGTTCCAAGGTGACCGGGGTGAGGTTCTCGGCCGCCGCACGCATCACGTGTTTGCCGATGCTGGTGGCACCGGTGAACAGCAGGTGATCGAAACGCAGGCGGGAGAATGCGACGCCGACATCGGCTTCGCCCAGCACCACGCAGACCAGGTCCTGAGGGAAGATCCGGGCGAACAGTTCCTTGAGCAGTGCACCGGTGGCGGGGGTTGATTCGCTGAGTTTGAGCATCACTCGGTTACCGGCCGACAGCGCGCCTACCAATGGACCGATGGCCAGGTACAACGGGTAGTTCCAGGGCACGATCACACCCACCACGCCCAGCGGTTGGTACACCACTTTGGCCGCCGCCGGCTGGAAAGCGATGCCCACTTTACGTCGCGAGGCCTTCATCCAGCCCTTGAGGTGCTGGCTGGCGTAATGGATGCCGTGAAGGCTGGGCATCAGTTCAGCGAGCAGGGTTTCGTCAGCGCTGCGGTGGCTGAAATCCTGGCTGATGGCCTCGATCAAGGCCTGACGTTCGCTGCTCAACAGATCGCGCAGGGCCTTCAGCCATTGCTGGCGCTGGGCAGCAGGCGGCATCGGGTTGGCGGCGTAAGCTGCGCGTTGCGCGTCGAACAGTGCCTGCATTTCTTCCAGAGGCTGATTCAAACTCTGGAGGTAGGCGATGTCAGCAGTCATGATCGGCTCCGGATTTATTGTAGTGAGGCACTTTTTATTGTAGTGAGGCACTTTTTAGAGTCTATGCTCTATAAAGTCAAATGACATCTTGCGCGGGGTTGTTTCATCCGCTTGCGGATAGGTCGTAAGATGCCCGTCATCGCACTCTGAATTAAAGCTCAAGCCATGGCCCCTCGGATCAAAACCAGCGAGCGCATCGTGCAGAACAGCCTGGAGCTGTTCAATCAGCAGGGTGAGCGCAGCATCAGCACCAACCACATTGCCGCCCACATGGAAATTTCACCGGGCAACCTGTACTACCACTTCCCCAACAAGCAGGCGATCATCGCCGTGTTGTTCAGTGAGTACGAAAGCCTGGTGGACAGCTTCCTGCGCCCCCCTCAGGGGCGCGCGTCTACGGTCGAGGACAAGCGCTTCTACCTTCAGGAGCTGCTGGCGGCCATGTGGCGCTACCGGTTTTTGCATCGCGACCTCGAGCACTTGCTCGACAGCGATCCCGAACTGGCGGCCCGATACCGACGGTTTTCCCAGCGCTGCCTGATTCATGGCACGCACATCTACGCGGCCTTCGTCGAGGCCGGCATCCTGCAAATGGACAAGGTTCAGATTGAGTCTCTGACGCTCAATGCGTGGATCATCCTGACGTCCTGGGTGCGGTTCCTGTGCACCACGCGGGAGAATTCCAACCACCTGAGCGAGCAGGCCATCAAACGGGGTGTGTATCAGGTGCTGGTGCTTGAGGCCGGGTTTGTCACGGATCAATCCCGCGACGCGGTCAATGCACTCTGCGAAGAGTTTTATGTGCCGTTGGCCCAGGCACTGGAAGAAGTGTAGTAAGACTCAATTCGACTTAATCACTGGAGCCCGTTATGCCCATTGCGCAACTGATCAGCCCGCAAGCACTGGACCTGAAAAAGGAGCAGTCGGGGCTGGTGATTCTGGATTGTCGTTTTGCCCTCGAAGACCCGGACTATGGCCAGCGTAGCTATGCCGAAGGGCACATCGCCGGGTCGAGCTTTGCCGATCTGGAAGGTGATTTGAGTGGTGTTGTGGTCAAGGGGGTCACCGGGCGTCATCCCTTGCCCAAACCTGAAGACTTGATCGAACGCCTGCAAGCCTGGGGCATCAACGCTGACAGTGAAGTGGTTTTGTATGATGACGGTCCGGGTGCCTACGCAGCACGGGCCTGGTGGTTGCTGGCATGGCTGGGCAAGCGTGATGGCGTGTTCATTCTGGATGGCGGGCTCAAGGCCTGGCACGCGGCGGGGTTGCCGCTGAGCCTGGATGCGTGCGAGAGCAAGCGGGGCACCTTCACCGGTGTGCCGGACAACGCGTTGACCCTGAATGCGCAACAACTTCTGCAACGTCTCGGCCAGCCTGCGCTGACCTTGCTGGATGCCCGTGGCTTGCCGCGTTTCAAAGGCGAAGTTGAGCCTATCGATCCGATTGCCGGGCATATTCCGGGTGCGCAATGTGCAGCCTTTACCGACAACCTTGGCGCCGATGGGCGATTCCTGCCGGCGGATCAGCTCAAGCAGCGTTTTGCCGCAAAACTTGCCGATCGCTCGCCGAACGATCTGGTGGCGTACTGCGGTTCAGGCGTAACGGCGTGCCACAACCTGTTTGCGCTGTGCCTGGCGGGTTATCCGTTGGGGACGTTGTATGCCGGATCGTGGAGCGAGTGGATCAACGATCCTGCGCGGGGCGTTGCTACCGGCGAATAAACGCAACCTTACCCTGTGGAGCGAGCCTGCTCGCGATAGCGGTGTGACAGTCAGCATCGATGTCGACTGACCCACCGCTATCGCGAGCAGGCTCACTCCGACAGTAATGCTCATTTCCCGAGCGATTGCCGGGCACTGCGATACGCCCCCGGCCCCACCCCATAAACCTGCTTGAACTGCCGGCTCAGATGACTCTGGTCGGCAAATCCCAATTGCGTGGCCACTTCCAGCGGCAAACACCCGTTTTGTAACAGTGCCCTGGCCCGGGCGATGCGTTGTTGCATCAGCCAGGTGTGCGGCGGCATGCCGGTGGCTCGGCGGAACACCCGGGCAAAGTGAAACGGTGAAAGGTTCACCGCCGCCGCCAATTCCTCCAGTGACGGTGGTGCCGCCAACTGCGAATGCAGCAAATCCTTGGCCCGCGTCACCGCTCGATGCTCATTGCCGGGTTTGCCGGCAATCGGCACGGCCGCGTGTCGTTGCAGCAATAACAGCATCATTTCTCGCCAGACGGTTTGCTGTTGCAGGGCCGTGGATGGACTTTCCAGCAGACAATGCAGCTGGCAGAAACCCTTCACCAGGTCCGGGTCGCGATACAGCGTGGCGCCGAATGCCGGCAAGTGGTGGGTCGGCAATTCCAGCTCCGCCAGCAACGAAAGTAACTGGCTACTGTCCGGATAAAACGCCCGGTACAACCAGCCATCCTCCGTGCCTTTGTGGCCGGTGTGCAGTTCATCCGGGTTGATCAATACCAGCGTGCCACTGCCGGCCAGGTGTTCGGCTCCGCGATAGCGATAACGCTGGGCGCCGGCCATGATCATGCCGATCACATAACCCTCATGCACATGGGGTGCGAAGCGGTGCTCAATGTAGCGCGCGGACAACAACTCGACCCCGGCCAGCGGCGCGGTTTGCCAGAAGCGGATCGACTCGCCCTGATCGGCGTCCATGACCTATTCGCGCCCCACGGCGGCCAGCCACTGCGGGATGCGCCGTTCCAGGTAATAACCCGGTTGTCTGAACGAACCATCCACGAAACCAACATGCCCGCCCTTGGCCTGTAATTCGAGCAGTGTGCAGGCCGACAGTTCGTCGGCGTGGGGCAGGCTGTGGGGGAAAACAAAGGGATCGTCGGCCGCCTGAATAATCAGGGTCGGTGTGCGAATTTCCCCAAGGAAATAGCGGCTCGAGGCGCGGCGATAGTAATCCTCGGCATCGATATACCCGTTCAAGGGCGCCGTGACCCGGCCATCGAAATCCCAGAAGGTGCGCATGTTCTCCAGCGAACCCAACGCGGCCAGCGTCGCCAGGCCATCCTCGCGCCCGTCATGCTGGAACTGGCGCTGTTTGTTTTTGATGTAGGCGAGCATTTCGCGCATGAAGTGCGCCTGATAAACCTTGGAAAAGCCCTGGCCGATGCGATCTGCACATTGGTCGAGACGGAACGGCACCGAGACCGCCACTGCGCCGACCACGCCGCTGTCACTGCCGGACTCGCCCAAATGTTTAAGCAGGACATTACCGCCCAGGGAGTAGCCGACCGCGTACAGCGGCGCCAACGGACGTTTGGCCCGCAGGTGCCTGATGGTTTCGGCGAGGTCTTCACTGGCACCCGAATGGTAGCTGCGCGCCAACAGATTCGGCTCGCCGGAACAGCCACGCCAGTTCAGCGCGACACTGGCCCAGCCTTGGGTGGCGAGTGCCTTTTGCACGCCGGCCACATACGGTGAGTTCGATGAGCCCGTCAGGCCGTGCAACACCAGCACCAAAGGTGATGTCGCGCTGTGAGGGCCGTGCCAGTCGAGGTCGAGGAAGTCGCCGTCTTCGAGCCACAAGCGCTCACGCTCGCGTTCAATATGCGTGGTTTTGCGCCAAAGCGGTCCCCACAAGGTTTGCAAGTGCGGGTTGCCCAGGCCCAAGGCGGGGGTAAAGCGTTCTGGCGGATGGGACACGATCACTCTCGATGCAGCGGTGCGCAACGTGTGCGCACCTTTTCAGGCCGGTCGATTAACCGGCGATCTCTGCCATACGTTGCCACAACGCGTAGTAGACCCGCCCGGATTTCTGTTCACGGTGCAGGCGCCAGTTGCCTGGCAAACCGAGGGACGACGGCGCGTTTTCGCTTTCAGTGTAGATCCAGGCTTCGTTGGCCAACCACTGACGCTCTTCCAGCAGCGTGCAAACGGAAGGCAGCAGGTCCTGGTTGAACGGCGGGTCGAGGAAGACCAGGTCGTACGCAGTCGCTGTCTGGGTTTCCAGATAGCGCAGGGCATCGGCAGTCTGAACGTGGCCGGTGGTGCAGCGCAGTGTGCCCAAGTGTTCCTTGATGCTGGAAACCGCAATGTTGCTGGCGTCCAGCGCCTGGCCCATGGCCGCGCCACGGGACAGGGCTTCTAGAAACAGTGCGCCGCTGCCGGCGAACGGGTCCAGCACCTTGGCGCCCGGGACATAAGGCGCGAGCCAGTTGAACAGGGTTTCACGCACCCGGTCCGGGGTCGGACGCAGGCCTGGGGCATCCGGGAAGCTCAGTTTGCGGCTGCCCCATTCGCCCCCGATGATGCGCAGTTGGTTCACGCCGTTATGGACGTTATGAACAGGTTTTTTTGGACGCGTGGCCATTAATGCTCCGGAACCCCGAGCGGTTGCTCGGCAGGTTTATCAGATGGGGCCGGTAACGGCTTTTGTGGCACGGTCGGGCCAGCGCTGACGATGACCATTTTGTCCGTGCTCAGGTGTTTGTTCAGTGCAGTCTTGACCTGTTCGATGGTCAGGCTCTGGGACTGACGCATGAAATCATCCAGATAACTGAGCGGCAGGTTGTAGAACCCCATGGCGCCCAACTGGCCGACGATATCGGCGTTGCTGGCGGTGGACAGCGGAAAGCTGCCGGCCAGTTCACGCTTGGCGTCATCGAGTTCTTTCTGGGTCGGGCCGGTTTTAAGGTAGTCGGCCAGCACGTCTTGTACCAGCTTCAGCGTGCCTTCGCTCATCTCGGCGCGAGTTTGCAGGTTGATCATGAACGGGCCGCGCGCCTGCATCGGGGTGAAACCCGAGTACACGCCGTAGGCCAGGCCACGCTTCTCGCGGACTTCGCTCATCAGTCGGGTGCCGAAACCACCGCCGCCAAGGATCTGGTTGCCTAACGACAGAGCGGCGTAGTCCGGGTCGTCACGGTCGATGCCCAGTTGCGCGAGCATCAGGTTGGTTTGCTTGGACGGGAACTCGATGTGACCAATGCTGGCTTTGGGTTCTTCGGGCTGCGCGATTTTCGCAAGTGCCGGGCCTTTTGGCAGCGCGCTGGAGACTTGCGCGGCAATCGCTTCGGCCTCGGCGCGAGACAGGTCGCCCACCAGCGCAATCACCACGTTGCCCGCTGCGTAGGCTTTCTCATGGAACGCCTTCAGCTGAGCCTGCGTGATGGCGGGAACGGTTTTCGCCGTGCCGTCACTGGCGTGCGCGTAAGGATGTTCACCGTACAAGCGGTTCATCAGCTCCAGACTCGCCAGTTTGCCGGGGTTTTGTTTCTGATACTCGAAGCCGGCCAGCATCTGATTCTTGATGCGTGCGAAGGAACCGGCGGGGAAGGTGGGTTTGCCGACCACTTCAGCGAACAGCTTCAGTGCCGGTTCGCGCTTGTCCTTGGCACTGAGGCTGCGCAAGGACGCGAGTGCCATGTCTTTGAACGCCCCGTTGCCAAAGTCCGCCCCCAGGCCTTCGAAGCCTTGCGCAATGGCGCCGACATCTTTCCCGGCTATCCCTTCGTTGAGCATCGCGTTGGTCAGCAGGGCCAGGCCCGGTGCATTGCCGTCCTGGCTGCTGCCGGCGGCGAAGATCAGGCGCAAGTCGAACATCGGCAGCTCGCGAGCTTCGACGAACAACACCTTGGCGCCTTCGGCGGTGTTCCAGGTCTGGACGTCGAGTGAGCGGTGGCTCGGTGCCTTGCCATCGAGTTCAGTCAGCGATTGCAACTTCTGGCTGGACTTGGCTTTGTCCAGGGCTTCGCTGGCCTTGGAATCGCCGCTTCTGCTCAGGTAGAAGGCCGCGGAGCCGATCAGGGTGACAGCGATCAGGCCGATCAGGGCCAGGCGTGGTTTTTTACGCTCACTCATGAGTCGTCTCCAGTGGCAGGACATGGGCGACGCTGAGACGTTCGCGGGTGAAATACAGCTTGGCGGCTTTCTGGATGTCTTCTGGCGTTACGCTTTCCAGGTCGGCCAGTTCGGTGTCCATCAACTTCCATGACAGGCCGACGGTTTCCAGTTGACCGATGGACGTGGCCTGGCTGGTGATCGAATCACGTTCGTAGACCAGGCCGGCAATCACCTGAGCCCGCACGCGCTCCAGCTCTTCAGCGGACGGCGCAGTGGTTTTCAGCTGTTCCAGCAGCTTCCACAGACCGGCTTCGGCCTGGGCGATGGTTTTCTTTTTTTGCGAGTTGGGGCTGGCCGACAAGGTGAACAGGCTGTCGCCGCGCGTGTAGGCGTCGTAACTCGACGAACCGCCGGACACCAGCTCTTCGCCGCGTTCCAGTTGGGTCGGGATGCGACCGCTGTAGCCGCCATCGAGCAGGGCCGCGATCAGGCGCAAGGCGTTCACCGAACGCTTGTCTTCGGCGGTAGCGATGCTCGGTACGTTGAAGCCCAGCATCAGGCTCGGCAGTTGGGTTTGCACATGCAGGGTGATCAGGCGTTCACCCGGCTCGGCCAGTTCCAGCGGGATTTTCGCCGGCGGCACGTCGCGCTTGGCGATCGGGCCAAAGTAGCGCTGGGCCAGGGCTTTGACCTCGTCCGGAGTCACGTCACCGACGACCACCAGCGTGGCGTTGTTCGGGGCGTACCAGGACTGGTACCAGTGGCGCAGTTCTTCGACTTTCATGCGATCCAGGTCAGCCATCCAGCCGATGGTCGGCGTGTGGTAACCGCTGGCGGGGTAAGCCATGGCCTTGAAGCGCTCGTAGGCTTTGGACATGGGCTTGTCGTCGGTACGCAGGCGACGTTCTTCTTTAATGACTTCGATTTCCCGGGCGAACTCGTCAGACGGCAGGCGCAGGCTGGCCATGCGGTCCGCTTCCAGTTCAAAGGCTACGCCCAGGCGGTCGCGGGCCAACACTTGGTAGTACGCGGTGAAATCGTCGCTGGTGAACGCGTTCTCTTCGGCGCCCAGGTCGCGCAGGATCAACGAAGCTTCGCCGGGGCCGATTTTCTCGCTGCCTTTGAACATCATGTGTTCGAGGGCATGGGACAGACCGGTCTGGCCCGGTGTTTCGTAGCTGGAACCGACCTTGTACCAGATCTGGGAAACCACCACCGGCGCACGATGGTCCTCGCGCACGATCACCTTCAGACCGTTGTCGAGCGTGAATTCGTGGGTGGGTTGTGGATCGGCAGCCAAGGCTGACAGTGGCAGACAAACTGTGCTGAGCAGCAGGCCTGCAGCGCGGCGGGCTAGAGCATTCATTCGTTTTTTAAACCTGTTGGGCTGCCCGCTTGGTCTTAGCGTCAGCGGGCGAGAGGGTGCTAGGATAACGGTCCGTTTTACTGGCGGCCACGCCTATCAGGCCTTTGATCGGTCTGCAGGTTGTTTGGGTTTTCGGCTCGAGCGTTGAGTTTGTCAGCTAAACTCTGCGTTTTCGCCGACGATGCCGTTCCAGTCCTTCGAATTAGTCGACCTTTGGGGTGCGATTTGCACCCCGACAAAATGTTGCGCGTGAACAAGCTGGGTCAATCGCAGTCTGTTCTGCATCGAATATTTATTTGCCGGGGCGCCATTGGCGCGTCGCTACCGTGAGATAGCCGTCCTCCATGTTTGGTTCCAACGACGACAAGAAAGCCCCAGCTGCGGCTGGCGAGAAGAAAAGCCTGTTCGGATGGCTGCGCAAAAAGCCGCAGGAACCCGTCGTCGAACAGCCACAACCACTTCCTGAGCCCACGCCGGCGCCGGTTATAGAAGAAACACTCGCGCCGATCGTGTTGCCCGTCGCCGAACCGGTGCTGCAACCGGTGGTCGAGCCCGATCTCGTCGCTGAAGTTGTCACCCAAGCGCCCCTGACACCGATTGCCGAACCCTGGCTGACGCTGCCGGTGGCCGAGGAACCGGTGGCATTGGTTGAAGATGAGTTGGCGCCGCACATTACGCCGCCGATTCCCGCGCCGACTGCGTTTGCACCTGCTCCCGTTCAGGTTTCGGTGGTTGAGCCGGTCGTCGCGCCAGCCGTCGTGGCCGAGCCTGAACCGGTTGTTGCAGAGCCGGTGATTCCTGCTTTCGTTGCTCCGGTTGCTCCGGTTGCTCCGGTTGCTCCGGTTGCTCCGGTTGCTCCGGTTGTGCAGGCGCCAGCACCGGTCGCCGCTGTCGTCGAAACACCTGTCGAACCGCCGCGTACAGAAGAAACCAAAGCCGGCTTCTTCGCCCGTCTCAAGCAGGGTCTGTCCAAGACCAGCGCCAGTATCGGCGAAGGCATGGCCAGTTTGTTTCTGGGCAAAAAGGTCATCGATGACGAGCTGCTGGAAGATCTCGAAACCCGTCTGCTGACCGCCGACGTTGGCGTCGAAGCCACTTCCGTGATCATCCAGCGCCTGACCCAAAAGGTTGCGCGCAAAGAGCTGGCCGATTCAGATGCACTGTACAAATCCTTGCAGGCTGAGCTTGCCGCCATGCTCAAGCCGGTCGAGCAGCCGCTGAAAATCACCTCGCAGAACAAGCCGTTCGTCATTCTGGTGGTAGGCGTCAACGGCGCCGGCAAGACCACCACCATCGGCAAACTGGCGAAGAAGCTGCAACTCGAAGGCAAGAAAGTCATGCTCGCCGCCGGTGACACCTTCCGCGCGGCAGCGGTCGAGCAGTTGCAGGTCTGGGGCGAGCGCAACAAAATCCCGGTCATCGCCCAGCACACCGGTGCCGACTCGGCTTCGGTTATCTTCGATGCCGTACAGGCCGCCAAGGCCCGTGGCATTGACGTGCTGATCGCCGACACCGCCGGTCGATTGCACACCAAAGACAACTTGATGGAAGAGCTGAAGAAAGTCCGCCGGGTCATTAGCAAGCTCGATGCCGATGCGCCGCACGAAGTGCTGTTGGTGCTTGATGCCGGTACGGGTCAGAACGCTATCAACCAGGCCAAACAATTCAACCAGACCGTCGAACTGACCGGCCTGGCGCTGACCAAGCTCGATGGCACCGCCAAGGGCGGGGTGATTTTTGCCCTGGCCAAGCAGTTCGGCCTGCCGATCCGCTACATCGGCGTCGGTGAGGGCATCGACGATTTGCGTACCTTTGAAGCTGAACCCTTTGTCCAGGCATTGTTTGCCGAGCGGGAGCGTTCATGATTCGTTTCGAACAGGTCGGTAAACGCTACCCGAACGGACACGTCGGCTTGCATGAGCTGAGCTTTCGAGTCCGTCGGGGCGAGTTTTTGTTTGTAACCGGCCATTCCGGCGCCGGTAAAAGCACCTTGTTGCGCCTGTTGCTGGCCATGGAGCGTCCGACCACCGGCAAGTTGCTGTTGGCCGGCCAGGACCTGGGCACCATCAGCAATGCGCAGATTCCTTACCTGCGTCGACAGATCGGCGTGGTGTTCCAGAATCACCAGTTGTTGTTCGATCGCACGGTGTTCAACAACGTCGCACTGCCATTGCAAATCCTCGGGCTGTCCAAAGCCGAGATCGCCAAGCGCGTGGATTCGGCCCTGGAGCGCGTGGCGCTCTCGGACAAGACCGATTTGTACCCGGGCGACCTGTCGACGGGGCAGCAACAGCGCGTCGGCATTGCCCGCGCCATCGTTCATCGCCCGGCCTTGCTGCTGGCGGACGAACCGACGGGTAACCTCGACCCGCGCCTGGCTGCCGAAATCATGGGCGTATTTGAAGACATCAATCGTTTGGGCACCAGTGTGCTGATTGCCAGCCACGACCTGGCGCTGATCGCTCGTATGCGTCACCGCATGCTCACACTGCAACGTGGCCGATTGATTGGCGATGGGGAGGCGGGCGAATGAGTGCGACACGCAGCCCTAAAGTTTCCGAACGTGTAGCCCCGAAGGCTGCCGAACCGCAACCGCAGAAGAAAAAACACGACGATGACGACGGTCCGGATTTCCCGACGTTGTTTCGGGCCTGGGTCGAAAGCCATCGCGCCAGCCTGCTGGACAGCTTGCGTCGTTTGGGCAAACAGCCGATCGGCAGCTTTTTCACTTGCCTGGTGATGGCCGTTGCGCTGAGCCTGCCCATGGGCCTGTCACTTTTGCTAAGTAACGTCGAGCGTCTGGGCGGGTCCTGGCAGCGTGCAGCGCAGATTTCCCTGTACCTGCAACTGGAAGCCAGCCCTGAGCAGGGCGAATCGCTGCGCGAGCAAATCAAGGGGATGCCCGGTGTCGCTGATGCCGAGTACGTGGGGCGCGACCAGGCGCTGGAAGAGTTTCAGCAGCAATCTGGCTTGGGTGAGGCGCTGAAGGAATTGCCGGAAAACCCGCTACCCGGCGTGGTTCTGGTCACTCCGAAGGAAGTCGACAAGCCGGCGCTTGAAGCATTACGACAAAAACTTTCCGAGTTGCCGAAGGTACAACAGGCACAACTTGATCTAGTCTGGGTCGAGCGTCTGGCCGCGATCCTCAAGCTGGGCGATCGTTTTGTCTTTGGTCTGACCGTGCTGCTGGTTTCTGCATTACTTTTGGTGATAGGCAATACCATTCGTCTTCATATTGAAAACCGCCGCACAGAGATAGAAGTGATTAAACTCGTCGGCGGCACTGACAGCTATGTGCGCAGGCCCTTTCTATATATGGGTGCGCTTTATGGCTTCGGTGCGGGGATTCTGTCTTGGGGCGTACTGGCGTTTGGCCTGAACTGGCTCAACGACGCGGTGGTAGGGCTGGCCGGTTTATACGGCAGTGATTTCGCGCTGGCCGGAGTGCCAGTTGCCGACGGTCTGTCTCTCTTGCTTGGCGCGGTGCTGTTGGGGTATATCGGTGCATGGATTGCAGTCGCACGCCACCTGAGGGAGCTTGCGCCTAAGTAGTATCATTTTGCTCGTATTGACCTTTCAGCGTTTATGGGAACTTGTTTTTCGGTTTCCGGTCAATTTTCGCAGTGCTGAACTGCACGAGTTTGTAAGTGGGAGGTTTTTTCGTATGACCAATTCTTTGCAACCTGCATATGCTCTGGTCCCGGGTGCGAACCTGGAGGCCTATGTGCACACCGTCAACAGCATTCCATTGCTGACGCCGGAGCAGGAGCGTGAACTGGCCGAGAGTCTCTATTATGAGCAGGATTTGGGGGCGGCTCGGCAGATGGTGCTCGCCCACCTGCGTTTTGTCGTACATATCGCCCGTAGCTATTCCGGCTACGGTCTGGCTCAGGCTGACCTGATCCAGGAAGGCAACGTCGGGCTGATGAAGGCGGTCAAGCGCTTCAACCCGGAAATGGGTGTGCGTCTGGTTTCGTTTGCTGTGCACTGGATCAAGGCGGAAATCCACGAGTTCATCCTGCGCAACTGGCGCATTGTGAAAGTCGCGACCACCAAGGCCCAGCGCAAGTTGTTCTTCAACCTGCGCAGCCAGAAGAAGCGCCTGGCGTGGCTGAACAACGAGGAAGTCCATCGGGTGGCGGAAAGCCTCGGTGTAGAGCCTCGGGAAGTGCGCGAGATGGAAAGTCGCCTGACCGGCCATGACATGGCCTTCGACCCGGCCGCGGAAGCGGACGACGACAGCGCTTTCCAGTCGCCGGCCAACTACCTGGAAGACCACCGGTACGACCCGGCCCGTCAACTGGAAGATGCCGATTGGAGCGACAACTCCAACCACAACCTGCACGAAGCGCTGGAAGTGCTGGACGACCGCAGCCGCGACATCCTCTACCAGCGCTGGCTGGCGGAAGAAAAAGCCACGCTGCACGACCTGGCGCAGAAGTACAACGTGTCGGCCGAGCGTATCCGTCAGCTCGAGAAGAGCGCGATGAACAAGCTCAAGTTGTCGATTGCGGCATAACCGGCGCGAAGGCAATAAAAAACGCCCCGATCATTGATCGGGGCGTTTTTGTTTGTGGCCTGCTGAACCCTGTGGGAGCCGGTGCTATTCGGCCCAAGGCGCTCGGCGCGAATCATTGAGACCCACCAGATAACTGTCGCCACCCAGCTGACTCATCTGTTTGCGAATCCAGCCGGCTCGCCGCGCCACATAAGAGGTGGGATGGCTTGCACTCCAGACACGCGGGTTTGGCAGTACGGCGGCCAACAAGCTCGATTGTTGGCGACTGAGGCCTTTGGCGCTCACACCAAAGTGGTGTCTGGCTGCCGCCTCTGCGCCAAATACCCCGTCATCCCATTCCACACTGTTGAGGTACACCTCAAGAATCCGCTGCTTGGGCCACAACACCTCGATCAATCCGGTAAACCAGGCTTCCAGGCCTTTGCGCAGCCAGCTACGGCCGGACCAGAGAAACAGATTCTTCGAGACTTGCTGGCTCAAGGTGCTGGCGCCTCGAATCGAGCCACCGAGTTCGTTGTGAGCCAGTGCTGCCTGAATCGCACCGAGATCAAACCCCCAGTGTTCCGGGAATTTTTGGTCTTCGCCGGCAATCACCGCGACTTTAAGGTCGTCGGAGATTTCATCCCACGGCTTCCAGGTGCGTTGCAGGTCAATGGGCTCGCCGTCGAACCAGGATTCGATCTTGCGCTCGACCATCAGCGCAGTCCCCGGTGGCGGGACCACGCGGAAGATCAACACCAGCAATACGCTGCCGCCCATGAACCAGAGCACGGCCTTCGTGAAACGACGGAAATAGATACGCAGCATAGAGATGGCTTGGCCGAACCCGTTGAGCGGGCCATTATACAGACCCTGTTGATCGAGTCTGACTGGAGTTCTTAATGCTGCGTGGCTTTCTGATGCTGGCCGCTTTCTTCGGCTTCACCGGCGTTGCCTTGGGCGCGTTCGCCGCCCACGGCTTGAAAAACCGTCTGACCCCCGAGTATCTGGCGATATTCCACACCGGCGTCACTTACCAATTGGTGCACACCCTGGCGTTGCTAGGCATTGCGTTACTGGCTACGCAAATTCAGGGGCGACTGATCACCTGGGCGGGCGCGTCGTTTGCCATCGGTATCCTGCTGTTTTCCGGCAGCCTGTACCTGCTTACCCTGACCGGTGTCAGCAAGCTCGGAATCATTACGCCCTTCGGCGGGCTCGCATTCCTGGTGGGCTGGGCGTGCCTGGGGCTTGCCGCCTGGCGGTTGAGCTGACCGGGTGGTCCATTTCATGACGAATGGCTTGGGTCACCAAGACTGATCGGGCTAGAATGCCAGCCCCTAAAAATGATGACGGCATTCGGTATGCGCATTCAGTTGAACGGCGAATCCCTTGAACTGCCCGACGGTGAAACCGTTGCGGCCCTGCTGACCCGTCTGGAACTGACCGGACGCCGGGTAGCGGTCGAACTCAATCTGGATATCGTCCCGCGCAGTCAGCATGCCGGCACTGCACTGAACGACGGCGACAGCGTCGAAGTCGTTCACGCCATCGGCGGCGGCTAGTCTGCGCCCAGTCCGAAAGGGCAAGAATTCTGCAAGAACCTCACCCCTACAGAGGATTTCCCATGAGCATCGTTCGTAGCGACAAGCCTTTCGTCCTGGCCGGTCGTACTTACCAGTCGCGTTTGCTGGTCGGTACTGGCAAGTACCGTGACATGGAAGAAACCCGCCAGGCTATCGAAGCCTCGGGTGCCGAAATCGTCACCTTCGCCGTGCGCCGCACCAATCTGGGCCAGAACGAAGGCGAGCCGAACCTGCTCGATGTCCTGTCGCCGGATCGCTACACCTTCCTGCCGAACACCGCCGGTTGCTTCGACGCTGTCGAGGCCGTGCGCACCTGCCGCCTGGCTCGTGAACTGCTTGGCGGGCACAATCTGGTGAAGCTGGAGGTGCTGGCGGACCAGAAAACCCTGTTCCCCAACGTGATCGAAACCCTCAAGGCCGCCGAAGTGCTGGTCAAGGAAGGCTTCGACGTGATGGTGTACACCAGCGATGACCCGATCATCGCCCGTCAATTGGCGGAAATCGGCTGCATCGCGGTCATGCCGCTGGCCGGCCTGATCGGCACAGGCCTTGGGATCTGCAACCCGTACAACCTGCAGATCATCCTCGAAGAAGCCAAGATCCCGGTGCTGGTGGATGCCGGTGTCGGTACCGCGTCCGACGCCACCATCGCCATGGAACTGGGTTGCGAAGCCGTGCTGATGAACTCGGCCATCGCCCATGCCCAGCAGCCGGTCATGATGGCTGAAGCCATGAAACACGCCATCGTTGCAGGTCGTTTGGCCTACCTCGCCGGCCGCATGCCGAAAAAACTCTATGCCAGCGCCTCCTCGCCGCTGGATGGTCTGATCAAGTAAGAGCCATTGATGACTGAATCAAACGACACGCCAATCCAGACGGAAGAAGGCGAAGAGCGCCAACACCGCCGCATCAAGAGTTTTGTGATGCGCGCCGGGCGCATGACCGAAGGCCAGCAAAAAGGCCTGGAGCAGGGCACGCCGCTGTTTGTCTTGCCGTTGGCCGATGCGCCGGTGGACTTCGATCAAGTGTTCGGCCGTTCGGCGCCGCGCTCGCTGGAAATCGGTTTCGGCATGGGCCATTCGCTGCTGGAAATGGCTGCTGCCTCGCCGGAGCAGGATTTCATTGGCGTGGAAGTTCACCGTCCGGGTGTGGGTGCGCTGCTCAATGGCGTGCTGACTCAGGGCCTGACCAACCTGCGGGTCTACGATTGCGACGCGATTGAAGTGCTCAATCGCTGCATCGCCGACAACAGCCTCGATCGCCTGATGCTGTTTTTCCCGGACCCGTGGCACAAGAGCCGTCACCACAAGCGTCGTATCGTTCAGGCTTCGTTCGCTGAACTGGTACGCAGCAAGCTGAAGGTGGGCGGTGTGCTGCACATGGCTACCGATTGGGAGCCGTACGCCGAGTACATGCTGGAAGTGATGAACGTCGCGCCGGGTTATCGCAACCTCGCCGAAGACGGCAAGTGCGTTCCGCGCCCGGCCGAGCGTCCGATCACCAAGTTCGAACGCCGCGGCGAACGGCTTGGGCACGGCGTGTGGGACCTGAAGTTCGAGAAACAGTCCTAAGCCTTACGCAACAAACTGTGTGCGAGCCTGCTCGCGAAAGCTTCATGACATTCAACACTTCGTTGATTGTCAGGCCTTCGCAAACCGGGTGGCTCCCACCGTCGTTGTGTGTGGTGTTCAAGTTCAGTGGCGATCCGCCGACAACTCTACGCCCCCACTTGTAAAGGAAGACAGGTTTGAAAGCCCTCTTCGCCTGCACGTTGCTTTTGAGCCTGTTGGCCTCGACAGCCTGCGGCCCCGCCGTAACCCCCGATGAGTATTTTGCGCGCGCCCAGAAAGCGGCCGCGGATCTGCAGCGTAACGCCGATGAAATAATCAGGCTGGAGGCGGCAGGACAGCTCGATCTGACCAACAGGCCCGAGCAGTTGGAGAATGCAGAAAGTACCCTCGAAGTACTCGCAGATAATCTCAAGCGCGCATCTGATGGCGGGCACACGCTCGCGACGTACTTTCTGGCTAACCTGCAAAGCAATCCGATGTATTCCGGGCAGTCGCCGAAAGAGGCCTGCGGCCTTTACCAAAAAGCCATGGACCAAGGCTTGTTGGCAGCCGCCATTGGCTATTACAACGTGTGCGATCGGGCATACGAAAGGTTTGATCTGCACAACGCCGATCACCTGAAATACTTGCAAACACTGGAGCAGTTGCTTCAGAAACCCGACATAAAGGGCGGCGGCTATCCGTTGATGGCCACGCGTTCCCTATGTTTCCAGGACGTGAATGCACCATTGCCCCAGCAAGGCATCATGGAGGCTATGCAGGCCCGCGCCGCCGCGTTGCTGCTGACAGAAGCGCAATATCGCGCCGAGGCCAATTACATTCTGGCGCTGACACGCGTGAACAAAAATGACCGTCCCGATAGCCAGAATATTGTCTATCTGGATAAAGCCGAGGCATTGGGCTGCAAAGACTTTCTGGGGCTGAGCGCCATGATGCGCAACGCAGTCATGGCGGCAGAGGCTAAATAGAAGGCGTTGACGTCAGCGGCGGTCAGCCACGACACCAATCAGCACCAGCACCACCAGCAACACGGGGGCCAGGCTGTAGTTGTTGAACTGGCTCAAGCCGCGAACGATCCATGGCGTCGCGTAAATCAGCGCGGCGCCGCTGCCGATCATGCACAGCAGGGCCATCAGTGGCACGCGCAAGGCGCCGGCAATGCTGCCCAGCCGTTGCTCGACCCAACCTTTGAAGTCCGAACCAAACAGCACCAGCAGACAGCCCACCAAGGCCAAGGCGATTTCCGACAGGTTGCTGCGGCTCCAGCGGGACACGGTGGCGAGCAGGTCGAGTATCAAATCCATTCGTTTTCCCTTAAGGCTGAAATCAGCTCAGAAATGTCTGCAACAAGTCATTGAGAAACAGTTGTCCGCGCGTCGTGGCCGCCAGACGTGACGGTTCGACCTGCAACAAGCCACTTTGTTCGGCTTCGCGACGGTGTTCGGCAAGGCTTTCCAGGCTCAGCCCGGTGCGCTCCGGATACAGTCGCGATTCGACGCCCTCGGTCAGGCGCAACGCGTTCATCAGGAACTCGAACGGCATCTCATCGTTAGTCAGCGCCTTCTCGCCCGCCTTGAAGCTTTTGGCCGGATTGAGGTAATCCTTGGGCAAGCGTGTCTTCCAGGTGCGCACGATGCGCCCGTGCGGATGGCTGAGCTTGCCGTGGGCGCCCGCGCCAATACCGATGAAGTCGCCAAAGCTCCAGTAATTGAGGTTATGCCGCGCCGGGCGACCCGGCTGGGCATACGCCGACACTTCGTATTGCGCGTAACCGTGTTCGGCGAGCAGCGCCTGACCCGCTTCCTGAATGTCCCACAGGGTGTCGTCTTCCGGCAGTGTCGGTGGCTGGTTCCAGAACACCGTGTTCGGCTCCAGCGTCAGCTGATACCAGGATAAATGAGTCGGTTTCAGGGCGATGGCGGTACGCAGGTCGTTCAGGGCATCTTCCAGGGACTGATCGGGCAGGCCGTGCATCAAGTCCAGGTTGAAGTTATCGAACCCGGCCTGACGGGCCATGCCAGCGGCGCGTACCGCTTCGTCGCCGTTGTGAATCCGCCCCAGGGCCTTGAGTTTCTCTTCCTGAAAACTCTGGATGCCGATCGACAGGCGATTGATCCCCAGTTTCCGGTACGCCACGAACTTGTCTTGCTCGAACGTTCCCGGATTGGCTTCCAGGGTGATTTCGATGTCATGCGCAAACGGGATGCGTTGTTCCACGCCTTTGAGCAATCGGCCCAAGGCTTCGGCGCTGAACAGGCTTGGCGTGCCGCCACCGAAGAAGATCGAACTCAGTTCGCGGCCGTAAACCGCGTGCAAGTCTTCATCGAGGTCAGCCAGCAGCGCATCGACGTACTCTTCTTCCGGCAGCACCGGGCTGGCGGTATGGGAGTTGAAGTCGCAATAAGGGCATTTGCGCACACACCACGGAATGTGGATGTACAGCGCCAAGGGCGGGAGCACGGGCAGTGCCGCCCGTGGCGATTGGGCGTCACCGCCGAAGATCAGCGGCGACGCGGATGATTCACGGGTCATTTCAAGCCCAGACGCTGGCGCAGCAGATCCATTGCACGGGCGCGGTGACTGATCTGGTTCTTGTCGCTCGGGCTCAGTTCGGCGCTGGAGCAATCGCGCTCCGGCACCCAGAACAGCGGGTCATAGCCGAAACCGTGTTCACCGCTGGCCGCCGTCAGGATGCGCCCGTGCCACAGGCCTTCGCAGAGGATCGGCAACGGATCATCGGCGTGACGCACCAGTGCCAATACACAGACAAACTGCGCGCCGCGCTCGGCCTCGGGCACGTCTTTCAAGACGTCGAGCAGCTTGGCGTTGTTCGCCGCATCGCCCTTGCCATCGGCATAACGAGCCGAATAGATACCCGGCGCACCGCCGAGGAAATCCACTGCCAGCCCAGAGTCGTCGGCGAGCGCCGGCAGGCCGGAGATGCGCGCGGCGTTGCGGGCCTTGAGGATGGCGTTCTCGACGAACGACAGGCCGGTTTCTTCAGGTTCGACGCTGCTGAACTCGCCGATCGAGCGCAGTTGCACCGAGTCGCCGAGCATGGCCTGGAGTTCCTTGAGTTTGCCGGCGTTATGGCTGGCCAATACGAGTTGCGTGAAGTTGATCATTCGCCGGGGAATAGCTCTTGGTTGAAATTGATGGTGTTGATTTTGTCACCGTTCTGCACCTTGATTTCGAAGGTGCGGACTTCCTGCTGATCCACCGGGTATTGCGCGATGTAGTAGATCGCACCTTGTTCGGTGATTTGTTTGAATTGCAGGGGCACGCTCTGGCTGGTCAGGTCTTTGACCGTGCCGCTCACCTGCGCCACCAGCGGCTTGCCTTCCTTGATCACGGCAACATTGATCACGCCCTGGTTCTTGCTGCGGATCAACTCCGCCGATTTGGCGATGTCCGGTGTCAGGAATGTGGAGTTGAAGGTGTTGTAGTGCACCGTCACGTCGCCAAAGGTTTCCTGGCGATCGCCCTTGATGGCGTCCGCGGCCATGGCCGTGACGCTCAGGCAGGCAGTGAGTAGAAACAGCGCTAGACGACCCATATTCGTTCTCCTTGGAATGTCGTGGTTCAGACAGCGACCTTGTGATCCTGCAGCCCGGGGCTGCTGACGCGGTAAATACCGATCTCACCTAACAGATTAGGCCATAGCTTACTGGCCCACCCGTGCCGATGCTGTTGATCCACGGCAAGCCGATCAATGACCTTGGCTTCACGTTCGCGACACAACGCCTCAAAGTCTTCGAAGGTGCAGAAGTGGATGTTCGGCGTGTTGTACCAGGTGTACGGCAGAAACTCGGAGACCGGCATCCGGCCCTTGCTCGCCAGGTACCAGCGGCAGCGCCAGTGACCGAAGTTGGGGAAAGTGATGATGCACTGGCGCCCAACGCGCAGCATTTCGTCGAGGATCTTGTCCGGGTAATGCACGGCTTGCAGCGCCTGGGTCATGACCACGATGTCGAAGCTGTTGCTGGCAAAGTTGCCCAGGCCCTTGTCCAGGTCCTGCTCGATGACGTTGATGCCTTTGGCCACGCACTCGGCGATATTGTCCGGGTCGTTTTCCAGGCCATAGCCGGTGACTTGCTTGTGGTCGCGCAGCCAGGTCAGCAGTTCGCCATCGCCGCAGCCGAGGTCGAGCACGCGGCTGCCGGCGGGGATCCATTCCTGGATGATTTCCAGATCGGCTCTCATGTCTTCCTCAAAGCGAAATGCGGTTCATGTAGTTGCTGAAGGCTTGCAGGTAGCGCGGGATCGGAATCAGGAAGGCGTCGTGGCCTTGCGGGGCGTCGATCTCGAGGTAGCAGACGTCTTTTTTCGCGGCCATCAGCGCGTCCACCAGTTCCCGCGAGCGGGCAGGGGAGAAGCGCCAGTCGGTGGTGAACGACATCACGCAGAACTTGGCCTGGGCATTGGCGAAGGTTTTCGCCAGGTCATCATCAAAGTTCGCTGCCGGGTCGAAGTAGTCCAGCGCCTTGGTCATCAGCAGGTAGGTGTTGGCGTCGAAGCGCCCGGAGAACTCTTCGCCCTGATAGCGCAGGTAACTTTCGACCTGGAATTCCACGCTGTGAAAATCGTAGTTGAGCTTTTCGCTTTTCAGGCCACGGCCGAATTTTTCGCCCATCGAATCATCGGACAGGTAGGTGATGTGCCCGACCATCCGGGCCAGCATCAGACCGCGCTTGGGAATCACGCCGGCTTCCTGGAACGAACCGCCGTGGAATTCGGGGTCGGTGAGGATGGCCTGGCGCGCCACTTCGTTGAACGCGATGTTCTGCGCCGATAGCTTGGGGGCCGAGGCGATAGCCAGGCAGTGACGAATGCGGTCGGGGTAAGTGATGCTCCATTGCATAGCCTGCATGCCGCCAAGGCTGCCACCGATCACTGCTGCCCATTGGCCGATGCCGAGGCGGTCGGCCAGACGCGCCTGGCTGTGCACCCAGTCTTCCACGGTCAGCACCGGGAAATCGGCGCCGAAGGGCTTGCCGGTGTCCGGGTTGATGCTGCTCGGGCCTGTGGAACCGTTGCAACCACCAAGGTTGTTCAGGCTGACCACGAAGAATTTGGTGGTGTCGATCGGCTTGCCGGGCCCGATGCAGCTGTCCCACCAACCGGGTTTACGGTCGTCGGGGCTGTGAAAACCGGCAGCGTGGTGATGACCGGACAACGCATGGCAAATCAGCACGGCGTTGCTCGCCGTGGCATTCAGCGTGCCGTAGGTTTCGTAGATCAGGTCATAGGCTGGAAGCGAACGCCCGCAGGCCAGGGCCAGGGGTTCGCTGAAGTGCGCCACTTGCGGCGTCACCAGACCAACAGAATCGGGGGGAAAGGCAGTTGGCATCGACCCTGCTCTCGTTGAAATGAGGCGTAAGTCTAAAGACCGCTGCCCCTAGCAGCAAGCGACTACCCATGATCGTTCCCACGCTCTGCGTGGGAATGCCTCAATGGACGCTCCGCGTCTGCTTCGGCGGTGACGCGGAGCGTCACAGGCTGCATTCCCACGCGGAGCGTGGGAACGATCAAGGTCGGGCCAATCCGGGCAACTCCGGCAGCTTCTTCGGCGAACAGATCCGCACCCGTTTCTGCCGGTTCAGCTCACCGCTGATCAAACTCACCTGGCTCTTGGAGACCCCAAACGCCTTGGCCAGAAACGCCATCAGGTAAGCATTTGCCTTGCCTTCGACCGGTGGTGCGGTCAGGCGGATTTTCAGGCGATCCCCATGCAGCCCGCAGAAATCATCGCTGCGGGCGGCCGGTTGCAGGTGACACTCCAGAATCAGGTCGTCACCGTCCCAGCGGTAGTAGCTCATCAGATCAGGCCAAGCAGGCCCTGCGGCATGAACGCATAGAACGCAAGGCGCGGGATCAGCCAGCTTTGCAGCAGCTGGATCGCGATGAACGCGAAGATCGGCGAAATATCGAGGCCGCCCAGGTTCGGAATGATGCGGCGGAACGGCGCGAGTACCGGCTCAGTGATCTGGCCGACCAACTCAGCCCCCGGATTGTGGCTGCCCGGGGCGACCCAGGACAGAATCACGCTGATGATCATGGCGTAGAACAGCACATTCAAGAACAGCGAGAACAGCGCAATGATCGACCATGGCACCAACAGCAGCCAGTCAACGTCGAAGCCTTTGAGCGTGAGGATGACCGCCATCAGCAGCATCTGCAGGATCAGCGCCAGCACCAGCGACGACATGTCCAGCCCGAACATGCTCGGGATCACCCGGCGCAGTGGCTTGAGCAGCGGTTGGGTGGCTTTGACGATGAACTGGCAGAGCGGGTTGTAAAAATTCGCCCGGACCAGTTGCAGGATGAAGCGCAGCAGCACGATCAGCAGGTACAGGCTGCCCAAGGTTTTAATGATGAAAACGGCAGCGTCATTGAGTCCTAGCATTATTGAATCCTTTGTAAGAGCTGATTAGCGACCAAGTTGCTCAGCCATTTCGGCCGAGCGATGCGCGGCGGCGCCGAGTGCCGTTTCGACCAGGGCTTCGAAGCCGCCGGCCTGGAACGACTTGATCGCAGCTTCCGTGGTGCCCGCAGGCGACGTTACACGACGACGCAGTTCGGCGGCATCGACATCGCTGGCGACCGCCATGTGCGCGGCGCCCAGCGCGGTTTGCAGGGTGAGTTGTGCGGCGATGTCTGCTGGCAGGCCTAGCTTCACGCCCGTGGCGGTCATGGCTTCGATCAGCAGGAAAAAGTACGCCGGGCCGGAGCCGGACACCGCAGTGACGGCGTCCAGTTGCTGTTCTTCGTTGAGCCACAGGGCAATGCCGACAGCCGACAGCAACTCTTGGGCTTGCTGGCGTTGATCGGCGTTCACTTGGGCCGTGGCGAACAAACCACTCACGCCCTGACGCAGCAGCGCCGGGGTATTAGGCATGCAGCGCACGATCGGCTGGGCGCCGAGCCAGTTGTTCATGCTGGCGCAGGTGATGCCAGCGGCAATCGACACCACCAGTTGATTGGGCTTCAGGCTTGGGCGAATCGCTTCGCACACGGCTTTCATCGCCTGAGGTTTGACCGCCAGGACGACCACGTCGGCGTCTTGAATGGCGTCGGCATTGTCGGCGAATACTTCGATGCCGTGTTCGGCAGCGACCTTGGCGCGGGTTTCGGCACCGGGATCGCTGGCGCGGATCTGCGCAGCGTCCAGACCTTTGGCGCGCAGGCCGCCGATCAGGCTGGCGGCCATGTTGCCGGCACCGATAAAGGCAATACGGGTTTTGCTCATGTCAGGTCCTTATAAAGAGTGGTGTCAGCCAGGGTTTCAAGGCTGGCCGTAGTCGCGGGCGCCGAACAGGGCCGTACCAACGCGGACCCAGGTGGCGCCCATGGCAATGGCCGACTCAAGGTCGTGGCTCATGCCCATGGAAAGTGTGTCGAGCGGCAGGTTCAGGCTGGCTTGCAAGTGCTGCACGGCAGCAAAAGCGGCATCCTGGGCGGCGCGATCTTCAGTCGGCTCGGGAATTGCCATCAGCCCGCGCAGCTTTATGCGAGGCAAGGCGTTGATGGCATTGGCCAAGGCCGGCAGGTCGGCCGGGGTGCAGCCGGATTTGCTGGCTTCACCGCTGACGTTGACCTGGATGCAGATGTTCAGTGGCGGCAAATCGGCAGGGCGTTGTTCGGACAGGCGTTGTGCGATTTTCAAGCGATCCACGGAGTGCACCCAGTCGAAGTGCTCGGCGATAGCGCGAGTCTTGTTCGATTGAATGGGGCCGATGAAGTGCCAGATCAAGGGCAGGTCGGCCAGTTCGAGCTGTTTGCCCAAGGCTTCCTGCAGGTAATTCTCGCCAACGTCGCGCAGGCCGGCGGCATAGGCTTCACGCACGGCTTCGGCGGGTTTGGTCTTGCTCACGGCCAGCAGTTGAACGCTGTGCTCATCGCGCCCGGCAGCCAGGGCGGCGGCGCGGATGCGTGAACTAACCTGAGCAATGTTGTCTGCTATCGTGGACATTCAATGTGCGCCAGCGGTCTGAAGGTTCGCGGCATTCTACTGGAATTGAGGAGCGCTATGGATATCACTGAGCTGCTGGCTTTCAGCGCTAAACAGGGCGCATCCGACCTGCACTTGTCAGCTGGCCTGCCCCCGATGATCCGTGTCGACGGCGATGTACGGCGCATCAACCTGCCGGCCCTGGATCACAAACAGGTACAGGAACTGATCCACGACATCATGAACGACACCCAGCGGGTGGACTTCGAGAAACACCTGGAAACCGATTTCTCATTCGAAGTGCCTGGTGTGGCGCGTTTTCGGGTGAACGCGTTTAACCAGAACCGTGGCGCCGGGGCGGTGTTCAGGACCATTCCATCGAAGGTTCTGAGCATGGACGACCTCGGCATGGGCGAGGTGTTTCGCAAGATCACCGATGCGCCGCGCGGGCTGGTGCTGGTCACCGGGCCGACCGGTTCCGGCAAGTCCACCACGTTGGCGGCGATGATCGACTACCTGAACAGCCATCGCCATCACCACATCCTCACCATCGAAGACCCGATCGAGTTTGTCCACGAATCGCGCAAATGCCTGATCAACCAGCGCGAGGTGCATCGCGATACGCGCAGCTTTGCCACGGCCCTGCGCTCGGCCCTGCGCGAAGACCCGGACGTGATTCTGGTAGGGGAGATGCGGGACCTGGAGACCATTCGCCTGGCGCTGACCGCTGCCGAGACCGGGCATCTGGTGTTTGGCACGCTGCACACCACGTCAGCGGCGAAAACCATCGACCGGGTGGTGGATGTGTTTCCGGGGGATGAGAAGTCGATGGTGCGGTCGATGCTGTCGGAATCGTTGCTGGCGGTGGTGTCGCAGACACTGGTGAAGAAGATCGGCGGCGGGCGGATTGCGGCGCACGAGATCATGTTGGGTACGTCGGCGATCCGTAACCTGATCCGCGAGGACAAGGTGGCGCAGATGTACTCATCGATTCAGACGGGAGGATCGCTGGGGATGCAGACGCTGGATATGTGCTTGAAGGAGTTGGTGACCAAGGGCTTGATCAGTCGCGAGCATGCGCGGGATAAGGCGCGGTCGCCGGATAACTTCTGAGGAGGAGGTGATCGCTCCCACACAGAGCGTGGGAGTGATCATCCCGGGTCAGGCCCGGGATTTCATCAGCGCTGTACGACGCGCATCTGATTCGGTTCTTTTGGCAGAACCCGCTTGGCAACCACGTAGTGTTTTTCCCAGTACGGTTTCTTCAGCGTATCGATGCTCACCGACTTGCCACGGCGGGGCGCGTGGATGAAGCGGTCATTGCCCAGGTAGATGGCAACGTGATTGACTCGACGGCTTTTGATGTTGAAGAAAATCAGGTCGCCGGGCTTCAGTTCGTCGCGATCGACTTTCTCGCCATGACCGCTGGCCATGGCATTGGAAGTGCGCGGCAGGTCAAACGTAGCGTCGTTGAACGCGTATTTCACCAGGCCACTGCAATCGAACCCTTTACTTGGGCTACTGCCGCCCCAACGGTAGGGAGTACCGAGGACGTTGACGGCGCGGCTCAGCACATTGCTGCTTTCCTTGCTCGCCATCGGCGGTACAAGTTTGCTGTTGGCGTTGCTCGGTTCGCTCGACAGTTTTGCAGTTTGTTTGCTTTTGTTCGAAGGAGCAGAAGCATGGGATTTTGGGGTGTAACCATTAACGTTTGGAAGACGTTGCTCACGATTGGTGGCGTGGGCGGCCAGTGGCATCAAAAGGCAAATGGTTAGCCATGTCTTGAAAAATGGACGCATTAGGCAGGGCTCGAATGGGTGAACGCGCAACTTTATAACAGCTTTTTTTACCCTTCCGAGGCCGTTGGTCGATTCAACCTGGTGGCCATTTGAACCAAACAAGCGGCAGATTGACGCAATTGTCGGACAGAAGTCAGGTGCTATAAGGCTTTGACGGGACCCACGGTAGCATTTGCCATACGTCGGCTACCTGTAAAAAAGTCACAAAGATTTAAAGAATATTTCTCTATCGTGTGAATCGAGGTCATTCATGAACAGCTATCAACAGTCGGCCGCGCATCAGGATACTCACAGCAAAGTGATCGGGTATCTGCTGTGGATTTTTGGTTTTACCGGGGCCCACCGCTTCTATTACGGCAAGCCTGTGACCGGGACGATCTGGTTCTTCACCTTTGGTTTGCTGGGGATTGGCTGGCTGATCGACGTATTTCTGATCCCGGCTATGGACCGTGAAGCTGACCTTCGGTTCACCGCTGGGCCTATCGAGTACAACGTGGCGTGGATTCTGCTGACGTTTCTAGGGGTGTTCGGCGTGCACCGGATGTATCAGGGGAAGTGGATCAGCGGCTTGCTGTACCTGGTGACGGGCGGGTTGTTCTTTGTGGGGGTGCTGTATGACTTCTGGACACTGAATGACCAGGTTTCCGTGCGTAACGCTCAGAACAGAGGTGCTTTCCAGTAAGCCATCGCTGGCAAGCCATGCTCCTACAGGGTGTTCATACACAATCCCGTAGGAGCAAAGCTTGCTCGCGATTGTAGCCACGCGGTCTTATGCCTGGTGACTGATCCGCCCATCCACCAGGGTGTAACGCACTACGCCCGGCAGGCTATGCCCGATGAACGGGCAGTTTTCACCCTTGGACAACCAGGTTTCACCCGCCACCGTCGACGCTGTCGGGTCGAACAGCACGATGTCCGCCGGCCCGCCGACCGCCAAACGACCTGCCGGCAAGCGCAAGGCCTCGGCCGGGCCGGTGCTCAAGCGTGTCAGTAACGTCGGCAGGTCGAGCAAACCATCCTCCACCAGCGTCATCGCCAACGGCAGCAGCAATTCAACACTGCTGATGCCCGGCTCCGTGGCGCCGAACGGCGCCAGTTTGGCGTCCAGCTCGTGTGGCTGGTGATGGCTGGAAATGGCCGAGATCACACCCGATTTCACTGCCTCGCGCAGGCCATCGCGGTCGGCGCGGGTGCGTAGCGGTGGCTGGACGTGATAGAGGCTGCTGAAGTCGATCAAGGCTTCATCCGTCAGGATCAGCTGATACAGGGCGACATCGGCGGTCACCGGCAGCCCGCGGGCCTGGGCCTGGGCGATCAGGGCCACGCCGCGAGCGCTGGTGAGCTGGCTGAAGTGCGCGCGCACGCCGCTCTGCTCAACCAACAACAGATCGCGGGCCAGGGCCACGGTCTCCGCGGTTTCCGGTATGCCCGGCAAGCCGAGGAAACTGGCGGTCGGGCCTTCATGGGCCAGGCCACCTTCGGCCAGATCATGGTCCTGGGAATTGAAAATCACCGTGAGGTCGAATGTCGCCGCGTATTCCAGCGCCCGGCACAGGGTGCGGGTATTGCGAAAGCTCTCCAGGCCATTGCCGAAGGCCACGCAACCGGCATCGCGCAGCGCAACGAGCTCGGCAAGCTGTTCGCCGTCCAGGCCTTTGCTCAGGGCGCCAATCGGGAACACTTTGGTGTTGCCGGCTTCACGCGCGCGGTCGAGGATCAGTTCGGCCACGGCCGAAGTGTCCAGCACCGGTTTGGTTTTCGGCGGGCAGCACAGGCTGGTGACGCCACCGGCGGCTGCTGCGCGGGTTTCGCTGATGATCGAGCCTTTGCGGCTGTAACCCGGCTCGCGCAGGGCGACGTTCAGGTCAACCAGGCCGGGAGCAGCCACGAGGCCATGGGCGTCGATTGTGTCGACGGCGACAAAACCGGCTGGCGCAGCGCCAAGGGCGACGACTTTGCAGGCTTCAATGTGGATATCGGTTACTTGATCCAGCCCCGTGGCTGGATCGATCACGCGGGCGCCGAGAATACTGAGCTTCACTGGGCGTTCTCCTGCTCGAATTGACGTTGCGCAGTCTGCCCGCTCATGGCCATGGACAGCACGGCCATACGAATCGCAATACCGTAGGTGACCTGGTTGAGGATCACCGAGTGCGGGCCGTCGGCCACCGCCGACTCGATTTCCACCCCACGGTTGATCGGCCCCGGGTGCATGACGATGCAATCGGGCTTGGCCCCGGCCAGGCGTGCGGTGGTCAGGCCGAACAGGCGGTAGAACTCGCCTTCGCTCGGCAGCAGGCCGCCGGCCATGCGTTCGCGCTGCAGGCGCAGCATGATCACCACGTCGACGTCTTTCAGGCCTTCGGTCATGTCGGTGTAAACCTTCACGCCGTATTGCTCGATGCCGATGGGCAGCAGGGTTTTCGGCGCGATCACGCGGATGTCCGGGCAACCCAGGGTTTTCAGGGCCAGCATGTTCGAGCGCGCCACCCGCGAGTGCAGGATGTCGCCGACGATGGCCACCGAGAGATTTTCAAAACCACCCTTGTGCCGGCGGATGGTGAGCATGTCGAGCATGCCCTGCGTCGGGTGCGCGTGACGGCCGTCGCCGCCGTTGATGATTGCCACTTGCGGGCACACATGCTCGGCGATGAAGTGCGCGGCGCCGGAGTCGCCGTGGCGCACGACGAACATGTCGGCGGCCATGGCCTCCAGGTTGCGCAGGGTGTCGAGCAGGGTTTCGCCCTTGCTCGCCGACGAGGTCGACACGTTCAGGGTGATCACGTCCGCCGACAGCCGCTGGGCCGCCAGTTCGAAGGTGGTGCGAGTGCGGGTCGAGTTTTCGAAGAACACGTTGCACACGGTCTTGCCGCGCAGCAACGGGACTTTCTTCACGGCCCGGGCGCCGACTTCGAGGAACGAGTCAGCGGTGTCGAGGATTTCCGTCAGCAGCTCGCGGCGCAAACCGTCGAGCGAGAGGAAGTGGCGCAGCTGGCCCTGATCATTGAGCTGCAGCGGGCGCTTGGTATCTAGAGGCGTCATCGCGAGGGGACTCTCAATAGGGCGGATTAAAGGGCGAGGTCTTGCAGTTCAAGCTTGAGTTCGGGGCCGGAAAGCTTCACTCGTTCATGGGCGGCCAGCGACAGCGTCGCGCCAACCACGTTCGGGCGGATCGGCAGTTCGCTGGCGTCCAGGTCCAGCAGGCAGACCAGCGTTACGCTGGCCGGGCGGCCGTAGTCGAAGAGTTCGTTCATGGCAGCGCGGATGGTCCGGCCGCTCATGAGCACGTCGTCGATCAGCACCAGATGCTGGCCTTCGATCTCGAATGGCAGTGCCGACGGGCGAACCTGTGGGTGCAGGCCGTTCTGGCTGAAGTCGTCGCGGTAGAAGGACACGTCCAGCGTACCGAGCGGCGAATCGCTGCCCAGTTCTTCGAGCAACGCCTGGGCGACCCAGACGCCGCCGGTACGGATACCGATATAACGCGGTTCGCTGATGCCACGGTGTTCCAGGTGTGCCTTGAGACGGATCGCCATCTGGCTGATCAGTTCGGCGGGATTGGGCAGGCTCATGGTTGCTCCTTCTTGGGCCCGAGCCGGGTTCTGCGGGTGTGACGCCTGGCTCGGGTTGTCGCTAAGTAGAGACGCTTGCTGCGCCTCTTCAGGATTCGAACAATGCGGTGTTTTCGTCGAGCCAGCCTTGCAGCAGCAGGGCGGCGGCGATGGCGTCCACCGGGTTGTCGCGGTAACTGCCTTTTTGCCCGCCACGATCACGTCGTTCGCCTTTGGCTTCAAACGTGGTCAGGCGTTCATCGTGGGTATAGAAAGGCAGGTTGTAGCGGCCGTTGAGACGGCGGGCGAATTTTTCCGCGCGCAGGCACATGTCGCTTTGGGTGCCATCCATGTTCAAGGGCAGGCCCACCACCACTGCGTCGGGTTTCCATTCTTTGATCAGGGCTTCGACCTGATTCCAGTCCGGAACGCCGTTCTGCGCTTTCAACGTACACAACTCGCGGGCCTGGCCGGTAATCACCTGCCCGACCGCGACGCCGATCTGTTTGGTGCCGTAGTCGAAACCCAATATCAGGCGCAGGGCCATCAGGCGTGCCCCGCCTGGCTGGTGAGCAGGCTGAGGTTGACGCCCAGATGCTTGGCCGCCGCTTCCAGACGCAATTCGCTGCTGGTGTTGAACAGGATGTCGGCGTCGAACGGGCAGGTCAGCCAGGCGTTCTGAGCCAGTTCGGCGTCCAGTTGCCCGGCTTCCCAACCGGCGTAGCCGAGGGCAATCAGGCTTTTCGCCGGGCCGACACCGTCGGCAATGGCAAACAGTACGTCTTGAGAGGTGGACAGGGACAGATCGCCTTCCAGATCAACGGTCGCCTGATAACTCTGCCCTTTGGGGTGCAGGACAAAACCGCGATCCGTCTGCACCGGGCCGCCGATGAAAATCGGCACATGCCGGCACAGCGGTGGGGGCTCGATGTCCGGGCGCAGTTGCTCAAGGATCTCGGCCAGGTTCAGGTCTTGCGGGCGGTTGATCACCAGCCCCATGGCACCATTGGCCGTGTGCTCGACGATGTAGGTCAAGGTGTGCGCAAAGTTCGGGTCGGCCATGTGAGGCATGGCGATCAGGAAGTGATGCTTGAGGTAGCTGGGGCTGACATTCTTCATGAGCGCTAGTGTGGCGTTGGAGGGGCGAACTGACAAGCTGGGGATGCACGGGAAATGCCCCGATTTTCCCCGGCAACAGAGATCATTGTGGGAGCGGGCCTGCCCGCGAAGGCGTCAGGTCGGTCGATATTTATGCTGAATGTGCCGACCTCTTCGCGGGCAAGCCCGCTCCCACAGGGGGATATGCAGTGTTCAATTGCTCGAGAGGCGGTCGCCGCGGGCAAATTTCCAGGTGCGGATGATTTCCAGGCGGTCGATGTCCGACAGATCCCCGGTAAACGGCGCAAACGGGGCCGCGAGCCGCACGATCCGCTGTGCCGCCTGATCCAGCAGCGGCTGCCCGGACGACTCCAGCACCAGCACTTCATACAACGAGCCGTCCCGGTTGATCGAAACCATCAAGCGCAAATTGCCGTAAATCTGCTTGCGTCGGGCTTCGTCGGGGTAATTGAGGTTGCCGATGCGCTCGACCTTCTTGCGCCATTCGTCCTTATACCAGGCGCCTTTGTCGCGCATGGTCGAAGCCGCGCTCAAGCGGTGAATGCGCGGGCGCTTGGCGTACAGCTGTTGTTCATTGGCCAGTTCCGCTTCGAGGCTGGCGATGTCGCTGGACAGCTGGGCACTGTCAAACGTCGGCGCGGCCACGGCAGGCTTGGCCTGTGGCTTGACCTCTTCGTTCTTGGCCGGCGCTTTTTTAGGTTGGGGTGCGACGGTAGTCACGGCTGCCTTGGGCGCTGCTTCCTGTACTTCAGGCTTGGCGGCGGGCGGTGGCGTGACTTTCTGCACTTTGTTGTCCTGGAACGGCGCGACCTCGGTGGTCTTGGGAATCGCTTTTTTATCCAGGGTGCCGCTGCCTTGCTGATTTTCCTGGGCGAGGAAATCGGCTTTTTCGGGCTTCTTTTCGCTTTTGAAGGTGGCGAGGGTGATTTCCAGGGTTTTGCTGATGGTTTTGGGTTCGACCATCGTAAAGCCGACGCCCAACAGCAAGGCCAGGTGAATCAACGCCGCGAGAAACAGGGTAAAACCGAGGCGATCGGCCGGGCGCACGCCACGATGGGCGAGTTCAGCAGGCAGATCGGACGGGAGGGTCATGGCAAGAAAACCAACATCGCGTTTTTCACAGGCCGCGCATGATAACGCAATGTTGGGGGTCCTTAGACTGTTCTATATCAGCGAGCCTTGAGCTTCTGATCGATGGCATCCATCAGCAGGCCGCCGATGTCGGTGCCAAAGGCGTTATCGATTTCGCGGATGCAGGTCGGGCTGGTGACGTTGATTTCGGTCAGATGCTCGCCGATCACGTCCAGGCCAACAAACAAAAGACCTTTTTCACGCAGGGTAGGGCCCACTTGTGCCGCGATCCAGCGATCCTTCTCGGTCAATGGACGGGCTTCGCCACGACCACCGGCGGCGAGGTTGCCACGGGTTTCTCCGGCGGCCGGAATGCGCGCCAGGCAGTAATCCACCGGCTCGCCGTCGATCATCAGGATGCGTTTGTCGCCGTCCTTGATCGCCGGCAGGTACGCCTGGCCCATGATCTGCTGGGCGCCCAGCGCCGTCAGGGTTTCCAGGATCACCGACAGGTTCGGATCACCAGCGCGATGACGGAAGATCGACGTGCCACCCATGCCGTCCAGCGGCTTGAGGATCACGTCGCCGTGCTTGGCGGCGAATTCACGCAGCACATCGGCGCGACGGCTGACCACGGTCGGCGGCGTGCATTGCGGGAACAGCGTGGCGAACAGTTTTTCGTTGCAGTCACGCAGGCTCTGCGGCTTGTTGACCACCAGCACGCCGGCGCTTTCGGCTTGTTCCAGCAAATAGGTGGAGTAAACGAACTCCATGTCGAACGGTGGATCCTTGCGCATCAGGATCACGTTCAGATCGCTGAGCGGCGCATCGCTCTCGGCGCCCAGTTCGAACCATTTTTCCGGGTTGGCGAACACTTGCAGCGGACGCATCCGCGCGCGAGCCTGGCCTTCGCCCTGGTACAAATCGCGCTGTTCCATATAGAACAGTTCCCAGCCGCGCTTCTGCGCGGCCAGCAGCATGGCCAGCGAGCTATCCTTTTTATAGGAGATGCTGGCAATGGGGTCCATGACAATCCCGACGCGAACGCTCATGGGTTTTTCCTCGAATTTGGGTGGTCCGAATGGACATGAAAAAGTGGCGTCAGAGTGGCGCTGAGTGTGTTCCCGGTCAAGGAAAAACCATCGTGCAAGTCGGCCGATAGATTGGTTTTGGAGACTGTGCTAAAAAGGCTGCCATGTCATGCTGGCCCTTGAGTATCAAGGGTTTCGAGCGCAAACGGACAATTTGTTTCGCAAAGGCGACGGTAGAGCATTTATGGATCAGCATTCCAGCGCCTTGAAGGTCATGGTGATCGACGATTCGAAGACGATTCGTCGCACCGCCGAAACGCTGTTGAAGAATGTGGGTTGTGAAGTCATTACGGCCATCGACGGTTTCGATGCGCTGGCCAAGATTGCCGATAACCATCCCGGCATCATCTTTGTCGACATCATGATGCCGCGTCTGGATGGCTATCAGACCTGCGCTTTAATCAAGAACAATAGTGCGTTCAAGTCCACGCCAGTGATTATGCTGTCGTCCAAGGACGGGCTGTTCGACAAGGCCAAGGGGCGCATCGTTGGCTCCGACCAGTTTTTGACCAAGCCTTTCAGCAAGGAAGAACTGCTGAACGCGATCCAGGCCCATGTTCCGGGCTTCGCCGCCGTTTTGCCGCAGTAGGACACGCACAGTGACGCTCGGCCAGCGGGCCCGGTGTCGACAAGAATGGGGAAGACCATGGCTCGTATTCTGATCGTCGATGATTCGCCGACCGAAATGTACAAACTGACCGGCATGCTGGAAAAGCACGGTCACGAAGTGTTGAAAGCCGAGAACGGCGCCGACGGCGTGGCCCTGGCCCGTCAGGAAAAACCTGACGCCGTGTTGATGGACATCGTCATGCCTGGCCTCAACGGCTTCCAGGCGACTCGCCAGCTGACCAAAGACCCGGAAACCGGGCACATCCCGGTGATCATCATCACCACCAAGGATCAGGAAACCGACAAGGTCTGGGGCACGCGCCAGGGGGCCAAGGATTACCTGACCAAACCGGTCGACGAAGAAACCCTGATCAAAACCCTGAACAACGTGCTGGCCGGTTGAACGTCCGCCCATGACTGAATCGCTGACGGCTTTCGAGCTGCTGCTGCAGATCGATCAGCGCTGTCGTCTGCTGGCGGCGGATTTACCGTCCCAGCCGACCCGACAGGACAGCTGGAGCGGCATTGGTTTCCGCTTGGGCGAGGACTGGTACGTCGCGCCGATGGGCGAAGTCAGCGAAGTCCTGCATGAACCGCGCTTCACCCAATTGCCGGGCGTCAAACCCTGGGTCAAAGGGGTGGCCAACTTGCGTGGGCGATTGCTGCCGATCATGGACCTGGGTGGTTTTTTTGGCCACGAAGCCTCGGCTGTGCGCAAGCAGCGGCGCGTGTTGGTGGTGGAACATAACGAAATTTTTGCCGGGTTGCTGGTCGACGAAGTCTTCGGCTTGCAGCACTTTGCCCAGGACAGCCTGCAGCCGGCAGATCATTTGAACGGGCCAATGTCGGGCTTCGTCAAAGGCCGGTTTCAGCGAGAGCAGGCCTGGCAGGTGTTCAGCCCGTTTGCGCTGGCGCAGTCACAAAGCTTTATGCATGTAGCGGTGTAATCCCCGGACCCTGTAGGAGCCGGGCTTGCCCGCGATGCAGACGGCGCGGTCTCACTTTGGACCGGGGTGATGCCATCGCGGGCAAGCCCTGCTCCTACAAGGGCGAGTAGTGAATTGGGCAGGACAGGCGAGGACCGATGACAAAAGCACAAACAGGCAAGCCAGAAGGATCGCGCAGCCGTTCGCAGATCATCGTGCTGTTTATCGCGCTGATCGTGTTCATCATGCTGCTGTTCGCCAATTTCGCTTACCTCAATACCCAAGCCACGTACGACAAACAGTACATCGGCCACGCCGGCGAGCTGCGCGTGCTGTCCCAGCGCATCGCCAAAAATGCCACCGAAGCTGCCGCTGGCAAAGCGGCCGCGTTCAAGTTGCTCAGTGATGCGCGCAACGACTTTGCCCTGCGTTGGGGATACCTGAAGAAGGGCGACCCGGCCACCGGCCTGCCGCCAGCGCCGACCACCGTGCGCCCGGAAATGCGCGCCGTGCAGCTCGATTGGGAACGCTTGCTGAAAAACACCGACGCCATTCTCTCCAGCGAGCAGACGGTGCTGTCGCTGCATCAGGTCGCGGCGACCCTGGCCGAAACCGTGCCGCAGTTGCAGGTCGAGTACGAGAAAGTCGTCGAAATCCTCCTGCAACGCGGCGCACCGGCCGCGCAGGTGGCGATGGCCCAGCGCCAATCGCTGCTGGCCGAGCGCATTTTGGGCGCGGTGAACACCGTGCTGTCCGGCGACGAAAACTCGCAGCAGGCCGCCGACGCCTTCGGCCGCGATGCCGCGTGTTTCGGCCAGGTGCTCAACGGCATGCTTCAGGGCAATGTGGCGCTGAGAATCAGCCAGGTCGAGGACCGCGATGCTCGCGCTCGCTTGAGCGAGATTTCCGAGCTGTTTGAATTCGTCTCGGGCTCGGTGGATGAAATCCTCGAAACCTCCCCCGAATTGTTCAAGGTCCGCGAGTCGGCCACCAACATATTTACCCTGTCGCAAACCTTGCTCGATGAAGCCTCGCACTTGGCCACCGGGTTCGAAAACCTTGCCGGCGGGCGCAATACCGACACCATCGGCGGTTACGTGCTGGGCCTGCTGGCGCTGATGTCGATCATTCTGATAGGGATGGTGATGGTGCGCGAAACCAATCGTCAGCTTCGGGAAACCGCCGAAAAGAACGAACGTAACCAGAGCGCGATCATGCGCCTGCTGGACGAAATCGAAGACCTGGCCGACGGCGACTTGACCGTCACCGCCTCGGTGACCGAAGACTTCACCGGGACCATTGCCGACTCGATCAACTATTCCGTGGACCAATTGCGCGACCTGGTGGCGACCATCAACCTCACTGCCGGCCAGGTGGCCGCCGCCGTGCAGGAAACCCAGGCCACCGCCATGCACCTGGCACAAGCCTCGGAGCATCAGGCGCAGCAGATCTCCGAAGCCTCGACGGCGATCAACGACATGGCCCAGTCCATCGATCAGGTCTCGGCCAATGCCGCCGAGTCGTCAGCGGTGGCCGAGCGTTCGGTGGAAATTGCCAACAAGGGCAACGAAGTGGTGCACAACACCATCCACGGCATGGACAACATTCGCGAGCAGATTCAGGACACCGCCAAGCGCATCAAGCGTCTGGGCGAGTCCTCCCAGGAAATTGGCGACATTGTCAGCCTGATCGATGACATTGCCGACCAGACCAACATACTCGCGCTCAACGCGGCGATCCAGGCATCGATGGCCGGTGACGCCGGGCGCGGTTTTGCCGTGGTGGCCGACGAAGTCCAGCGCCTGGCCGAGCGTTCATCCGCCGCGACCCGGCAAATCGAAACCCTGGTGCGGGCGATCCAGACGGACACCAACGAAGCGGTCATTTCCATGGAGCAGACCACCACCGAAGTGGTGCGGGGAGCGCGTCTGGCGCAGGATGCCGGTGTGGCCCTGGAAGAAATCGAAGGCGTATCGAAGACCCTCGCGGCGTTGATCCAGAGTATTTCCAATGCTGCGCAGCAACAAACGTCTTCGGCCGGGCAGATTTCCCTGACGATGAACGTGATTCAACAGATCACCTCGCAGACCTCGTCCGGTTCCACCGCCACTGCCGAGAGCATCGGCAACCTGGCTAAAATGGCCAGTCAGCTGAGGCGTTCGGTGTCCGGTTTCACCTTGCCGGCCGCCAAGGCGCAGGCGGCGGACAAGGCTTGAACCGGCCACAGGCGTATGATTTTTGAAAGGCGTAGGGACTGGAGTGGTTATGGGTGATCGGCACGACTATGTGGCCCTCGAGTGGGTCAAAGGCGAGATTGCCGAAACGCTGAAGCAGGCCCATCAAGCAATCGAAACGTTGCTTGATGACCCGCAGGCGCTGCACGCCTTGAGCGATTGCCTGGCGTACATCCATCAGGTTCACGGCAGTTTGCAGATGGTCGAGTTCTACGGCGCGGCCCTGCTCGCCGAAGAAATGGAACAGCTGGCCAGCGCCTTGCTGCAGAACCGCGTCAGCCATCGTGATGAAGCGCTGCACCTGTTGATGCAAGCCCTCGGGCAACTGCCGATTTACCTCGACCGCATACAAGGGGCACGCCGTGACCTGCCCTTGGTGGTGTTGCCGCTGATTAACGATTTGCGCAGCGCCCGGGGTGAAACCCTGCTGTCGGAAACCAGCCTGTTCAGCCCGCAACTGGTGGACTTGCCACCGTTGGACGAAGCGTCGCTGGCGCTGCTTGAGCCTGCGGACTTCGCCAATGTGCTGCGCAAATTGCGCCAGATGCTGCAAATGGCACTGGTCGGGTTGCTGCGAGAACAGGATGACGACACCCATTTTAATTATCTGGCCAAGGTTTTTTCACGCCTTGAAGGGATATGCGCTGATGCGCCCCTGAGCCCGCTGTGGCAAGTCGCCTCGGCACTGGTCGAAGGCATGCGCACAGACGTGATCGCCAACAGCCCGGCGCTGCGCAGCCTGTTCAAGGACGCTGACAAAGAACTCAAGCGTTTGCTCGAACAAGGCATCCGCGGGATCAATCAGCCGGCACCGCCCGAGCTGCTCAAGAGTTTGCTGTTCTACATTGCCAAGGCCGAACTTCCTACCGGGCAGATGCTGACCATGAAAGATCGCTACTCACTGGACGACGCGTTGCCCGACAGCGCGATGGTCGATGAAGAACGCGCACGCCTGGCCGGTCCCGACCGCGATGCCATGCGTTCGGTGCTGGCCGCGCTCTGCGAAGAACTGGTGCGGGTCAAGGAGCGCCTGGACCTGTTCGTGCGCAGCGACCGTCAGCACACCTCGGACCTCGACAGCCTGCTGGCGCCACTGCGCCAGATCGCCGACACCCTGGCGGTGCTGGGGTTTGGGCAGCCGCGCAAAGTCATCATCGATCAACTGGCGGTGGTACTCAGCCTGGTTCAGGGCCAGCGCGAACCCAACGACGCCATCCTCATGGACGTCGCGGGCGCCTTGCTCTACGTCGAAGCCACCCTGGCCGGCATGGTCGGCACCGTGGAGCCCGAGAGCCAGGAAGAAAGCCGCCTGCCGACCACCGACCTGACTCAGATTCACCAGATCGTCATCCGCGAAGCGCGCATCTGCCTGCAACAAGCCAAGGACATGATCGTCGACTACATCGACGCCGACTGGGATCGCCAGCAACTGCAGGCGCTGCCGGCGTTGCTGACGCAAGTGCGCGGCGCGTTGTCGATGATCCCGTTGAGCCGGGCGGCGAGCCTGGTCGAAACCTGCAATCACTTCATTCGCGACCATTTGCTGCTGGAGCCGGACCAGCCCGATTGGCAGGAACTGGACAGCCTGGCCGATGTGGTGACCAGCATCGAGTATTACCTGGAACGCCTCGGCGACGATCCCGAAGCACCGGGGGAACAACTGCTCGATGTCGCTGAAAAAAGCCTGGCGTCGCTCGGGGTTTTCCCCAGCGAACTGCAAGTACCGATGCTCGACGATGTGCTCAGCCCGAGTGAAGCCCAGGTCATGCAGCAGATGCAGGTGCTCGATGACCCCGAGATCGTGCAGACGCTGGCCGATGTGCTGGCCAGCCCGGTGTCCTCCGTCAATCCGCCCGCGCTGACCACCCCAGGCAGCCTGTTGCCGCCGCCCGCCGGTGAGGAACCGGTCGACGAAGAGTTGCGCGAAGTCTTCCTCGAAGAGACCGATGAGGTCCTGGATATCCTCCAGGAATACTTGCCGCGCTGGACGTCCAACCCCGACGACAAGTGTGCCTTGAGCGAATTGCGCCGAGCGTTCCACACCTTGAAAGGCAGCGGCCGGATGGTCCGCGCGTTGGTGCTGGGCGAGCTGGCATGGGCGGTGGAAAACCTGCTCAACCGTGTGCTGGAGGACAACGTCGCGCCGGGGGCCGCCGTGCAACAACTGCTTGCCGATACCCTGAATTTACTGCCGGAACTGGTGACCGAGTACGCCGGCAATGTCCAGCGTCAGCGCAACGATGTCGACCAGTTGGCCGCGCGCGCCCATGCCCTCGCCAAAGGCGATGCACCTGCCTGCGATGAAGATACCCAGGACGTGGCGGCCCTTGATCCGCTGTTGCTGGAGATCTTCCGCAAAGAAGCCGAAACCCACCTGGCCAGCCTCAATCGCTTCCTTGATCAGGCTGCCGAGCATGTGCCGCTTCAGGCCAGCGACGAATTGCAGCGAGCGTTGCACACGCTCAAGGGCAGCGCCTCGATGGCCGGCGTCTTGCCGATCGCCGAGCTGGCAACGCCACTGGATCAACTGGCCCGTGAGTACAAGGCGCATCTGATAGCGCTGGACCTGGACGAAGTCGAACTGTTGCTGGAAGCCGAAGGCTTGTTCCGGCTCGGCTTGCGCCAGCTCACGACCGATCCGTTGGCGCAGATTCGCGGTGCCGGCTCATTGATCGAACGCACCCAGTCATTACTCGCCGAGCGTCTGCAAACGCTGTTGAGCACGCCCGATACCGCGCTGCGAACCAAGCGCGACCCGCAGTTGATCAACAACTTCCTGGCCCAGGGCATGGACATCCTGCTGGACGCCGAAAGCTTGTTGCAGCGCTGGCAACAGCATCCCGGCGAACGTCAGGAATTGACCGCGTTGCTGGATGAACTGACCACGCTCGGCGAGGGCGCGCACCTCGCCGATCTGCACCCGGTGGACGCACTCTGCGAAGCCTTGCTCGACCTGTATGGCGCGGTGGAAGAGAGCAGCCTGGCGGTCAGCGAGCGGTTTTTCCATGAAGCGCAAAGTGCTCACGAAGCGCTGATCAACATGCTCGACGAACTGGCCGCCGGCCAGGAAGTCAGCCCGCAGCCGGAACGCATCCGGGCGTTGCGCGAGTTGCTCGATGAAAGCCTCGACCCATCGTCCATGGGCCTGATTCGCAGTGACGGCAGCCGCACCCTGAGCATTCGCGAACTGGGCAGCGCCACCGCCGAACTTGAGCAAACGGCGACCCCGGTGGAGTTCGACGACGAAATCGTTTCCATCTTCCTCGAAGAAGCAATGGACATCCTCGAAAGTGCTGGTCAGGCCCTGCAACGCTGGTTGCGTGACCCGGACAACGCCGCCCCGTTGTCGTCCTTGCAGCGCGATTTGCACACGCTCAAGGGCGGTGCGCGGATGGCCGAAGTCGAGCCGGTCGGCGATTTGGCCCATGAACTGGAAAGCCTTTACGAAGGCTTGGTGGACCGCCGTTACAACCACAGTGAAACCCTGGCGCAGTTGCTGCAAAAGAGCCATGACCGCCTCGCCCTGCTACTTGAACAGTTGCAGAATCAGCAATCGCTGGGGACCCCGAGCGAGTTGATCGAGGCGATTCGCGCCTTTCGTCAAGGCAATGCCAGCGCCGCCGAAGTGGCCGAGCCCACACCGGCCAACGATTCGCCGGGCCATGATCCCGAGTTGCTGGAGATCTTCCTCGAAGAAGGTTTCGACATCATCGAAAACTCCGGCGCCGCGCTTGTGCGTTGGCAAGCCGAGCCGTCGAGCCGACAAGAAATAGAAACCCTGCTACGAGACTTGCACACGCTCAAGGGCGGCGCGCGCATGGTGGAAATCGCCCCCATCGGCGACCTTGCCCATGAGCTGGAGTTTCTCTACGAAAGCCTGTCGGCGGGCGCGTTGCAACCGAGCGCGGCGTTGTTCACGTTGTTGCAAAGCAGCCACGATCGGCTGGCGCAGATGCTGGATGCCACCCGCGCCGGTCAGCCGTTGCCGCCGGCTGACCGACTGATCGATGCCATCAAGAATTTCAGCCACCCGGCCGTGCTCCAACCGGCCAAGCTCCCTTCGACCGTGGCGGCGCCTGCCGTGGCCAAGCCCGAGACGCCTGTAGCACAAGCCGACGCCGGTGCCGACATGGTCAAGGTCTCGGCGGAACTGCTCGACGATCTGGTCAACCTGGCGGGCGAAACGTCGATCTTCCGTGGCCGTATCGAACAGCAGGTCAACGATGCGCGCGTCACCTTGAGCGAGATGGAGACCACCATCGAGCGGATGCGCGACCAATTGCGCCGGCTCGATACCGAAACCCAGGGGCGGATTCTCAGCCGTCAGCAAGTCGACGCCGAACGCCTGGGCTACGAAGAATTCGACCCGCTGGAAATGGACCGACACTCGCAATTGCAGCAACTGTCGCGTGCGCTGTTCGAATCGGCCTCTGACTTGCTGGACCTCAAGGAAACCCTCGACCGGCGCAATCAGGACGCGGAAAACCTGCTGCAGCAACAGGGCCGCATCAATACCGAGTTGCAAGAAGGCCTGATGCGCACGCGCATGGTGCCGTTCGAGCGGATGCTGCCGCGTTTGAAGCGCATCGTTCGACAGGTCTCCAGTGAGCTGGGCAAGGACGTGGAATTCATCATCGGCAATGCTGAAGGCGAGATGGACCGCAACGTGCTCGAACGCATGGCCGCGCCGCTGGAGCACATGCTGCGCAACGCCGTGGACCATGGCCTGGAATCGGCCGAGGTGCGCGTCGCGGCCGGCAAACCGGCGCAGGGGCGGATCACTCTCGACTTGTCTCGCGAGGGTGGCGACATGATTTTCGACATCCGCGACGACGGTGCCGGCGTGCCGCTGGATGCGGTGCGGCGCAAGGCGATCAAGCGCGGTTTGCTAGCCGAAGATGCGGATATCAGTGACCGCGACGTGTTGCAGTTCATCCTTCAGCCGGGGTTTTCCACGGCCGAGAAGATCACCCAGATTTCAGGGCGCGGCGTCGGCATGGACGTGGTCCACGAAGAAGTTCGACAGCTCGGTGGCACGATGGTCATCGACTCTGTGCCGGGGCGGGGCGTGCATTTCCGGATTCGCCTGCCGTTCACCGTGTCGGTCAACCGCGCGCTGATGGTGCAGTGCCTTGAGGATCAATACGCGATCCCGCTGAACACCATCGACGGCATCGTTCGTGTGTTGCCCAACGAACTGGAAGGGCATTACCGGCTCGATCCGCCGAGGTACAAATACGCCGGGCAACACTATGAGCTGTGCTACCTGGGCGAGCTGCTGAAAACCAGCACCCGCCCGAAATTACTGGGCCAAAGCCTGCCGTTGCCGGTGTTGCTGGTGCAATGCAACGACCGGCACATTGCCGTGCAGGTCGACGCCATGGCCGGCACGCGCGAGATCGTGGTGAAAAGCCTCGGCCCGCAGTTTGCGGCGGTGCAGGGTTTGTCCGGCGCGACGATCCTGGGCGATGGCCGGGTGGTGCTGATCGTTGATTTGCTGGCGCCGATCCGGGCGATGCAGGCGCATGTGCCGCCCCCGACGCTTATTCAGGACGCAGAGGCCGAGCCACAAAAACCGCTGCTGGTGCTGGTGGTCGATGACTCGGTGACCGTGCGCAAGGTCACCAGCCGATTGCTCGAACGCCACGGCATGAACGTGCTGACCGCCAAGGATGGGGTCGACGCCATGCTGCTGCTCGAAGAGCACATGCCGGACGTGATGCTGCTGGACATCGAGATGCCGCGCATGGACGGTTTCGAAGTCGCGACCCAGGTGCGCGCCGATGAGCGTTTGCAGCACCTGCCGATCATCATGATCACCTCACGCACCGGGCAGAAACACCGCGACCGCGCGATGGCCATCGGCGTCAACGATTACCTTGGCAAGCCGTACCAGGAATCGGTGCTGCTCGAAAGCATCGCCCTGTGGAGCAAATCCCATGCTTGATGACCATTTTTACCAGCGCACCAACAACCTCACCGGCCTGTTGCTGCCCTTGGCCGACCGCAATCTGATCGTGCCCAATGTCGCGGTGGCGGAGCTGATCGACTATCAACCGGGGGCGTTCGATCTGGATACACCGCCGTGGTACCTGGGGCTGGTGAAGTGGCGGGACCGGCAAATTCCGCTGCTCAGTTTTGAATCGGCGTGTGGCGATAAAGTCGTCATCGGCGAGCGGGTGCGCATCGTGATTCTCAACGCGCTGGGCGGGCGGCCAGCGTTGAAGTTCATTGCGTTGCTGGTGCAGGGGATTCCTCGCTCGTACAAGCTCGACAGTCAGTTGAGCTATGTCGATGTGCCGTTGTGTTCGCTGGAGCAAGCGGCGGTGCAGGTGGGCGAGCAAGTGGCCAAGGTGCCGGACTTGCTGGCGCTGGAGGAGTTGTTGGTTACGGCTGGTTTAGCCAACTGATCTGGATATTGTGGTGATTTCGCCGGCCTCATCGCGGGCAAGCCCGCTCCCACAGGTATTGTGGATGACTCAGGATTTGAGCAAGTCACGGACACTGTGGGAGCGGGCTTGCCCGCGATATAGGCCGTCAATTTACCGAATACCTCACTGCTAAACCTTGGCCTGAGCCCTCATCTGCATTTGCAACGCCTCGTAATGATCCAGCGCCCGCTCCACCAACAACTGAACCCCATCCGCCATTCGGCTGATCGCCAAGGCAACCGAGCGGCGAGAGCCTTCTACATCGTCCGCCAGATCAGCCGCAATCGCGCTGATCGACAGCATGTCTTCGGAGGCGTTGGCCAGCAGGGCTTCGGCGTCGATGTCGGGGCATACCGTGAAGAGCCGGGATTTGTTACGGCGTCTCGATGGTTTGTCGCGAGCAGGGGGGAAGTAATGGGCGAAGGCGCGGTCGGCGGCTTCCTTGAGCTTTTCGGCTTCGAGGGGGTCGTCGGAATCGGTATCGGTTTCTGGGGGATTGGGAGTGGCTTTAAACATAGTGAATCTCCAGTAATGATTTTCAGCTGCTCCCTCGGTTCCAGCCGAAGGGGTGGCAGCTGTACGCGGGCTGGAACCCGAGGTGGAGAAAACCCGGTAGACCCGAAGGTCTCCCGCGCACAGCCGCCATAACGGAGTACACACATTAAAGGTGCGCAAGCATACGTCATGAGGGGGCGCTATTGCGCCTTCTACACCTCGGGATTCCAGACCCGGCCGCTGAATTGGCAGCGACCCACAAACGATAAAGCTCAGCGCAAAACCCCACCAGTCAGCGGCTTCCGGCATTGCTGTAGGCGGCGACGCCAGACTGTGTAGCCTCGCACCCTTCCAGCGAACAAACTTTTAAACACAAAAATCCCAATCGGCTGGCAAAAGTTGAAGATTCCCAAAAAGCGACCTATCGGTCCTTTTTTGGGACTGATCGGTTTGATCGTTCCAACGCTCTGCGTGGGAATGCAGCCCAGGACGCTCCGCGTCCCATTCAGAGCTGGAACGCGGAGCGTCCCTTGAGGCATTCCCACGCGGAGCGTGGGAACGATCGTTTAGGCGATCATTACCCTGACCGTAACGATCCGTCTCTGTGCTTGATTGATGCCCCCCACCCAACACTCCTAAGGTGACCCCACGACAGCGAACCCGTGGAGTGGTCATGACAACAACAATATCCCCCGACTCGCGATGGACGCGCCGGCGCAGCGAAAAGCAGCGGCGTCTGGCGTTGGTCAAGGATCTGGCCGACGGTGTGGTGTTGCCCACCGACAACATCGTCGCCGCGCTGGAGGCGTTGATCCTGCCCGGCGACCGTGTGGTGCTGGAGGGCAATAACCAGAAGCAGGCGGATTTCCTCTCCCGTTCCCTGGTCAAGGCCGATCCCGCCAAGCTGCACGATCTGCACATGATCATGCCCAGCGTCGGCCGTGCCGAGCACCTGGACCTGTTCGAACGCGGCATTGCCCGCAAACTCGACTTTTCCTTCGCGGGCACCCAAAGCCTGCGCATCAGCCAGCTGCTGGAAGACGGCCTGCTGGAAATCGGCGCGATCCACACCTACATCGAGCTCTATGCGCGGCTGGTGGTCGACCTGATTCCCAACGTCGTGCTCTCGGCCGGTTTCATGGCCGACCGTGCCGGCAACATCTACACCGGGGCGAGCACCGAAGACACTCCCGCACTCATTGAACCGGCTGCCTTCAGCGATGGCATCGTCATCGTTCAGGTCAACCAGTTGGTCGACGATGTCAGCGACCTGCCGCGCGTCGACATCCCCGCCTCGTGGGTCGATTTCGTGGTGGTGGCCGACAAGCCGTTCTACATCGAGCCGCTGTTCACCCGCGACCCACGGCACATCAAGCCTGTGCACATCTTGATGGCGATGATGGCGATCCGCGGCATCTACGAAAAACACAACGTTCAGTCGCTGAATCACGGTATCGGTTTCAACACCGCCGCCATCGAACTGATCCTGCCGACCTACGGTGAATCCCTCGGCCTCAAAGGCAAAATCTGCCGCAACTGGACGCTCAATCCGCACCCGACCTTGATCCCGGCGATTGAAAGCGGCTGGGTCGAAAGCGTGCATTGTTTCGGCACCGAACTGGGGATGGAAAACTACATCGCCGCACGACCGGACGTGTTCTTCACCGGGCGCGATGGCTCGCTGCGTTCCAACCGGATGTTCAGCCAACTGGCCGGGCAATACGCGGTGGACCTGTTCATCGGCGCGACGCTGCAAGTTGACGGTGATGGTCATTCTTCCACCGTAACCCGTGGACGCCTCGCCGGTTTCGGCGGTGCGCCGAACATGGGCCACGACCCACGCGGTCGCCGTCATGGCACGCCAGCCTGGCTCGACATGCGCCACACCGACGGGCCAGAGCCGCTGCTCGAACGCGGTAAAAAACTCGTGGTGCAAATGGTCGAGACGTTCCAGGAGGGCGGCAAACCAACCTTCGTCGAAACCCTCGACGCAGTGGAGGTGGCGAAGAAAAGCGGCATGCCGCTGGCGCCGATCATGATCTACGGCGACGACGTCACCCACCTGCTGACCGAAGAAGGCATCGCCTACCTGTACAAGGCGCGTTCGCTGGAAGAACGCCAGGCGATGATCGCCGCCGTCGCCGGAGTGACCGTCATCGGCCTGCGCCACAACCCCAAAGACACCGCGCGCATGCGCCGCGAAGGCCTGATTGCCTTGCCCGAAGACCTCGGCATCCGCCGCACCGACGCCACACGCGAATTGCTCGCGGCGAAAAGTGTGGCTGACCTGGTGGAGTGGTCCGGTGGCCTCTACAACCCGCCCGCCAAGTTCAGGAGCTGGTAATGCACGCACTTAACCTGCAACCGAAAACCCTGACCCTGGCCGAGCAATTGGCAGACTTGGCGGTGGACGTACTGATCGACGAAGCAGACCTGTCGCCAAAACCGGCGCTGGTCGATCGTCGCGGCAACGGTGCGCATACCGACTTGCACCTGGGGCTGATGCACGCATCGGCGTTGTCGTTGTGGCCGGCCTTTAGAGAAATGGCGGAAGCCGCCATCGAATTCGGCGAAATCGGCTTGCCGCTGCGTGAAGCAGTGGGGCGGATTGGACGCGAAGGTGAGCAAGCGATGCTCGCCACCACGGGTGGGGTGAATACCCATCGCGGAGCGATCTGGGCCTTGGGGCTGTTGGTCACGGGCGCTGCGCTGGACCCTCAATCCACTGGCGCAAGCAGCGTGTCGTTACGCGCAGCACGCCTCGCGTTACTCGACGACCGTCATGCTCCGCGCCCGCTCAGCCACGGCGCTCAAGTCGCCCAGCGTTACGGCGCACGCGGTGCTCGTGAAGAAGCGCAGCTGGGCTTTCCGGCGGTGATCCAGCGTGCACTGCCGCAACTCAAGCGCAGTCGCGCCGCTGGCCATGGCGAGCAGAACGCTCGCCTCGATGCCTTGCTGGCAATCATGACAACGCTGGCTGACACCTGCGTGCTCTACCGCGCCGGCGAACAAGGCCTGAACACCATGCAACTGGGCGCCCAGGCCGTGCTCGATGCGGGTGGCAGCGCCAGCCTCGCCGGTCGCCGCCGTTTGCATGAGCTGGATGAACAATTAATCGCGTTGAACGCCTCGCCCGGTGGTGCTGCCGACTTGCTCGCAGCCTGCCTGTTTGTCGACCGTATCGAGTCGTGCGACGGCCTCACCCAGGGAGCTTTCTGATGGAAACCTTATCCTTTGAATTCCCCGCCGGCCAACCGCCACGGGGCCGCACGCTAGTGGGCTGTGTCGGCTCGGGCGATCTGGAAGTGCTGATCGAACCGGGTCAGGCCGGCAAGCTGACGATCACCGTGCAAACCTCGGTCAATGGCAGCGAACAACGCTGGGAACATCTGTTTACGCGGATGTTCGAGGGCCAGACGCCGCCGGCGATGGACATCGATATCCACGATTTCGGCGCGACCCCCGGCGTGGTGCGCTTGCGTCTGGAGCAAGGCTTTGAGGAGATCGGCCATGACTGACAGCGCAGAACTCTTGCAGCCATACCTACAAAGACGCAGCTTCGTCGAACTCGGCGCCCGGCAACGAGCAAAAGCCTTGCTTGACCCTGGCACCTATCGCGAACTGCTCGACCCGTTCCAGCGCGTCATGTCGCCGTGGCTGTCGCGCCAGGGCGTGGTGCCGCAAGCGGACGACGGCGTGGTCATCGCCAAGGGCAGCATCGGTGGATTGCCGGTGGTGATCGCGGCCATTGAAGGTGCCTTTCAGGGTGGCAGCCTTGGCGAAGTCGGCGGAGCGAAGATGGCGGGCGCGCTGGAGCTGGCCGCCGATGACAACCGCAACGGCATTCCAACCCGCGCCGTGTTGCTGCTGGAAACCGGTGGGGTGCGTTTGCAGGAAGCCAACCTCGGGCTGGCGGCGATTGCCGATATTCATGCGGCCATTGTCGATCTGCGCCAATACCAACCGGTGATTGGTGTGGTGGCCGGCAGCGTCGGCTGCTTTGGCGGGATGTCGATTGCCGCCGGGTTGTGCAGCTATTTGCTGGTGACCCAGGAAGCGCGCCTTGGCCTGAATGGTCCGCAAGTGATCGAACAGGAAGCGGGCCTTGAGGAGTACGACTCCCGTGACCGGCCATTCATCTGGAGCCTGACCGGTGGCGAGCAACGGTTCGCCAGTGGTTTGGTGGATCGTTATGTCGCCGATGATGTGGCGCAGATTCAGCAGCAGGTGAGTGAATTGCTGCAGCAAGGTTTGCCTGCGCAACAACGCAGCCGTCAGGCCGATCTGTTCCTGCAGCGGTTGGCCCGCCTCGATGCCGGGCCGCAAATCGAAGCGGCGACGGTTCGCGATCTGTACCAAGGAGAACGCTCATGAGTTCGTATTCCCTGAGAGGGTTGCACTGGTTCAACGCCTTGAGTGCAGGCGCCAAACCGGTTGAGGGTTTGCCGGCTTCGTTGAAAGTGGCCGATGGTGTGTTGGGTAGTCAGCCGGCGCGGTTTATTGCGGTGGTGGCTGATCCGGACAACCGTTTTGTCCGCGCTCGCAACGGTGAAGTGGGTTTGCTCGAAGGCTGGGGCTTGGCCAAAGCCGTGGATGAAGTGATCGCCGCTGACCGTGACAAACCACACAAGCGTGCCTTGATCGCCATCGTCGATGTACCGAGTCAGGCGTACGGTCGGCGCGAAGAAGCGCTCGGGATTCATCAGGCCTTGGCCGGGGCGGCGGACAGTTATGCCCGCGCTCGATTGGCCGGCCATGCGGTGATCGGTTTGCTGGTGGGCAAGGCGATGTCCGGGGCGTTTCTGGCCCACGGTTATCAGGCCAACCGCCTGATTGCGTTGCGTGATCCGGGGGTGATGGTGCATGCCATGGGCAAGGCCTCGGCGGCCCGAGTGACGTTGCGCAGTGTCGAAGAACTGGAGACGTTGGCGGCCAGCGTGCCGCCCATGGCGTATGACATCGACAGTTACGCCAGCCTTGGATTGCTCTGGGAAACCTTGTCGGTGGAGCAGATCGAACAACCCACGGCGGCGGACCTTACACGGGTGACGGAATGCCTGAGCCTGGCCATCGAGGATGTCGCCGCCAAGGGACGCGACTTGAGCAGCCGCTTGGGCGCGACCCATCGCGCCGCCTCCAGCCAGGTTCGCCAACTGCTGAGAGCACAGTGGTGAATACGCTCCTGGCCCACGACTTGCTCTGGGGGATGACGCCAGAGCAGTTGCCTGCGGATGCGCCTGCGTGGGTGGTCGAGTCGATTTGCGCGGGTCAGCCGGTAGTGGTTCGGCGCGCGATGACGGCGCCGGATCACATCGCGGTCGGGGTGCGTGGGCGTTTGCGCGAGCAGCGTTATGCAACGTCGATGGCAATCACGGCGATTTCGCGTCGGGTCAGGCCGGAAGACCTCAGTCATGTCGAGTCGACTCGCGATCTGCCGGCGCTGCGAGCACTGGCGCAACTGCGGCCGATGCTCGACGCCTGCGGTTGGATATGGGGTATCAGCGGCAGCGCCGGTTTCGAATTGGCCAGCGGTTTTTCCGCGCTGCATGAGCGCAGCGATCTCGATTTGATTCTGCGCACACCGCAGCCGCTGAGCCGTACTCAAGCGCAGGCGTTAGTGACGGTTCTCGACACCGCTGAGTGTCGGGTGGACATGCAATTGCAGACACCGTTTGGCGCCGTCGCACTCCGCGAATGGGCCCGGTCTTCGTCACAGATCTTGCTGAAAAGCGACCGGGTTGCCTGTTTGGTCGGCAACCCCTGGAACCCTCAGGAGCAAGCAGCGTGAGCAGTTTGCTGGTGTTCCCCGGTCAGGGCGCGCAACAGCCGGGCATGCTGCAGCGCTTGCCTCGGGACGTGTTGAACGAGGCGAGTGATGTGCTGGGCGAGGACGTTCTGCTGCTCGATGGCGCCGAGGCATTGAGGTCGACGAGGGCGGTTCAGCTTTGCCTGTTGATCGCAGGCGTCGCGGCGGCACGACAATTGTCGATGAAGCCCGATTACGTGGCCGGGTTATCCATTGGCGCTTACCCGGCAGCGGTGGTCGCGGGTGCCTTGAGTTTCAGCGATGCGCTGCATCTGGTCAGCTTGCGCGGTGAACTGATGCAACAGGCTTATCCACAGGGCTATGGCATGACCGCGATCATCGGTCTGGATTTATCCACCGTGGAAAAACTGCTGGCGCAGGTTCACAGCATCGACACACCGGTTTACCTGGCCAACATCAACGCCGATAACCAGGTGGTGATAGCCGGCAGCGACGAGGCAATGAAAGCAGTGGCGGCGTTGGCGAAAGGTCACGGTGCCGGTCTGGCCAAACGGTTGGCAGTGAGCGTGCCTTCGCACTGCCCGCTGCTGGATGGTCCGGCAAAAATTCTGGCGCAAGCATTCGCCAAGGTGTCATTGAAAACGCCGACCTTGGGCTACCTCAGTGGCAGTCGTGCCCGCCCCATCATCAATGCCGACGCCTTGCGCGATGACCTCGCGTTCAACATGTGCCGTGTCGTTGATTGGCGCGGCACGGTACAAAGCGCCTATGAGCGCGGCGTACGACTTCAGATCGAACTGCCGCCCGGTGCGGTGCTGACCGGGCTGGCGCGCCGGGTGTTCGAGCAAGGCACCGTGATTGCCTTCGACGGTGCGCGGCTCGATACCTTGCAGGCGCTGTTGCGTGAGGAGGGAAGCCGCCAACCCTAGACCTCCGACTCAGGCCTTCGAACAACAAAAACAACATTCGACGATGCATTTTGAGGACTACAACAATGATTATTTACGGTGTGGCGCTGTTGGCGATTTGTACGCTGGCAGGGGTGATCATGGGTGACGCGCTTGGCGTGTTACTGGGCGTCAAATCCAACGTCGGCGGGGTCGGGATCGCGATGATCCTGCTGATCTGCGCGCGGTTGTGGATGCAGAAGCGCGGTGGCATGACCAAGGATTGCGAGATGGGCGTCGGCTTCTGGGGCGCCATGTACATTCCGGTGGTGGTCGCGATGGCCGCGCAACAGAACGTGGTGACAGCCCTGCATGGCGGACCGGTGGCGGTGCTCGCGGCGATTGGTTCAGTGGTGATCTGCGGCTGCACCATTGCGCTGATCAGCCGGACCCACAAAGGCGAACCCTTGCCCGATGAACCGGCGGAAGTTACCCCGGTCGGCACACCAGTAGGAGGTCGCTGATATGTGGGAACTCATTGATAAAGGCTTGACCGCTAATGGTCTGGTGACCGCGTTTGCCTTTGTAGGCGTGATCATGTGGGTGTCGGTTGTCTTGTCGAAGCGTCTGACATTCGGACGAATTCACGGCTCGGCCATTGCCATCGTCATCGGGCTGGTCCTGGCCTGGGTCGGCGGCACCCTGACCGGCGGGCAAAAAGGCCTGGCGGACCTGACGTTGTTTTCCGGCATTGGTCTGATGGGCGGCGCCATGCTGCGAGACTTTGCGATCGTCGCCACGGCATTCGAAGTGCAAGCAACCGAAGCGAAAAAGGCTGGTTTGATCGGCGTGATTGCGCTGCTTCTGGGCACGATCTTGCCGTTCATTGTCGGCGCGAGCATGGCTTGGGTGTTTGGTTATCGTGATGCGATCAGCATGACCACCATCGGTGCGGGCGCTGTGACGTACATCGTTGGGCCGGTGACCGGGGCGGCAATTGGTGCAAGTTCCGACGTGGTGGCGTTGTCGATTGCCACCGGGTTGATCAAGGCGATTCTGGTGATGGTCGGCACACCCATGGCCGCACGCTGGATGGGGTTGGATAACCCGCGTTCGGCAATGGTGTTCGGCGGGTTGGCCGGGACGGTCAGCGGGGTGACCGCAGGCTTGGCCGCGACGGATCGGCGGTTGGTGCCTTACGGGGCGTTGACGGCGACGTTCCACACCGGGCTTGGGTGCTTGCTTGGGCCTTCGCTGCTGTACTTCATTGTTCGCGCGATTGTCGGTTAGTGATCGTTCCCACGCTCCGCGTGGGAATGCAGCCCGGGACGCTCCGCGTCCCAAAGCGGACGCAGAGCGTCCATTGATTCATTCCCACGCAGAGCGTGGGAACGATCATTGGGTGGCTTGGCGGTTGGCATACATCCGGCACTCCGCCAACAACGCCAGCAAATTCGGGTCGCGCTCCTTGGCCTTCAAAAACACCACCCCGATGTGCTGCTGCAGCCGGTACTTTTCCTGCAAGGGGATCAGCTTCACCCGGTTCTCGTACACCGCTGCAATCCGGCCTGGCAGCAACGCATAACCCACCCCTGAACTGACCATGCTCAGCAGGGTGAAGATGTCGTTGACCTGCATCGCCACTTTCGGCTCGAACCCCGCCTGCTTGAACACCCGATTACCGTCCTGGTGCGTGGCAAAGCCTTGGGTCAGCGTAATGAATGTCTCGTCGCGCACTTCGGCCAGATCAACTTCCGTGCGCTGGGCGAACTTTGAATCCGCCGGCGTGGCGAGAAAGATGTCGTCGGAAAACAGCGGGATCTGCTCGCAGTCCGGGTCGTTGACGCTCTCGTCCAGCGACACCAGGATCGCGTCGACTTCCATGTTCTTGAGCTTGTACAGCAGGTCAAAGTTCGAGCCGAGGATCAGGTCGATGTTGAGTTCGCTGCGGCGGATTTTCAGGCCCATGATCAGCTGCGGCACGGTCTTCACCGTCAGTGAATACAGCGAGCCGAGCTTGAAGCGTTCAGCGGAAAATCCGGCGGCTTCGCGGGTCAGGCGCACGGTTTCGACCACGTCCTGAATCAGTTTCTGCGCTCTTTCTTCGAGCACGTAAGCGCTTTCCAGTGGCGTCAGGTTACGGCCTTCATGTTTGAACAGCGGGCAGCGCAAGGCACTTTCCAGGGAATGGATCGCCCTGTGTACGCTGACGTTACTGGTCTGCAACTCGGCGGCGGCGCGAGCCAGATTGCCGGTGCGCATGAAGGCCAGGAACACCTCGAGCTTTTTCAGGGTCAATTCTTCGTCGATCAGCATGGCCCGGACTCTTATTCGAATGGCTCGATTGTGCACGCATGCGATGTTTTGTAGCAGCTATGTAGGAGCTGTCGAGTGAAACGAGGCTGCGAATTTCTGACCACAACCTCGTTCCACTCGACAGCCCCCACAGTTTGCGCGATGTTGCATCAAATTTTGAGGTGAGCAACGCATGTACCACGGGGAACGATTGAACGCCTGGACGCATTTGGTCGGGGCGGTGGCGGCAACGGTTGGTGTGGTGTGGATGCTGGTGATCGCCAGCATGGACGGCAGCCCATGGAAAATCGTCAGCGTGGCGATTTACGGTTTCACTTTGTTGGTGCTGTACAGCGCCTCGACTGTTTATCACAGCGTGCGCGGGCGCAAGAAAGCGATCATGCAGAAGGTCGATCACTTTTCGATCTATTTGCTGATTGCCGGCAGCTACACACCGTTCTGCCTGGTGACCCTGCGCGGGCCGTGGGGCTGGACGTTGTTCGGGATTGTCTGGGGGCTGGCGCTGATCGGCATCCTGCAAGAGATAAAACCGCGGTCGGAAGCGCGGATTCTGTCGATCGTGATCTACGCGGTGATGGGCTGGATCGTGCTGGTGGCGGTCAAACCATTGCTCGCGGCGTTGGGCAGTGCGGGGTTTGCCTGGCTGGCGGCGGGCGGGGTGTTGTACACCGTGGGGATTATCTTTTTCGCCCTCGATCATCGGCTGCGGCATGCCCATGGGATCTGGCATTTGTTTGTGATTGCCGGGAGCTTGCTGCACTTTGTGGCGATTTTCTTTTATGTCCTTTAGACCGCGTCGTGGCCATTCGCGAGCAGGCTCGCTCCTACATTGAAATGCATTTCAATGTAGGAGCGAGCCTGCTCGCAAAAGGGCCCTAGAAATCACCCCAAAGCTGTTGAGCCACAGCTAACGCAACCACCGGCGCGGTCTCAGTGCGCAACACCCGAGGACCGAGGCGGGCGGCATGGAACCCGGCCGACTTAGCCTGATCGACTTCAGCGTCGGACAACCCGCCTTCCGGGCCGATCAGAAACGCCAGCGTCGCAGGCTTCGCATGACTCACCAACGGCTCAGCCACCGGGTGCAGGACCAGTTTCAACTCGGCGTCTGTCTGCTTCAGCCAATCCGCCAACAACACCGGCGGATGAATCACCGGCACCCGCGACCGTCCACATTGCTCGCACGCACTGATCGCCACTTGGCGCCAGTGCATCAGGCGCTTGTCGGCGCGCTCGTCTTTAAGGCGGACTTCGCAGCGATCGCTGAAGATCGGGGTGATTTCGGTCACGCCCAGTTCTGTCGCTTTCTGGATGGCCCAGTCCATGCGCTCGCCACGGGACAAGCCCTGGCCCAGATGGATCGCCAGCGGCGATTCAACCTGGCCGGCGAAGCTTTCGTCGATCTGCACCACCACGCGCTTCTTGCCGACTTCTACCAGCGTGGCGCGAAACTCATGGCCCGAGCCGTCGAACAGCTGCAACGCATCACCCTCGGCCATGCGCAGCACGCGGCTGATGTAATGGGCCTGGGCTTCGGGCAACTCATGCTCGCCGGTGCTCAGGGGGGCGTCGATAAAGAAGCGGGACAGTCTCATGCGGGTTCTCTTTAATTTGATCGTTCCCACGCTCTGCGTGGGAATGCCTCACCGGACGCTCCGCGTCCGCTTTTGGGACGCAGAACGTCCCCGGCTGCATTCCCACGCGGAGCATGGGAACGAGCGTCGTTCAATCAGCCCGGATCGCGAAAGCCGGGGTGGAAGTCCTTCGGCACCGCCACGCTGACGCTGTTGCGCGTGGCGATGTCGATGCCTTCGCTGGCGACTTCCGCCAGAAAGTCGATTTGCTCCGGTGTAATCACGTACGGCGGCAGGAAATACACCACGCTGCCCAACGGACGAAGTAAAGCACCCCGTTCCAATGCATGCTGGAACACCTTCAAGCCGCGACGTTCCTGCCACGGGTAAGCTTCTTTCGTAGCCTTGTCCTTGACCATTTCGATGGCCAGCACCATGCCGGTCTGGCGCACTTCCGAGACGTTCGGATGGTCGACGAGATGCGCGGTGGAGGAGGCCATGCGCTGCGCCAGGGCCTTGTTGTTCTCGATGACGTTGTCTTCTTCGAAGATGTCCAGCGTTGCCAGGGCTGCCGCGCACGCCAGCGGATTGCCGGTGTAGCTGTGCGAGTGCAGGAAGGCGCGCAGGGTCGGGTAGTCGTCGTAGAAGGCGCTGTAGACGTCTTCGGTCGTCACGCAGGCCGCCAGCGGCAGGTAACCGCCAGTCAGGGCCTTGGACAGGCACAGGAAATCGGGGCGGATGCCCGCCTGTTCGCAGGCGAACATTGTGCCGGTGCGGCCGAAGCCGACGGCGATCTCATCGTGGATCAAGTGCACGCCATAGCGGTCGCAGGCGTCGCGCAGCAGTTTGAGGTACACCGGGTGGTACATGCGCATGCCACCAGCGCCCTGAATCAGCGGCTCGACGATGACTGCCGCGACAGTGTCATGATTCTCTGCCAGGGTCTGTTCCATGGCCGCGAACATGTTGCGCGAATGTTCTTCCCAGCTCATGCCTTCCGGGCGCAGGTAGCAATCGGGGCTCGGCACTTTGATGGTGTCCAGCAGCAGGGCCTTGTAGGTTTCGGTGAACAGCGGCACGTCGCCCACCGACATCGCCGCCATGGTTTCGCCATGGTAGCTGTTGGTCAGGGTGACGAAGCGCTTCTTGTTCGGCTGGCCGCGATTGAGCCAGTAGTGAAAGCTCATTTTCAGCGCGACTTCGATGCAGGACGAACCGTTATCGGCGTAGAAGCACCGGGTCAGGCCTTCCGGCGTCATCTTCACCAGGCGCTCGGACAACTCGATCACCGGTTGATGGCTGAAGCCGGCGAGGATCACATGCTCCAGTTGATCGACCTGGTCCTTGATGCGCTGGTTGATGCGCGGATTGGCATGGCCAAACACGTTGACCCACCAGGAGCTGACAGCGTCGAGGTAGCGCTTGCCTTCGAAGTCTTCCAGCCACACGCCTTCACCGCGCTTGATCGGGATCAGCGGCAGTTGTTCGTGGTCTTTCATTTGGGTGCAGGGATGCCACAACACCGCGAGATCGCGTTCCATCCACTGTTTATTCAGGCCCATTTTCTGTCTCCTGGAGGCTACCCGTGACGTAGGCGGGTAAACAATCGCGCAAGCCTATGCAATGCGTCGCGCCGGGACAACCCATTGTGTCGATTGAGCTACTTTGTATAGGCCGATAGACGTTGCTGGCGGGCGTCCCAAGCCTGACGTATCCTTCGCGGTTCTTGGAGTCGACTGACTCGTAAAACTGCATTTTTCTCATGATTTCCGGAGTTCGCTGAATGTCTGTCGGTTGGCTACGCGCCTGTGCGCTGGTGATGTTGGGGCTGTTCAGCGTGTCTGCGCTGGCCAAGGATAAAACCGCGATCGTGATCGGCGGCGGGCTGTCCGGCCTGACCGCGGCTTACGAACTGCAGAACAAAGGCTGGCAGGTCACGTTGCTGGAAGCCAAATCGAGCCTGGGCGGTCGCTCCGGGATGGCCACCAGCGAGTGGATCGGCAACGACAAGGCCCAGCCGGTGCTGAACAAGTACGTGTCGACCTTCAAGCTGAGCACCACGCCGGCCCCTGAATTCGTGCGCACCCCAAGCTACCTGATCGATGGCGAGTACTTCTCGGCCGCTGATCTGACGACCAAGCAACCGGCCACCGCCGACGCGATCAAGCGCTACGAAAAGACCCTGGACGATCTGGCGCGCTCGATTGACGACCCGCTGAACCCGCTCGCTACCAACACGCTGCAATCGCTGGATTCGATCACCGTGTCCAACTGGCTCGACAAGCAGAACCTGCCGGCCACTGCGCGTCAGTTGATCAACCAGCAGATTCGTAGCCGCTACGACGAACCTTCGCGTCTGTCTCTGCTGTACTTCGCACAGCAAAGCCGTGTCTACCGTGGCATTTCCGATCGTGACCTGCGCGCTTCGCGATTGGTCGGCGGCAGCCCGGTGCTGGCCCAGGCGTTCGTCAAGCAACTGAAAACCATCAAGACCAACTCCCCGGTCTCGGCAATCATTCAGGACAAGGACGGCGTCACCGTCAAAGTCGACAACGTCGGGTATCAGGCTGACTACGTGGTACTGGCCGTGCCGCTGCGCGCGCTGAACAAGATCCAGATGACCCCGGCGCTGGACGCCCAGCACCTGGGTGCGATCAAAGGCACCAACTACGGTTGGCGTGACCAGATCATGCTCAAGTTCAAGACGCCTGTGTGGGAACCCAAGGCGCGCATGTCCGGCGAAGTCTTCAGCAACACCGGGCTGGGCATGCTGTGGATCGAGCCTGCCTTGAAGGGCGGCGCCAACGTAGTGATTAACCTGTCCGGCGACAACGCGCGGGTGATGCAGGCGTTCGGCGACAAACAGATGGTCGATCAGGTGTTGATCCGTCTGCACACGTTCTATCCACAAGCGCGTGGTTCGTTCACCGGTTATGAAATCCGTCGCTACAGCACCGACCCATCGACTGGCGGTGCCTACCTGGCCTTCGGTCCAGGCCAGATCAGCAAGTTCTGGCGTCTGTGGGAACGTCCGATTCAGCGTGTAGCCTTCGCAGGCGAACACACCGACACCTTGTACCCGGGCACTCTGGAAGGCGCATTGCGCACTGGCCAGCGCGCAGCCAGTCAGGTAGAAGACCTGGCGGCGGGCAAGTCGTTTGAACCGGCTAAAGTGGGCCCGGCAGCAACTGCGGCGGCGGCCGGCGCCGTGGCGGCGAAGAAAGGCAACTTCTTCAGCAACCTGTTCGGCGGTTCGGATGACGACAAGAAGCCAGAGCCGGTCAAGGCGCCTGAACTTGTCGCTCCACCAGCACCGACCCCAGCACCGGTCGTTGCACCGGCACCGGTTGAAGCACCGAAGCCTGCAACACCCGTGAAAGCCGAACCCGCCAAAAAGGCGCCGGCCAAAGCTCCGGCGAAGAAACCGGCAGCCAAACCCGAAACCAAAAAGGCTCCGGCGAAGAAAGCAGAGACCGCGAAGAAGCCAGCGGCCAAGCCCGCTACGACTCCGGTAGCGGATGCCAAGACGCAGTAAGCGTCGGGATAAAAAAAACGCGGCAGCAATGTCGCGTTTTTTTATGCCTGTAGAAAACCAAGGCCCTGAGTCGAATAAACACCGGGGGGCAGGTGTTCTTTAGTTGGACTTCATTTTTTCTCACACATTGGTCTTTAATCTTTCCTTAACACGCCTATTTCAAGCTCTTGATCGTATTTCTCGATATTTCAAAGCGAAATTTTCGGCTTTAATTCGATAGATAACTCGATAGTCTTGGGCCAGAACTTACAGGGACTTGGCAATGCAACTACGAAACTCTATCTCTCGCTACGGCTGGGTCAGCATCTTCATGCACTGGGGTGTAGCGCTGGCAGTGTTCGGTTTGTTCGGTCTGGGTCTGTGGATGGTCGATCTCGGCTACTACGACCCTTGGCGCAAGGCAGGACCGGATCTGCACAAGAGCATCGGTCTGATCCTGCTGGGTGTCATGGTGTTGCGTGTGTTGTGGCGCTTCATCAGCCCACCGCCGCCAACGCTGACCAGCTACAGCCGCATGACGCGCCTCGGCGCCATGTTCGGGCATGCTTTTCTGTATCTCTGTCTGTTCGCTGTGATGATTGCCGGTTACCTGATTTCCACCGCAGAGGGTGTCGGGATTCCGGTGTTTGACTGGTTTGAAGTGCCTGCACTGGTTTCCGGACTACCGGACCAGGCAGATAACGCGGGTGCGATTCATCTCTACCTGGCGTGGGCGCTGGTGATTTTTTCCGGTCTCCATGCGTTGGCAGCATTGAAACACCACTTTATCGACCGTGATGTGACCCTCAAACGAATGCTGGGCCGCAAGGCCTGAAGTTCAACTTACCCCCCAAGGAATACAAGACATGTTGAAAAAGACGCTCGCCGCTTTGGCAATCGGTTCCGCCCTGCTGTCCGCTAACGTGATGGCAGCTGACTACACCGTCGACAAAGAAGGCCAGCACGCCTTCGTTGACTTCAAGATCAGTCACCTGGGTTACAGCTTCATCACCGGCACTTTCAAGGACATCGACGGCAAGTTCAGCTTCGATGCTGCCAAGCCGGAAGACAGCAAGATCGAGTTCAACGTCAACACTGCGAGCGTTTTCACCAACAATGCCGAGCGTGACAAGCACATCTCCAGCAAAGACTTCCTGAACGCCAGCAAAGCCACGTTTGTTTCCACCAGCGTAAAATCCACCGGTAAAAACGCCGCTGGCAAAGACACTGCTGACGTGGCTGGTGATCTGACAATCCTCGGTGTGACCAAGCCAATCGTGGTCAAGGCTACTTTCCTGGGTGAAGGCAAGGATCCATGGGGCGGCTACCGTGCAGGCTTTGAGGGTACTTTCAGCCTCAAGCGTTCCGATTTCGGCAAGCAAAAAGACTTGGGCCCATCGTCCGATGCGGTTGAGATGTACGTGACCTTTGAAGGTGTGAAAGCGAAGTAATGCTGAGACCGTAGGAGCCGAGCTTGCTCGCGATAGCGCAATTGGCAACACCTGCAAAACCGAGGTGAACCCATCGCGGGCAAGCCTTGCTCCTACAGGTTTACGTTAGTGCATAAAAAATGCCCCTGATCGCGAGATCAGGGGCATTTTTTTATGGCAGGAAAAACTTAGCGGTTGCGGGTCAGCAATGCTGGTTTTTCGCCACGCGGACGGCCTGGCAGTTGATCAAGTTGCTCAGGAGTCGGGAAACGATCGGTTTTCGACTCCTTGTGAATGATCTTCGGCGCTGGACCGCGCGGGTTCTGCACGGCCGGTTCCGAACGCGGCTGATCGTCACGAGCGGGACGACGGTTGCGACCTTCTTCACGACGGGCCTGACCGTCACGTGGAGCGCCGCTGCGTGGACCGCTGCGCTTGGCTGGCGGCGTGCCGGTGGTGGCGCCGTCGCTGCTGCGCGGACCGCTTTGGCGACCCTGAGGCTTGCCGCCGGTACGCGGAGCAGCTGCGCCAGCGGCCGAACCCTGTGCCGGAGCACCCGGACGGCGGCCACGACCCTGAGCCGGTTTGGCTTGAGGAACGTAATCGACGCGGTTACCAAAGTTATCGATATCGTCGTCCAGGAACTCGTCTGGGGCACGGTCAGCCGAGGCAGCGCGTGGCGCCGGACGCTGTTGTTCGCGCGCCGGGGTGCCTTCGCGTGGCTTGTGTTCACGTGCCGGGCGATCACCGCGGGCCGTGGCGGCAGGTTTTTCCTTGCCGCCCTTGTCCTTGCCCTTGTCTTTACGACCGCCACCACCGCCGGTGCCGTTCGGGCCGTCGCCGCGCGGGCCACGTGGGTTGCGCGGGTTACGCACATCCGGACGCTCACGGACTTCAGGTTTCTCGGCTTCTACAGCGCTGGAGTCGAAGCCCATCAGGTCGCCGTCGGCGATTTTCTGCTTGGTCATGCGCTCGATGCTTTTGAGCAATTTCTCTTCGTCGGGCGCGACCAGCGAAATCGCTTCGCCCGAACGACCGGCACGGCCAGTACGGCCAATGCGGTGAACGTAGTCTTCGTCGACGTTCGGCAGTTCGAAGTTGACCACGTGGGGCAACTGGTCGATGTCCAGGCCACGCGCCGCGATGTCGGTGGCTACCAGAATGCGCACTTCACCGGCCTTGAAGTCGGCCAGGGCTTTGGTGCGAGCGTTCTGGCTCTTGTTACCGTGGATCGCGACAGCGCTGAGGCCGTGTTTGTCCAGGTACTCGGCCAGGCGGTTGGCGCCGTGCTTGGTGCGGGTGAACACCAGCACCTGTTCCCAGGCGCCATTGGTGATCAGGTGGGCCAGCAACGAGCGCTTGTGGCTGGCAGCCAGGCGGAACACACGCTGTTCGATACGCTCGACCGTGGTGTTCGGCGGCGTGACTTCAATGCGTTCCGGGTTGTGCAGCAGCTTGCCGGCGAGGTCGGTGATGTCCTTGGAGAACGTCGCCGAGAACAGCAGGTTCTGCCGTTTGGCCGGCAGGCGGGCCAAAACCTTCTTCACGTCATGGACAAAGCCCATGTCGAGCATGCGGTCGGCTTCGTCCAGCACGAGGATTTCCACGTGGGACAAATCGACGCTGCCTTGGCCGGCGAGGTCGAGCAAGCGGCCAGGGCAGGCCACCAGCACGTCAACACCGCGAGACATGGCCTGAACCTGCGGGTTCATGCCGACGCCGCCGAAGATGCAGGCGCTGACGAACTTCAGGTCACGGGCATAGAGCTTGAAGCTCTCGTGTACTTGAGCCGCGAGTTCGCGAGTCGGGGTCAGGACCAGTACGCGCGGTTGGCGCGGGCCGTGACGCTGGGATTTGTCCGGGTGACCGTTGGGGAACAACCGCTCCAGAATCGGAAGGGCGAAGCCGCCGGTTTTACCAGTACCTGTCTGAGCCGCGACCATCAGGTCGCGACCTTGCAACACGGCGGGAATAGCCCGCTGTTGCACCGGAGTAGGCTCGGTATAGCCCGCTGCCTCGATGGCGCGGACTAAAGCCTCGGAGAGACCGAGGGAAGCAAAGGACATGAGTAATCCTGTTTTAGTTAGGGCTTGGCCCAATGGGAGTCTTGCCTGGCGCGAATAGCGTTTAAGAGGAACGCAATCCCGTCCGGTCCTGCTGGAACTCAAAAGCTCGTCTGGAGTGCTCGCGCGGGCCGAAAGCTGCGCTGTAGCGGGGTCGAGATGCCTTGAACAAGTCCGAGCGTCCGGGCGTGAGCCTGGCGGGAACGCCGGAGTATAACAGAGCAATCACTGCGCGCCGCTTTCCTGCTGCTCAACGGTTTTTATAGGGTTCGCGTTGGCGGTGTCGGTGTTAAGGGCGGCACCGGGTTGCGCCCCGTATCGGGCGCTCAGTTCCGCGTAGGCGGGCTCGCGCTTGAAGCGCTTGAGTTCGGCGCCGAAACGCTGCACCAGCAAATCCATGCCGGCATTGCGACGTACCGCCAGAAACTGACTCTGGTGGCTGATGACGGTCGGATTTTCGGTGATCCTGTCGCGAATGCCCAATTCATCGAGCAAATGCTGGCCGACCCGGCGATCAGTGATCAGCAGGTCGATCCTCCCCCGTACCAGCTTGCCGAAATTAGCTTCATGGGTGGGCGCCGGTTCACGGATGAACAGCGGCGAGTCGCTGAAATCCTTGCTGTAGAGGTAGCCCGGTGAGGTGCCGATGGTCAGGCCTTTCAGATCGCTCAAGGTGCGAAACGGGTGGGGCCGCTCATTGGCGTAGAACATCACGAACTCGACTTCCGAGAGCGGTTCAACGGGATAGAGCAGGGTCGCGTCACGTTCGGCACTGTGGAAAATGTCCAGCGCGCCATCGGCCTGACCGGTTTCAAGCATCGACAGGCAGCGTTTCCACGGCAGGAACTGCCAGTCAACTTCGATCCCCAGGCGTTTGAAGACGATGGCTGTGGTTTCGTAATCCAGCCCCAGGAATTTGCCATTTTCCTCATAGACATAAGGCGCCCACGGTTCGGTGACAATGCGCAGCTTCTCGCCTTGGGCGGCAAAGCTCAGGCAAGTAAAAAGCAGAACTGTCAGAAATCGCGAAATCAGGGGCATGGCGTGAGATTACGACGAGAAACCATAAAGAGCCAGAAACTGGATCCGAAAGCTCTGGCACAAAGTAAATCCCATAAAAAAGGCCCTGGATTTCTCCAGAGCCTTTTCATGATGTTGCACTGTTTCAGCGCGGCAACTTCAGGTTGTTCCACACCGCCAGACTCGCTTCAGCCTGGTTCAGTGTGTAGAAGTGCAGGCCGGGTGCGCCACCTTGCAGCAGGCGTTCGCACATCTCGGTGATGACTTGTTCACCAAAGCCTTGAATGCTTTGGGTGTCGTCGCCGTAGGCTTCCAGCTGTTTGCGGATCCAGCGCGGGATTTCCGCACCGCAGGCGTCAGAGAAGCGCGCCAGTTTGCTGTAGTTGGTGATCGGCATGATCCCCGGCACGATCGGGATGTTCACGCCCATCGCCCGTACACGCTCGACAAAATAGAAGTAGCTGTCGGCGTTGAAGAAGTACTGGGTGATCGCACTGTCGGCACCGGCGTTAGCCTTGCGCACGAAGTTTGCGATGTCGTCTTCGAAATTGCGCGCTTGCGGGTGCATTTCCGGGTAGGCGGCGACTTCGATGTGGAAATAATCGCCGGTTTCTTCACGAATGAACTCGACCAGGTCATTGGCGTGGCGCATTTCACCGCTGGCCATGCCCATGCCCGAAGGCAGGTCACCGCGCAGGGCAACGATACGCTTGATGCCGGCGGCCTTGTATTGGGCCAGCAGGCCGCGCAAGTCGTCCTTGCTGTCGCCTACGCAAGACAGATGCGGTGCGGCAGGAACTTTGACTTCGCTTTCGAGCTGCAACACGGTGTTGAGGGTGCGATCACGAGTCGAACCGCCAGCGCCATAGGTGCAGGAGAAGAAATCGGGGTTGTAGGTGGCCAGCTGACGAGCAGTGGCGATCAGCTTTTCATGCCCAGCATCGGTCTTCGTAGGGAAGAACTCGAAGCTGTAGCGACGATCTTGGGACATGGAGGAAACCTCCAGCTACAAACCGCAAACCACAAGCTGCAAGAGAAGCGGAGGTGCGCTCGTCTCTTGTGCCTGGAACTTGCTGCCTGACACTGTTTTGGCAAATTGGGGCAAAGCGGCGGGCTTCGCGCGGCAAGCTCGGCTTTTGGCCTTTGCTTGCCGCTTGAAGCTCACAACTTGCAGTTGCTCTTAGTAGCGGTAAGCGTGCGGCTTGAACGGACCTTCGACGGTCACGCCGATGTAGTCGGCCTGGGTCTTGGTCAGTTGAGTCACAACACCGCCGAAACCGCGGACCATTTCCAGGGCCACTTCTTCGTCGAGCTTCTTCGGCAGCACTTCAACAGTCAGGCGCTCGGCTTTCTGGGCTGGCGACAGGTCGGCGTATTTCTGGCCGAACAGGAAGATCTGAGCCAGAACCTGGTTGGCGAACGAACCGTCCATGATGCGGCTTGGGTGACCGGTAGCGTTACCCAGGTTAACCAGACGGCCTTCGGCCAGCAGGATCAGGTAGTCATCGTTCTGGGCGTCGAACGCGCCCGGGCCGGTGCGGTGGATTTTGTGAACCTGTGGCTTCACTTCTTCCCACGCCCAGTTCTTGCGCATGAAAGCGGTGTCGATTTCGTTGTCGAAGTGACCGATGTTGCAGACTACGGCGCGCTTCTTCAGGGCTTTGAGCATGTTCGAGTCGCAAACATTGACGTTGCCGGTGGTGGTCACGATCAGGTCGATCTTGCCCAGCAGCGCTTTGTCGATGCTCGCTTCGGTACCGTTGTTGATACCGTCGATGAACGGCGAAACCAGTTCGAAACCGTCCATGCAAGCTTGCATGGCGCAGATCGGGTCGACCTCGGACACTTTAACGATCATGCCTTCCTGACGCAGGGACTGAGCAGAGCCCTTGCCCACGTCACCGTAACCGATGACCAGCGCTTGCTTGCCGGACAACAGGTGGTCGGTACCGCGCTTGATCGCGTCGTTCAGGCTGTGACGGCAGCCGTACTTGTTGTCGTTCTTGCTCTTGGTCACCGAGTCGTTGACGTTGATGGCCGGGATTTTCAGCTCGCCCTTGGCCAGCATGTCCAGCAGGCGGTGAACGCCGGTGGTGGTTTCTTCGGTCACGCCGTGGACGCGGTCGAGGATCGCCGGGTATTTCTTGTGCAGCAGCTCGGTCAGGTCGCCGCCGTCGTCGAGGATCATGTTGGCATCCCAAGGCGTGCCATCTTTGAGGATGGTTTGCTCCAGGCACCACTCGTACTCTTCTTCAGTCTCGCCTTTCCAGGCGAAAACCGCGATGCCCGCAGCAGCGATAGCGGCAGCGGCCTGGTCTTGAGTCGAGAAAATGTTGCAGGACGACCAACGTACTTCGGCACCCAGGGCAACCAGGGTTTCGATCAGCACGGCAGTCTGAATGGTCATGTGGATGCAGCCGAGGATTTTTGCGCCTTTGAGCGGCTGCTCACCAGCGTATTTACGGCGCAGACCCATCAGGGCAGGCATTTCGGATTCGGCGATGATGGTTTCGCGACGGCCCCAGGCAGCCAGGGACATGTCGGCAACTTTGTAATCGTTGAAATCTGCAGGCGTGTTGACAGCGCTCATGAAGAGCCTCCATTCGTAATGTATGCGAATGGGCGCCGTTGTGCGTTTAGTGTCTGACCGATAACGGTCAAGCAACGCCCCATCCGAGCCTGACAGGTCGAGCCTGCTGCAGCGCCCCTCGGACAGGTGGCGGGAAAACGGTATCAATGAATCGTTACCGTTTTGAAACGGTGGCGATTATAGCCGTGTGAGCGATACTTCCAAAGCGTTTCTGTTGGTCAATGTCTGAACGGTAATCGAGACCATAGTCTATGCGTAATAGAGCTCTAGGTCGGGCTCTGCCATGATGCCTCCCATCATTTGGCAAGACGCTCAGGAGTGAATATGAATTTCCACACCCGCAAATGGGTAAAACCTGAAGACCTCAACCCCAACGGCACGCTGTTCGGCGGTAGCCTGTTGCGCTGGATCGACGAAGAAGCGGCGATCTATGCCATCGTTCAACTGGGCAACCAGCGCGTTGTCACCAAGTACATTTCCGAAATCAACTTCGTCAGCGCCTCGCGCCAGGGCGACATCATCGAATTGGGCATCACCGCCACCGAGTTCGGTCGCACCTCGATCACCCTGACTTGTGAAGTGCGCAACAAGATCACCCGAAAAAGCATCCTCACCGTGGAAAAGATGGTGTTCGTCAACTTGGGCGAAGACGGCTTGCCGGCGCCGCATGGCCGCACCGAGATCAAATACGTCAAAGACCAGTTTCAGGATGACGTCGAGTAGGAGCCGAGCTCGCTCGCGATGACGTCTTTCGCATCACCGCCGCCACCGGGCTGAACCCATCGCGGGCAAGCCGTGCTCCTACAGGCGTGGTTTCGTTTTTCCGAACACTGAACAGCTCCGAACCACGCGTGTCGTACCTTCATGACACGCCACTGGTTCAGGAATGCTATGGATACCCCAAAAGACGGCAAGACCCCGAACCTTTCGGCTGAAGAAGAGCACGAAGTCGAAAAGAACCAGCCACCTCGTGCGGCGGTACTGCATGAAATCATCCGTACCCAAGGCGACCAGGAACTGGAGCGCAGCATTGCTGCGCTGTGGTGGTCGGCGCTGGCAGCGGGGTTGACCATGGGCCTGTCGTTGATGGGCATGGGTTTGCTCAACTCGCGCCTGCCGGACGGAGAAGGTTTCAAGGTGATTGCGAGCTTCGGCTATTGCGCCGGCTTTCTTGCCGTGATTCTCGCCCGTCAGCAACTGTTCACCGAAAACACCCTGACCGCCGTGCTACCGGTGATGACCAAACCGACACTGGTTAACGTCGGCCGACTGCTGCGGCTGTGGACGGTGGTGCTGGTGGGTAATCTGTGCGGCACGTTGTTGGTGGCGTATGTGATGCTGCATTTGCCGATTTTCGACAGTAAAACCGACCTGGCCTTCCTTGAAATCGGGCGCAAGGTCATGGAAAACCACACCGGCCAAATGTTCGCCAAGGGCATTGTCTCCGGCTGGATGATCGCCACTATGGTCTGGATGATTCCGTCCATGGAAAGCGCGAAGCTGTGGATCATCATCCTCATCACCTATTTCATGGCGCTGGGAGACTTCACCCACATCGTCGTCGGGTCGGCCGAGGTGTCTTACCTGGTGTTTGCCGGCGAGTTGCCGTGGAAGGATTTCTGGCTGGTGTTCGCCGGGCCGACGCTGGCGGGAAATATCATCGGCGGCAGCTTTATCTTTGCCCTGATCAGCCATGCGCAGATCCGTAGCGAGAGCGGGCCACCGAAGAAGGATGCGGATCAGGCGCCGGATTCACGCAAACGCGAAGAGGAGTAAAGACAGGTGCATCGCGTCAACTTCATCGCGAGCAGGCTCACTCCTACAGGGAAGGGCGCGGTCCATGTAGGAGTGAGCCTGCTCGCGATAGCAATGTCATGGGCGATGCAGCTATTCAGCCTAAGACATTGACCGCAGCCGCACTACGACGCTGCAGGTAAATAAAGAACAACGCTGTCAGCACCGTCAAACCGCTGACCAGCGCGCCGGTCCATGGCAAGTCCGCCAGATCGGCGCCACTGGCGACCACCAGTCCGCCAATCCACGCGCCGGTCGCATTGCCGAGGTTGAATGCGCTTTGGTTCAGCGTCGAGCCGAGGTTGGGCGCTTCGTGCGCCTGATCGATAATCAGCAGTTGCAGGATCGGGCACAGGGCGAAAGCAAAAATCCCCCACAACACCAGCGTGATCGCCGCCGGGATGACCGAGTGACTGGTCTGCGTGAACGCCGCCAGCACCACCAGCACAGCCAGTGCCATGCCCACCAGCGAGGGCAGTAAACGGCTGTCCGCCAATCGACCGCCAAGCATGCTGCCCGCCGTCAAACCTACGCCGAACAGCAGCAACATGATGGTCACGCCATGCGGGCTGACGCCGGTGATGTCTTGCAGGATCGGCGCGATGTAGGTGAACACGCTGAACAGGCTGGCCGACGCCAGCACGCTCATGCCCAGCGCCAACAACACATTGATCTTGCCCAGCACCTTGAACTCGCTGGCGAGATTGGCCTTGTCCATGGCGATGTGTTTCGGCAACCAGAGCCATTGCGCGATGGCGGCAATCACACCAATCACCGAGACCGCCCAGAAAGTCGAGCGCCAACCGGCGTATTGCCCAAGCGCGGTGCCCAATGGCACGCCCAGTACGTTGGCCAGCGTCAGGCCGGTGAACATCATCGCAATGGCCTGTGCCCGCTTGTTTGGTGCGACCAGGCCGGCCGCGACCACCGAACCGATGCCGAAGAACGCACCGTGGCATAGGGCCGTGACCACGCGAGCCGCCATCAACGTGGCGTAGTCCGGCGCGAGCGCGCACAAGACGTTGCCCAGAATGAACATCAGCGTCATCCCCAACAATGTCGCCTTGCGCGGCATGTTGGCGGTGCCGACCGCCAGGATCGGCGCGCCGAACACGACGCCCAGGGCGTAGCCGGTGATCAGCAGGCCCGCGTGCGGGATGCTGACGGCGAGGTCGCGAGCGACATCGGGCAACAGGCCCATGATGACGAATTCAGTGGTGCCGATGCCGAACGCGGCAACAGCGAGGGCAAGCAAGGCGAGTGGCATGCGCAAGGTCTCTGTCGGTAGTCTTGACGCTGTGATCAGGCATACGCAGCCCGACGACCGATCTCGGAGAGAGCGGGCATGGACAGTCATTATTGGAATTAGTCTGTGTGCAACTGAGTGCGGCGTGGTCGCTTGCAGTATAAACAGCAGCTGATATATGACGTATCAATTATCTGGGCGCTTCCCGCAGGGAACAAAAACAAATAAAGGAGTGTGCCGTGCTTGCGACGGCTCTGGTGTTGGTGGCGGCGCTGTTGCACGCGGCGTGGAATACCCTGATCAAATTCAGTGCGGAGCGCTTGTTGGTAGTGGCCTGCATGGACAGCGTGGCACTGTTGTTTGTCGCGGTGATGGTGCCGTTCTTGAACGTGCCGCCCATCGACATCTGGCCGTGGATTCTGGCGTCGGCGGCGTTCGAGTTGCTTTACCGTTACCTGCTGATCCAGGCATATCGGGTCGGTGACCTTGGCCTGGTGTACCCGCTGATGCGTGGCTTGTCGCCGCTGGTGGTGCTGACCTTAACGCTGATTTTTGCCGGGGAAGTGCTGACGAACCAGCAGATCTTTGGAATTCTGCTGATCCCGTTCGGTATGGCGTGCCTGCTGTGGCAGGGTGGTGGCGGCGCGCGATTGCCGTGGTCGATGCTACCCGTGGTGGCACTGATCGGCTTGTGCATCGGTTGCTATACCTACATCGACGGCCAGGCGTTGCGGCGCTGGTCTCATCCTCTGGATTATCTGGTCTGGGTCACGTTGCTCAGTGCCTGGCCATTCCCCTTGCTGGCGTTGGTGCGCAAGCGCCCGGCATTCAAGTTGTTCTGGCGTGAACAATGGCGACTGGGGTTGGCGGTCGGGTTCTGTGTGTTGTTCAGCTACGCTCTGGTGCTGTGGGCTATGCAGCTGGGTTCGATTGCCGAAGCGGCGGCGTTGCGTGAGATCAGCGTAATTCTGGTGGTGCTGTTTGGCATGCGTTACCTGAAAGAACCTTTTGGTCGACCGCGACTCCTTGCCTGTGGGCTGGTGATGATTGGCATATTGGTGATGAAGTTTTAATCGAAACCCGAATGTCTAAAACTGAAAAAGGATTGCTCTATGACGGTTGCACTGTGGTGCATTTTGATCGCGATTTTCCTGCCGTATATCTGCACGGGTGTCGCCAAGATCAGTGGCGGGTACAGGCTGAAAGATAACCATGACCCCCGGGATTTTCTTGATTCGCTGGAGGGGTTGGGCAGACGTGCGCATGCCGCGCAACTGAACAGTTTTGAAGTGACCCCGGCATTTGCGGCTGCGGTGATCGTGGCTCACCTAGCGGGCAATGCCGAGCTGGTGACGATCAACGTGCTGTCGGTGTTGTTCATCACTAGCCGGTTGCTGTACATCATTTGCTATTTGGCCGACTGGGCGACTTTGCGGTCGTTGGTGTGGTTTGTCGGGATGGGGTTGATTGTCAGTTTCTTTGTGGTGTCGGTCTGACAGCAACCTCGGCGATTGCGCTGGCCCCTTCGCGGGCAAGCCCGCTCCCACAGGATCTGTGGTGAAACACAAAATTTGTATTCACTGAAGATCAACTGTGGGAGCGAGCCTGCTCGCGAAAGCAATCTAACTGTCGCGGCAGAATTCAAGGTTTAGCGTCGGTCGCATCGGCCACCTGAGGCACTTGTGGCAACGGCGCACCTTTAGGCCACAACATCCAGATCTGCCCCTGCTGTTTCATGTCGCCGGCCAATTGTCCGGCCGTTTCACCTGTGCCCCAGAACAGGTCCGCACGAACCTCGCCGGCAATTGCGCCGCCGGTATCCTGAGCCGCCACCGGGCGAACCAGCGCAGTGCCGTCCGGTTTCGTGGTGGATAGCCACAACAGGCTGCCCAGCGGAATCACTTTACGGTCCACCGCCGCGCTATACCCCGCCGTCAACGGCACATTCAATGAACCGCGAGGCCCTTCGTTGCTGTCCGGGTTACGAGTGAAAAACACATAGCTGGGGTTGCTGGCGAGCAGTTCGGGAATACGAGTCGGGTTGGCTTTGGCCCAGGTGCTGATCGCGCCCATGGTCACGTCTTCTTTCTTCAGTTCACCTTGCTCCACCAGCCAGCGCCCGATGGGCCGATACGGATGGCCGTTCTGGTCGGCGTAAGCGATGCGCAGCTGGCGCCCGTCATCGAGCTGAATACGCCCCGATCCCTGGATTTGCAGGAATTGCAGGTTCATCGGATCGGTCAGCCAGGCAACGACGGGTGCCTTGGCCCCTTTGGTCCCAATCGTTGCCGCATCGTCGTAAGGCTTGAGCACTCGTCCTTCAAGTCGACCGCGCAGGCGTTTGCCTTTGAGCTCCGGGTAGATGCTGTCCAGCGAGACAATGATCATGTCGTCGGGCACGCCGTACACCGGGATGTTTGCGCTGGTGGTCTGGGTCAGGCTGCCCGGGTAGACCGGTTCGTAGTAGCCCGTGATCAAACCATTGGGGTTGTCATTGGCGGCGCGCAGGCCATAGACATCCAGATTCTGTTTCAGGAAGCCGCGGATGTCGGCGGCGGTTTGCGGCACATTGGTGGACGCCGCGCAGGTTGAACCCCAGACCGGGTCGGCCTTGAGTCGGTTGCACGCGCTACGCCACGAGCCGAACCCGGCGATCAGGTCGCTGTCGGACACTGCTGGCAATGCTTCCCAGGTAGCACCGGAATAGGTAGCCAGTGCGTGGGTTTTCGGCTTGTTGTTATCGCCGCCGGTGCAGCCGGCGAGCACGGCCACCATTGGGAGAGCCCACGCGAGGGGGCGACGCCATGCCTTGAAACGGCTGTTCATGGAGTAATTCCTTTGCCGGTTGCCTGAGTGCTCCATGCGCTCAAACAACCCATATTGATAATAGGGCTATTGGTCTTTTCCGATGACGCGAGGATACTGGCCGCCGTTTCCCGTGACCTGTAGCCACCATGACTCTTAAAAGACTTTCTGTTGTATTGCTGGCCTGTCTGACGTTGTCCGCCTGCGGCGGCGTCGACCCGAATTCTCCGCTGGGTCAACGCAAGGCGATCTTCAAGCAAATGCTCAAGACCGGCGAGGACCTGGGCGGTATGTTGCGTGGGCGCATTCCATTTGATGGCCAAAAATTCGCCGACGGCGCCGTGAAGCTCGATGCGCTGTCCCGCGAGCCGTGGAAGCATTTTCCACAGGTGCGCGAAGAAGATCACACCAGCGCCAAGGACAATGTCTGGCAGCAGCAGGCACGTTTTCAGGAAATGTCCCGCGACCTTGAAGCCGCCACCGGTGAGTTGGTGATTGCCAGCCAGGTCCAGCCCTACAAGGCCAGCAACCTGGGGCCGGCGGTGCAGAAAGTCGAGGATGCCTGTAGTGCCTGTCATAAACAGTTTCGGGATCATTGATTCTCGCTTGTTGATCGTTCCCACGCGGTGCGTGGGAACGATCAGTCCTGAACTGATCCTTACTTGTCCAGCTCATCGAGGGCGTCCTGCAATTCCTTGCGGGCCTCGGCGAGTTTGTCTTTGCGTTTGTTGATTTTGTCGGGGTCGCCGTTCTTCATGGCTTTGTCGAGATCGGCCTGACGCTTGCTGACTTCGCGCTTGGCGTCGAGGACTTTGTTTTCCCGTTCTTTCTTCAGCGAGGCGTCAGTGCAGTGTTCGGTGACCTCGCGCAAGGCAGTCTCCAGGCCGGCCTGCTGGTCGGCATTGCCGTGTGACTTGGCCAGTTCGATCTGATTGATGATGCCCTGTTTCTTGGCCGCGCAGCCGGTCAGTTCCGGTGCTTCTTCAGCAGCTATCAGTGGAGCGGCCATCACGCTGCAAAAGGTCAGCAGGACGAGCGGTGAAAGAAATTTCATAAAAGCTCCATGTGCAAAGACAAGCGGGTCGGTGTGGCGATGGGCGTTGGAGCGCATCGACACCCGGGGGTTCCCGGGCTGCCGGGCGTTACCGGTCTTTAAAAACCGTCAATGCCGGCAATACGTAATGTTTCACTCAAGGCCAGGACCTGCGGATCGCGGAAAAACGCGCTCAATTGGGTCGCACGTCCCGGGCCGATACCGGCTTCAGCCTGCCATTGTTCGGTGTTTCGATTCGCCAGTTCCTGCCATGAGTCGGCAAGCTTTGCCTGGCCGGTCGGCGGCAACCCCAAGGCTTTAAGCCAGCGAGCGAACGGGCGTTGCCGCGCACTGTTGAAACTGTCTATCAGGCGAGCGCTGCTGCGTTCGCCGAAGCCATCAATGTTAGCAAGCTCCCGGGCATCGAGGGTCAACCAATCCAGCAGGCCGTTGAGATGGCCTGTTTCGAAAAGTTTCTCCCAGGTGCCGGCGCCGACGTGGGGTAAGGCCAGGCCCCGCTTGCCACTGAGCCAGGTCAGTCGCGCGAGAAATTGACTTTCGCATCCCGGTGTCGGCTCCCAGCAACTCAAATGATGGAAGGCGGCAGCCTGCGGAACATTCAGTTGAGGGCGTTCGGTGCTGCGCAGCACAACGCTGTCGAGCCTGGGAATGGTCAGCCCGGCGAGGCTGATGGACACCTGGTCGCCGGGGAGGATGTCCAGCTCTGCCCAGCGCCGCAGGGAGCTGACGCTCACGCGTTTGATCTGCCGGTCATCCAGCGTCACCGGTTTGAGGTGCAGTACGGGGGTGATTCGTCCGGTACGACCGATCTTGAATTCGACTTTTCGCACCTCGGCCAGCGCCTGGGCAAAAGGGTATTTCCAGGCGACGGCCCAGTAGGGTGATTTAGCCTGCCAGCGTTCAGCCGAGGGGCGCTGATTTTGCCGCAAGACAACGCCATCGCTGGCAAACGGCAGGGGCGAGCGATACCAGCGATCGCGCCAGTGTTCGGCATCGGCCAAGGTCCGAACCGGCTGGCTGTAGGGTGCCATGCTCGGGAAGCCCAAATCCTCCAGCGCCGCGATACGTTCGGGCACAGTGGCCGGGCCTTGTGGCCAGTCCCAGACAAACAGCCTGATGTTGTCGGCGTGCTTCGGGTCGAGTGCCTTGCGAGCCATCAAGCCGGCCACCATGGAGCGGGCATTGAGGCTGCCGGCCTTCGCTTGTACATGGTCAGTCAGGTGCCAATAAAGTTCGCCTTGCACCTGCACGTCCAGCGGTTGTGCAAGTTGTCGGGGGATGCCGGGAACCTGTCGCGCCGAAGAAGTCCAGTCCTGCCCGTGGATGCCGTCGCCCCGGCTTATCGCCTGATACAACAGGCCATTGCGATAGGTCAGCGTCACGGCGACACCGTCGACCTTGGGTTGTATCCAGATGCCCTCGCGATCACGCAGCCAGTGTTCAACAGCTCGGCCATCGCGCAGTTTGTCCAGACCCGTGTGGGCGATGGGGTGGGCTAACTTTCCACCCGCAGTGCGCAACGGTTCGGGAGCCAGACCCACGTCAAAACACTCACGCCATGCGATCAGTTGTGCGCGGGACTGATCATAGATTTCGTCGGCAACCAGAGAGCGCCCGCCCCGGTGATAGTGGTCGTCCCACAAGTCGATCTGTTTTTGCAGGGCGGCAATTTCGTCGAACGCGCGGGCGGCAGGCCAGTCAGGGCAGTCGGCTGCGTTTGAAGGCAGGCAAATCAGCGTCAGAAAAAAAGCGGAAAACAGGCGCAGAAGCATCGTGAGCGTCCTTGCTCAAATGAAGTTCTGGAAGGCTAGGACGGATTTAAGAATCGAGGCGGCCGGGAGTTTTTCGGCGTGTGTCGACGGGCAATAAAAAGCCCCGCACGGCGAACCGTGCAGGGCTTTTGGTACCGCCGGGGAAGTCTTACAGGCCGGCTGCCTGACGCAGGTCGTCGGCGCGGTCGGTTTTTTCCCAGGTGAACGTGGTGAAGGTGTCTTCGCCCACGGTCTTGGTGGCCGGGGTGCGACCGAAGTGGCCGTACGCCGCGGTTTCCTGGTACATCGGGTGCAGCAGGTCGAGCATGGTGGTGATTGCGTATGGACGCAGGTCGAACACTTCGCGAACCAGTTTGACGATTTTGTCGTCGCTGATCTTGCCGGTGCCGAAGGTGTTCAACGAGATCGACGTAGGCTGGGCAACACCGATCGCGTAGGAAACCTGAATCTCGCAGCGCTCGGCCAGGCCGGCAGCGACGATGTTCTTGGCTACGTAACGACCTGCGTAAGCGGCCGAACGGTCAACCTTCGATGGATCTTTACCGGAGAACGCGCCGCCACCATGGCGAGCCATGCCGCCGTAGCTGTCGACGATGATCTTGCGACCGGTCAGGCCGCAGTCGCCAACCGGGCCACCGATGATGAACTGGCCAGTCGGGTTGATGTGGAACTGGGTGTCCTTGGTCAGCAGTTCGGCAGGCAGTACGTGCTTGACGATCAGCTCCATCACGCCTTCGCGCAGGTCTTTGTACGACACTTCCGGGTTGTGCTGGGTCGACAGAACAACGGCGTCGATACCAACAACCTTGCCGCCTTCGTAACGGCAAGTCACTTGCGACTTGGCGTCCGGGCGCAGCCATGGCAGCAGGCCGGATTTACGGGCTTCGGCCTGGCGCTGAACCAGTTGATGCGAGAACGTGATCGGTGCTGGCATCAGCACGTCGGTTTCGTTGCTGGCGTAGCCGAACATCAGGCCTTGGTCGCCGGCACCCTGATCTTCAGGCTTGGCACGGTCAACACCTTGGTTGATGTCTGGGGACTGCTTGCCGATGATGTTCATCACACCGCAAGTGGCGCCGTCGAAGCCGACATCGGAGCTGTTGTAGCCGATGTCCAGAATGACGTTACGCACGATTTCTTCCAGATCGACCCAAGCCGACGTGGTGACTTCGCCGGCGATGATGGCAACGCCGGTTTTTACCAGAGTCTCGCACGCCACACGGGCGAACTTGTCTTCAGCAATGATGGCGTCCAGCACCGCATCGGAAATCTGGTCGGCGATTTTGTCCGGATGTCCTTCAGACACGGACTCGGAGGTGAAGAGGGAGTATTCGCTCATCTCGATGTTTTCCTGAATTTACCGATGGTGAGTGTCGCCAGTCGGTCGCTGAAAGTGGCGAACCTGGATCTGGAAACCATTACGTAAGCCTACATAGAGGCTTTCCCCGGGAACGAGTCCCGCAGCGGTGGCCCAACGGGCCAAATCGTCCTGTTCAAACCCCAACCAGAGATCACCGCAGGCCTCCCTGGCCCAACTCTGATTGTGGCTACATAACTCTGTCACGAGCAGGCTACCGCCCGGTTGCAGCAAGTCGGCCATGTGCTTGAGCGCTTCGGCCGGCGCGGCGAAATGGTGCAATACCATGTTCAGTACAACGCAATCGGCATGAAGGCTGACACCGTTCAATGCATCGGCCAATTGCAGGCTGACGTTAGCCAGCTTTTCACGCTCGCATACCTGGCGCGTCAGTTCGAGCATCGCCGGGCTGTTGTCCAGCGCCGTGACCTGCGTGAAGCGACGTGCCAGTTCCGGCAGAAATTCGCCGTCACCCGGGCCGACTTCAATGGCCGTGGCATCTTTGCTGAAACTCAACTTGTCGAGCAATGCCACCACGCTTTCGCGGTACTGCGGCAGGCCGGCGATCAAGTCTTGCTGGGCACGGAATTTCTCCGCCACCCGTGAGAAAAAGTCCTGGCTGGCCGCCGCTCGTTGCCCATGCACCTGACCGATCCGCGACTGCACATCGGCAGGCAGGGTCAGGTTGTCTACTTCTTCCAGCAAGGCAGCGTGCAGCTTGCCGCCTAGCAGGTCGGTGTGGGGCAGGGCGCGACGGTAGAAAATCGCGTTGCCTTCACGGCGGGTCGCCACCAGGTCGGCCTGGGCCAATACCTTGAGATGGTGACTCATGCCGGACTGGCCGATGCCGAAGATCTGCGCCAGCTCCAGTACGCCGAACGAATCGTTGGCCAGTGCGCGTAATACATTCAGACGCAGAGGGTCGCCGCCAGCCTTGCAGAGGGCCGCCAGCTCGTCGCAATCGTCATGTTGAATGGAAGGCACGCGTAAATTCATAAGGCCAGCAGTCTAGTGACGGGTAGAAATCACTGCAAGAGCAATATCAAAAAGTTTTGATATTGCTCGATAGATGGCACTTCCAGGCTTGCCATTCACTCTACAAACGAATAGCAGAAAGGTTTCATCAGCCGAAACCTTGGTAATCCATTGGAAAAACGCCTCCAGATGACTATCTGTCATTGCCCCGAGGCGTCCGGGTGAGGGAAAATGCTCGCCTTTTTTCCGATTCATTTTATTCACTCTCGATTCAATATCCGCAGGAGATCAGCGATGCCAAGCCGTCGTGAGCGTGCCAACGCCATTCGTGCCCTCAGCATGGATGCCGTGCAAAAAGCCAACAGCGGCCATCCGGGTGCCCCTATGGGTATGGCGGATATCGCCGAAGTGCTGTGGCGTGACTACCTCAAGCACAACCCGAGCAATCCATCGTTCGCCGACCGTGACCGCTTCGTGCTGTCCAACGGCCATGGCTCGATGTTGATCTACTCGCTGCTGCACCTGACTGGCTACGACCTGTCGATCGACGATCTGAAACAATTCCGCCAACTGCACAGCCGCACCCCGGGTCACCCGGAACTCGGCTACACCCCAGGCGTTGAAACCACCACCGGTCCACTGGGCCAAGGCCTGGCCAACGCCATCGGTTTTGCCCTGGCTGAAAAAGTCATGGCCGCACAATTCAACCGTCCGGGCCACAACATCGTCGATCACCACACCTACGTTTTCCTGGGTGATGGCTGCATGATGGAAGGCATTTCCCACGAAGTCGCTTCCCTGGCCGGTACCTTGGGCCTGGGCAAGCTGATCGCCTTCTATGATGACAATGGCATTTCCATCGACGGCGAAGTCGAAGGCTGGTTCACCGACGACACGCCGAAGCGTTTCGAAGCCTACAACTGGCAGGTGATCCGCAACGTCGACGGTCACGACCCTGAAGAAATCAAGACCGCGATCGAGACTGCACGCAAAAGCACGCAGCCAACCCTGATCTGCTGCAAGACCACCATCGGTTTCGGTTCGCCGAACAAGCAAGGCAAGGAAGACTGCCACGGCGCCCCACTGGGTGACGCGGAAATCGCCCTGACCCGCGCGGCTCTGAAGTGGAACCACGGTCCGTTCGAAATCCCGGCCGACATCTACGCCGAGTGGGACGCCAAGGAAGCCGGTAAAGCGGTCGAAGCCGAGTGGGATCAGCGTTTCGCTGCTTACTCCGCCGCGTTCCCTACCGAAGCCAACGAACTGATCCGTCGTCTGAGCGGTGACCTGCCAGCCGACTTCAGCGAAAAAGCCGCAGCCTACATCGCCGAAGTGGCGGCCAAAGGCGAAACCATCGCCAGCCGTAAAGCCAGCCAGAACGCGCTGAATGCCTACGGCCCGATGTTGCCGGAATTCCTCGGCGGCTCGGCTGACCTGGCCGGTTCCAACCTGACCCTGTGGAAAGGTTGCAAAGGCGTCACCGCCGAAGACGCCAGCGGCAACTACATGTACTACGGCGTTCGCGAGTTCGGCATGACTGCCATCATGAACGGCGTTGCCCTGCACGGCGGCCTGGTGCCTTACGGCGCGACCTTCCTGATGTTCATGGAATACGCTCGCAACGCAGTGCGCATGTCGGCCCTGATGAAGCAGCGTGTGATCCATGTCTACACCCACGACTCCATCGGTCTGGGCGAAGACGGCCCGACTCACCAGCCAATCGAGCAACTGACCAGCCTGCGCAGCACGCCGAACCTGGACACCTGGCGTCCGGCTGACGCCGTTGAAGCGGCGGTGTGCTGGAAGTTCGCGCTGGAGCGTAAAGACGGTCCTTCGGCCTTGATCTTCTCGCGTCAGAACCTGCAGCACCAAACCCGTGACGCCGGCCAGATCGCCGACATCAGCCGTGGTGGTTATGTGCTGAAGGACTGCGCAGGCGAGCCTGAGCTGATCCTGATCGCCACCGGTTCCGAAGTGGGCCTGGCGGTTCAGGCCTTCGACAAACTGACTGAGCAAGGCCGCAAGGTGCGCGTGGTTTCCATGCCTTGCACCAGCGTGTTCGATGCCCAGGACGCCGGCTACAAGCAAGCGGTCCTGCCGTTGCAGGTCAGCGCCCGTATCGCCATCGAAGCCGCCCATGCGGACTTCTGGTTCAAGTACGTGGGCCTGGAAGGTCGCGTGATCGGCATGACCACCTACGGCGAGTCGGCGCCTGCGCCTGCCTTGTTCGAAGAGTTCGGCTTCACCCTGGAAAACATCCTGGGTCAGGCTGAAGAGTTGCTGGAAGACTGATCCAGAAAATGTGTCGTCTGGGCTGACGCCATCGCGGGCAAGCCCGGCTCCTACAGATCACGTTGACTTGTAGGAGCCGGGCTTGCCTGCGATAGCGGTCTAACGGATTCACCACGGTAATCGAGAACCCCATGCCTCAACCGCGTCCTTACAAAGTTGCACTCAACGGCTACGGCCGGATTGGTCGTTGCGTCTTGCGTGCGTTGTTTGAGCGGGGCGAGAAGGCCGGGTTTGAAATTGTCGCGATTAACGATCTGGCCGACATGGCCAGCATCGAATACCTGACGCGCTTTGACTCCACTCACGGGCGATTTCCCGGTGAAGTGCGGGTTGACGGCGACTGTCTGCATATTCAAGGCGACTGCGTGAAGGTCCTGCGCAGTGCCACCCCCGAAGGCATCGATTGGGCGTCGTTGGGCGTCGATCTGGTGCTGGAGTGCTCCGGCGCTTATCACACCCGTGAAGACGGTCAGCGTTTCCTCGACGCCGGTGCGCCACGGGTACTGTTTTCCCAGCCGATGGCCAGCGAGTCGGATGTCGACGCCACCATCGTCTACGGCGTGAACCAGGATTGCCTGACCGGCGACGAGCTGCTGGTGTCCAACGCGTCCTGCACCACCAACTGCGGCGTGCCGCTGTTGCGCCTGCTGGATCAGGCCATTGGCCTGGAATACGTGTCGATCACCACCATTCACTCGGCGATGAACGATCAGCCGGTCATTGATGCCTATCACCACGAAGACCTGCGCCGTACCCGTTCGGCGTTTCAATCGGTGATCCCGGTGTCCACCGGTCTGGCGCGCGGCATCGAACGCCTGTTGCCGGAACTTGCCGGGCGAATTCAGGCCAAAGCCGTACGGGTGCCGACGGTGAACGTGTCTTGCCTCGATATTACGATGCAGACCGTCAGCGATACCGACGCCACCGAGGTCAACCGGATACTGCGCGAAGCCGCCACCAGCGGCCCGCTCAAAGGCCTCCTGGCCTATACCGAGTTGCCTCACGCCAGTTGTGATTTTAACCATGACCCACATTCGGCGATCGTCGATGCCAGTCAGACCCGAGTTTCCGGCCCGCGGCTGGTAAACATCCTGGCCTGGTTCGACAACGAATGGGGGTTTGCAAACCGGATGCTGGACGTTGCAGAACACTATCTGCAAACAGCTATTTCCAAACCTGAATCACCACTCTCTACCTCTCAAAATCAGTAACCCAGGAATTGCGACCCATGACCGTGTTGAAGATGTCCGACCTCGATCTGCAAGGTAAGCGCGTACTGATTCGCGAAGACCTCAACGTCCCAGTCAAGGACGGTGTTGTCACCAGCGATGCGCGAATCCTGGCTTCGCTGCCGACCATCAAGCTGGCCCTGGAAAAAGGCGCGGCCGTGATGGTCTGCTCGCACCTTGGCCGTCCTACCGAAGGCGAATTTTCCGCCGAGAACAGCCTCAAGCCTGTCGCTGACTACCTGAGCAAGGCGCTGGGTCGTGAAGTGCCGCTGGTCGCTGACTATCTGGGCGGCGTCGATGTGAAGGCCGGCGAGATCGTGCTGTTCGAAAACGTGCGCTTTAACAAGGGCGAGAAAAAGAACGCTGACGAGTTGGCCCAGCAATACGCGGCCCTGTGCGACGTGTTCGTGATGGACGCCTTCGGCACCGCTCACCGTGCCGAGGGTTCGACCCACGGCGTGGCCAAGTTCGCCAAAGTCGCCGCCGCAGGCCCGTTGCTGGCTGCCGAGCTGGACGCACTGGGCAAAGCCCTCGGCGCCCCGGCCCAGCCAATGGCTGCCATCGTTGCCGGCTCCAAGGTGTCGACCAAGCTCGACGTGCTGAACAGCCTGAGCCAAATCTGCAACCAGTTGATCGTCGGCGGCGGCATTGCCAACACCTTCCTGGCCGCTGCCGGTCACCCGGTCGGCAAGTCCCTGTACGAACCTGACCTGCTGGACACCGCTCGCGAAATCGCCGCCAAAGTCAGCGTGCCGTTGCCGGTGGATGTTGTGGTTGCCAAGGAATTCGCCGAAAGCGCCACCGCGACTGTCAAACTGATCGCCGACGTGGCCGCCGACGACATGATCCTGGACATCGGTCCACAGACCGCGGCGAATTTCGCCGAGCTGCTGAAATCGTCGAAAACCATCTTGTGGAACGGCCCGGTCGGCGTGTTCGAATTCGACCAGTTCGGCAACGGCACCAAAGTCCTGGCCCAAGCCATCGCCGAAAGCACGGCGTTCTCTATCGCGGGCGGTGGCGACACCCTGGCGGCCATCGATAAATATGGCGTTGCCGAGCAGATCTCCTACATTTCTACCGGCGGTGGCGCATTCCTCGAATTCGTCGAAGGCAAAGTGCTGCCAGCCGTTGAAGTTCTGGAAAGCCGGGCCAAGGCCTGAGGCCATCCCGTTGACCAGGCAAAGGAGTGGTTACATGGTCAGGTTGTTAACGCTGTTGATCGTCGCGGGCTCATTGGCGGCTTGCGGGAGTAACCCGAAAGCCACGCCGGAGCCCGCGCCGTCCGCGCTGCAAAACGGTTGCTACCAGGCCGATTGGCAAGCGGAAACCAACCCGGTGCTCAACAAGCGTTCCGGGCCGGATGGCCTGGATAAATACGAGACACAGACCCCGGCCAAGGAACATGGTTGCCCTTGACGGGTCTGACACTTTACTCAGGGCTGGCGGCGTGCGCCGTCAGTCGAGGAACATGGATGAAAGGTTTTATCGCCGTTACGGCGCTGGCGTTGCTGGCCGGTTGCGCACAGTTGAACCTGTTCCAGTCGTCCGCCCCTGTGGATAACTGGACCACCTGGACGTGCGACAGCCAGGCCAAAGTGCTGTGGCGCTACACCGACGACAGCCGCAAGGAAGTCGACGTGCGCCTGGGCGGGGCCGATCAGGTCTACCGCCTGAAGCTTGAGCCAGGCGCCGAAGGTTCGCTGTACAGCAACGACATGCTGGCGTTTCACGTAAAAGGTGAGGAAGGCCTGGTGTACTGGGTCGCCACCAATGATTTGATCGGCCGTGGCTGCAAGTTGTAGCAGCTGCCGAAGGCTGCGTTCGGCCGCGAAGCGGTCGTCTGATGTGAATTGAATGGCAGCCCGGGCCTAACCCCCGATCTGCAATAACTTGAATAGCCGCCGCCGCTACGGCAGGCTGGCACGATTAACGACCCTCAACCGGGAGAGACACACACAATGGCACTTATCAGCATGCGCCAGATGCTGGACCACGCAGCCGAGTTCGGCTACGGCGTTCCAGCCTTCAACGTCAACAACCTTGAGCAGATGCGCGCCATCATGGAAGCCGCTGACAAGACTGACTCTCCGGTGATCGTCCAGGCTTCGGCCGGTGCTCGCAAATACGCTGGCGCCCCGTTCCTGCGCCACCTGATCCTGGCGGCGATCGAAGAATTCCCGCACATCCCGGTGTGCATGCACCAGGACCACGGCACCAGCCCTGACGTCTGCCAGCGCTCCATCCAACTGGGCTTCAGCTCGGTGATGATGGACGGTTCCCTGGGCGAAGACGGCAAGACCCCGACCGACTACGACTACAACGTCCGTGTTACCCAACAAACCGTGGCCATGGCTCACGCCTGCGGCGTTTCGGTAGAAGGCGAGCTGGGCTGCCTGGGTTCGCTGGAAACCGGCATGGCCGGTGAAGAAGACGGCATCGGCGCCGAAGGCGTTCTGGATCACAGCCAAATGCTGACCGACCCGGAAGAAGCCGCTGACTTCGTCAAACGCACTCAAGTTGATGCCCTGGCCATCGCCATCGGCACCAGCCACGGCGCGTACAAGTTCACCAAGCCGCCTACCGGCGACGTACTGGCCATCGACCGCATCAAAGAAATCCACAAACGCATCCCGAACACCCACCTGGTGATGCACGGTTCGTCTTCGGTTCCGCAAGAGTGGCTGGCGATCATCAACCAGTACGGCGGCGACATCAAAGAAACCTACGGCGTACCGGTTGAAGAAATCGTCGAAGGCATCAAGCACGGCGTGCGCAAGGTCAACATCGACACCGACCTGCGTTTGGCGTCCACCGGCGCAATGCGTCGCCTGATGGCCACCAACCCGAGCGAATTCGACCCGCGTAAGTTCTTCGGCGCGACCGTGACTGCGATGCGTGATGTGTGTATCGACCGTTATAACCAGTTTGGTACTGCTGGTAATGCTTCGAAGATCAAGCCGATCTCGCTGGAAGGCATGTATCAGCGTTACTTGAAGGGTGAGTTGAACGCCAAGGTTAACTAAGGCCTTCAGCGTTTGAGTTGTATAAAAAACCCGCTGCGAGGCGGGTTTTTTGTTTTCTGAGCGTTGGGTTACGGAGCTTTAGGCTTTTCAAAACCACGCTGTTCAATCACCCCAAACACATCAGCAATGTCTTGGACCATGATCCGGGCGATGTTGGTGACGGTGTTGATGTCGTTCTCGGCGTAATCGGTGAGGCAGGTGCAGGCCATCAGGTTCAAGTATTTGAGGGCGGCGTTGAGGCGTTCGCGTAGCGCGGTAGGGTGTGTCTGAGGAAATAGGGGATGGGGTTTGGGGCTGCTTCGCAGCCCAGTGGGAGCAAGCTCCCTCGCCACAGTCGGAGGCGTCCTGTGAGTTTTTCAGACCCTGTAGCAGCTGCCGAGCCCGCGAGGCTGCGTTCGACTGCGCAGCAGTCGTAAAACCTGCGAATGCGTTTCTTCAGATGCACCGCGTCAGGCATCTCACGACTGCTACGCAGCCGAACGCAGCCTCGCGGGCTCGGCAGCGGCTACAGGGATAGGCGGGTGGTCATTTATCGTGATCAATATCCAGCTTGCTGAACGTCACTTTGCCGCCCTCGCTGGTGTACCCGGTGTTGTCCTGCACATACACCCCGGCCTTGAAATACAGCGGCTTCACCCGCCACGTCGCGCTGATGTTGGTGTCCCATTGATACCCCGCCGCGCTGATACCCAATGCGCCGCCAGGGCTCAGGTGGATGAGGTAGGAAAACTCCTGATCCAGCTTCACGCCGGTCGCAATGGTAATCACCCGACCTACGTCATCATCCGGGTGCATGCGCACTTTGGCGACGATGTTGCCGGTCGCGGTTTTGGTTTTGTATTGATACTCGACCTTCACCAAGGGCTTCTGGCTTTCATAGGCGTGGATCTGGCCGATGACGAGTTTCCCTGAGCTGGGGACCTGATTCACCGCCAGGGTCGCGCGCAACATATTGTCGGCATCCGGGTAATACCAATTGCGCAGGGTGCCGTTGCTGTAGGTTTCGCGAAGTTCGGTTCGTGGATAGATGGCGTTTTCAGTCTTTGAGCCGGTCACCGGGGACCAGAAGAACAACGTGCCGGTGTCGGAGTGGAAGTATTGATCCTTGAAGCCGTCCACCAGTTTTGAAGTTTCAACGGTGTAGGGCGGGCTGCCGACGGGAACGCTGAGGTTCCAGGTTGCGAGATCGATCATAGACAAAGCTTCCACAAATTTTTGCTGCACGCACGTGCCAGAAGCTCTAGCACGCGCATCGGGGGGCGGTCTTTATAAGCGTACGAGGCCACTTTGTTAATGCCTGCCCGGCAGAGATTTGGCGTCAACGTCCTGTCGAAAGGCCATCTATCCCGGTTTTCGGGGCTCTCAGGACCGACCGTTAGTCGGCAAATTAACGTGATGGTTAAATGATGGCGCTCTGATGGCTTCTGCTTTTGCGGTTCCCGGTCTAGAGTGCAGGCTAAGTATTTGTCCGGTTTTCACGAGAAACCGGTCTGACGTCCCGACAAGAGAAGCAGCATGGAATGCGCGCAACCCACGCCAACCGACGGCAGCTCAATCCTTTTAATCGTCGATGATTACCCTGAAAACCTGATCAGCATGCGCGCGTTGCTCCAGCGCCAGGACTGGCAGGTCATGACCGCCGCCTCCGGCTTCGAAGCGCTCAGCCTGTTGCTCGAACACGAAGTCGACCTGGTGCTGCTCGATGTGCAGATGCCGGGTATGGACGGTTTTGAAGTGGCGCGCCTGATGCGTGGCAGTCAACGAACCCGCCTCACGCCGATTATCTTCCTGACGGCCAATGAACAATCCCAGGACGCGGTGATCAAGGGCTACGCCAGCGGCGCGGTGGATTATCTGTTCAAACCGTTCGACCCGCAGATTCTCAAACCCAAAGTGCAGGCCTTGCTGGAACACCAGCGCAATCGCCGTGCGTTGCAGCGCTTGAGCCACGACCTGGAAGTCGCTCGCGCCTTTAATGCCTCGGTGCTGGAGAACGCGGCCGAAGGCATTCTGGTGGTGAGTGAGGACGGGGTAATCCGTTTCGCCAACCCGGCCATGTCGCGGCTGCTGAATGCCACGGTGCAGGATCTGCAAGGCAAAGAGTTTCTGGATTTCCTGCAAAAACCGCACATCCCAGTCTGGCTGGATTCCGAGATTTACAGCGGTTACAAGCGTGGCGAAACCTTGCGCCTGCATGACGCGATGCTGCGTACCACGCCCGGTCAACAGGTGCCGGTGGCGCTGTCATGCGCGCCGTTGCCCGCGGAACAACACGCGATGGTGGTGACGGTGCTGGACATGTCGGTAGTGCGTCATCTGCATCAGCAACTGGAGTTCCAGGCCGTTACCGACCCGTTGACCGGCCTGCTCAATCGCCGGGGGTTCTACCAGACCGTGGAAAACCTGTTGCTGCGCGGTGAGCGCGCCGACAGCGCTTGGGTGTTGCTGTACCTGGACCTTGACGGGTTCAAGCGGGTCAATGATTCCCTCGGCCATGATGCCGGCGACCGTGTGCTGCGCTGGGTGTCCGAGCAGTTGAAGGCGTGCTTGCGCCCCTTCGACATTCTGGCACGCATGGGCGGCGATGAATTTACCGCGCTGCTGGACCTGGAGTTTCCCGAACAGGCGGCGAAGATTGCCGAGAAGCTCATCGAGCGGGTATCGATCTGTCAGCAGATTGATGGGCTGGACATCGCGTTGGGCGCCAGCATCGGGATTGCGACGTACCCGGATTGCGGGGCCAACCTCGACGGCTTGTTGCGGGCCTCGGACATTGCCATGTACGAAGCCAAGCGAGCGGGCCGTCAGCAGTACCGCTTTTACGATCACGAAATGAACGGCCGCGCGCGTTCGCGGCTGATGCTCGAAGAAAGTGTGCGCACGGCCATCGAAAACCGTGATTTCAATTTGGTCTATCAACCTCAGGTATCCATCGCCAGCGGGCAACTGCGCGGGTTCGAGGCCTTACTGCGCTGGCACCACCCGAGTGTGGGCGATGTCCCGCCGGGGCTGTTTCTGCCGTTGCTGGAAGAGGCGCGGCTGATCAGTCGGTTGGGCAGCTGGATTTATCATCGCGGGGCCGGGCAGCGAAAGGCCTGGGAAACCCTGTTTGCCGACGACCTGGTGCTCGGGGTCAGTTTGAGCAGCACCCAGTTCGGCATGCCCAACCTGGTCACCGAGTTACGCCAGGTGCTGGAACGCCATGGCCTGCAACCGCGTCATCTGGAAGTCGAGGTGACGGAAGAAGCGCTGATGCAAAACCCTGAAGAAGCCCGCAAGACCCTTCGTTTGCTGCGCAACCTTGGGGTGCGGGTGGCACTGGATGACTTTGGTTCGGGGGCTTGCTCCTTGACCCATCTGCGCGACCTGGAGCTGGACACACTCAAGTTCGACCGGCACTTGATTGCCCGGTTACCCGAGTCCTCGCGGGATGCAGCGCTGGTGCGCAATGTGATCGACCTGTGCAAGCAATATGGAATGCTCGTGATCGCCGAAGGCGTGGAAACGCTTGCTCAATATCAATGGCTGCAAGCGAATGGCTGTGAGTACGTGCAAGGTTTTCTGGTGGCGCGGCCGATGATGTCCGAAGATGTCGGCGACTTTGTGCAGCCGTTCGACTGGAGCGCACTGAACAGTTGAATTCGCTACACTGGCGACCTTTTCGTGATTCGTGTTGCCGCCCCAATGACCGCGTTGAAATACCTCCAGGCCTATCCTGCTGCATTGCAGGATCAAGTGCGCCAGCTGATCGCCGAAGATCGGCTGGGCGACTACCTGAGCAAGCGCTACCCGGAAAAGCACGGTGTGCAGAGTGACAAGGCGCTGTACACCTACGCGCTGGACCTCAAGCAGGAATACCTGCGCAATGCTCCGTCCATCGACAAAGTGCTGTTCGACAACCGTCTGGACCTCACGCATCGTGCCCTGGGCTTGCACACCACCATCTCGCGGGTGCAGGGCGGCAAGCTCAAGGCCAAGAAAGAAATTCGCGTGGCCTCGCTGTTCAAGGACGCGCCTTCAGAGTTTCTGAAAATGATCGTGGTGCATGAACTGGCGCACTTTAAAGAGTCAGATCACAACAAGGCGTTCTACAAGCTGTGTGAACACATGTTGCCGGGGTATCACCAGGTGGAGTTCGACCTGCGTGTGTACCTGACCTGGCGGGACATGCAGTAACCGATCAACTGCCGGGAGTGTTTGAATGGAAGTCAGCAAGACCAAGAGCAGCTTCTACCGCCGGTTATACGTGGCGTACCTGATCGACAGCGGGCTGGCCAGCAGCGTCCCGGCCCTGACCGACGTGACCGGCATGCCCCGGCGCACGGCGCAGGACACGATTGCGGCATTGGCGGATCTGGACATCATTTGCGAGTTCGAGCAGGAAGAGGGCGCGCGCAATCATGCGGGGCGCTATCGGATTCGTGAGTGGGGGGCGATTGATCGGGGATGGATCGAGCGGAATTTGCGGCAGATAAAAGTGGTGCTTGAGTACCCCTGATTTCTGCGGTGCCGCGGGTGACGCCATCGCGGGCAAGCCCGGCTCCCACAGGGATCTACTGAGTGGCATAGAAAGTAGTCACACTTCAGACCCCACAAGGTTCAATTGTGTGGCATAGACAGTGGGCACACTACTGATCCCTGTGGGAGCCGGGCTTGCCCGCGATGAGGCCTTTAAGGTCGACGCATCCCGATGTGTGGAATGTCATCCTCCAGATATTCCTCGCCCGCCACGACAAACCCGTACTTCCCGTAATAGCCCTGCAAATGTGCCTGAGCCGACAGATAAACCGGCGTGCCCGGCCAGTGCTTTTCAGCCTGCTTTAACGCCTGTGCCATCAGTTCGTGCCCGAGCCCGGCGCCACGTGCCGCCGGGGCAACAATCACCCGGCCGATTACCACATCGCCACCCTGCGTCTGTGGGTCAAGCAATCGCAGGTAACCCACCAGCCGATTCTCGTCCCACGCCATTAAATGGCAGGTGTCACCTTCCAGATCCTGGCCATCGATGTCCTGATAAACGCATTTCTGCTCGACGACAAACACCTCCGTACGCAGTTGCAGAATGGCGTACAACTGCTCTTTGCCCAGATCACTGTGGTGTTTGCAGATCCAATCAATAGTCATCTTCACTTTCCTTGAACATCGTCACGCCGATACTAAGCGTCCTGAAGATGGATGTCTTTATGGTCGGTAAATCTGTGACAAAGGCCAAAATGCCATCATTCATTTCGCTCGGCGTGGTCTTCTTTGTGTAATCTGCGATGACGCGCTGTGCAGTGGCTTCAATGAGCTAATGTTGAGTACCGGGTGCCGGTATAGGGATCTTGGAGTCTGGGCTGAAAAACACGTCGGGCAACCCGCCCGCTAAGGATTTTCTAGCATGCCGCGATTGCATCGAGCTTGTGCTTTGATTGTATTGCTGTTGCTGACACAGGGCGCGGCAGCGGAAAAGCTGCGACTGGTCGCCGATGCCTGGCCACCCTTTACCGATGCCACGCTGGTCAACGGCGGGTTGGCGACGGACATTGTCAGCACCGCGCTGGCCCGGGCCGGCTATGCCAGTGATTTCGAACAGGTGCCTTGGGCGCGAGCCCTGATGGGCGTGGGCGAGGGGCGGTATGACGTCTTGGTTAATGCCTGGTACACCAATGAACGCACCAAGCTTGGCCAGTTCTCCGGCGAGTATCTGCTTAATCGCGTGCGCTTTCTGAAGCGCAAAGACGCCCCCATCGAATACAACAACTTGCAGCAACTGCACACTTATCCGATTGCAATCGTGCGCGGGTATGCCTATTCCCCTGAGTTCGATGACGACGCATCGTTGCAGAAAGTCCCGGTGCATAACTTTTCCATGGCGGTGCGCATGGTTGCAGCGGACCGGGTCAAGTTGACGCTTGAAGATGAATTCGTCGCCCGTTATTACCTGGCGCGCGAAACCTCCAAAGTGCGCAATGCCGTGGAGTTTTTGCCCAAACCGTTGAGCGAGAACAGCCTGCACATATTGGTCAGTCTGAAAAACCCGCAACACGAACAGATTGTCGCCAGTTTCGACCGCGAGATTGCCGAGATGAAGGCGGATGGCAGTTATGAGCGTCTGATGAAGCAACATGGGATGTAAGGCTGATCCAGGGTGTCTGGTGTGGCCGATGCCTTCATCGCGGGCAAGTCGCACCGCCGCTCCCACACTGATCCAGGGTGTTGCAAAGATCTCCCGTGGGTGCCGGGCTTGCCCGCGATGAGGCCGGCCCAGACAACACACAACTTAGTCTTCGCTGGTGTCTTTAATCAAATGCGCCGCCAACGTCCGCAACGGTCCCAGCTGCCGACAAATCAACGCCAATTGCGTCTGCACCAGCCGCTGCCCTTCATCGATTTCATCCGGCATCTGCTCAAGGGTGTTGGCCAGCGCCTCTTCCTCATCACTCTGAATGGCAATCGGCTGTTTGCTTGCCAGGCCTTGGGCGATTTCGTCGATGCTCGCGGCCAGGCTCACACCGGCGCCGTCGATCAACTGTTCACGCACCTCCGCTGGCAGTGGGGTTTCGCGATGCGCCCCCAGCCCGGACAAATAGCTGAGCAACGTGTGTGACAGCACCAGAAAACGAAAGCCGACATCCGCTTCCTTACGGAAATGCCCGGGCTCCATGAGCATGTTGGCCAGCGTCGTCGACAACGCCGCGTCAGCGTTGTGCGCATTGCGTCGCGCCAGGCGATACGCCAGGTCGTCACTTTTGCCAGACGCGTATTGCTGCATGATCTGGCGCAGGTAAATGCTGTTGCAGGTGAGGGTGTTGGCCAGCACCTTGTTCAGGCGCCGACCCTGCCAGTCCGGCAGGAACAGGAACACCGCCAGCCCGGCGATCAGGCTGCCGAGCAAGGTATCGAGCAGCCGCGGCAGGAACAGCCCGTAACCGTCGCCGACCTGGTTGAAGCAGAACAGCACCATCAAGGTGATCGCCGCCGTGGCCAAGGTGTAGCGAGTCGTACGGTTGATAAAGAACACCACTCCGGCGGCGATCGCAAAGCACGACTGGATCAACGGATTGGGAAACAGATCGAACAGCGCCCAGGCCAGGGTCAGGCCGATCGCGGTGCCGATGATCCGTTGGCCGAGTTTGCGGCGGGTGGCGCCGTAGTTCGGCTGACACACGAACAGCGTGGTGAGGATGATCCAGTAGCCCTGGGACGGGTGAATCAAGTGCACCATGCCGTAGCCGATGCTCAACGCGAGGGGCAAACGCAGTGCATGGCGGAACAGCAACGACGTTGGCGTCAGTTGTGTGCGCAAGCGCATCCACACATCTTTGAGGTTGCGCGGCGAACGGTCGAGCAGGCTGCTGTCGGTGGCATCGGCCAGCGCATCGGGGTTGCTCGCGTCGCTGAGCAAACGGTCGAGTGTCGCCAGGTTGGCCGCCAGTGCCCGCAGCGAGCGCAACAGGCCTCGCCAGGCCGGGTTGCTCTGGATGCGCAGGTGTTCGATGGAGGCGTTCAGATCGCCCAGGGCTTCGGCGAAACTCGCGTCATAGATGAACGGCTGGCGCATCTGGATCGATTCGGCGAGGGCGCGGCACGCCTTGCCTTGCTGACGTAGCAGGCGCTGGCAGCGGAACAGCACGTCGCTGTGGAAAAAGGCCTCGGCGAGTGCGTTGTAGGGGTAGTGCGAAGAACTGGCGCGCTCGTGGATGTCCTGGGCGAGGAAATACAATTTCAGGTAGCGACTGACTTTCGAGCCCGGCCGCCCATTGCCGACCCGGTGCAGAATGATTTCCTTGGCCGCGTTCAATGCCGCCACCACACGCCCATTCTGCTGGGCCAGTTCCAGGCGCCGCGCTTCCACGTCCATCTGCCGGATCGGCTCGAACAGCGACGACTTGAGCTTCAGGTAAAAACCCAGTTCGCGGAACAACCGCGCCAGGCTCTGCTGCACAGGCTGGTTGGAAAACATCGCCTGCCACAGCACCGACAGCAAACCGTACCAGGCCGCACCGGCTACCAGTAGCACCGGTTCATGCCAGAAATCGGTGACCGCACCACCGCGCTGGTCCACGCCGATCATCGTGTAGACCGAGAGAATCAGCGTCGCCGAGGCAATGGCGCCATAACGTTCGCCGAGGGCGCCGAGCATCGTCAGGCCGAAGCTGGCCAGGGCCAGGGCGATGATGAATATGTAGGGGTAGGGAAACAGCAGTTCGACGGAGAAGGCCGCGACGCTGAAACACACCAGCGTCACGGCCAGCGCGTTGAGGCGGCCCTGCCAACTGTCGTCGGTCTCGGCCAGGGCGCTGGCGATAATCCCCAGGAACAACGGGATTAGCAGGCCCATTTCATCCTGATACCAACAGACCGCCATGCTGCCGGTCAGGGCGATGAACACTCGCACGCTGTAGCTGAATTTATCCAGCGCCCAGAGGCGACGCAGAGACTGACGAAGAGGAGTCGATGACATGAAGTGCGAAGGCCTTCCGAGGCAATGACGCTAAATTGAGCCAGTAATGACGCCGACGCAATGGCGCCGATCACATCTGACAGCAAAATCTGTTCCTTGATACCACACATGGTCAATGTAGGAGCCGAGCTTGCTCGCGATAGCGGTCTAACGTTCAGCATCATTGTTGAACGTTAATCTGTCATCGCGAGCAAGCTCGGCTCCTACAGGTATTGCGCTGAATCAGGTGTATTGCGCGGCGGCGTAGCCGGAGGCCCACGCCCACTGGAAGTTGAAACCGCCCAGATGCCCGGTGACATCCAGCACTTCACCGATGAAGTACAACCCCGGGCTTTTCAGCGACTCCATGGTTTTGGATGACACTTCGTTCGTGTCGACGCCGCCCAGCGTCACCTCGGCCGTACGATAACCTTCGGTACCGGCCGGCACCACTTTCCAGCTCGCCAGTTTCTCGGCGATGTCGGCAATTTCCGCGTGGGTGTACTGCTTCATCGGTTTGGACACGAACCAGTTGTCCGCCAGCAGGTTGGCCATCTTCTTGGTGAAGATTTCCCCCAGCAGGGTTTTCAGTTCGCTGTTCGCGCGTTCAGCCTGCTGCTGTTGCAGCCAGGCGTGTACGTCGTGGTCCGGCATCAGGTTGATCTCAACCGTGTCGCCGGATTCCCAGAACGAAGAAATCTGCAAAATCGCCGGGCCACTGAGGCCGCGGTGAGTGAACAGGATGTTCTCGCGGAAACTTTGATCGTTGCAGCTCACCAGGCAATCCACCGATGTACCGGACAGCTCGGTGCAAAGCTCTTTGAGCTGATCGGTGATGGTGAACGGCACCAGGCCGGCGCGGGTTGGCAGCAAGTCGTGGCCAAACTGTTTGGCGACTTGATAGCCGAAACCGGTCGCGCCCAGCGTCGGGATCGACAGGCCGCCCGTGGCGATCACCAGGGATTCGCAGGTGATTTGGTCTAGCGTCGTGTCCAGCAGATAACCGCTTTCGAGTTTCTCGATGGTCTGGATCGAGGTGTCCAGGTGCAGGCTGACGCCGACCTGATCGCATTCGTTGAGCAGCATCTCCAGGATGTCGCTGGATTTGTTATCGCAGAACAGTTGGCCGAGCTTCTTCTCGTGGTACGGCACGCCGTGTTTGGCGACCATGCCGATGAAGTCCCACTGGGTGTAGCGCGCCAGTGCAGATTTGCAGAAGTGTTCGTTTTGCGAGAGGAAATTGCCTGGTTCGGTGTACATGTTGGTGAAATTGCAGCGGCCACCGCCCGACATCAGGATTTTTTTGCCGGCCTTGTTTGCATGGTCGAGCAACATCACCTTGCGCCCGCGCCCGGCGGCGGTCAGCGCACACATCAACCCTGCGGCGCCAGCGCCAATGATCACGACTTCGGTAGAGCGCAAAACGATGTCCTCTTCATGTAACACCACAAAACAAACTGTGGGAGCCAACTTTGCCCGCGATGAGGCCTGCACATTCAACATCATTGTTGACTGTTAGTCCGTCATCGCGGGCAAGCCCGGCTCCCACAGGGGTTATTCGTTGTTCTTACAAAATCCGTACGCGCAGCGAGCGGCCCTTGATCTTGCCGTCGTTCAGGCGCTGCAAGGCTTGCTTGGCGATTCCGCGTTCAACGGCCACAAAAGCCTGGAAGTCGAAAATCGCGATCTTGCCCACCTGGGCGCCCGGAATGCCGGCATCACCTGTCAGTGCGCCCAGAATGTCACCCGGACGAACCTTGTCTTTACGGCCGGCGCCGATGCACAGGGTGCTCATCTGCGGCAGCAACGGACCGCCGCCCTGGCTGGTGAGGTTGTCCACCAGGTCCCAGGTCAACGGCGTCTGCTGCAAATGTTCGATGGCTTGGGCGCGCTGCGCTTCGGGCGGTGCGACCAGGCTGATCGCGAGGCCTTTCTCACCGGCGCGACCGGTACGGCCGACGCGGTGGATGTGGATTTCCGAATCGCGGGCCAGTTCGACGTTGATCACCATGTCCAGCGAGTCGATGTCCAGGCCGCGAGCGGCGACGTCGGTGGCTACCAGTACCGAAGTACTGCGGTTGGCGAACATCGCCAGCACCTGGTCGCGGTCACGCTGTTCCAGATCGCCATGCAGGCCGACGGCGGAGATGCCTTTGGCGGTCAGGTGATCGACGGTTTCCTGAACTTGTTGCTTGGTGTAGCAGAAGGCTACGCAGGACGCCGGGCGGAAGTGGCCGAGGACCTTAGTCACGACGCTCATGCGATCTTCCGGGGAGATCTCGTAGAAACGCTGCTCGATCTGGGAGTCGTCGTGGAACGCCTCGGCCTTCACTTGCTGCGGGTTGCGCATGAACTTCGAGGCCAACTGTTTGATGCCCACCGGGTAGGTGGCGGAAAACAGCAGGGTCTGGCGACGCTCCGGAGCCTGCATGATGATCTCTTCGATGGAGTCGTAGAAACCCATGTCGAGCATGCGGTCAGCTTCGTCGAGAATCAGCGTGTTGAGGCCGTGCAGTACCAGCGAACCTTTGCGCAGGTGCTGCTGAATGCGCCCCGGCGTGCCGACGATGATGTGTGCGCCATGCTCCAGCGAAGCGATCTGCGGGCCGAGGGACACGCCGCCGCACAGGGTCAGGACCTTGATGTTGTCTTCGGCACGGGCCAGGCGACGGATTTCCTTGGCGACCTGGTCAGCCAGCTCGCGGGTCGGGCACAGGATCAGCGCCTGGCAACCGAAGTAGCGCGGATTGATCGGGTTCAGCAGGCCGATACCGAAGGCGGCGGTCTTGCCGCTGCCGGTCTTGGCCTGGGCGATCAGGTCCATCCCCTTGAGGATCACCGGCAAGCTTTGCGCCTGGATCGGCGTCATCTGGGCATAACCGAGGGAGTCGAGGTTAGCCAGCATGGCGGCGGACAGCGGCAAAGTATTAAAAGCGGTGGCGATGGTGGTCACGGGACTGGCCTGCAAAACAAAATGTCGCGCAGTGTACCAGTCCGGCTGCCTCAACCTGCAAATTCTGGACGAATAGCCTGTAGCAGCTGCCGAGGCACGAGGCTGCGTCGGGCTGCGAAGCGGCCCCCCGAGGGCGGTCCTGCGGACGCGCAACGCAGCCTCGTGCCTCGGCAGCTGCTACAAGTCAGTGCTCTATATCGTGCTCGCGGCTGACCATCCGTCGTCCGTCTGTTGGTGACAGCTGCGAGAAGATGGTGGCGGCGAGCATTGCCATGATGCCGACGGTCACAAACGTCAGTTGGAACGCGCCCAGAACCGTCTCCACGCCATCGTTGCCGATCTCTGCGGTAAAGCCGCCGAGCAACGCACCGGCGCACGCAACCCCCAGGCTCAGGGACAATTGCGCCACCACCGACAACAGGCTGTTGCCGCTGCTGGCGCTGGCGTCGTCGAGGTCGATCAGGGTCACGGTGTTCATCGCGGTAAATTGCAGCGAGTTGATCGCCCCGAGAATCGCCAGCAGACACAGCAGCAGCCAGTACGGCGTCTGTTCGCTGACCAGGCCCATGCTCGCCAACATGATCCCCAGCGCCAGGGTGTTGCCGGTGAGCACGATGCGATAGCCCAAGCGCTCGATCAGCGGTCGCGCCACCCACTTGGCGATCATCGCTGCAGCAGCCAGCGGCAGCATGCTCATCCCGGCCTGAGACGGCGAGTAACCCAGCGCCACTTGCAGCAGCAACGGCACGAGGAAGGGCAGGGCGCCGCTGCCGAGCCGGGCGAACAGATTGCCGAGAATGCCGACGGCGAAGGTCCGGGTCTTGAACAGCGACGGCGCGAACAGCGGATTGTCGATATGCCCGGCCCGCAACCAGTACGCCGCCAGGCAGGCCATGCCGCCGAACAACAGCAGCATCACCCGCAAGTGAGGCAGGTGCAGTTCGCCCAGGCCTTCCATGGCGATGGTGATCAAAATCATCGCCGCGCCAAACAGCACAAAGCCCAGACTGTCGAAACGGGTGCGCTCGGAGCCACGCAGGTCCGGGATGAATTTCCACACGGCGTAGCAACCGACCAGCCCGACCGGCAGGTTGATCAGAAAGATCCAGTGCCATGTCAGGTATTGCACCATCCAGCCGCCCATGGTCGGGCCGATCAACGGGCCGAGCAGGCCGGGAATGGTGATGAACCCCATGATCCGCACCAGTTCCGAACGCGGGTAGGCGCGCAGTACCACCAGTCGCCCGACCGGCAGCATCAGCGCCCCGCCCAGCCCTTGGATCACTCGAGCGCCGTTCAGCATGGTCAGGCTGCTCGACAGCGCGCAGAGCAATGAGCCGAGACTGAACAACAGGATCGCGCTGAAGAAGATCTTCTTGGTGCCGAAGCGGTCAGCGATCCAGCCAGAGGCGGGGATCAGCAAGGCGACGGTAAGCATGTAGGCGATGATCACGCCCTGCATGCGCAACGGGTCTTCCGCCAGGTCCCGAGCCATGGCCGGCAGGGCGGTGTTGAGGATGGTCCCGTCGAGGGACTGCATGAAAAAAGCAATGGCGACGACCCACGGGATCCAGCGGGCGGTGACAGCGTCGAGAGGTGGGCGGTTGGGCATGGGACCTCTTGCGGGTTTTAGGTGAAACAATCTGCAGAACGATGAAGTCCCGTAGCAGCTGGCGAAGCCTGCGGTCGAGGACGAAGTCCTCGCAAATCGGCCACGGTGTTCCGTCTGTATTACCGTGATTGCTGAACCGGCGAGGACTGCGTCCTCGACCGCAGGCTTCGCCAGCTGCTACAGGGTATTTACAGGGTCAGCGTGAGCTTTTTGACCAGTGCCCCCGGCAGCAACGCCGACGCCGTGGCCCGCTGGCTGTAGGTACTCGCCGACAGCAACAACTCGCGTTCCTCGGTCAATGCTTCCAGCTGCGAACCGAGCAAACTGTAGGCGCTGTCATCAAAACGCATGGTGCTTACCGGTGCCTGAATCTCGCCGTTCTCGACCCAGAACGTCGCAAACCGCGTCATCCCGGTCAGGCGCGCCGCCGGTTGATCCGAGTAGTTCAAGTACCAGAGGTTGCTGATGTACAGGCCGGTGCCCAGTTGTTTGAGGATCTCTGCCTCAGGCAGCGTACCCGCCGCCATGTTCAAGGCACTGGGTGACTCGCCACCGCTGGCGCCATTGGCGGTCAGGCCATACTCCGCCGCGCTGCGGGACCCGACCAATTGCGCACCGGCCTTGCCCTCGACAATCAGCCGCAGATCGCTGCGCGGATAGCCTTCGGCGGAAAACGCCGGGCTCAACGAGCCGCTGACCTGCTCATCCAGCGAGACCTGTGAGCTGAGCGCGTGGTCACCGCCGTAGAGCTTCTGCAACGGACTGCTTTTGCTGGCAATCGACTGCGCCGAAAATCCCCCCCAGCCGAGCATGCCCATGATTTCTTCAAGCGCCGCCGGGGCGAGGTAGGCGCGGTACTGCCCCGGTGCCAAGGTGCGCAATGGTCGACCGAGAAACGCCAGCTGCTCACGTGCCTGCTGGAAGCGCTTGGCGAACCCTTCACTGTTCCAGTCGTGCCCGGCGTAACTGGCTTTCACCGCCTGGCCATTGTCGTGGAACAGGCTGAAATCGAAGTTGAAACTGTTGGCTTGATGCCAGCCAAACGCACCCGACGAACTGGCGAAGCCACGGCTGATCGGGCCTGCCGCGTAGAAACCCACCAGGTCCAGCCCTTCGGCGGCCTCAGTGATTTCGGCAACTACCTGCTCGGTATCCGGCAGCGGATGATCCTGCACATTCTTGCTCTGCCAGCCGTTGTGGTTGAGCAGCAGGTACGGATCCTGCGGCAGCAATGGCAAGGTTTCGCGCAGCTGTTGCAGGCCTTCGGCCAAACGCTGCACGTCAACGTCCGGGTCGCCGGCCAGTGTGATTTCAAGGTCGGCGTGGCGGCCATCGTTGATCAGTTTGAAACCGAGACTCGCCTGCTGCACCTGCCCGGCCTGCCGCACCTTGGCGTGGTTGAAACGCACGAAGGCCGAGGATTCGGCGGCATAGCTGAGGGTGAACTGTTCCGGCTCGCGAATCGCCTCGCGCAGCCACTTGACCAATGCCTTGAACGACTCGGCCTGATTGTTTGACGTACTCATCAGGCGTCTCCTCCAAACACATCTACGTTGCTGAACACACAAGCCGGCGAGGCGTGGCCGACGCGGATCACCTGGTTCGGTTCACCTTTACCGCAGTTGGGTGTGCCCAGGACCTTGAAGGTGCTGGCGTCACCGACGGCGCTGAGGCTTTTCCAGAAGTGCGCGGAAATCGCCCGGTAGTTCGGGTTTTTCACCACGCCTTTGAGCTCACCGTTTTCAATCAACTGCGCCCATTCGCAACCGAACTGGAACTTGTTGCGCGCATCGTCGATGGACCACGATCGATTGGTCGACATCATGATGCCGTGTTCGATATTGCCGATCAGTTGCGCCAGCGGTTGATCGCCGGGTTCGATGTTGAGGTTGGCCATGCGGTCGATCGGCGGGCGGTTCCAGCCGCAGGCGCGGCTGTTGGCGACGCCGTCCATGCCCGCGCGGAACTGCGACAGCGCACCGCCCAATGGACGTAGCAGCAAACCTTCCTTGATCAGGAACTGCTTGCTCGCGGCGGTGCCGTCGTCGTCATGGCCGTAGCTGGCGAGCTGCTCGGGGATGTCCGGGTCGAAGGTCACGTTGAGTAGCTTTGAGCCGTATTGCAGATGGCCGAAATCCTCTGTCTTGACGAAGCTGGTGCCGGCGTAATTACGCTCGTCACCGAGGATGCGGTCCAGCTCCAGCGGGTGGCCGATGGATTCGTGGATCTGCAACATCATCTGGTCGGGCATCAGCAACAGATCACGCGGACCTTGCGGAGTGTTCGGCGCCAGCAGCAATTGCAGCGCCTGATCGGCGACGGTCGGGCCGGCGCCGATCAGGCCGCAACGGCTGATGACATCGGCGCCGCCCTGCTGGCCAAAATTCTCGCGGCCCAGGCTGCGGGTCTGGCTGTCGCTGCCGTCATAGGCGGTGACGTCCAGGCCCGGGTAGACAAAACGCTGGGCCTGACGCAGTTCGGCGCCGGCGCTGTTGAGGTAAATCTGTTCGACGTGGGTGATGCCAATGCTCACCTGCCAGTTCACCAATCGCTCGTCCTTGGGCACGGACGCGGATTCGGCACCGAGCAATTGGTAGCAGTCGCTCAGGGACGGGAAGGGCTGGTCGAGGTTGGGCGAAAAGTAGTCGGCGCGATCACTGGAGACGGGTTGGTCGCGCAGGTCGAGCAACGCGTGGGGCTTGAGCCGGCGGGCTTGTTGTTCGGCTCGGTCCAGGGCTGATTGCAGGCCTTGTTGCGACAGGTCGTTGGTGGCGGCGTAGGCTTCGACGCCGTTGACCCGCACGGTCAACATTGCCCCTTCGTCACGGCTCAGGCTTGGAGGTTCGGCGACGTTCTTGCGCACCGACAGGTATTGGCCAGACTCGCGCACATAACGCAGCGAAAAAAACTCAGCGCCCGTGCGCAAGGCAGCAAAGCGCTGCTTGAGCTGGGGGTGGAAATCGAACATTCGGGAACCTCCTTGGAATGGAGTGGCGGTGTTGCGGTGTTGCGAAGGGGGAGGTGAAACGTTTGCGTGGCGCTAGATTAGGCCTGCGCGGGGGGTAGGATCAAGCTTGGATCGGTGTAGGAAAATATTACCGGGAGAGGTGTGGTGTTTTGGCGGGCCTCATCGCGAGCAAGCTCGGCTCCTACGGGATTGGGGGGATCACAAAATGTGATTCAACCTCGAACCGTAGGAGCTGAGCTTGCTCGCGATGGGCGCACCGCGGTGTAACGGTCTTACTGAGCAGTAGCGCTCACATCACGCAAAGGCTTGCCCTTCACCGGTGCTTCACCCGCCACATAGTAGTTGGCGGTACTGCGCGGCAACGGCTTGCGACCACGAATCTTGTCGGCGATTTTCTCGGCGATCATGATCGTCGGCGCGTTCAGGTTGCCGGTGGTGATGATCGGCATGATCGAGGCATCGACCACACGCAGACCTTGCATGCCATGCACACGGCCTTCGCCATCAACCACGGCCATTTCGTCGGTGCCCATCTTGCACGAGCAGGACGGGTGGAACGCGGTTTCGGCGTGCTCGCGGATGAACGTGTCCAGTTGCTCGTCGGATTGCACGTCGATGCCCGGGCTGATTTCGCGGCCACGGAAAGCGTCGAGAGCCGGCTGTTGCATGATTTCACGGGTCAGGCGGATGCCGTCGCGGAATTCTTGCCAGTCTTGCTCGGTGGCCATGTAGTTGAACAGGATGCTCGGGTACTCGCGCGGATCCTTGGACTTGGCCTGGATGCGGCCACGACTCGGCGAACGCATGGAACCCATGTGCGCCTGGAAACCGTGCTCTTGCACACCGTTGCTGCCGTTGTAGTTAATCGCGACCGGCAGGAAGTGGTACTGGATGTTCGGCCATTCGAATTCCGGACGGGTGCGGATGAAACCACCAGCTTCGAACTGGTTGCTGGCGCCGATGCCGGTGCCGTTGAACAGCCATTCGGCACCGATGGCTGGCTGGTTGTACCAGAGCAGCGACGGGTACAGCGAAACCGGTTGGGTGCAGGCGTATTGCAGGTACAGCTCAAGGTGATCCTGCAGGTTTTCGCCGACGCCTGGCAGGTCGTGGACCACCGGGATGTCGAGCTTGTTGAGCAGTTCGGCCGGGCCGACGCCGGAGCGTTGCAGAATCTGCGGCGAAGCGATGGCGCCGGAGCACAGCAGCACTTCTTTGCGGGCACGGACTTCAACGCGCTCTTCGGCGGCACCGATCAGGTAACGCACGCCAACGGCACGCTTGCCTTCGAACAGGATCTTGTCAGTCAGAGCGTGGGTGACGATGGACAGGGTCGAACGCTTCTTGGCGACGTCCAGGTAACCGCGAGCGGTGGAGGCACGACGACCTTTCGGCGTCACCGTACGATCCATCGGGCCGAAGCCTTCTTGCTGGTAACCGTTCAAGTCTTCAGTGCGCGGGTAACCGGCTTGCACGCCCGCTTCAACCATGGCGTGGAACAGCGGGTTGTTGCCGGCTTTCGGCGTGGTCACGCTGACCGGACCTTCGCCGCCGTGGTAATCGTTCGGGCCGATGTCACGGGTTTCAGCCTTGCGGAAATACGGCAGACAGTTCAGGTAATCCCAGTCTTCCAGCCCTGGCAGTTTCGACCAACCGTCGTAGTCCATCGCGTTGCCGCGGATGTAGCACATGCCGTTGATCAGCGAGGAACCACCGAGGCCCTTGCCGCGACCGCATTCCATCCGGCGACCGTCCATGTAGGGTTCTGGATCGGTTTCGTAGGCCCAGTTGTAGCGACGACCTTGCAGCGGGAATGCCAGGGCGGCCGGCATTTGCGTGCGGAAGTCGAAACGGTAGTCCGGGCCGCCGGCTTCCAGCAGCAGGACAGTGACGCCTTCGTCTTCAGTCAGACGGGTCGCCAGGGTGTTACCGGCCGAACCGGCACCGATGATGATGTAATCGAATTCTTGGGACATTGAATGCACCCTCTTTGAAGTTGGTCAGGTCACCTGTAGCAGCTGCCGAGGCACGAGGCTGCGTTGGGTTGCGCAGCGACCCCTTTGAGGGCGGTCCTGCGGACGCGCAACGCAGCGTCGTACCTCGGCAGCTGCTATAGGGTTTTCGGGTGCGCCTTAGAACACCGAGGCGTAATCGCCCAGTTCGACCTGTACCGATTTGATGCGGGTGAAGTTGTTCAGCGAGCTGATGCCGTTCTCACGGCCAACGCCCGACTGCTTGTAACCGCCGACCGGCATCTTGGCGTCGGATTCGCCCCAGGCGTTGATCCAGCAGATACCGGCTTCCAGTTGATGAATCACGCGGTGAGCGCGGTTCAGGTCCTTGGTGACAACGCCAGCGGCCAGGCCGAAGTCGGTGTCGTTGGCGCGACGGATCACTTCTTCTTCGGTTTCGTAAGTCAGGATCGCCATCACCGGGCCGAAGATTTCTTCGCGCACGATGGTCATGTCGTCGGTGCAGTCGGTGAACACGGTCGGGGCCACGAATGCGCCTTTGGCGAATTCGCCGTCGGTCATACGACCGCCGCCGCACAGAACGCGAGCGCCTTCTTCCTTACCTTTGGCGATGTAACCCAGCACGCTTTCCATGTGGGCGAAGCTGACCAGTGGGCCGAAGTTGGTGTTTTCGTCTTCCGGGTTGCCGACGCGGATGCGGGCAACGCGTTCAGCGATCTTGGCTTCGAAAGCGGCTTTCAAGTGGCTCGGTACGAACACGCGAGTGCCGTTGGTGCAGACCTGACCGGAGCTGTAGAAGTTGGCCATCATTGCAGTATCGGCGGCGCGATCGAGGTCGGCGTCGTCGAAAATGATCAGCGGGGACTTGCCGCCCAGTTCCATGGTCACGTCTTTGAGCGACGAGGCAGACGCGCTTGCCATGACCTTCTTGCCGGTGTCGGTGCCGCCGGTGAAGGAGATTTTTTCGATGCGTGGGTGCTCGGTCAGCCAGGTGCCGACTTCACGACCGCTGCCGGTCAGCACGTTGAACACGCCCGCTGGCAGGCCGGCTTCGGTGTAGATCTCGGCCAGTTTCAGGGTGGTCAGCGAGGTGACTTCGCTTGGTTTGAAGATCATCGCGTTACCGGCCGCCAGGGCCGGTGCGGATTTCCACAGGGCGATCTGGATCGGGTAGTTCCACGCGCCGATCCCGGCCACGACGCCCAGCGGCTCGCGACGGGTGTAGACGAATGAAGTGGTGCGCAGCGGGATCTGCTCGCCTTCGATGGCTGGCACCAGGCCTGCGTAGTATTCCAGCACGTCAGCGCCAGTGACGATGTCGACATAGCGGGTTTCGGAGTACGACTTGCCGGTGTCCAGGGTTTCCAGGGCGGCCAGCTCATCGTTGCGCTCGCGCAGGATGTCAACGGCACGACGCAGGATGCGCGAACGCTCCATGGCGGTCATCGCGGCCCAGATTTTCTGGCCCTTTTCGGCACTGACCACAGCGCGCTCGACGTCTGACTGGGTCGCGCGTTGTACTTTTGCGAGGACTTCACCGTTAGCCGGGTTGATGGCTTCGAAAGTGGCGTCGCTGCTGGCGTCACTGTAGCCGCCATCGATGTAGAGTTTTTGCAGTTCGAAACGGGCCATAAAGTCCTCGCAAGTGCATAAGTGGTTGGCGTTGACCACCGGGGCGTGCCGTGAAGCGTTGGCGGCGCTGGCCAGTGGCGGTTCGGGGGTTGAGCGTTTATGTGTGCTCTAACTCACCCGCTTGGCCAGTTGGGTATCCATGTATTCGTAAGCGATCTGAAGCGCCTGCCCGGTGTCGAAAGCGTCTCCCGACAACGCGCCGCGCAACCACAACCCGTCAATCAGGGCTGCGAGGCCGCGGGCTGCAGTGCGCGCATCATCGAGCGGCAATACGCGGCGGAACTCGCAGCACAGGTTGGAATACAGACGGTGATCGTTGATCCGCTGCAACCTGTGCAAAGACGGCTGGTGCATGCTGGTAGCCCAGAAGGCCAACCAGGTTTTCATTGCCGGGCCATTGACCTGGCTGGCGTCGAAGTTGCCTTCGATGATCACCTGCAGATGCGCCCGTGGGCTGTCATCTGCCAGCGCCTGACGGCGCAAGGTGACGCTCTCGCTGAGGGCGGTCATCAGATACCGCATCGTGGCGGCAATCAGGCCATTCTTGTCCTGAAAATAGTGACTGATGATGCCATTCGAGACACCGGCCAAACGGGCGATCAGCGCAATGCTGGCGTCCCCCATGCCGACTTGATCGACGGCCTGCAACGTGGCTTCGATCAATTGCTGGCGGCGGATGGGTTGCATACCGACCTTGGGCATCTTGCACATCTCCTTAGGCCTTCCGGTGGACGTCAAACGGCTACCGGATTGAGGGCCAGTCTATTTTGTTTTGATTGAACGTTCAATCAACAAAGAATAAGATCTGCGACAAATCGTCGCTGCCTGCGTTTTTTCCTACGTGTAGCTGGCGAAAAAACGACATTCGAAAATGCTCGAAACCTACGCGCTCTGGCGCTCTTGGGGTTTCGGGCTTTTTTCGGGGTGTCTTTATATCACCCACTGGTCGGCTGCCAACTAACCGATTGGTCGGGTATCGCGTTGCCTTGTGTTCTTCTCTCGCACTTGCTGGAGCATCTGTGCCATGAGTTCTGCCTCTCTTATAAAGACCCCACCCGATAAGGTGACGGTCAACGGTTGGGTGTTCTACACCTCTACCGCGTTGATCCTGTTGTTGACCGCCATTCTGATCATCGCCCCGCAAGAGGCCGGCAGATTGCTCGGTATTGCTCAGGCCTGGTTGTCCCGCAGCTTCGGCTGGTACTACATGGTGGTGATCGCCGCTTACCTCGTGTTCGTGGTGGGCCTGGCGTTTTCGTCGTACGGCAAGCTCAAACTGGGCAGCAAGGACGACACCCCGGACTTCAGCTACGGTGCCTGGGCGGGGATGCTGTTCTCGTCGGGTATCGGCATCTCGCTGTTGTACTTCGGTGCGTCCGAGCCGCTGGACCACTACTTCAACCCGCCCGAAGGCGTGGCCGCCAGCAACATGGCCGCGCGTCAGGCTGTTCAGCTGACGTTCCTGCACTGGGGCCTGCATGGCTGGGCGATCTACGCACTGGTCGGTCTGGCCGTTGCTTACTTTGCTTACCGTCACAACCAGCCGCTGGCGTTGCGTTCGGCGTTGTATCCGCTGGTGGGCGAGCGTTGGGTCAAAGGCGCGGCCGGTCATGCGGTGGACGGCTTTGGCATGTTCGTGACCCTGCTGGGGCTGGTGACGAACCTGGGGATTGGTTCGTTGCAAGTGTCGTCGGGCCTGGAAAACCTGTTCGGCATGGAGCACAGCAACACCAACCTGCTGATCGTGATCATCGTGATGAGCACTGTGGCGACCATCGCTGCCGTGTCGGGCGTGGAAAACGGCATCCGCCGTCTGTCCAACCTGAACATCGTGCTGTTCAGCGGCCTGCTGATTTTCGTGCTGCTGTTCGGCCCGACATTGCACCTGCTCAACGGTTTTGTGCAGAACGTCGGTGACTACCTGAACGGCGTAGTGCTGAAGACCTTCGACCTTTACGTGTACGAAGGCGACAGTGAGAAGTCCGACCGCTGGCTGGGTCTGTGGACCTTGTTCTACTGGGCGTGGTGGATTTCCTGGGCCCCATTCGTCGGCATGTTCATCGCACGTATTTCCCGTGGTCGCACCGTGCGCGAGCTGGTGGCCGGCGTGCTGCTGATTCCACTGGGTTTCACTCTGGCATGGCTGTCGATCTTCGGTAACTCGGCCCTGGACCTGGTGATGAACCATGGGGCGGTGGAGCTCGGGAAGACGGCGCTCGAACAGCCGTCCATGGCGATCTACCAATTGCTTGAGCATTATCCGGCGTCGAAAGTGGTGATCGGTGTGTCTATCTTTGTCGGTTTCGTGCTGTTCCTGACCCCGGCGGATTCCGGCGCGGTGATGATGGCCAACCTTTCCTGCAAGGGCGGTAATGTCGACGAAGATGCGCCGCACTGGTTGCGAATCTTCTGGTCGGCGGTGATCACGCTGGTGACCATCGGCTTGCTGTTTGCCGGTAACTTCGAAGCCATGCAAACCATGGTGGTGCTGGCCGGTCTGCCATTCTCGGTGGTGCTGGTGTTCTTCATGTTCGGCTTGCACAAGGCCATGCGCCAGGACGTGCAGATCGAACAGGAGCAAGCGGAGCTGGCTGCACGCGGTCGTCGTGGTTTCACCGAGCGTTTGACTCAGTTGGACCTGCAACCTAGCCAGTCGATCGTTCAGCGCTTCATGGACAAGCACGTCAGCCCGGCATTGGAAGATGCGACGGCGCAACTGCGTACGCAAGGTCTGCAAGTGCAAACCATGCTCGGTAAATCCAAGCGTTGCATGGGCGTTCGGGTCGAGATGGAGGAGGGCAATCCGTTTGTCTACGAAGTCAGCCTGGATGGCTATCTGGCTACGCCAACCGAGTCGGCCCAGTCCGATGAGACACGCCAGCGCTACTACCGCGCCGAGGTGTACCTGCACAACGGCAGCCAGGACTATGACTTGATGGGTTTCACTCAGGATCAGATCACCCGCGACGTGCTCGATCAGTTTGAAAGCCATCGGCAACTCCTTGGCCGGGTTTATAGCTGAGTAGCAAGATGATCGTTCCTGCTCGCTGCGCAGGAACACAAAGGGGCTCATAGAGCCCCTTTTTTGTGTCTGATCGTTCCCACGCTCTGCGTGGGAATGCCACCTGTGACGCTCCGCGTCACGCCCGTAATGGAACGCGGAGCGTTCCGGGCTTCATTCCCACGCGGAGCGTGGGAATGATCACGCCGCGATCCTCTCGCGGCGTTTATGTGTCTGCTGACTTATCCCAGGTTCTTGCCGAGCAACGCGTGATACAGCTCGCTGTCACCCAGAATCCCGACCACTTTGTTGTTGTCATGCAGCACCAGCTTGTTGCCGGTCTGGTAGCGAATCTGCAGCGCATCGCGCATGCCGATGTTCGAGTCCACCAGCGTCGGCCGACGCCCCAAGCCTTCTACCGCTTGCCCTGGAATCCAGTTTTGCAGGTCAAGGTTCGCGCCGTTCTGGCGAGCGCCCTTGATGGTGTTGCCTTCAGCCAGGTCCAGCCACGAATCGCCACCCGGATCCAGGCACACCGAACCGTTGATGCGCTTGCAGTTGTCCAGCGTGCGCATCAGGCTGCGACCGCACAACACGTTGAGCGGATTGGTGTGGGCCACGAACGTGCGCACGTAATCGTCCGCCGGGTTCAACACGATCTCTTCGGGCTTGCTGTACTGGATGATCCGGCCGTCTTTCATGATTGCAATACGGCTGCCGAGCTTGAGCGCTTCATCGAGGTCGTGACTCACGAACACGATGGTCTTGTGCAACTTGCGTTGCAGTTCCAGCAGTTCGTCTTGCAGGCCCTGGCGGATAAGCGGGTCGAGTGCCGAGAACGGTTCGTCCATCAACAGAATGTCAGCGTCCATCGCCAAGGCGCGGGCCAGGCCGACACGTTGCTGCATACCGCCGGAGAGCTCGTCGGGTTTCTTGTTGCGCCACTGGGTCAGGCCCACCAGCTCCAGCTTGTCGTCTACCAGTTTGCGGCGTTCTTTCTCCGGGCGACCCTGCATTTCCAGACCGAAACTGATGTTCTCGCGCACTGTCAGCCAAGGCATCAGGGCGAATTTCTGGAACACCATCGCAATGCGCTTGGTGCGCATCATTTTCAGTTCTGCCGGGGTGCAGGAAGCAATGTCGATCTGCTTGCCTTCGTGCTCGACGAACAACTTGCCACGGCTGACGGTGTTGAGGCCGTTGATGCAACGCAGCAGGCTGGATTTGCCGGACCCGGACAGGCCCATCAGCACGCAGATTTCGCCTTTCTCGATGTCCAGGCTGGCTTTTTCAACGCCGACGATCTGCCCGGTTTTTTTCAGGATCTGGTCGCGGGTCATGCCTTGGTCGAGAAGCTTGAGCGCCTCGCGCGGGTCTTTGGAGAAGATTACGTCGACGTCTTCAAAGCGAATAATGCTCATGCGTCACCCCCTACTTTAGCGTCGGGTTGTTTGCAGATACGGTCGAGCATGATCGCCAGCAATACGATCGCCAGGCCCGCTTCAAAGCCCAGGGCGATATCGGCAGTGTTCAGTGCGTTGACCACGGGTTTGCCCAGGCCATCGGCGCCCACCAGTGCCGCAATCACCACCATCGACAGCGACAGCATGATGCACTGGGTGATACCGGCCGCGATGCTTGGCATGGCGTGGGGCAGTTCGATCCGTGAGAGCAATTGACGGCGCGAGCAGCCGAAGGCTTTGCCGGCGTCCATCAGTTCTTGCGGGACATCGCGGATGCCCAGGTAGGTCAGGCGGATCGGCGCGGCAATCGCAAACACCACCGTGGAGATCAGGCCTGGCACCACACCCAGCCCGAAGAGGGTCAGGGTAGGAATGAGGTAAACGAAGGTCGGTACGGTCTGCATCAGATCGAGTACCGGACGCATTAAAGTGTAGAACATTGGTTTGTGCGCGGCGACGATGCCCAGCGGCACGCCGATGACCACGCAGACCAGGGTGGCAAACAACACCTGGGCGAGGGTTTCCATGGTTTCCTGCCAGTACCCCAGGTTGAGGATCAGCAGGAAGGAGGCGATGACGAAAACCGTCAGCCCCCACTTGCGTTGAATGAAGTGGGCCAGTAGCGCGATGAGGCCGATCAATGCCAGCGGGTTGAACCAGGTCAGCGCAAACGTCACGCCGTGGATCATTGTTTCCAGTGTCAGGGCGATTGCGTCGAAGGTGCTGGCGCCGTGTTGCGTCAACCATTCGACGAAGCCTGCGATGTACTGGCCTAAAGGTATTTTCTGATCAATCAGCATGGTAGTGAACGTCCGCATGCAAGGAAATAAACAGCCCGGACGGCGTACGCCGCCCGGCATAAACGGTGCTCCCTAATTCAAGGCGTCAGTTTGGCTTTCACGGCCTCCAGGCCAGGTTTACCGTCAATGGTGGTCACGCCAGCGAGCCAGGTATCGAGCACCTGTGGATTCTTTTTAAGCCAGGCCTTTGCGGCCGCGTCAGGCTTCATCTTGTCGTCCAGGATGTTGCCCATCAGTTCACTTTCCATGTCGACGGTGAACTCCAGGTTTTTCAACAGAGTCCCCACGTTGCCGCATTCCTGGGCATAGCCCTTGCGGGTGTTGGTTGCCACGGTGGCGGCACCGAAGTCGGGGCCGAAGAAGTCGTCACCACCGGTCAGGTATTGAATCTTGAAGCGCTTGTTCATAGGGTGCGGCGCCCAGCCGAGGAAGACCACGGCGGTGTCGCGTTTCTGTGCGCGGTCGACCTGGGACAGCATGCCGGCTTCGCTGGACTCGACGACTTTGAAGCCGGCGGTCTTGAGACCGAAGGCGTCCTTGTCGATCATGCTCTGGATCAGACGGTTACCGTCGTTGCCAGGCTCGATGCCGTAGATCTTGCCGTCGAGCTCTTTCTTGAATTTGGCGATGTCGGCGAAGTCATGCAGACCCTTGTCATACAGGGCTTGAGGTACGGCGAGGGTGTACTTGGCACCCTTGAGGTTGGTGCGCACAGTTTCCACGGTGCCGGCATCGCGGTAGGCCTTGATGTCGTTTTCCATGGTCGGCATCCAGTTACCGAGGAACACGTCCATGTTCTTGCCGTCGGCCAGGGACTTGTAGGTCACGGGCACGGAAATCATGGTGGTCTTGGTCTTGTAGCCGAGAGCGTTGAGCACGACGCTGGTGGTGGCGGTTGTCGCGGTAATGTCGGTCCAGCCGACATCGGAGAAGTTTACGGTGCTGCACTGAGCGGGTTCAGCAGCTTGAGCCAGTAACGGCAGACTCAGCATGGCGGCCAACAACAACGACGGGGAACCTTTCATGGATGGACTCCTTGGTGTTTTTTTTGGCAGTGTTCCGACTGGACCACCGCACTTATAGGTTGCGGTTGGATGGCGTTTTGGAGACAGCTCTACCCCGGCGCCTTGCAATCGAGTCGATACGATCATGTACCACTGAAAATCTGACGCCTACAGGGTGCGTCGTATCCAGTACAGGGATGGTCGCATCCAGTGTCGGTGACGTCGTTTACAGCTTTTTTCAGCCCTCTTTCCCCCTCTGATCCGCAAAAAAACGGCGAAAACGCGACGTAAAAGACACGCGGCGTTAGTGAGCATGAGTGCGTCGGTGTGAGACGTCGAACAACCTGGCAAAAGCTTGATGATGCGGCCATCTCGGCGGATTGCAGCTTGAGCGTAGCAGCTCCGCCACTGGGCGCTTTTGCGTCTGGAGTCGGCACATCCAGGAGTTCGGCAGTCATGGCTATCAGTGTTTTCGACCTGTTCAAAATCGGCATCGGCCCTTCCAGTTCGCACACCGTGGGGCCGATGCGGGCCGCCGCGCTGTTTGTTGAATCGCTGCGTGACAAGCATTTGCTGGAGCAAGTACGGCGTGTCGAAGTCCAGTTGTACGGTTCGCTGTCAGCTACCGGCATTGGTCACGGCAGCGACAACGCGGTGATCATGGGCCTGATGGGCGAGTGGCCGGACGCAATCGACCCGTCGCAAATCGGCATCCGTATCGAAACCCTGCGCGAAACCCACATGTTGCTACTCGATGGTCGCTTGTCGGTGCCCTTCATCTGGGCCCGGGACATGCGCCTGATCGACGAAAACCTGCCGTTCCACCCCAATGCCATGACCCTGATTGTCGAAGGCGATCACGGCGAGTTGCATCGCGACACCTACTATTCCGTCGGCGGTGGTTTTGTCGTGGATGAAGCCCAGGCATCCAGTGGCGTGGTCGATCTTGACCGCACCGTGTTGCCGTACGATTTCTCCAGCGCCGCCGAGCTGTTGGAACTGTGCAAAAAGCACGATCTGCGGGTGGCTGAACTGATGATGGCCAACGAGAAAGTGTGGCGCAGTGAAGAAGAAATTCGCGCCGGCCTGATGACGCTGTGGCGCGCCATGCAAGATTGTGTCGACCAGGGCCTCAAGCACGAAGGCATCCTGCCTGGCGGCCTCAATGTGCGTCGTCGCGCTGCCAAGTTGCACCGCAGCTTGCAGGAGTTGGGTAAACCCAACGTGATCGGCTCGACCTTGAGCGCCATGGAGTGGGTCAACCTGTTCGCCCTGGCGGTCAACGAAGAAAACGCCGCCGGCGGCCGCATGGTCACGGCACCGACCAACGGTGCGGCGGGGATCATTCCGGCGGTATTGCATTACTTCATGAAATTCAGCGAGGCGGTGACCGACGCCAATGTCGTCGACTACTTCCTTGGTGCCGCAGCGGTCGGGATCTTGTGCAAAAAGAACGCTTCGATCTCCGGCGCCGAAGTCGGTTGCCAGGGCGAAGTCGGCTCGGCCTGCGCCATGGCGGCGGCCGGGTTGGCGGAGATTCTCGGCGCTACGCCGGAACAGCTGTGCAACGCTGCCGAGATCGGCCTGGAGCATAACCTCGGCCTGACCTGCGATCCGGTGGGCGGGTTGGTGCAAGTGCCGTGCATCGAGCGCAACGCGATTGCCGCGGTGAAAGCGATCAACGCGGCGCAGATGGCCCTGCGTGGTGATGGTCAGCACTTCATTTCGCTGGACCGGGTGATTCGCACCATGCGTGATACCGGCGCCGATATGCATGACAAATATAAAGAGACTTCGCGCGGTGGGTTGGCGGTGAGCGCGGTTGAGTGCTGAGACCGAGTAGACCCAATCGCGAGCAAGCTTGCTCCTACAGGTTTGATGTCGATCACGAGATATGGGCACGCCGAGCTTCTGTAGGAGCAACGCTTGCTCGCGATAGCTGTAGACCAGTCAAAACTGCGCGCTAAATGAACACCTGCACCCAAACACGCCACGTTTTGGAGCGTCGCTTATAGATAAGCGGCGTTGCCAAACCCAGGGATCCAAACCGGCCCTGACCGCCCGTCACCCGTGCTTGCGGTGACACTCTCTCGCAGCACATCGCAGCCCTGTTCCCACAAGTGCTACCGATTTGCTCACGCCCAACAGGGCCGAGCGTTTGCCGTCGATAATGGCACTTGTATCCGCCCTTCGCTGCGCAGCTTATATAGACATGCCGCGACGTCGTTTTCAGGAGTTATTGAACGCACATTCAAAAATAGGCATGGCAATTGCTCTGTCATTACAAAGCCCGTCTCCCACGCGAGAACGATGGCAATAAAAAGAGCCTCCGCCTGAGGCCATCACCCGCTTTGTGTGAGGAGATACCGCGATGACGACGTTCAACTCCGGGGCCCAACCCCAGAACCGTGCGCCTCAATCCATCGGCTTTTTGCTGCTGGACAATTTCACGCTGATTTCTCTGGCCTCTGCCGTAGAACCCCTGCGCATGGCCAACCAATTGTCCGGTCGCGAGCTGTATCGCTGGACCACAATCACCGTCGACGGCGGCCAGGTCTGGGCCAGTGACGGCTTGCAGATCACCCCCGACTGCTCCATGCACAAAGCGCCCGCCCTGGACACCATCATCGTTTGCGGCGGTATCGGTATCCAACGCACTGTCACCCGAGAGCACGTGTCATGGCTGCAAAGCCAGGCGCGTCAGTCGCGTCGTCTTGGCGCCGTCTGCACCGGCAGTTGGGCCCTGGCGTGCGCCGGCCTGCTGGACGGTTTTGATTGCAGCGTGCACTGGGAATGCCTGGCTTCGATGCAGGAAGCGTTCCCGCGTGTGGCCATGAGCACGCGCCTGTTCACCCTGGACCGTAACCGTTTCACCAGCTCCGGCGGCACCGCGCCACTGGACATGATGCTGCACCTGATCAGCCGCGATCACGGGCGTGAACTGTCCGCCGCGATCTCGGAAATGTTTGTCTATGAACGTATCCGCAACGAGCAGGACCACCAGCGCGTGCCGCTCAAGCACATGCTCGGGACCAATCAACCAAAGTTGCAGGAAATCGTTGCGCTGATGGAAGCCAACCTCGAAGAGCCGATCGACCTCGACGAACTGGCGGTGTATGTCGCCGTTTCGCGTCGTCAGCTGGAGCGGTTGTTCCAGAAATACCTGCACTGCTCGCCATCGCGCTACTACCTGAAGCTGCGCCTGATCCGTGCCCGGCAGTTGCTCAAGCAAACGCCGATGTCGATCATCGAAGTGGCGTCGGTGTGTGGCTTTGTTTCCACGCCGCACTTCTCCAAGTGCTACCGCGAATACTTCGGCATTCCACCACGTGACGAGCGCGTCGGTTCCAACACCACGCAACAGGTGGCGATGATGCCGCTGCCGCAAGCTCTGGTGTTGTCGCCGTTGTCCGGCCCGTTGTCGGCGCTGAGTCAGGCGCGTAACGAGTCGACGTTTGCCAGTGTGAGGCTCTAAACCGAGGCGCGTCCTTCGCGAGCAAGCCCGCTCCCACATTCGACCGCGTTCTTTCAGAAGGAATACGGTCGAATGTGGGAGCGGGCTTGCTCGCGAAGGCGGTTTGTCAGGTTCGATGGTTCTGCTGATACTCCGCCAAGGCTGGCAGCAATTGCCTGTCGATCGCCTGGCGCACGGCCGGCAGGATGGTCGCGCTGCTGGTGTACATCTGCTTGACCATGGTGCGTAGCGTATTTGCCCGCTCATTGTTCAAACCTCGTACCGCACACTCGCAAGCCTGTTCGGCTGTAGAGCCGCTCGGGACTTGAAAACCCAATGACTTCAGCTGGCCCAACAGATCTTCCTGGTCAATCAAATCGGCGTGCATCATGACGCAATCCTTCTTCAGGGAACGGTGTCTTGGCTCGATTCTCGTAGGGGGATGAAGTGGCGGCAAGGGCGATTTGTCGCAATGGCCGCAATACCTATGAACAGGTCGTTTTCGGCTAACTTGCCCGACTCGGGAGTGGGCACACTGGACCCAGCTCGCTTCACGAAGGTTTGGTCACCCTCGCGCAACGGCTCCTCAACAGTACCCTCCTCAGCTCCGATCTTGTCACGGCTTGATCGGGGTTTTTTTTGCCTGTGAATCAGGGATTTGCGCGGTGTTTGTACTGGCACCATCGCGGGCAAGCCTTGCTCCTGCAAGGGCGGGCTTGAACCCATATCCTGTAGGAGCAAGGCTTGCCCGCGATGAACGATGACGCGGTCTAACGTTGCAACACCAGAATGCGCGACAACAATTCATCCCGGTCGACATAGCAACCCTGGAAATGCCGGGCGCCGGTAGCGGGATCAAACGCATTGCGGGCGTGGAGGGTGCGGCGATTGTCGAAGCACCACAGCTCACCGGGATTGAGCCTTTGCATCAGCCGGAATCTCGGCTCACGAGTCATCGCGATAAAGCGCCGGTAGACCTGGTAGAGCTTGGGCATTTGCTCCACCGAAGCATCGAACGGCCCGCGCAAAAAGTTCGCCATGCGGATTTCCGATACGTGCCCGAGCGCATTCAGCGCGATGATCGGCGCCAGGCAGCGATAGTCGCTGTGACGGTCCTTGTTGCGAAATTCCACGGGGATTTCGCACAGGCTCCGGAACGCATCGGGGTCCTCCTGGCGCAAGGCCTCGGCGATGGCAAACCCGTCGACAAAAATGCTCTCGCCGCCCTCGGCGTCATTGACCAGGCAATGCAGAAATTGCAGCCCCGGTTGCAGCTCCCGTGTCGGCAGATCGCTGTGCAATGGCAGGTTGAAAGCGGTGTAGGCGTTGCTGTCGGCATCGGCCTTGGATTGCACATTGAACAACACGCCGAAATTGCTTTCGCGGATGAACGATATGCGCTGGGCTATTGGCTTCAATGAGCCCGGCTCGGTGGGTACGCCACGAACTTGAGTCAAACCGATGTCGCGCACCGCCAGCAGCCATTGCAGCAGGGCGTCGTTGTCGTTCATCAACGCCTGATACTCGAACACCGGTAACTGCAAATCGTGGTGCCAAAGCCTGGCTTTGGGTTTGCCGGCCTGCCGCTCGGCGCGGGACTCGTCGTCATAGGCGTGGGCGCGTAACCAGCCGGGGTCGAAGCGGCTGAAGTGGCCGTCCTGCCAATCGACGCACAGGCAACCTTGGGCATCGATGATCGCCCCGCTGGGCATCAGGTTTTCGGCGACATCAACGATCTCCAGCACTTGCTCACGGGTCACGGTGTAGACGCATTGCGGGCACGGGCAGTTGTCCCGCAACCATTGGTGATGAAAGGGGCTGACGCGTTCATCGGCCCACTTCACCAGTACACGATCCGCCACGGCCTGCACGCCAGCCAGCGCGCTGATCAACGGATAAGTACGGAAGTCGGCAAAAGCAGTGGCGGTGTTCAATGGCGATCTCCTTGTTATTTTTTTGGGGGTAATGCGATCACTCGGCCAATGTATTCGGGGGTGGGCAATTCTTCCTGGTCGGCGACGATGGCTTGCAGCTTGCTCAGCGACAGTTCGCTGAACGGTGCGGATCGCGGCCCGGCAAGGTCGACGTGAAGCAGCATCTGCTCGTTACCGGCCAGTTCCTTGTCATCGCCCACGAGATGAAGGCTGTGATAGAGGTGCAGGCGTTTGCTGTCGTGGCCAATGATTTGCGTATGCACCTCGACATCGGCGTCGAGCTTCACTTCGTGCAGGTAATTGAGGTGCAGTTCCAGGGTGAACAGCGAGTGGCCGCTGGCGTCGCGGCTGTTGCTGTCGAGCCCGAGGCGGTCCATCAGTGCATCGGTGGCGTAGCTGAAAATCAGCAGGTAGAAGGCATCGCGCAGATGGCCGTTGTAATCGACCCAGTCGGGGATGATGCGGGTTTGGTAGGTGGTCAAGGCAGGCATTGTTTTGGTTCCAACATAAGTGGTGACTGGACTGCCGCCTTCGCGGGCAAGCCCGCTCCCACAGTGATTATTGGTGTGAAGCAGATCTGATTCACCCCGAGATTCCTGTGGGAGCGGGCTTGCCCGCGATGAGGCCGGAACTGCTGGCCTCTTCAGCGGGGGTTACTCGCTGAAGGCCATCCCATGCTTCTCTTTGGTGGTCTTCACCGCCTCAAGCACCGCCAGCAGGCAATCATCACGATAGCGCTCCAGCGCCGAAATGCTGTGTTTGCCCAACTGATCGCTAGTGCCATCGACCACGTCATCGATCAATTTGTCGGTCAGTTCCGGCGCAGGCAGGTACGTCCAAGGCAACTGCAACGCCGGGCCGAATTGCGCCATGAAGTGGCGCATCCCGGCATCGCCGCCGGCCAGGGTATACGTCAGGAAAGTGCCCATGAACGACCAGCGCAGACCCGCACCAAAACGAATCGCGTCGTCGATTTCACCAGTGGTCGCCACACCGTCGTTGACCAGGTGCAGCGCCTCGCGCCACAGCGCTTCGAGCAAACGGTCGGCGATGAACCCCGGCACTTCCTTGCGCACATGCAGTGGGCGCATGCCGAGGGATTCATAGACTTTCATCGCCGCTTGCACGGCTTCAGGCGCGGTGTTTTTGCCGCCGACCACTTCCACCAATGGCAGCAGGTAAACCGGGTTGAACGGGTGGCCGACCACGCAGCGTTCCGGGTGTGTTGCACTCTCGTAGAATTCGCTCGGCAACAGGCCCGAAGTGCTGGAGCCGATCAAGGCATTGGGCTTGGCCGCCGCGCTGATTTTGCTGTGCAGTTCCAGTTTCAATTCCAGGCGTTCCGGGGCGCTTTCCTGGATGAAATCCGCATCGCGCACGCACTCTTCAATCGTTGCGACAAAGCGCAGGCGATCCTGAGAAGCGCCGGGCGCCAACCCTTGTTTTTCCAGTGCGCCCCAGGCATTGGCGACGCGTTTGCGCAAGGCCGCTTCGGCGCCCGGTGCCGGGTCCCAGGCCACGACGTCAAGGCCGTGGGCGAGGGCGCGCGATACCCAGCCGCTGCCGATGACACCGCTGCCCAGGGCTGCGAAGGTTTTGATTTCGGTGATGAAGGTCATGGTGACTTCCTAAAGAGTTCAGTGATCCCGTAGGAGCCGAGCTTGCTCGCGATGGCGTCAGTACCTCCGGCACCTCTTTGCGGCTGGAATACCGCCATCGCGAGCAAGCTCGGCTCCTACAGAGAGGAACGGGTGGTTTAGCCGCGCTTGGTCAGGCCCATCTTCTTGCGGCCTTCCGCCGGGGTCAGCACGCGGGCGCCGAGGCGGCTGAGGATTTCGCCAGCGCGTTCGACCAGTTGGCCGTTGGTCGCCAGCACACCCTTGTCCAGCCAGATGTTGTCTTCCAGGCCGACCCGCACGTTGCCACCCAGCAGCACCGCTTGCGCCGCCATCGGCATCTGCATGCGACCGATACCGAAGCCGGCCCACACCGCATTGGCTGGCAGGTTGTCGACCATGGCTTTCATGGTGGTGGTGTCAGCCGGTGCGCCCCACGGGATGCCCAGGCACAGCTGGAACAGCGGGTCGTCGAGCAGGCCTTCCTTGATCAGTTGCTTGGCGAACCACAGGTGACCGGTGTCGAAAATTTCCAGCTCGGCTTTAACGCCCAGCTCTTGAATGCGTTTGGCGCCAGCGCGCAGTTGCGCCGGAGTAGAGACGTAAATGGTGTCGCCGTCGCCGAAATTCAGGGTGCCGCAATCGAGGGTACAAATTTCCGGCAGCAGCTCTTCAACATGCGCCAGGCGGGTCAGCGGGCCGACCAGGTCAGTGTTCGGGCCGAACTCCATCGGGTTCTCGCCAGCGCCGATTTCCAGGTCGCCGCCCATGCCGGCGGTGAGGTTGACGATGATGTCGACATCGGCCTCGCGGATGCGCTCCATCACCTCGCGGTACAGCGCCACGTCGCGGCTGAACTTGCCGGTCTCGGGGTTGCGCACATGGCAGTGAACCACGGTGGCGCCGGCCTTGGCGGCTTCCACGGCGGCTGCGGCGATTTGTTTCGGAGTGACCGGTACGTGTGGGCTTTTGCTGGTCGTGTCGCCAGCACCGGTGAGTGCGCAGGTGATGATGACGTCGTGGTTCATGAGACGGTTCCTTACAGGCAAGATTGCAGACGTGGTGGTCCCGCTCGCAGCCCGGTCGGGCTGCGAATCGGTGGTTTGGATCCAGGGTTTACTTGCTGGTCAGTTGCAGGTTTTCAGCCGCCGGTTTGCCATCGAAGGTAGTTACGCCTTCGAGCCAGCGTTGTTTGTCTTGCGGGTGATCTTTCAGCCATTGCTTGGCCGATTCAAAGGCGTCTTTGTGATCGAGCAGCGGCTGCATCATCCGGCTCTCGTCTTCGGCGGAGTAGGTGAGGTTGCTCAGCAGGCGCCCGATGTTCGGGCATTGTTCGGCGTACTTGGGCGCGGTGACGGTCCAGACCGTGGCCATGCCTTCGTTCGGGCCCAGGGCGTCGTCACTTCCAGTGAGGTAGGTCATCTTCACGTTGACGTTCATCGGGTGCGGCGCCCAGCCGAAGAACACCACGGCCTCGTTGCGGCGCACGGCGCGATCCACCGCCGCGAGCATGCCGGCTTCGCTGGACTCGACCAGCTGGAACTTGCCGAGGCCAAACTGGTTCTTGGCGATCATCGCCTTGATCTGGGTGTTGGCGCCCGAGCCAGGCTCGATGCCGTAGATCTTGCCGCCCAGTTCTTTTTCGAACTTGGCGATGTCGGCGAAGGTTTTCAGGCCCTTGTCGGCGAGGTAGGTCGGTACGGCGAGGGTTGCGCGGGCGTCTTTCAGGCTTGGAGCTTGCAGCACTTTGACCTGGTTGCCATCGACGAACGGGGTGATGGTCTGGGTCATCAGCGGGTTCCAGTAACCGAGGAACAGGTCCAGGCGCTGATCGCGGATCCCGGCGAAGATAATCTGCTGGGACGCGCTGGTTTGTTTGGTGTTGTAGCCGAGGCCATCGAGTAGCACCTGGGTCATGGCGCTGGTGGCAATGACATCAGTCCAGTTCACTACGCCCATGCGCACGTTCTGGCACGAGGCGGGTTCGGCGGCCATGACGCTGGCGCTCAGGAGTGCGGTACCGCTGAGTGCAAGAACACAGCTGCTGATCAGTCGTTTCATCTCAGGTTCCTCGGCAGTTCGTTATTGTGAGTTCCGGTGTCTGATGCGCCGGTGATGCCAAGTTACGCAGCAACACGCCCATGAAAGCGCACTACGGCGACCAGCTCTTGCACTGCAGCGACCTGTCCTCTTGAATGCTGCTTGCAAGTGGCGTATCAACGTCAACACGCTGCCCGCCCTCTCGCTATATGCCAATCGAGTGCGCTCCATGTCCCAGGATTTCTACTTCTTGTTGATGCCGGGTTTCTCGGCGATTGGATTTATCTCGGCCATCGAGCCGCTGCGGGTTGCCAATCGCTTTCGGGGCGAGCTGTACCGCTGGCATGTGCTGAGCGCTGACGGCGGTGCGGTTTTGGCCAGCAACGGCATGTCGGTCAACGCCGATGCGGCGCTGGAGCCGCTGAAGAAAGGTGCGACGCTCTTGGTGGTCGCCGGCTTCGAGCCGCTGAAATTCGCCACCCCGGCGCTGGAGCACTGGCTGCGACGCCTGGACATCGAAGGCGTGACCCTTGGCGCCATCGACACCGGCAGCTTCATTCTCGCCGAGGCCGGCCTGCTCGAAGGCCATCGCCTGACCCTGCACTGGGAAGCCATCGACGCGTTCAAGGAATCTTATCCACAGCTCAGCGTGACTCAGGAACTGTTCGAGATCGACCGCCGGCGCATCACCTCGGCGGGCGGCACCGCCTCCATCGACCTGATGCTCGACCTCATCGCCCAGGCCCACGGCCCGGAACTGGCGATCCAGGTCAGCGAACAATTCGTGCTCGGCCGCATCCGCCCACGTAAAGACCACCAGCGCATGGAAGTCGCCACGCGCTATGGCATCCGAAACAAGAAGCTTGTTCACGTTATCGGCGAGATGGAACAGCACAGCGAACCGCCACTGAGCACACTGGAACTGGCGGACTCGATCAAAGTCACCCGGCGTCAGCTGGAGCGATTGTTTCGCCTGCATTTGAACGACACGCCAAGCAATTTCTACCTGCGCTTGCGGCTGGAGAAAGCCCGGCAGTTATTGCGGCAGACAGACATGAGCGTGTTGGAAGTGAGTATCGCGTGCGGGTTTGAATCGCCGTCGTATTTCACCCGCAGCTATCGGGCGAAGTTTGAACGGTGCCCACGGGAAGACCGGCGTACCGCCAAGGCATGATCGTTCCCACGCTCTGCGTGGGAACGCCGCCATGGACGCTCTGCGTCCGCTTCGAGATGTGACGCAGAGCGTCACGGGATGCATTACCACGCAGAGCGTGGGAACGATCGGTGGAGGGCGTTACTTCTTCATCAATGCCGAGCAGGCCGCTTTAAACGCTTCATGCTGATACTTGTTCAGCGTGGCCGGCAGTTCGAAGTCGAATTTCTTGTTCTGCGCATTAATCGTCTGTGGCGACAACAACGTCACCTCGCAATTCTCCAGCAGCTGGAAAACGCCCTCGATCTTGAACGTAGTCGGCCCGCCCGCGAACTCGCCTTTCTTGCTGCGCTTCTTGATCGCGATCCGGTCAATCGAGTTCTCGCGCACGAACGAGGCGACCTGTGCCGCAAACACTTTGACGTTGGCGGCTTCGTCGTCATCCTCAAGGGCGATTTTCTTGGTGTTGAGGGCGACATGGCTCAGGGTCGAACCGTCGAGGGAGGCCACGGCGATGATCGCTTCGCTGCCTTTGATTTCGATGCCGCAGATGTTCATTTGAATTCCTTGAGTGGCTGATGGCGTGCAGCTTACAGCTCAAGCTGATCGGCGTTGATACCGAAAGCTGCGGCGATTTTTTCGCGGGTAGCCTTGCGGGGGTTGGCGACAGTTTCCTGCTGCGCAAAGGCCGGTTGGGAGATACCCATGCGTTTGGCCACTTCATCCTGAGTAAGGTTCAGATGTTCACGCCATGCGCGAATCGGCGTCGCGCCATCGACGATACGGCTGACCACTTCATGGGGAATCAGATCGGGCTCAATCTTTTGCGCCACATATTGCGCGTAGGGAATGACCACGAAAGCAGGGTTTCCCTCTGCATCATTGATGATTTGAACGTCAGTAGGTGCGTTCATCACGTTTTTTGACCTCTTGAATACTGACCACTTTGATTGCGCCATCCCAGTCGAACATGACTCGATAGTTACCCACTCGAAGTCGATAGGCATAGTCATGACCAACCAGTGCTTTGACATTGCCTGTATCAGGCATGCCGGTTAGCACCGTGACGGCACACGAACCTGGATCTGGTGAGCGGAATGCAATTTCAGAAGCTGCTTAACGGCCTTTCGAGTCCAGTGAATGCTGTTCATGGGAAAATATAAGTCTTTTATAAGATTTGCGAATCTTTACTTATATTTTTCAGGGCGCCAATAAACGAACCATGTCGGCATGTTGCCTGCCTGATGCGTTCGTTTATCAAGCTAAAAGGGTGTTGTAGGTGTGGTGAGCACAGCCTGTAGGAAAGGGCGGTTTGTCAGAACAGTAAGCTGGCGTGAGTGCCAGCTTCCGATAGTCGATCGGCTTTACTCCTGCCCAATCGACTCCAAAAACTCCGACCGCTCGTCACTCATCCGCGCCACGCAATCATTTTGCGCAATGGTGAACGCCTTGCTACCGCTGGTCGCCGGAAACGCCTCAACCGCGCAATCCGCATCTCGGGTCTTCAGCCATTGTTGTTGAGCGGCCTTGAGCTTGGCGTTGATGTCGGACAGTTGTGCCGGGTTCTTGCCGTAGGCCGTTTGCATACGCTCGGTCAGGCCTTGGTAGTTTTCTTTGAGCAGGTCTTCGGCAGTGGTTCGGCTGAAGGCCGAGCATTCGAGGGTCTGGATGTCGTTTTCGACTTTGTCGCAGGGATTGTCGTCGGACTCTTCAGCGGCGTGTACGCCGGTTGCTATCAGTGCCAAAGCCAGGATGATCGATTTCATTGCGCCGCCGCCCCAATCCAGTAGTGCATTCAGTAATGCCGCGAATTCTGGCCCATGCGAAGGCCCTTGAACAGGTGGGCAATCGTGCCGTGCGGCGACCCTTTGTCGCGGATTGACGCTTTCGGCAAACCCTCTGTCGTTTTTGCACCCGGCTACCGAGGCACCGAGGCATATGCTGGCCCCAAAGCGCCGGCACACGATTCGGCGCGTGAATCGCTAATAGGGGACAGCCTGATGAGCCCAGCCGAATTGCACGCCGACAGCATCGTTATCGACGGGCTGATTATTGCCAAGTGGAACCGTGAACTGTTCGAAGACATGCGCAAGGGCGGTCTGACCGCGGCCAACTGCACCGTGTCGGTGTGGGAGGGCTTTCAGGCGACCGTCAACAACATCGCCGCCAGCCAGAAGCTGATTCGCGAGAACAGCGACCTGGTGATCCCGGTCCGCACCACTGCCGACATCCGTAAAGCCAAGGAGCAAGGCAAGACCGGCATCCTGTTCGGCTTCCAGAATGCTCACGCGTTTGAAGACCAGATCGGCTATGTCGAAGTGTTCAAGCAGCTCGGCGTCGGTATTGTGCAGATGTGCTACAACACCCAGAACCTGGTGGGCACCGGCTGCTACGAGCGCGATGGCGGCCTGTCGGGTTTCGGTCGTGAAATCGTCGCCGAGATGAACCGCGTCGGCGTCATGTGCGACCTGTCCCACGTCGGCTCCAAGACGTCGGAAGAAGTCATCCTCGAATCGAAAAAGCCAGTGTGCTACTCGCACTGCCTGCCGTCGGGCCTGAAAATCCACCCGCGCAACAAGTCCGATGAAGAACTGAAGTTCATCGCCGATCACGGCGGTTTCGTTGGCGTGACCATGTTCGCGCCGTTCCTGGCCAAGGGCATCGATTCGACCATCGACGATTACGCCGAAGCCATCGAATACACCATGAACATCGTTGGCGAAGACGCCATCGGCATCGGCACCGATTTCACCCAGGGCCATGGCCAGGAGTTCTTCGAATACCTGACCCATGACAAGGGCTACGCCCGCCGCCTGACCAGCTTCGGCAAGATCATCAACCCGCTGGGCATCCGCACCGTGGGCGAGTTCCCGAACCTGACCGAAACCCTGCTCAAGCGCGGCCACTCCGAGCGCGTGGTGCGCAAGATCATGGGCGAGAACTGGGTGAACGTCCTCAAGGACGTCTGGGGCGAATAACGCCACTTTTTAAACAACGATCTTTGTAGCAGCTGCCGAGGCACGAGGCTGCGTTGCGGTCCGAAGGACCGCCCTCGGGGGCCGCTTCGCAGCCCAACGCAGCCTCGCAGGCTCGACAGCTGCTACGGCTAGCTATCGCCTCAACACATTGAATTCTGGAGCTTTACCCATGGCTAAAATCGCCCCGCAATTGCCAATCGAAGTCGACAGCGAAACCGGTGTCTGGACCTCCGACGCCCTGCCAATGCTGTACGTACCGCGCCATTTCTTCGTCAACAACCACATGGGCATCGAGGAAGTGCTGGGCGCCGAAGCCTACGCCGAAATCCTCTACAAGGCCGGCTACAAGTCCGCCTGGCACTGGTGTGAAAAAGAAGCTGAATGCCACGGCCTGGAAGGCGTCGCGGTGTTCGAACACTACATGAAACGCCTGTCGCAACGCGGCTGGGGCCTGTTCAAGATCCAGGACATCGACCTCGACAAAGGCACCGCCAGCGTCAAGCTCGAACACTCGGCGTTCGTCTACGTCTACGGCAAGGTCGGGCGCAAGGTCGACTACATGTTCACCGGTTGGTTTGCCGGTGCCATGGATCAGATTCTGCAGGCCCGTGGCAGCAAGATTCGCACGGTTGCCGAGCAAGTCTACGGTGGCTCCGAAGAAGGCCACGACGACGGTTTGTTCACCGTCAAGCCGTTGTAAGTCGAGGAACCCGCCATGGCTTTCGAAGCAATGTTTCAGCCGATCCAGATCGGCAAACTGACCATCCGTAACCGCGTGCTCAGCACCGCGCACGCCGAGGTCTATGCCACCGACGGCGGCATGACCACCGACCGGTACGTCAAGTATTACGAAGAGAAAGCCAAGGGCGGGATCGGCCTGGCGATTTGCGGCGGTTCCTCCAGTGTGGCCATCGACAGCCCGCAAGGCTGGTGGAAGTCGGTCAACCTGGCCGACGACCGGATCATCCCGCACTTCCAGAACCTGGCCGATGCCATGCACAAGCATGGCGCCAAGATCATGATCCAGATTACTCACATGGGCCGCCGTTCCCGCTGGGATGGCGAGCATTGGCCAACCCTGCTGTCGCCGTCGGGCATCCGCGAGCCGGTGCACCGTGCGACCTGCAAAACCATCGAACCGGAAGAAATCTGGCGGGTGATCGGCAACTACGCCAGCGCCGCCGCGCGTGCCAAGGCCGGTGGCCTGGACGGCGTCGAGCTGTCCGCCGTGCATCAGCACATGATCGACCAGTTCTGGAGCCCGCGGGTCAACAAACGTACCGACGAATGGGGCGGCAGCTTCGAGAACCGCATGCGTTTCGGTCTGGAAGTGATCAAGGCTGTGCGGGCTGAAGTCGGCCCGGATTTCTGCGTCGGCATCCGTCTGTGCGGTGATGAATTCCACCCGGATGGCTTGTCCCACGAGGACATGAAGCAGATCGCCAAGTACTACGACGACACCGGCATGATCGACTTCATCGGCGTGGTGGGTTCGGGTTGCGACACCCACAACACCCTGGCCAACGTTATCCCGAACATGAGTTATCCACCGGAGCCATTCCTGCACTTGGCGGCCGGTATCAAGGAAGTGGTCAAGGCCCCGGTGCTGCACGCGCAGAACATCAAGGACCCGAACCAGGCGACCCGTATTCTGGAGGGCGGCTACGTGGACATGGTCGGCATGACCCGCGCCCACATCGCCGACCCGCACCTGATCGCCAAGATCAAAATGGGTCAGGTCGACCAGATCAAACAGTGCGTCGGTGCCAACTACTGCATCGACCGTCAGTATCAAGGCCTGGATGTGTTGTGCATCCAGAACGCCGCGACCTCCCGTGAATACATGGGCGTACCGCACATCATCGAGAAATCGACCGGTGTGAAGCGCAAGGTTGTGGTGGTCGGTGCCGGCCCTGCCGGGATGGAAGCCGCGCGTGTGTCGGCCGAACGTGGCCACGACGTGACCCTGTTCGAGAAGAAAGAATTCATCGGCGGGCAGATCACCACCGCTTCGAAAGCCCCGCAACGGGACCAGATCGCCGGTATCACCCGCTGGTTCCAGCTTGAGTTAGCGAGGTTGAAAGTTGACCTGCGCCTGGGCGTGGCGGCCGATGCGGCAACTATTCTCGACCTGCGTCCGGATGTGGTGGTACTCGCCGTCGGCGGCCATCCATTCCTGGAGCAAAACGAGCACTGGGGTGCGGCTGAAGGTCTGGTGGTCAGCAGTTGGGACATCCTCGACGGCAAGGTTGCACCGGGCAAGAACGTGCTGGTCTACGACACCATTTGCGAGTTCACCGGGATGTCGACGGCCGACTTCCTCGCCGACAAGGGCAGCCAGGTCGAGATCGTCACCGACGATATCAAGCCGGGTGTGGCCATTGGCGGTACGTCGTTCCCGACTTACTACCGCAGCATGTACCCGAAAGAAGTGATCATGACCGGCGACATGATGCTGGAGAAGGTCTACCGCGAAGGCGACAAGCTGGTGGCGGTGCTGGAAAACGAATACACCGGCGCCAAAGAGGAGCGGGTGGTGGACCAGGTTGTTGTCGAAAACGGCGTGCGTCCGGACGAAGAAATCTACTACGCCCTGAAGGAAGGCTCGCGTAACAAAGGCCAGATGGACATCGAAGCCCTGTTCGCGATCAAGCCGCAACCTTCGTTGAGCCAGGCGGGCGACGGCTATTTGCTGTTCCGCATCGGCGACTGCGTGGCCCAGCGCAACACCCACGCGGCGATCTATGACGCGCTGCGGTTGTGCAAGGATTTCTAAGAGCTTGTGGATAGCCCTGTAGGAGCAAGGCTTGCCCGCGATAGCGTCGGAGTTTCCGATGCATCTTTGGCGGTAGAAATACCGCCATCGCGAGCAAGCTCTGCTCCTACAGGGAATCGGGCAAGGCATCCAGGTAGTTTGGCCTGCAAGACCCTGCGGTCTTTGGGAGCTCCACCATGTTGAACACCCTTCTTCCAATCCTGTTGTTCGCAGCCCTGGGCCTTGCTGTCCTCGGCGCGTTGCGGCGGGTGGCTATGTGGCGTCGGGGCCGGGCTTCGAAAGTTGACCTGATCGGCGGCCTGTTCGCCATGCCCAAGCGCTACATGGTCGATTTGCACCATGTCGTCGCGCGGGACAAATACATCGCCAACACCCACGTCGCCACGGCCGGTGGTGCAGTGGCGTCCATTGTGCTGGCGATTCTGGTTCATGGTTTTGGCCTGCATAACCGCATCCTTGGTTATGCGCTGTTACTGATGACGGCTGTGATGTTCGTCGGTGCGATCTTCGTCTACCTGCGTCGGCGCAACCCTCCGGCCCGTTTGTCCAAAGGCCCGTGGATGCGCCTGCCGAAAAGCCTGTTGGCGTTCTCGGCATCGTTCTTCCTGTTGACCCTGCCGGTCGCCGGCATCCTTCCGGAAAACTTCGGTGGTTGGCTGGTCGCTGCGATCCTTGGCGTCGGCGTGTTGTGGGGCGTTTCGGAACTGTTCTTCGGCATGACCTGGGGCGGGCCGATGAAGCACGCCTTCGCTGGTGCGCTGCACCTGGCCTGGCACCGTCGCGCCGAGCGTTTTAATGGCGGCCGTTCCACCGGTTTGAAACCGCTGGACCTGAACGACCCGACCGCGCCGCTGGGCGTGGAAAAACCCAAGGATTTCACCTGGAACCAACTGCTCGGCTTCGACGCCTGCGTGCAGTGCGGTAAATGCGAAGCCGCGTGCCCGGCCTACGCCGCCGGCCAGCCGCTGAACCCGAAAAAACTGATTCAGGACATGGTGGTCGGTCTGGCCGGTGGCACCGATGCCAAGTTCGCCGGTAGCCCGTATCCAGGCAAAGCCATCGGTGAACACGCAGGCAATCCGCATCAACCGATCGTCAACGGTCTGGTGGACGCTGAAACCCTGTGGTCATGCACCACGTGCCGCGCCTGCGTCGAGGAGTGCCCGATGATGATCGAGCACGTCGATGCCATCGTCGACATGCGCCGCCATCTGACCCTGGAAAAAGGCGCCACGCCAAACAAGGGCGCCGAAGTCCTGGAAAACCTGATCGCCACCGACAACCCGGGCGGCTTCGCGCCGGGCGGGCGGATGAACTGGGCGGCGGACCTGAACCTCACACTGATGAGCGAGAAGAAATCCGTCGACGTGCTGTTCTGGGTCGGCGACGGTGCCTTCGACATGCGCAACCAGCGCACCTTGCGCGCCTTCGTCAAAGTGCTGAAAGCGGCGAAAGTCGACTTCGCGGTGCTGGGTCTCGAAGAGCGCGACAGTGGTGACGTAGCCCGACGCCTGGGCGACGAAGCGACCTTCCAGCTATTGGCCAAACGCAATATCCAGACCCTGGCCAAATACAGCTTCAACCGCATCGTCACCTGCGACCCGCACAGCTTCCACGTGCTGAAAAACGAGTACGACGCGTTCGACGGCAACTACCTGGTGCAGCACCACAGCACCTACATGGCAGAAATCATCGGTGCGGGCGCGTTGAATCTGGGTCAGCACAAAGGCAACAGCGTGACCTATCACGATCCGTGCTACCTCGGCCGCTACAACGGTGAATACGAGGCACCACGTGAAGTACTGCGCGCCCTCGGGATCGAAGTGAAAGAGATGCAACGTTCCGGTTTCCGCTCGCGCTGCTGCGGCGGTGGTGGCGGTGCACCGATCACTGACATTCCGGGCAAGCAACGTATTCCCGACATGCGCATGGAAGACATCCGCGAAACCGGCGCCGAACTGGTGGCCGTGGGTTGTCCACAGTGCACTGCGATGCTCGAAGGCGTGGTCGAACCCCGGCCGCTGATCAAGGACATCGCCGAACTGGTGGCAGACGCGTTGCTCGAAGACGCGGCCCCGAGCAAGCCGACCAAACCGGCCCAACGTGAACCTGCGGAGGCCCACTGATGAGCGACATTATCCGCCGCGACCCACGCGCCGAATGGATCGCCCGTAACCGTTTGCACCCGCTGCACGCGGCCATGCAACCGGCGCAACACAGCTGGATGGGGCCGAACGGTGTCATCCGTAAGAATCCTCATGGCATCGGTTTTATCGGTCCCAACGGCATCAAACGCATTGACCGCAGCGGCGCTCAACAGGGTGGGGCGAGCAAACGCTCGGCCGCCGTTGAAGTGCAACTGCCGCTGCATCAGGTACCAGCACCTGCGTTCTACATCAGCGTGGTGCCGGACATGGTCGGCGGTCGCTTGAGCAGCCACGACCGCGACTTGCTGGGCCTGGCGCATCAGTTGGCCGGCAAGGACGGCGCGGTACTGGCCGTGGTCTTCGGCGAACACAAAGAGACGGCGTTTGCCACGGCGGGCGTCGATCGCTTGCTGGTGCTGGAAGGTGACGAATTCAGCGGTTATGCACCGGAACAACGGGTTCAGGGCTTGCGGGCTGTGGATAACCAGTTCAGCCCGCGTCATTGGCTGTTGCCGGACAGCCGCAGCGGCGGTGGTGAACTGGGTCGACGTTTTGCCGCCGCACTGGGCGAACGCCCGGCCACGCGGGTCTGGCAGGTCAAGGATCAGGAATGCATCGGCCGCGCCGGTGCTGGTTTGCAAGACCTTGCACGCCCGGTTGCGCGGTTGATTCTGGCGGCGGCCGAATGTGCCGAACCGGTCAGTGAAACCCGTCACGAAGCCTTGGCGGTGGAGTTATCCACAACCGTGGTGCGCAGCCTCTCGCGCATCGAAGATCTGGGCGCGGTGGCGGTGGACCCGGCGGCAATTCCGATGGCCGAAGCCGAGTTCATCTTCTCTGGCGGCAATGGGGTCAAGGACTGGGGACTTTTCCACAGGACGGCCGAGGCGTTGGGCGCTACGGAAGGCGCGTCCCGTGTGGCGGTGGACGATGGCTTCATGGCCCGTGACCGTCAGGTTGGCGCATCCGGCACCTGGGTGACCGCGCGGGTTTACGTGGCCGTGGGGATTTCCGGGGCGATTCAGCACCTGCAAGGCATCGGTGCCTGCGACAAGGTGGTGGCAATCAACCTCGATCCTGGCTGCGACATGATCAAACGGGCCGACCTGTCGGTGATCGGCGAGAGCGCCGAGATTCTTCAAGCCTTGATCGACGCGGTAGAGGCTTACCGCAACGACGCCAAGCGCGATGCGGCTTAAGGGAAGGAAAGGGTTATGAGCACGAAAATCATCAGCCTGGTGTCCATCGGCGCCCACCCGACCTCCGGCCGGCCACGTCGCGCGGAGCAGGATGCGCGGGCGGTGGAGCTGGGCTTGCAACTGGCTGGGGATAACCTGCAAGTGCTGCATGCCGGCGATGTCGCTGAACCTGCACTGCGCGCCTACCTGGGCATGGGGCTGGAACAATTGCATGTGCTTGAGCAGCCTTCAGGTGCCGATGCACTGCCAGCGTTGACCGCCTATTTGCGCGATGCGGGGGCACAAGTCGTGCTGACCGGCAGTCAGGCCGAAACCGGTGAAGGCTCGGGCATGTTGCCGTTTTTGTTGGCGGAAAGCCTCGGCTGGCCATTGGTGGTCGGTTTGGCTCAAGTGGAGTCCATCGATGGCAGTTCTGCGTTGGTGCTTCAGGCTTTGCCCCGTGGCCAGCGCCGTCGATTGAAAGTGCGCCTGCCGTTTCTCGCCACGGTGGATAACGCTGCACCGAAACCTCGGCAGAGTGCCTACGGCCCGGCGCGGCGGGGCGTGTTGCACGCCGATGACGTGGAAGTCGTCGACGATGATTTGCTGGCGGTCGCCACCCTGCAACCGGCCAAGCCACGGCCCAAGCGCTTGAAGGTGATCAAGGCCAAGAGCGGTGCCGATCGCATGAAGGCGGCGACGGCCAAGGCCAGCGGTGGCGGTGGGCAAGTGCTCAAGGGTGTTACGGCGCAAGCGGGGGCTGAAGCCATTCTCAAATTGCTGATTGAAGAAGGTGTGGTCCGCTAGCGGTCCGTTGGGGGAAGTTAATGGCTGTTGAGTTTCGTTTGGCCCGGCGCGGCGATGCGCGGGAGATTGCGCGGTTGTTCCAGATTTCGTCGGAAGGGGCTTCGGATTACATCTGGAGCCAGATAGCAGAGCCCGGCCAGGACCTGCTGGACGTTGGTGCCATCCGCTATGCCCGCGACGATGTGGACTTTTCCTATCAGAATTGCCTGATCGCCGAAGCGAACGGGGAAGTCGTCGGCATGATGCACTGCTATGTGATGCGCCATGATCCGCTGGCGGCTCCGGTGACTGACCCGGTGTTGGCGCCCTACGCCACGATGGAAATCCCTGACACCCTGTACATCTCCAGCCTGGCGCTGCACGAGGGGTGGCGCAACCAGGGCCTGGGCAAGCAGTTCCTCGCTTACGCCTACGACCGGGCCAATCAGTTGGGGCTCAATGGCCTGAGCCTGATCGACTACGCTGCGAACACCGGCGCCCGCCGGTTTTACGAGCGACACGGCTTTCGTATCGTCGACACCTGTCAAATCACGCCCCACCCGATGATTCGGGTCACGGGTGAGGCTTACCTGATGTATCGGCCGTAAGGGCGACCACTCGCCGTACCGCTCGGTGAGCTACAGTTTTGCTGTGCGCTGTCTAAGGGTGCGGCACGGTCTACGGAGCTTTTAGACGTTCAGCGCTTAATCATGAAACCCGTTTTTGAGTGGGTTGACTATGAAGGCGTTGCAGCGTCGTGCGACCTGGTTGCTCTGTGCGGTGATGTGCGTGCCTGCGGGTTTGATGGCGGCGGCCAAGCCCGCGGCTGTCGAGCCACGTCATGCAGCCGATCTGGATTTTTATCAGTGGATGGCGTCGCCGCAAGGGCAAAAAGCGTCCCTGGCACAGATGCGGCAGCAGTGCGCCAAGGTTGTGGATGCCGAGAGCAATCTCAGTTGTTCAGTGTCCGTTTACGCCCGAATGTTCGAGGCCAAAGTCGCCAATCAACTGCCTGATTACTACCTGGCGATCAAGCACCGCCATGCCCGGGCCATCGCGAATGATCCCGAGCTCAACGTTCTTTTTTCCATGTTTGGCCCTCGATCCATCGCGGCCCTGCGCGCGGTCGGCGACTTTTCCGTGACCAGGAGCCGGCGACACGAGGTCGTGACGCTTTATCCACGCCCCAGCGAGGGTTACGTCACGGACGAAGTGCTGCCCTACATCAGCGTCAAAGCGGCCAACGGTGTCTCGTCGCGTTTCATAGTGGACACCGGTGCGCCACAAACCCGGGTCAACAGCGAAACCGCGAAGCGCATGGGCATCACCTTGCTGACCGACTCCCAATACGGCTACAGCACCTTTTATGGCGAACATGACCTGTCAGCCAAGCTGGGTATTTTCGAGTCCTTGACGATCGGCGGGAGCGAATTCAGGAATGTCCTGGTGTTTGTCAGCGACCGGGATAACTTGCTGGGGCTGGATCTGATCGGCAAGTTGGGGCGCTTGAAGCTCAGCAGAAAGAACCTGGAGCTTAACGCTGCACCTCCCGCGCGATGCGATGCGCCGGTGACCTATGGGCGCATGGACATCAATCAACGACTGACCATTGCCGCACACCTGGATCGCCGGGCGACACTGGCGATTGTCGATACCGGCAATGTTGATTACCTGACGTCGGCCTGGCCCGGGGAGTCTCCTGTCAACGTCGCCGAAAACTCGCGCCATCAGACCTTCAGGGGCGAATTGGATTTGTCCGGCCACACCAGGGTCATCCAGTACAAATACTACCCAGGCTTCACCATTCCGCCGTCGTTGTTGAACGGGCAGTACGTGCCTTCGATTTTGCTCGGCTGGCGGGCATTCAATGACTACGAGATGGACCTTGACCCCGAATCCGGTCGCTCGTGTCTGAATAAAATCTGATTTACCCACAATCCCTGTTGGCGATTCTGTGGATAACGTGTTCGTCCCTCGCTACACCCCACACAAATCAAGCCCTGCAAGCCTCCGTACAAAAAACCACCAGGCTAAGTGCCGGTTTTTATGGGCTTTTTACGGTGGATAAAGTTATGCGTGCTCCAATACTTGCCCCCAATCTCTGTTGGCGCTTCTGTGGATAAGATGTTCGCTAACCTCTACAGGCCTTATAAACCGGTGCCTGCATACGATTGTTCAAAAAACGACCAATTCATCGATTCCGACCGGTAAACAGCCCGCAAACCGCGATTTATCAAGGTTTCCAGTGGTTTTCCACAGAACGACAGAAGTTGCCCCCAAAGTCTGTTGGCGCTTCTGTGGATAAGGTGTTTGCCATCCTCTGTAAGCCACGTAAAACGTGATCTACAAGCTTTAGATCAAAAAACAACCAGTTGCCGTTCAAAACCCTGCTTCTGGATAAGTCACGGATTTTCTTCAGTTTCTGTGGAGAAAGTTTTCTGTAAAACCACACTTGTCCCCAATAGCTGTGGGTGGAGGTGTGGATAACTTGTTTGCTGAAGGCTGGAAGGCACGCGGGGCATAGTGCTGAACGGAATAGATCATATTTCGTACAGTTCTGAATCGGGGGGATATCGGGGGAGGATGTGTTGTTGGGGAGGGTGCCATCGCGAGCAGGCTCACTCCTACATTCCCCTGTAGGAGTGAGCCGGCTCCGGGCGGCGTTCCGACGATGCTTTTAGCGCTGTCAGCCTTGTACAGGAACGCCTTTGAGGTACGGCGCAGGCTCGGCCCCCAGGTTGTTCAGCAGGCGTTCGCTGTACCAGTCCACAAAGTTCACCACGCCAAACTCATACGTCTTGGAGTAAGGCCCTGGCTGGTAAGCGGTGGAGTTGATGCCGCGCTGGTTCTCTTCGGCCAGGCGACGGTCCTGGTCGTTGGTGGCGTCCCAGACCTGGCGCATGCGCTCCACGTCATAGTCCACGCCTTCAACGGCATCCTTGTGCACGATCCACTTGGTGGTGACCATGGTTTCCTGAGCGCTGATCGGCCACACCGTGAAGACGATGATGTGGTCGCCCATGCAGTGGTTCCACGAGTGCGGCAGGTGCAAGATGCGCATCGAGCCCAGGTCCGGGTTCTTGATACGGCCCATGAGTTTGGCGCAGCCCTGTTTACCGTCCATGGTCATCGACACGGTGCCCTTGAGCAGTGGCATGCGCACGATGCGGTTACGCAGGCCGAAGCTGGCGTGGGCGTAAGGGATCTTCTCGGCTTCCCAGGCAGCGGCGGAGGCCGCGACGTGGTCCTTGAATGCCTGATCGGCACGTGGGTCGGTGACGTCGTCCCATTCCAACAGGGTTTTCAGCAATTCCGGGTGCGACGCGTTGCAGTGGTAGCACTCACGGTTGTTTTCCAGCACCAGTTTCCAGTTGGCCTTTTCCATCAAGGTGGTGGTAATCGCCACCTTGGTGTTCTCCATGTCGTACGGTTCCATGTAATGGTTCAGCGTCGACAGGAAGTCATCGATGGCTGGCGGGTTCTCCGACAGGCTGATGAAGATGTAGCCACCCGCAGTCTTCACGTTCACCGGCTTGAGGCCGTACTGCTTCATGTCGAAGTCGGCGCCCATCTCGGTGCCGGCGAACAGCAGGCGACCGTCGAGCTCGTAGGTCCACTGGTGGTAGTGGCAAACCAGTTTGGCGACCTTGCCTTTTTCGCTGGTGCACAGGCGTGAACCACGGTGGCGGCAGACGTTGTGAAACGCGTGCACAACGCCTTCGGCGCCGCGAATCACGATGATCGGGTTTTTGCCGATTTGCAGGGTCAGGTAGTTGCCCTTGGTCGGGATCTCGCAGGTCATGCCGGCGATCAACCACTCTTTCTGGAAGATTTCCTGCATGTCGATATCAAACAGCCGCTCGTCAGAGTAAAACGGCTGCGGCAGCGAGAAAGTGCGCTCGCGTTCTTGCAGCATCTGCGCGGTGGCCTTGCGTGCGGGTTCCAGTGGATCGCCCAGGCTCAGGGTAGTGGTGACGTCCATCGTTTAATCCTCAAGGCCATTCTGTGTGGCCGGCGAAAGTGGCTAATCAGGTTTGCTACGCAAGGTGTAATGGTTGTGTCTTGGTATGGGGCGAGTGTGGGGCCGGCGCTGGGCAGAACCTTATCCATGGGCGACATGGCCCAATCTGTTCCCGACGCGCAACCCCCGGTAGATGCAGGCTGGTCGCGATAAGTATGTGAATGTCGCAGATAGGTAAATGGGTGATCGGCGCGTTACGCAGAATCGCCAACATAAGGCCGAGCATCGGCGGTGGAGAACAGCATGTCCAACAGCTTCCTGAATCCGGTAACGACCCAGACCTGGGCCAATGGTCGACACATCGTCCGTTGCGTCAAAGTCATCCAGGAAACCTGGGATGTGCGCACTTTCTGCTTCATGGCCGATCAGCCGATCATGTTCTTCTTTAAACCGGGGCAGTTCGTCACCCTGGAGCTGGAAATCGAAGGCGTGCCGATCATGCGCTCCTACACCATTTCCAGCTCGCCATCGGTGCCTTACAGCTTTTCGGTGACGATCAAGCGTGTGCCGGGCGGCAAGGTCTCGAACTGGCTGCACGATACCCTGCATGAAGGTCAGGAGCTGGCAGTGCACGGGCCGGTCGGGCTGTTCAACGCCATGGACTTCACCGCGCCGAAGGTGCTCTACCTCAGCGGTGGCGTCGGCATCACGCCGGTCATGTCCATGGCGCGCTGGTTCTATGACACCAACGGCAACGTCGACATGGTGTTTATCCACAGCGCCCGCTCGCCCAAGGACATCATTTACCACCGTGAGCTGGAACACATGGCATCGCGGATCGACAACTTCAGCCTGCACCTGATCTGCGAGAAGCACGGCATGGGTGAGCCCTGGGCCGGTTATCGCGGTTACCTCAACCACCGAATGCTTGAGTTAATGGCGCCGGACTTCCTTGAGCGCGAAGTGTTCTGCTGCGGCCCGACGCCGTACATGAGTGCGGTCAAGCGCTTGCTGGAAGCCGCTGGCTTCGATATGTCGCGTTATCACGAAGAGTCCTTCGGCGCGACCCCGCCAGAGGCGCGCGCCGATGCAGTGGAACACGCCGAGCAGGCGGCCGACGCACCGGAACTCGACGTGGCGGATCTGTATCAGGTGGAATTCACCGCGTCCGGCAAAAGCATTCGCGTTGCGCCGGGGGAAACCGTTCACGCGGCGGCTGCCAAGTTGGGGCTGTTGATTCCGAAGGCCTGCGGCATGGGCATTTGCGGGACGTGCAAGGTGATGAAACTGGGTGGCGAGGTCGAAATGGACCACAACGGCGGGATCACCGAAGAAGACGAGGCCGAAGGGTTTATTTTGTCGTGCTGCAGCGTGCCGAAGGGCGACGTGCGTATCGAGTTTTAGAGTCCAGAAGACAAATATGCTGCACCATGTAAATTTCATTGGATGTGTCTGTTAAAACATCGTTTGTGACGCTGGGTTTGCGCATTGGATGACCCTGACTTAAGAGTGAGTCAGGGTCATCGTTGGTGTTGCAGGGACGGTGCGTAAAATTGGCTATCGTTAAGTCCCTTGAAGTTATATTGTCTAGATTTGTTTTACCGCCGCTCCAAGGTACTTGAGCTTAAGCGTGCCATCCTGCGGGTACTCGAATCTATTGCAAAGAAACTCAAAATACTCACCCTTATGATGAATAACGTCGCCGTTACTAAGTGAAAGCATGCACTTATAACTTTCATGCCCTTTCTCCGGTGCTTTCCAGAGACTACCCCGATCTTCATCTGGACCACCCAGCGCAATCGTACTGAGAGAATATACTCCGGCTTTGTCGTTCCAGAGTTTGAATCTGACAGAAGACCTTGGGTTGAGGCTATTTTCAACCGTGTCACCTGTCTTGATGGCTAAGTTTTCTAGGGTTAGAGGGAAGTCTGCTTTAAGAAAATTGGTGCCAATCCGTGATTCAATGTCCATTGTATATCTCCTTTAGCGATATAAAGAATTTGAAACAAATTGCTCAGGGGTTTTGGTGGGCTATTGTCCGCTGAGTAAAAGAGACGTTAATGGTCATCAAATAATTTGTATAGCTGTCAACTTTTACAGCTATACAAATTCGCAAAGATATGATCTTCGCTTGCAGGCTATAAGTATCAAATATGTGCATGTTAAAAAAATTAAGTTCTGCGGCGCACGGTAATCAATCCGTTTACGTGCGTCGCATATTGATGGTCAGGTAAAGATTCAGTCGACGAACAAATCGGTCATCAGCGCAGCGTCACTGTCCGGTTTGTGGCGGTAGTGGTCAAACTCTGTGACCCCGTTCTCTCTCAAAATCACTTCATCAATCAGTAGCCGGCCAGTAATGCTACGACCGCTGCTGTCCAGAATGACGTGGGCGGCATCCGCCATGATCTCTGGCGTGCGCGCATGCTTGAATGATTCCCGTGAGCCGAGCTGAAATTCAATGGCGGCGGTGGCGATCATCGTCTGTGGCCACAGCGAATTGACGCTGATGCCGTAGTTCTTGAACTCCTCGCTCATGCCCAGCGTCAGCATGCTCATGCCGTATTTGGTCACGGTGTAGGGGCTGTATTGGGCGAACCATTTGGTCGCCAAATTCAAGGGCGGTGACAGGTTGAGAATGTGCCCGCCGGTTTTTTTCAGATAGGGCAGGGCGGCTTGGCTGCACAGCAACACGGCGCGGGTGTTGATCTGGTGCATCAGGTCGAAGCGCTTGAGTTCGATGTGCTGGACCCCGGTTAACTTGATGGCGCCCGCATTGTTGATCAGCGCATCGATGCTGCCGAAATGTTCGTTGGCCTGGGCCAGTGCTGCGCGTACCGCGTCTTCCTCGCGCACGTCCACCTGCAAGGCCAGCGCCTTGCCCCCGGCCGCTTCGACTTCCTGCGCCACACTGAAAATCGTACCCGGTAATTTGGAGTGCGGCTCGGCGCTTTTGGCCGCAATTACAATATTGGCCCCGTCACGCGCCGCCCGCAGCGCGATCTCACGACCAATCCCGCGACTGGCACCGGTGATGAACAGGGTTTTGCCTTGTAGGGACATGCATACGCTCCTGATTATTGTTATGTGAGCGGATCAAAACGGCTCGCAGACAATGTAGACCAAGAGTTGCGCCACGATCACGGGCACTTTTGTATCGGGAGGGGGCGACAGCGCTTTTTATGTAGCAGCTGGCGCAGCCTGCGTTCGGCTGCGCAGCAGTCGTGAATTCAGACAGCATGGTGTGTCATGCACACCGCGCTATAGGGTTTTACGACTGCTGCGCAGCCGAACGCAGGCTTCGCCAGCTGCTACAGGAGTGTGTTGCGGCAGACTGACGTGGTGATCAGCGGGACATGACTTCGCGAATGTCGGCGGCCAGTTCACGGACGCGTTCTTCTTCGGTGTCCCACGAGCACATGAAGCGTGCGCCGCCGTTGCCGATGAAGGTGTAGAAGCGCCAGCCCTTGGCGGTCAAGGCAGCAATTGCAGGTTCAGACAGTTGCAGGAACACGCCGTTGGCCTGTACCGGGAACATCAGTTCCACGCCAGGTATGTCGCTCACCAGTTCGGCCAGCAACTGCGCGCAGTGGTTGGCGTGGCGGGCGTATTTGAGCCAGGCGTCGTTTTCCAGGATCCCGACCCACGGTGCCGACAAAAAGCGCATTTTCGACGCCAGTTGCCCGGCCTGTTTGCAGCGGTAGTCGAAGTCTTCAGCCAGTTTTTCGTTGAAGAACAGAATTGCCTCACCGACCGCCATGCCGTTTTTGGTGCCGCCAAAGCACAGCACGTCAACGCCGGCCTTCCAGGTCAGGTCTGCCGGAGAGCAGCCAAGGAACGCGCAGGCGTTGGAGAAACGCGCACCGTCCATGTGCAGGTTCAGGCCCAGTTCCTTGCAGGTGGCGCTGATGGCGCGGATTTCTTCCGGGGTGTAGACGCTGCCGACTTCGGTGGCTTGGGTCAGGGTCACGACGCGCGGTTTCGGGTAGTGGATGTCCTGGCGCTTGAGGGCCACTTCGCGGATCGATTCCGGGGTCAGCTTGCCGTTTTCGGTGCGGGCGATGAGCAGCTTGGAACCGTTGGAGAAGAATTCCGGTGCGCCGCATTCGTCGGTTTCGACGTGGGCGGTTTCCGAGCAGATCACGCTGTGGTAACTCTGGCACAGCGACGACAGGGCCAACGAGTTGGCGGCGGTGCCGTTGAAGGCGAAGAATACTTCGCAGTCGGTTTCGAACAGTTTGCGGAAATCGTCGGACGCGCGAGCGGTCCATTCATCGTCGCCGTAAGCACGCTGGTGGCCGTGGTTGGCCTGTTCCATGGCCGCCCAGGCTTCAGGGCAGATACCGGAATAGTTGTCGCTGGCGAATTGTTGGCTCTTATCGGTCATGGCCCTGCTTTCCGTGGTCGAGGCGCTTATGGTGAAGCGTCTCGTGGTCAATGATGGTGCGCACTTTACCGAAGATCATCCGGGGAGCACACGCGATGCGTCTGACAGAAAAACACTTAGACGACGGGCAATTATGCACATGACTCAACGGGATGGGGCACTGGATCTGCTCAAGTGGCTGGCGCTGCTGAGCATGGTGATCGATCACCTGCGATATGTCGGTTACTCCGTCGATTTGCTGTATGTCCCGGGACGGCTGGCGTTTCCGTGGTTTTGTCTGGCGATGGCCGTGAACCTGTCGCGAACCGACGTGGCGACGACGCAAGGTCAATGGCGATATTTCGGCTGGTTGCTGCTGTTCAGTGCGATCAGCGAAATTCCTTACCGAATGTTCATTCCTGATCCCGACACCTTGAACGTGTTGCCCACGCTGGCCCTGGGCCTGTTGGTGGCGCGTGGCTGGCAGCACCAGACGCTGCAATCGCGACTGTTGGCCGCTGCTGCATTGCTGGTGGCGATGCTGTTCTGGCAACGGTTGATGTTCGGCTTCTTCGGTGTGCTATTGCCGTTGGCGATGCTGCTGGTGATCCGGCGGCCCTGGTATTTTGCGCTGTTGCCGGGACTGGTCTGCCTGGCGGCCAACGAATGGCACACGCTGTATTACGCCGCCCGGCTGGGCAACAGCGCGGCCATCCCCGGCATTGTTGCTTGTCTGATTGCGCCATGGCTGGGGCTGGTCTTGTTGCGACACGCAAAAGGCGTAAAACCACCGCCCATGCGCCGCTGGGCGTATGCGCTGTATCCCGTGCATTTTTTCCTGCTGCTACTTGTCCGTCAGATCGCTGCCTGACCCCTGTGGGAGCGGGCTTGCCCGCGATGGCGAAGTCAGGTCCAGCAATGATGCCGACTGACAGACTGCTATCGCGGGCAAGCCCGCTCCCACAGGGGATTCTTTCAAGTTTGAAGATTGTGTCCGGTCAGGCATTTCGGCTTATGTCGTAAACGCACCTTTGCGTGGCGTCCGTAGGCATTTGACCTGTCTGCGCCGGTCATACCATCGGCATCAAAGGGCACTGCCGTCATGCCAGTGCCTTACCGAGACGAATGGCGCACAGATGCCGCTGGGAGAGACGCGATGTTCAGCAAGCAAGACCAGATCCAGGGTTACGACGATGCACTGCTGGCGGCGATGAATGCCGAGGAGCAACGTCAGGAAGATCACATCGAGCTGATCGCGTCGGAGAACTACACCAGCAAGCGCGTCATGGAAGCGCAAGGCAGCGGCCTGACCAACAAATACGCCGAAGGTTATCCGGGCAAGCGCTACTACGGTGGCTGCGAGCACGTGGACAAGGTTGAAGCCCTGGCCATCGAGCGCGCCAAGCAGTTGTTCGGCGCTGATTACGCCAACGTGCAGCCGCACTCCGGTTCCTCGGCCAACAGCGCCGTGTACCTGGCCTTGATTCAGGCTGGCGACACCATTCTGGGCATGAGCCTGGCCCATGGCGGTCACCTGACCCACGGCGCCAAAGTGTCGTCCTCGGGCAAGCTGTACAACGCCGTGCAGTACGGCATCGACACCAAAACCGGTCTGATTGACTACGACGAAGTCGAGCGTCTGGCCGTCGAGTGCAAGCCGAAGATGATCGTTGCCGGCTTCTCGGCCTACTCCAAGACCCTCGACTTCCCACGCTTCCGTCAGATCGCCGACAAGGTCGGTGCACTGCTGTTCGTCGACATGGCCCACGTCGCTGGTCTGGTCGCCGCCGGTCTGTACCCGAACCCGCTGCCGTACGCCGACGTGGTCACCACCACTACCCACAAGACCCTGCGCGGTCCACGTGGCGGCCTGATCCTGGCCAAGGCCAACGAAGAAATCGAGAAAAAGCTCAACGCCGCAGTATTCCCGGGTGCCCAGGGCGGCCCGCTGATGCACGTCATCGCCGGTAAAGCGGTGTGCTTCAAGGAAGCGCTGGAACCAGGCTTCAAGGTTTACCAGCAACAAGTGATCGACAACGCCCAGGCCATGGCCGGCGTGTTTATCAAACGCGGCTACGATGTAGTGTCCGGCGGCACCGATAACCACCTGTTCCTGGTCAGCCTGATCCGTCAGGGCCTCACCGGCAAAGAGGCGGACGCAGCACTCGGTCGCGCCCACATCACCGTCAACAAGAACGCTGTCCCGAACGATCCACAGTCGCCGTTCGTCACCTCCGGCCTGCGCATTGGCACCCCGGCGGTGACCACGCGCGGCTTCAAGGTGACCCAGTGCGTCACGCTGGCCGGCTGGATCTGCGACATCCTCGACAACCTCGGCGATGCCGATGTCGAGGCCAATGTTGCCCAGCAAGTGTCGGCACTGTGCGCGGACTTCCCGGTTTATCGCTGAGCGCGGTTTTGGAGTAAATGACTATGCAACGCTACTCGGGCTTCGGCCTCTTCAAACACTCCCTCAGCCATCACGAAAACTGGCAGAAAATGTGGCGCACGCCGACCCCTAAAAAGGTCTATGACGTGGTCATCGTCGGCGGCGGCGGGCATGGTCTGGCGACCGCCTACTACCTGGCCAAGGAACACGGCATCACCAACGTGGCCGTGGTCGAAAAGGGCTGGCTGGGTGGCGGTAACACCGCGCGCAACACCACCATCGTTCGCTCCAACTACCTGTGGGACGAGTCGGCGCACCTGTATGAACACGCAATGAAACTGTGGGAAGGCCTGTCCCAGGACCTGAACTACAACGTGATGTTCTCCCAGCGTGGCGTTTACAACCTGTGCCACACCCTGCAAGACATCCGTGATTCCGAGCGTCGCGTCAGCGCCAACCGCCTCAACGGCGTGGACGGCGAACTGCTCGATGCCAAACAAGTGGCCGACGAGATTCCGTACCTCGACTGCTCGAAAAACACCCGCTACCCGGTGATGGGCGCCACCGTCCAGCGTCGCGGTGGCGTGGCCCGTCACGATGCCGTGGCGTGGGGCTTTGCCCGTGCCGCCGACGCCTTGGGCGTGGACCTGATCCAGCAGACCGAAGTGATCGGTTTCCGCAAGGAAAACGGTGTGTGCATCGGCGTTGAAACCAACAAGGGTTTCATCGGCGCCAAGCGCGTCGGTGTGGTCACCGCCGGTAACTCCGGGCACATGGCCAAACTCGCCGGTTTCCGTCTGCCGATCGAATCCCACCCGCTGCAAGCGCTGGTGTCCGAGCCGATCAAGCCGATTATCGACAGCGTGATCATGTCCAACGCCGTGCACGGTTACATCAGCCAGTCCGACAAGGGCGACCTGGTGATCGGCGCCGGTATCGACGGCTACAACGGCTACGGCCAGCGCGGTTCGTACCCGGTGATCGAACACACGATCCAGGCCATCGTCGAGATGTTCCCGGTCTTGTCCCGCGTACGCATGAACCGTCAGTGGGGCGGCATCGTCGACACCACGCCGGATGCCTGCCCGATCATTTCGAAAACCCCGGTACCGAACATGTTCTTCAACTGCGGTTGGGGCACCGGCGGCTTCAAAGCGACACCTGGCTCGGGCAACGTGTTTGCCGCAAGCCTGGCCAAGGGTGAAATGCACCCATTGGCCGCACCTTTCTCCATCGACCGTTTCCACAACGGTGCGTTGATCGATGAACACGGCGCTGCTGCGGTTGCCCACTAACAAAGGCCCCATGAAAACTACTGCGCTCGGCAATACGGCGTTAAAAACAGGCTCGAAATGCTCACTTAGTAAACTAAGCTCCGCTTTCTCGCCTGTTTTTGCCTTGTCTTGCCTTCGCTCGCTACGTTTTCACGGCGCTTGATAGGAGAAATCCCCATGTTGCATATCTTCTGTCCTCACTGCGGCGAGTTGCGCTCCGAAGAGGAATTTCATGCATCCGGCCAGGCGCACATCCCGCGTCCACTGGACCCGACCACCTGCACCGACGAGGAGTGGGGCGACTACATGTTCTTCCGCGATAACCCTCGCGGTCTGCACCACGAACTGTGGGATCACGTTGCCGGTTGCCGTCAGTACTTCAACGTCACCCGCGACACCGTGACCTACGAGATTCTGGAAACCTACAAGATCGGCACGAAGCCGCAGTTCACCGACAAGACTGAAAGTCCGAAAGCGGCCGCGCAGGCTCTGGGAGCGAAGGTATGAGCCAGATCAATCGCCTGTCCAACGGTGGACGGATCGACCGCAACAAAGTCCTGAGCTTCACCTTCAACGGCCAGAGCTACAAAGGCTTTGAAGGCGACTCGCTGGCCGCTGCACTGCTGGCCAACGGAGTCGACATCATCGGTCGCAGCTTCAAGTATTCCCGTCCGCGCGGCATCTTCGCTGCCGGCGCCGAAGAGCCGAACGCCGTGCTGCAAATCGGCGCGACCGAAGCCACACAGATTCCGAACGTGCGCGCCACGCAACAGGCGCTGTACCAGGGCCTGGTCGCCACCAGCACCAACGGTTGGCCGAGCGTGAACAACGACATGATGGGGATTCTCGGCAAGGTCGGCGGCAAGCTGATGCCGCCGGGCTTCTACTACAAAACCTTCATGTACCCGCAATCGTTCTGGATGACCTACGAGAAGTACATTCGCAAGGCCGCCGGTCTTGGCCGTTCGCCGACCGAGAATGATCCGGACACCTACGACTACATGAACCAGCACTGCGACGTGCTGATCGTCGGCGGTGGCCCTGCTGGCCTGGCCGCTGCACTCGCTGCTGCACGCAGCGGTGCCCGTGTGATCCTCGCCGATGAACAGGAAGAGTTCGGCGGCAGCCTGCTCGATTCCCGTGAAAGCCTCGACGGCAAGCCTGCTGCCGAATGGATCGCCAGCGTCATCGCCGAGCTCAAGGACACCCCGGACGTGCTGCTGTTGCCGCGCGCCACGGTCAACGGTTACCACGACCATAACTTCCTGACCATTCACGAGCGCCTGACCGATCACCTCGGCGATCGCGCACCGATTGGCCAGGTCCGCCAGCGCATCCACCGTGTTCGCGCCAAGCGTGTCGTTCTCGCGACCGGCGCTCACGAACGTCCACTGGTTTACGGCAACAACGACGTGCCGGGCAACATGCTCGCCGGCGCTGTGTCGACCTACGTACGTCGCTACGGCGTGGCACCGGGCAAAAAACTGGTGCTGTCGACCAACAACGATCACGCCTACCGCGTTGCTCTGGATTGGCTCGACGCCAGCCTGCAAGTGGTGGCCATCGCCGACGCCCGCAGCAACCCGCGTGGCGCACTGGTGGAAGAAGCCCGCGCCAAAGGCATTCGCATCCTCACCGGCAGCGCCGTGATCGAAGCCCGTGGCAGCAAGCACGTGACCGCTGCTCGCGTGGCGGCGATTGATGTGAAAGCTCACGCCGTGACCAGCCCTGGCGAGTGGCTCGATTGCGACATCGTTGCCAGCTCCGGCGGTTACAGCCCGGTGGTTCACCTGGCTTCGCACCTGGGTGGCAAACCGATCTGGCGTGAAGACATTCTCGGTTTCGTACCGGGCGAAGCACCGCAAAAACGCGTGTGCGTCGGTGGCATCAACGGCGTCTACGGCCTTGGCGATTCCCTGGCCGACGGTTTTGAAGGGGGCGCTCGCGCCGCTGCCGAAGCCGGGTTCCAAATGGTCGAAGGCGTACTGCCCAAAGCCCTGAGCCGTCTGGAAGAGCCAACACTGGCGCTGTTCCAGGTGCCGCACGAAAAAACCACCGCACGGGCGCCGAAGCAATTCGTCGACCTGCAAAACGACGTCACCGCTGCCGCCATCGAACTGGCGACCCGCGAAGGTTTCGAGTCGGTTGAACACGTCAAGCGCTACACCGCACTGGGCTTCGGTACGGACCAGGGCAAGCTCGGCAACGTCAACGGCCTGGCCATCGCCGCCCGTTCGCTGAACGTGACCATCCCGCAGATGGGCACCACCATGTTCCGCCCGAACTACACGCCGGTGACTTTTGGCGCCGTGGCCGGTCGTCACTGTGGGCACATCTTCGAACCGGTCCGTCACACCGCGCTGCATCACTGGCACGTGAAAAACGGCGCTGAATTTGAAGATGTCGGTCAGTGGAAACGCCCTTGGTACTTCCCGAAAAACGGTGAAGACATTCACGCCGCCGTGAAACGCGAATGCAAAGCCGTGCGCGACAGCGTCGGCCTGCTGGACGCCTCGACCCTGGGCAAAATCGACATTCAGGGCCCGGATTGCCGTGAGTTCCTCAACCGCATCTACACCAACGCCTGGACCAAGCTCGATGTGGGCAAGGCGCGTTACGGCCTGATGTGCAAAGAGGACGGCATGGTCTTCGACGACGGCGTAACCGCTTGTCTCGCCGACAACCATTTCGTGATGACCACCACCACCGGCGGCGCTGCACGCGTGCTGCAATGGCTGGAAATCTACCACCAGACCGAATGGCCGGAGCTGAAGGTGTACTTCACTTCCGTGACGGATCACTGGGCAACCATGACCCTGTCCGGGCCGAACAGCCGCAAGCTGCTCAGCGACGTCACCGACATCGACCTGAGCAACGAAGCGTTCCCGTTCATGACCTGGAAAGAAGGTCTGGTCGGCGGTGTTCCTGCGCGGGTGTTCCGGATTTCGTTTACCGGTGAGCTGTCCTACGAAGTCAACGTACAAGCCGACTACGCCATGGGCGTGCTCGAGAAAATCGTCGAGGCCGGCAAGCAATACAACCTGACGCCGTACGGCACCGAGACCATGCACATCCTGCGGGCCGAGAAGGGCTTCATCATCGTCGGTCAGGACACTGACGGCTCGATGACCCCGGACGACTTGAACATGGGCTGGTGTGTCGGTCGCACCAAACCGTTCTCGTGGATTGGCCAGCGTGGCATGAACCGCGAAGACTGCGTGCGTGATCAACGCAAACAACTGGTGGGCCTGAAGCCGATCGATCCAGCCAAATGGCTGCCGGAAGGTGCGCAACTGGTGTTCAACACCAAGCAGGCGATCCCGATGACCATGGTCGGTCACGTCACCTCCAGCTACTTGCACAACTCCCTCGGCTATTCGTTTGCCATGGGCGTGGTGAAGGGCGGCTTGAAGCGCATCGGTGAGCGAGTGTTCGCACCGCTGGCCGATGGCAGCGTGATCGAGGCGGAAATCGTTTCTTCGGTGTTCTTCGATCCGAAAGGCGATCGCCAGAATATTTGATGCTGATCGTTCCCACGCTCTGCGTGGGAATGCATCCCGGGACGCTCCGCGTCCCTTTAACAGCCGAACGCGGAGCGTCCGTAGAGGCATTCCCACGCAGAGCGTGGGAACGATCATTCAGGAAAGGTGCTTTATGACCGCAGCCAATGTTTACCAACAACGCCCGACCACTGGGGCCAAGGCCGAGTCGTCGCTGCATCACGCAGGCCTGCAAAGCCTGGTGGGCAAGGGCCGCAAGAACGCCGGCGTGACCGTGCGTGAGAAAAAACTCCTCGGCCATCTGACTATTCGTGGTGATGGTCATGACGCCGCGTTTGCCGCTGGCGTACACAAGGCGCTGGGCATCGAACTGCCGGGCGCACTGAGCGTCATCATCAAAGGCGAAACCAGCCTGCAATGGATGGGGCCGGATGAGTGGCTGCTGATCGTCCCGACCGGTGAAGAATTCGCCGCCGAGAAAAAATTGCGTGAAGCGCTGGGTGACCTGCACATCGCAATCACCAACGTCAGCGGCGGCCAGCAGATTCTTGAACTGAGCGGCCCGAACGTACGTCAGGTGCTGATGAAATCCACCAGCTACGACGTGCACCCCAACAGCTTCCCGGTGGGCAAGGCTGTCGGCACCGTGTTCGCCAAGTCGCAACTGGTAATCCGTCATACCGCCGAAGACACCTGGGAACTGCTGATCCGTCGCAGTTTCTCGGATTACTGGTGGTTGTGGTTGCAGGATGCGGCGGCCGAATACGGGCTTAGTGTTCAGGCCTGAAGAACGCTGAACTCCCTGTAGCAGCTGCCGAAGGCTGCGTTCGGCGACGAAGTCGTCGTGAAACTTGCGGCGGTATTTTTTCAGACGGATCCGGGATTCAGGGTTTACGACGACTTCGTCGCCGAACGCAGCCTTCGGCAGCTGCTACACGGGCCAGGTTGCCCACAAAAAGGAGTCACCGCACTATGAGCCGCGCCCCAGACACATGGATTCTGACCGCCGACTGCCCAAGCATGCTCGGCACCGTGGACGCGGTGACCCGCTTTCTGTTCGAGCAGGGCTGCTACGTCACCGAACACCATTCCTTTGATGACCGGCTCTCGGGCCGTTTTTTCATTCGTGTGGAGTTTCGCCAGCCCGACGGCTTCGATGAACAGTCGTTTCGCGCAGGTCTTGTCGAGCGCGGTGACGCCTTCGGCATGCTCTTCGAGCTGATACCGCCGCACCATCGACCGAAAGTGGTGATCATGGTCTCCAAGGCCGATCACTGCCTCAACGATTTGCTCTATCGCCAACGCATTGGCCAGTTGTCGATGGACGTGGTCGCCGTGGTCTCCAATCACCCGGACCTCAAGCCGCTGGCCGACTGGCACCAGATTCCGTACCACCACTTCCCGCTGGACCCGAACGACAAGCCGTCACAGGAGCGTCAGGTCTGGCAGGTGATCGAAGAGTCCGGCGCCGAACTGGTGATTCTCGCCCGCTACATGCAGGTGTTGTCCCCGGAGCTGTGCCGCAAGCTCGATGGCAAGGCGATCAACATTCATCACTCCCTGCTGCCCGGATTTAAAGGCGCCAAGCCTTATCACCAGGCCTACAACAAGGGCGTGAAACTGGTCGGCGCGACGGCGCATTACATCAACAACGACCTGGACGAAGGGCCGATCATTGCCCAGGGCGTGGAGGCTGTTGATCACAGTCATTACCCGGAAGATCTGATCGCCAAGGGGCGGGATATCGAAGGGCTGACCCTGGCCCGGGCCGTGGGTTATCACATTGAGCGGCGGGTGTTTTTGAACGCCAATCGCACCGTCGTTCTTTAGATCGCCATCGCGGGCAAGCCCGCTCCCACAGGGTTTGGGTCGTTCACAAACCTTGGGCCCACCCAGATCCACTGTGGGAGCGGGCTTGCCCGCGATGAGGCCAAAACAGACAACGTAAGACAAACAGCAATAACCCGAGCAATCAACGCGCCGCCGACCCATGGCGACGCGACCGCTACATAAAAACAACAGCGAGGTGAAAGCATGTCTGGCAATCGTGGTGTGGTGTATCTCGGCAATGGCAAAGTCGAAATACAGAAAATCGACTATCCAAAAATGCAGGACCCGCGCGGCAGGAAGATTAACCACGCTGTCATCCTGCGTGTGGTGTCCACCAACATCTGTGGTTCCGACCAGCACATGGTGCGTGGCCGTACTACCGCTCAAACCGGCCTGGTACTGGGCCACGAGATCACCGGTGAAGTGATCGAGAAGGGCAGCGACGTCGAAAACCTGCAAATCGGCGACCTGGTCTCGGTGCCGTTCAACGTGGCTTGCGGGCGCTGCCGTTCCTGCAAGGAAATGCACACCGGTGTCTGCCTCAGCGTTAACCCGGCGCGTCCGGGCGGTGCTTACGGTTATGTCGACATGGGCGACTGGACCGGCGGCCAGGCTGAATACGCGATGGTGCCGTATGCCGACTTCAACCTGCTGAAACTCCCGGATCGCGATCGCGCGATGGAAAAAATCCGCGACCTGACTTGCCTCTCAGACATCCTGCCGACCGGTTACCACGGCGCCGTGACGGCCGGTGTCGGCCCAGGCAGCACCGTGTACATCGCCGGTGCCGGCCCGGTCGGCCTGGCCGCGGCGGCTTCTGCTCGCCTGCTGGGTGCTGCGGTGGTAATCATCGGTGACGTCAACACCGTTCGCCTGGCGCATGCCAAGGCTCAAGGTTTTGAAATCGCCGACCTGTCCCTGGACACCCCGCTGCACGAACAAATCGCTGCATTGCTGGGCGAACCGGAAGTGGATTGCGCCGTCGACGCCGTCGGCTTCGAAGCCCGCGGTCATGGCCATGACGGCGTGAAACACGAGGCTCCGGCCACCGTGCTCAACTCGTTGATGGGCGTCGTGCGTGTTGCTGGCAAGATCGGTATTCCGGGCCTGTACGTGACGGAAGATCCGGGCGCTGTCGATGCCGCCGCAAAAATGGGCAGCCTGAGCATCCGCTTCGGTCTGGGCTGGGCCAAATCCCACAGCTTCCACACTGGCCAGACGCCGGTGATGAAGTACAACCGCCAACTGATGCAGGCGATCATGTGGGACCGTATCCACATTGCCGATATCGTCGGTGTTGAAGTCATCAGCCTGGACGACGCGCCACGTGGTTATGGCGAGTTCGATGCGGGCGTGCCGAAGAAATTTGTGATCGATCCGCACAAACTGTTCAGCGCGGCGTAAGCCCCCACGCAAAACAAAACGGCGACCTTCGGGTCGCCGTTTTTTATGGCTGAGATGATCGTTCCCACGCTCTGCGTGGTAACGCCTCCTGTGACGCTCTGCGTCCCGGGCTGCATTCCCACGCGGAGCGTGGGAACGATCATTAAAGGGCCGCCAACGCTCCTTGATATAGAACGGGTCCCGTTGGTTGCCCCGTCGGCGAACCACCCTTCGGCTCAAGACTGACCGCCAACGCAATCGGTTTGCCAATCAGCGCCTTCTGCACGTCGCTCAGTTCAACCTTGCCTTTACCGCCCGCCGGAATTACCCCAAGGGAAATCGGCTTGCCATCCGCTGGAATCGCCCACAACTCCAGACTTCGCCCCGGATCAACCGCTGCCAGCGTCAGCGGCTCAACGTTCAAATAATCCTCATGCGCTTCAACCTTCAGCGCAGGCTGCGCGTCGGCAGTCAGCAGCGTGGCGCTGTAACGCGCACTGTCGCGGTTATAAATCACACCCAACGTCACGGCGATCACCAGCGAGCAAACCGCCGCCGTCACTCGTAACCAGCTCCAGAACTGACGTTTTTCCGGCATGTGCAGCACTTGCGGCTCAATCCGCGCCGTAATTCCCTGCCACACCCGATCTGGCACCGGCTGCTCGGGCAGCGCTTCGGTCAAACTGGCCAGGCTTTCCTGCCACTGCGCTAATTCCGCACGAAGCGCCGCGTCTTCCAGCAACAGCTGTTCGAAACGCCGACGAGCGGCAGAGGGCATCAAGCCAATGGCGTAATCGGCGGCGAGGGCGCGGCGCAGGGTCGGGGTTTGATAGTTCATGATTCAAGGCACCTGCGCAGTCGCTCCATACCGCGGCGGATCCAGGATTTCACCGAGCCCAACGGCGCGGCCAGGTGTTCGGCGAGCTCAGAGCAGGACAACCCCTGAAAGTAAGCCACGGTGATCGATTGACGCTGCATGCCGTCGAGGCTTTCCAGGCAGCGGTTCAAGGCGTTGGCCTCACGGGCACTGCTGAGTTGTTCGTGGGCCGATGGGCTTTCATCCACCAGCGCCTGTTCTTCAAGGTCACTCAACGGCCGGTCGCGGTGTTTGCGCAACTGATCGATCGCCTGATGACGGGTGATGTTGATCATCCAGGTCAGCGGTGCCGACAGATGCGCCTCGTAGCGCGAGGCGTTGTTCCAGATGCGCACAAAGCTTTCCTGCAGCACTTCTTCAGCTAGATCCGGCCGCCCCATGAAACGCAGCGCTACGCCATGCAGGCGTGGGCCGACGCTGCGGTAAAGCGTCTCGAAAGCGCGGCGGTCACCCAGTGAACACTGGGCCAACAACTGCCTGAGCTGATCGGCGTCGGCGGTGGAAATAGCAGTTCTCCAGACAGTCGAGGGTGCGGTGGTGGGCTGCGTGCGGGGCCGGTTGCAGGCAGAGGTTAGTTCACTGCGTGCGGTTGTTCCATTCACGGCCGGACACCTCGAAAAGACCCGCCGACCCCGATGGACGGGGTCGGCGGTATGGCTCAGCCTTTCGGCATCAGCACTTTGTCGATGACCTGAATCACGCCGTTGGACTGGTATACGTCGTAGGTGGTGATGTCGGCGACGTCACCTTTTTCATCCTTGATGGTGATGTTGTGCGGGCCGTTCATCGTCGCCCAGAGCTTGCCGCCGGCAACGGTGGTGAGCTCGGTCTTGCCGCCCCCAGCCTTGATCTTCTCGGCCAGAGTCTTCATGTCGAGCGTGCCGGCGACCACGTGGTAGGTCAGGAGTTTGCTCAACGCGGCTTGGTTTTCAGGTTTGAGCAACGTATCGACTGTCCCTGCGGGCAGGGCCGTGAACGCCGAGTTGACCGGGGCGAACACGGTAAACGGACCTTTGCCTTTGAGGGTCTCCACTAAGCCTGCGGCTTTCACGGCGGCGACCAGGGTGGTGTGGTCGGCGGAGTTCACCGCGTTATCGATGATGTCCTTGCTCTGCATCATGCTTTGGCCGCCGACGATAACAGCGTGGCTCGTGTCTGCCGCTTGCACGGTGTTCAGGACGAGTCCGCCACCAAGGGCCAGGGTCAGCAGGCTGGCAATCAACGGCGTTTTGATCGATGTGTGTTTCATGGTGATGATCCTCGTGAAGGGAATCGGCCAGGATTGTCTGTCCGTGCTTGATATACGCGGGCGGGGCCAGACTGGATGCAGCGCCGGTGCATTCTTTTTCGACTGTTCGTCAGGGGATCGCCAAGGCTTGGAACAATCCCCCGGGATGCCAGTCCAAACCACAGTTTTTCGCCGCCCATTGCCGGGTGGTTTTCATGGCACATGAGGATGTCTGGATGAAGATTTCACGCGGTTTTGCACTGGCTTCGCTGATGTGTCTGGCGGCCAGTCCGGTCTTTGCTCAGTTCAGCCTGTTCGATGCGGCCAATGCCCTCTCCGGCACGCAGGCCGATGACGCCGCCGCGTCCGCGCCGACTGCGACGACCGCGCAGACGGCCGGTCTGCTGAGTGCCCTCAGCCAGTTAAACGTGACGCCAGAACAAGCCATTGGCGGTGCCGGGGCGATGCTCGGTCTGGCGAAGAATCAATTGAGTTCGACCGACTACTCGGAGTTGTCCAAAAGCGTGCCCGGAATCGACTTACTGTCCGGTGGCGGTGAACTGGGTGTCCTCAGCGGCTTGCTTGGCTCGTCCGGTCAAGCGGCAGGTCTGGGCAACGTCTTGGGCAACGTGAATAACACCAACGACCTGAACAGTGCCTTCAGCGCGTTGGGCATGGACACTGGCATGATCGGCCTGTTTGCCCCCGTGCTTCTGCAATTTTTTGGTCAGCAGGGCGTCGGCGGGTCGCTGCTGACAAACCTGGGCGGGATCTGGGGCGCAGGCACCGGTACCTGATTCAGCGGCGTTCGGCGCGCAAGGCGTCGATGCGCTGGTCCTTTTCGATCCAGAGCTGGTTGACCCAGTTCTGGATTTTTTCGCGAAACAGCGGATCGTTTTCGTAATCACCCTGCCACAACGCCGGGTCGAGTTCGCGGGTCTTGATGTCGATGATGACCCTCGGTACGCCGCCACTGATCAAATCCCAGAACCCCGGAATCGTCGGTTGCGGGTACACCACCGTTACATCGAGGATGGCGTCCAGCTGTTCACCCATCGCTGCCAGCACAAACGCCACCCCGCCGGCCTTGGGCCGCAGCAGGTGAGTGAAGGGTGATGGCTGCTGAACACTTTTTGCTGCGGTATAGCGAGTGCCTTCCAGGTAATTGACCACTGTCACCGGCTGACGCTTGTACAACTCGCATGCCGCTTTGGTGATCTCCAGATCCTTGCCGGCCAGTTCCGGATGCTTGGCCAGGAAGGCCTTGGTGTAGCGCTTCATGAACGGATAATCCAGCGCCCACCACGCCAACCCCAGGAACGGCACCCAGATCAGCTCTTTCTTGAGGAAGAATTTGAAGAACGGCGTGCGGCGATTCAGTGTCTGGATCAATGCCGGGATATCGACCCAGGATTGATGATTGCTGATCACCAGGTAAGAGGTGTCGATGCGCAGGTCATTGCCGCCCCGAATGTCCCATTGCGTGGGGATGCACAGGCGAAAGATCAGCTTGTCGATTTCGGCCCAGGTTTCGGCAATCCACATCACCACCCAGGAGGCGTAATCGCGAAAGCGTCCGGACAGGACCCGTTTGAGCAGGGCAAACACCATCATCGGTCCGATCAGGACCAAGGTGTTGAGCAACAGCAGCAGGGTAACGAAACAGCCGGTGAGCAGGCGGCGCATAAGTAACTCTTGGAATCCTTTGGGCGCGCCATGATAAGCAGCTTCGGGCGACAGGCCAAATCAGCGGTGACGAATGTTTCACGATTGGCCCGATATGCTTGAGCGAAATTGGATCTGCCAAGCTGTTGTGCTGATTGATCCGGCCCCATCGCGAGCAAGCTCGGCTCCCACAAGGTTTCGTTGCGTACCCCCAATCCACTGTAGGAGCCGAGCTTGCTCGCGATGCGATCTCAGGAACGAACGAATTGCTCGCTGACGGTCTAAAATGCCGCTGCCCACTCCTCAAGGAAGCCCATTACGTGAAATCCCTTCTTGCACTGCTTTCCCTTGTGGCCCTGCCAGTCCTGGCCGCCGAGCCGACCCTGTACGGGCGTTACGAATACATCGCGCTGCCGGAAATCGGTGGCGAGGTGCTCAAGGCCAAGATGGACACCGGTGCCCTGACCGCGTCGCTGTCGGCCCGGGACATCGAAACCTTTACCCGTGATGGGGAAGAATGGGTGCGTTTCCGCCTCGCCACCAAGGATGCGAGCAACAAGGTCTACGAACACAAGGTCGCGCGGATCAGCAAAATCAAGACGCGCTCCGAGGAAGAGGACGACACTGACGTGGTCGAGCCCTCCAAGCGCCCGGTGGTCGATCTGGAACTGTGCCTGGGCAACGTCAAGCGCACCGTGGAGGTCAACCTGACTGACCGCAGCAGCTTCAACTACCCTTTGTTGATCGGCGCCAAAGCCTTGCGTGAGTTCGGCGCGGCGGTGAACCCGGCACGCCGTTTTACCGCCGACAAACCCGACTGCTGATTTCAGTTGGTCCGATTGACGTGTCGTGAGCCTTGGGGCACCGTTCGCCCACTTCTTTGCCGGGCCAGGACGCCATGCCTCATATCTTGATTGTCGAAGACGAAGCGGCGATTGCCGACACCCTGATTTTCGCGTTGCAGGGTGAGGGCTTCACCACGACCTGGCTGAACCTTGGCGCGGCAGCGCTGGACCATCAGCGCGCCACGCCGGCCGATTTGATCATTCTCGACATCGGTTTGCCGGACATCAGCGGCTTTGAGACCTGCAAGCAATTGCGCCGTTTCAGCGATGTGCCGGTGATTTTTCTCAGTGCCCGCGATGCCGAAATCGATCGTGTGGTAGGTCTGGAAATCGGTGCCGACGATTACGTGGTTAAACCGTTCAGCCCACGGGAAGTGGCCGCTCGGGTCCGGGCGATTCTAAAACGCATGGCCCCAAGAGCGGTGGCCGAGGTCCCATCGGCGCTGTTCCGCATCGACAGCGAACGGGTGCAAATCAATTACCGTGGCCAAGCGCTGACCCTGACCCGCCACGAATTCCGCCTGCTGCAATGCCTGCTGGAACAACCCGAGCGGGTGTTCAGCCGCGAGCAATTGCTGGATGCACTGGGCATCGCCGCCGATGCCGGTTACGAGCGCAGTATCGACAGCCACATCAAGAGCGTGCGCGCCAAATTGCGTCTGGTGCGGGCGGACGCCGAGCCGATCCAGACCCATCGCGGCCTCGGCTACAGCTACAGCCCGGGGCACAGCTGATGCCGCTGGGAATCCGGATTTTCCTGGTCTACGTGCTGTTCATCGGCCTGACCGGTTATTTCGTGCTCAACACCGTGATGGAGGAAATCCGCCCCGGTGTGCGCCAGTCCACCGAAGAAACCCTGGTCGACACCGCCAACCTGATGGCCGAAATCCTGCGCGATGACTTCAAGGCCGGCACCCTCAACCAGAATCGCTGGCCGCAGCTGCTCAAGGCGTACGGCGAGCGGCAGCCGAAGGCGAGCATCTGGGGCTTGCCGAAAAATCAGGTCAACCATCGCATCTACGTCACCGATGCCAAGGGCATTGTGGTGCTGGACTCCAGCGGCATGGCGGTGGGGCAGGATTACTCACGCTGGAACGATGTCTACCTGACCCTGCGCGGCGAGTACGGCGCACGCTCCACGCGCAGTGATCCGAACGATGCAACCTCCTCGGTGATGCATGTCGGTGCGCCGATTCGCGACAACGGTCAGATCATCGGCGTAGTCACCGTGGCCAAGCCCAACAGTTCGTTGCAGCCTTATGTCGATCGTACCGAGCGACGATTGCTGGCCTATGGCGCCGGGCTGATCGGTCTCGGCCTGGTTTTTGGTGCGTTGTTGTCGTGGTGGTTGAGCGCAGCGTTGCGACGGTTGACGGCTTATGCACAAGCGGTGAGTGAAGGCCGACGGGTCGAGGTTCCACACTATCGCGGCGGTGAACTGGAGCAACTGGCGACAGCGGTGGAACAGATGCGCACGCAGCTCGAAGGCAAAGCCTATGTCGAGCGTTATGTGCACACCCTGACTCATGAGTTGAAGAGCCCGTTGGCGGCGATTCGCGGTGCGGCGGAATTGCTGCAAGGTGAAATGCCATTGGCCCAGCAGCAGCGGTTCGTCAGCAATATCGACAGTGAAAGTGTGCGGATGCAGCAGTTGATTGAACGGCTGTTGAACCTGGCTCAGGTCGAGCAGCGTCAGGGGCTGGAAGAGCGTGTAGAGGTGTCGCTGGCCGGGTTGGTGGATGAATTGTTGAAGGCCCAGGCGGCGCGGATCGAAGGCAAGCAGTTGCGGGTGGAGCAACGGATTCCGGCTGGTCTTGCTTTGACAGGCGAGCCGTTTTTGTTGCGCCAGGCATTGGCCAATTTGCTGGAGAACGCACTGGATTTCACCCCGGCCAAGGGGCTGCTGCGATTCAGTGCCGAGCCGGTTGGAGAGCAGATCGAGTTCAAACTGTTCAACCAGGCCGAGGCGATTCCCGACTATGCGTTGCCGAGGTTGAGCGAGCGGTTCTACTCATTGCCGCGCCCGGACAGCGGGCGCAAGAGCACCGGGCTCGGTCTCAATTTTGTCGAAGAAGTGGTCAAGTTGCATGGCGGGACATTGAGCATCGGCAATGTCGACGGTGGGGTTGAAGTGACGTTGCGCATGGCTTAGGGCCGACCCAGTCTCCACATAATCTCCACATTCCCCTCATAAATCCCCCACACAGCCATCCCAGACTCTCCCCATCCAAACAGGGAGAGTCCCATGAACCGAAGCCTGACCCTAAAACTGGGGGCGATTGCCCTTCTGATTCTGTTGTTACTGATCCCGCTCTTGATGATCAACGGCGTGATCCAGGACCGCCAGCAACTGCGCGACGGTGTGCTCGAAGACATCGCCCGCAGTTCCACCAGCCAACAACTGAGCGGGCCGTTGATGGTGGTGCCCTATCGCAAAGTGGTGCGCACCTGGAAGCTCAACCAGAAAACCAACCAACGCTATCAGGAGGTCGGCCTGGAGCGCGGCCGCCTGTATTTCCTCCCGGAGCGTTTCGAGCTTGATGGCCAGATTCAGACTGAACTGCGCTTGCGGGGTATTTACGAGGCGCGCCTGTTCCATGCGGACAACCACATCAGCGGGCATTTTTCGATTCCGGCGCAATTGGGCATCAAGGAAGACTTTGCTGATTACCAGTTCGACCAGCCGTTTTTGGCGGTGGGCATCAGCGACATTCGCGGCATCGAAAACGCCTTGAAGCTGGACCTGAACGGCCAGCCTCTGGACTTCGTACCGGGCAGCCAGGTGGGCTGGCTGGGGGAAGGTGTGCACGTGACGCTGCCGGCGCTGGACGCAAAACAAGCCACTGAACTGGCCTTCGGATTCGACCTGCGTTTGCAGGGCACCGGCCAGTTACAGGTCCTTCCGGTCGGGAAAACCAGCCAGGTGTCTTTGACTGCCAACTGGCCCCATCCAAGTTTTATCGGCAATTTTCTGCCGGCCCAGCGTGAGGTGAACGATCAAGGTTTCACCGCCAACTGGCAGACCTCGTTCTTCTCCACCAACTTGCAGGAAGCGCTGAACAGTTGCGTGTCGGGCGGTGGTTGCGAGGCGTACAACGGGCGCAGCTTCGGCGTGAGTTTCATCGACCCGGTGGATCAGTACCTCAAGAGTGATCGTGCGATCAAATATGCCTTGCTGTTCATCGTGCTGACGTTCGCCGGTTTCTTCCTGTTCGAAGTGTTGAAAAGCCTGGCGGTGCACCCGGTGCAATATGCATTGGTCGGCGTGGCATTGGCCTTCTTCTACCTGTTGCTGCTGTCGCTGTCCGAGCACATCGGTTTTGCGCTGGCGTATCTGTTGTCGTCCGCCTGTTGTGTGTTGTTGATCGGGTTCTATGTTTGCCATGTGCTGCGCAGCGTGCGCCATGGCTTGAGTTTTTCGGCGGGGTTGGCGGCGTTGTACGGCGTGCTCTATGTATTGTTGAGTGCCGAGGACTATGCGCTGCTGATGGGCTCGTTGTTGCTGTTCGGGTTGCTGGGCGTGTTCATGGTGCTGACCCGCAAGCTGGACTGGTACGGGATCGGTCAGAAGACGGCCAAGCCACTGGAGTTTGACTTGGGGGCGGTGCAATGAGCCGGTCGATCGGGTTACGGGAGGATCAGCGGGAAGGGGCGGTGTTGGCGACGCTGATTTTTGAGCTGTTTCCATTAGATCAGGTGTGGTGCCATCGTCGGAACGCCGCCCGGAGCCGGCTCACTCCTACAGGGGATCTTCAGGGAGCAAAGATCAAACTGTAGGAGCGACGGTGCGACGATTCGACCTGCTCGCGATGAGGCCGGAACAGTCAGCGAAAAGCTAAACCTTGGGCATCGTCGCGATCATCGAAGGCCGCTGGCTCACTTCGAAATACCACGCCGCCAATTGCGGGTTCGTCTCGCGCCATTCCAGATCCGGATGGCGCAAGTCGATGTAGCCCAGCGCACAGGCAACGCTGATCGCCGCGACATCGAAATGGCAGGTCAGCTCGGCAATCGCGTCTTTTTCCAGCAGCGCCAATGCGCGACGAATCTTGTCGCGCTGGGCATCCAGCCACTCGTCCCAGTGTTTCTCCGGGGCGCGCAGGACCCGCTCATAACGCACCATCACCGAGGCGTCCATGATCCCGTCGGCCAGAGAGGCCAGGGTCAGGCGCCGCCAGCGAGCCGAACCTTCGCGCGGGATCAGCGGGTTGCCGACGTGTTGGTGATCGAGGTAATCGAGGATCACCCGGCTGTCATGGATGATGTTGCCGTCGGCCAGGCGCAGGGCCGGGATTTTGCCCAGTGGGTTGTCTTCGTTGAGCGTCAGGTCCGGGTTGACGGGCGTGAGCACGCAATCTTGCAGTGCCACGCGACCGGTCTGACCGGTTTCGTGCAGCAGCACCATGACTTTACGAACGAAGGGCGATAAAGCGTTGTGGTACAGGGTCATGCTGGGGGCGGACATGGCAACGTCTCGGTCTGGGTCAGTGCTGGGCAGCATAGCGCGTTGTTGCGCTAGCTCAAGATGGGAGTGGAATCGCTCCCATAAAAGCTCAGCGGCGTTGCAACAGGCCACGCAGCGCGAGAAAAGCGGGAACGCCCAGGCCGAGCCAGCTCAAGGCGTCCCACACGCCATCGCCCAGCAACGCGGCGAACAGCCCGGCCGCGCTGAGCAGGGCGATGACCGTCGGCGTGCCGAAGACTTTCCAGAAGTTTGATTGCCTGGGCTTCATGCGTTCACCTGCTCGCGTTCGAGAGCGGGTTTTACCGCTTTGCGCCGCACCACCCACAGGTAAACCCCGCTGCCGAGCACGATGATGGTCAGCACATCGAGGGTCGCCCAGAGGATCTTCATCGGCATGCCGCCGTAATCGCCGAAATGCAGGGGTTGTGACATGCCCATGGCGTCCATGTACCACGGCCGTTCCGCCACGGCGGTGACTTGCAGGGTGGTCGCGTCGATCAGCACCGGTGTCAGCAGGTGCGACGTCAGGTGCGTGCTGCCTTTCATGAACACCGCGTAATGGTGTTCGCTGGAAAACCGCGTGCCGGGGAAGGCGATGAAGTCTGGCGCCATGCCCGGTGCAACTTCCTCGGCAATGTCGAGCAGGCGAGTCGCCGGCGCGAGGTGCGTCAGCGGTGGAGCGTCGCGGTACGGGGCGACCATCGCGTTGAGGCTGTCGTTGCGCCAGGCGGCAATCAGCAGGTCGGCACAGGCGCTGATAACGCCCGTCACACCGACGACCAACGCCCAGGTCAGCGTGACCACACCGATCAAATTGTGCAGATCAAGCCAGCGCAGACGAGTGGATTTGTCCTGGCGCACGGTGGCGAACGTCAAGCGACGCATGAACGGCAAATAGAGCACCGTTCCGGAGATGATGGCGACCACAAACATCAGGCCCATGAACGCCAGCAGCAACTTGCCCGGCAGGCCGGCAAACATGTCCACGTGCAGGCGCAGCATCACCATCATGAAGCCGCCGTTGGCCGATGGCGTCTCCAGGGCTTCACCCGTGCGGGCGTCGAGCATGAAGGTGTGCGACGAGTTCGGCTCGGTGCCCGCGGTGGCTGCCATGATGGTCAGCACGGCGTTGGGTTCATCGTCCTCGAAACCGAAATACTGCAACACCTCGCCGGGGCGATGTTTTTCGGCGGCATGAACCAACTGCTGCAGATTCAGGTGCGGGGTGTCCGCCGGCATTTCTTTCAGCTCAGGGGCATCGCCCAGCAAGTGGTCGATCTCGTGGTGGAAGATCAACGGCAAGCCGGTCAGCGCGAGCATCAGCAGGAAGACCGTGCAGATCAGGCTGGTCCAGGTGTGGACAGCCGACCAGCGACGAATTGTTTTACTTTTCATTTCCAGACCTCCAGAAATACCAAAGCCGTCCTGAAGAGGACGGCCTGGCCGTGGGGCATGTCAGGTCAGACGATTACCACTTGTAAGTTGCACTGGCGACGACGCTGCGCTGGTCGCCGTAGTAGCAGTAGAAACTGTCGCACGTGGAGATGTAGTCCTTGTTGAACAGGTTGGTGGCGTTCAGTTGCAGGGACGCGCCTTTGAGGGTGTTGTCCAGGCGGCCGAGGTCGTAATGAACCGCGGCATCGAACACGGTGTAGGCGTCAGCCTTGCCCAGTTCGGTGTTGGCCTGGTCGCCGTAGGTGTTGCCGGTGTAGCGAACACCGCCACCCACGCCGAAACCGTCCAGCACGCCGTTGTGCCAGGTGTAATCAGTCCACAGCGACGCCTGTTGGTTAGGCATCAGTTGCAGGCGATTGCCCTTGAAGTCGCCATCTTGAACTTCAGATTTGGCCAGGGTGTACGCGGCAATCAACTTGAGGTTTTCGGTCACGTCGGAAACCGCTTCCAGCTCCAGGCCTTTGACTTTGACTTCACCGGTCTGGCTGGTGATCGGCGTACCGGCAACCGTGGTGGTGACCGAGACGTTTTTCTGGGTCAGGTCGTAGATCGCAGCGGTCAACAAGGTGTTGCTGCCCGGTGGTTGGTACTTGATGCCCAGTTCCCACTGTTTGCCTTCGGTGGGTTTGAACGATTCGGTGGACGAGGCCGCAGCACCAGTCGTTGGCTGGAAGGATTCGGCGTACGACAGGTAGGGCACGAAGCCCGAGTCGAACACATAGCTGATCGCCGCGTTGCCGCTGAAATTCTTGTCGCGCTCGGTGTTGGTGGCGTCGCCCTTGTTGAAGAACTTGGTGCCGGTGTGGACCCAGTCCTCACGTCCGCCGAGGGTCAGGCGCCATTGGTCGAGGGCCATTTGATCCTGCACGTACACGCCGGTCTGGTAGGTCTTCTGATCGTAATCGTAGAACGCGGTGGAGCGGTCCGGACGCTGGATCGGCAGGCCATGGATCGGGTTGTTGACGTTGATCGGCGGCGCGCTGCCGAAGATCGAGAGGTAGTTGGTGTTGCTGCGCTGGTGATCGAGGCCCAGCAGTACGGTGTGACGCACGTCGCCGGTGGCGAAGTCGGCCTGGAAGTTGTTATCCACGGCGAACTGGCTGATGTCTTCATCGACACTGGTGGTGGTGCGACCCACATTGCCAGCGTCATCAACCTGGGTGAACGGATACGAGCCAACGGTGACGGCCTGGAACGACAGATCCGTCTTGGTGTAACGCAGGTTCTGCCTGAATTGCCAGACGTCGTTCAGACGATGTTCGAACGCATAGCCCAGCGCGTAGTAGGTGCGGTCGTAATATTCCCAATCCGGATCGCCGAGGTTCTTGTGATGGGAAATGTCGCCGAACGGCATGTCGATTTTAGTGCCTTGCACCGGCAGGAACTGGCTGGTGATGCCGGTATCGTCGCGGGTGAACTGGGTCAGCAAGGTGAACCGGGTGTCGTCGTTGATGTTCCAGGTCAGGCTCGGCGCAATGTTGTAGCGCTTGTTCTCGACGTCGTCGATCTGCGTATCGCTGTCGCGCACCACACCACTGAGGCTGTAGAGAAACTCGCCTTCGTCATCGATCTTGCCGGTGCTGGCAAAGTTGATCTGGCGCTGGTTGTAGTTGCCGTACTGCAACTGGATTTCGTGGCTGTCTTCAGCGGTGGGGCGGCGGCTGACCATGTCCAGCAGGCCACCCGGTGGGGTCTGGCCATACACCGAGGAAGCCGGGCCGCGCAGCAAGGCCAGGCGATCGAGGTTCCAGGTTTCCTGTTTCGGGGTGGCGTACGTGCCTTTAGGCAGTGGCAGGCCATCGAGGAATTGGGTCGGTTCAAAACCACGAACGCGCAGCCAGTCGGCACGGGTGTCGCTGCCGTAGCTGCTGGCGGTGATGCCGGGCAGGTAGCGCACGGCGTCATCGAGATTCTGCACATTGCGATCGTCCATCTGCTCGCGGGTGACGACCGAAATCGAGCGCGGTGCTTCGAGCAGCGAGGTGTCGGTTTTGGTGCCGGCGGCGGTGCGAGTCGCCAGGTAGCCGTCTACCGGGCCCCAGGCGCTTTCGGTGTTTTGCGTGCCGATGACGGCAGTTTCCGGCAAAGCCAATGTGCCCTCGGGCGTGGCGACCAGGCTGTAGGTGCCGGCGCTGCTTTGTTCCAGTTGCAGGCCGGTGCCGCGCAAGGCTTCACGCAAGGCAGCGGGAGCGTCGAACTGGCCCTTCACCGGTGCCGAGGTCTTGCCTGCCGCCAGCGATGGGTTCAACGACAGCGCCAGACCGGCCTGACTGGCGATCTGATTCAGGGTGCTGGCCAATGGCGCGGCCGGCAGGTTGTAGGCGCGAACGCTGGAGGCCTGTTCAGCGGCGATCAGCTGGGAGCTGGCCAAAGGGCTGCAAAGGGCTATGGCGACGGCCAGCAAGCTGGGGCGCAACAGGGTGTCTAGCAAACGGGACATACAGCGGCTCCTGAATGGAAATATTTCTCAATTGCTTAGGTGCCGCACGAGAATCGAAAAGTGATAGGGCTGGATGAAAATAATTTCGATTCAGCAATTGATCGTTCCCATGCTCTGCTTGGGAATGCCTCAATGGACGCTCCGGATGTGACGCAGAGCATCACGGGCTGCGTTCCCACGCGGGAGCGTGGGAACGATCACGCAGGGTGACCTGGGCGTCAGGGTTTGGCGTCAACCTTCGCCACCGTCACCCACCAGGACGTGTGCTGTTCGATTTGCACCGGCAAGGTCGGGAGCAGGGCGCTCAGGGCTTTGTCGGTATCGTGCAGCGGGAAGCTGCCGGTGATCCGCAGGTCGGCAATTTCGGGTGCAACGCCTAAATGCCCGCGTCGATAACGACCGAGTTCGCGCACCAGATCTTCCAGGCGGGCGTTGTCGACCACCAGCATGCCGCGAGTCCAGGCATCGGCGCCGGGGTTGACGGCGACAATTGGCCCCAGGCCATCGCTGCGCATCAGCACTTGCTGACCTTCGCGCAGAATCTGTTCCTCGGGATTCGATTGCGGATGCGCCGCCACCGCGGACTTCAACACGCTCAGACGCGTGCCTTGTTCCTCGCGCTTGACCAGGAACAGCGTCCCGAGTGCCCGCATGCTGCCTTCGCGGGTTTCGACGATAAACGGCCGGGCATCGCTATGACCGGTCTCGACGAGGATTTCGCCTTCCTGAAGGATGATCCGCCGCTGCTTTTCATCGAAACGGATGTCCACGGCGCTGTGGGTGTTGAGGTTGATCAGTGTGCCGTCGGCCAGGCGCAGGGTGCGTTGCTCGCCGGTTGCGGTGCGCTGGTCGGCCAGCCAGTAGTCGAGGGACAGATAGCGATCACCGGCAAACAGCGCCAACCCGATCACTGCGACAACGCTGGCCAAGCCGCTACCCAGTTTTCGAACGCGACGACGAATGCTTTCACGCGATTGCAGCAGCGCCGTACGGGCCGGGCCGTTGGCGACGCTGAAGCGTTGGTCGAGCATGCCTAGCTGGCGCCAGGCCCGGGCATGTTCTTCGTGGGCGGCGTGCCACTGGCTGAACGCTTCGCGCTCCACCGGGTTACCGGAGTCCAGCGATAATTGCCAGGCAATCGCTGCATCCAGCACCTGGGCCGAAACGGGTTTGGAACTGACCAAGCTCATACTGGCTCACCGTACAACGCGATGTAGCACTGACGAATCCCCTGGGCCAGGTATTGCCGGACACGCGGCACCGAGACGCCCAATCGCTCGGCGATTTCGGCATGACCGAGGCCGTCGAGGCGGTTATAGAGAAACGCTGCCCGGGCCTTGCTCGACAGCTGACCCAACAGGCGGTCGATGGCTTTAAGGTCTTCTAGAATCATCTGCTGCTCTTCGACCGACGGTTGTTCGCCTTCGGGGATCAGCATCAGTTCGGCCAGGTAGGCCTGCTCCAGTGCAGCGCGGCGGAAATAGTCGAACAACAGGCCTTTGGCAATCGCCACCAGAAACGCTCGCGGCTCGCGGGGCTCTTTGAGCTCATCGCGGCCCAGCAACCGCACAAAGGTGTCCTGGCTCAGGTCTTCGGCACGTTGCGGGCACGCCACGTTGCGTCGCAGCCACGCCAATAGCCAACCGCGATGGTCGCGATACAACGCACCAACGAGCTCACTTTGGGGGCTTTGAATTGAAGACACGCAGCATCACCGATTGGGAAGTGTTAACTAACGAGAATGGTTCGCGATTGTGGCAGAGGCGGGGAAGGTAAGCAATTGGCGCTGGTCGGGTGGGTGATGACCATATCTATTCGGCACAGCCTTCTGTAGCAGCTGCCGAAGGCTGCGTCCGGTTGCGCAGCAGCCGCCATTCTGCCGGCAAGCTTGATCGGATGTACTGGGCATTGATGTGACGACCGCTGCGCAGTCGGACGCAGCCTTCGGCAGCTGCTACAGAGGAGTGTGATGGCCGTTAGAAGGAAGGCGCCTGCTGCCGCCGTTTCCACTGACTCAACCGCTGTTGCAGGTTCAACGGGCTATGGATTTGCTGCTGCCGTGCCCGACTGAACAGGATCAGCGCCAACTCAGCGGTAGCCAGCGCATCGGCACTGGCGTTATGCCGCTCGAAGACTTCCAGCTTGAACCAGTCGATCCACTCATCCAGCCCGGCGTCTCGAATGTGAGCCTGGGGGCAAAGCAGCGGGGCGATGTCGGCCACATCCAGAAACGGATGGGTCAGCTTGTAGCCCAAGTGGTCTTTGAGCGCGCGGCCTAGCATGTGCTGATCGAAGGGCGCATGAAACGCCAGCACCGGGCTGTCACCGACGAACTCCATGAATTCGAGCAAGGCCTGCGCCGGGTCACTGCCGGCCGCAATGGCGCTAGGCCCCAGCCCATGAATCAGCACGCTGGGCGCAAGCTTCAGGTTGGCGCATTGCAGCGTGCGTTCGAATTGCTGGCTGAAGTCGATGGCGCCGTCCTCGATCACCACGGCACCGATGGACAACACCCGGTCCTTGTTCAGGTTCAGCCCGGTGGTTTCCAGGTCGAGGACCACCCAGCGTTGCTCGCGCAAGCTGCATTCGCCCAACTCGGGCGCTGCCGGCAACTGTTTGAGACGTTGTTGCCATTCGCCCGTCAGGAGCGGAGTGGCCGGGCGCAACCATGAAAACAGGCTCATAGCTGATACCGCAGGATCAGGCTGCTTTGCAGGCGTTGCGCCTGGCGCAGGGACTCACGCAGGATTCGGCGGTCCAGATGATTGAGGCTGTCCGGGTCAACCCGGTTGGAGTAGGGCAAGTTCTCCCGCGTTTGCAGCTGATGTTGCTGCATGCGGGTTTGCTGAATGAAGTGATACGCCTCTTCATAGGCCGCACCGTCCAGTGGCTGGATGACTTCTTTGGCCACCAGCTGGCGAAAGCGCTCCAGGGTATTGTTGGTCTCGATCCCGTGAGCCAATGCCAACAACCGTGCGCCGTCGACGAAAGGCGTCAGGCCCTGCACCTTCAGGTCCAGCGTGGCTTTTTCACCGTTCTTGCGCGCCAGGACGAACTCACGGAAACGCCCCACCGGCGGACGATTGCGCAAGGCATTCTCGGCCATCATCCTCTGAAACAGTCGGTTATCGCCGACTTGATCGAGAATTGCGCGGCGTAATTGCTCGCACCCTTGCTCGTCGCCCCAGACCACGCGCAAGTCGAAATAGATGCTCGAACCCAGCAGGTTTTCCGGCGTCGCCTCGCGAATAAAAGCTGCAAAGCGCCGCGCCCATTCGGCTCGCGACAAACACAGCTCCGGGTTGCCCGCCATGATGTTGCCCTTGCACAGCGTGAAACCGCAGAGCGCCAGGCTCTGGTTGATCTGATGGGCAATGGGCAACAGCTTGCCGCGAATCTCTGCCGCGTGCGCAGCGTCCCGAGCCTCGAATAAAATGCCGTTGTCCTGATCGGTGTGCAGCGTCTGCTCGCGACGGCCTTCGCTGCCGAAGCACAACCAGCTGAACGGCACACCGGGGTCGCCTTTTTCGGCCAGGGTCAGTTCGATCACCCGGCACACGGTGTGATCGTTGAGCAACGTGATGATGTGGGTGATTTGCGTCGAAGAGGCGCCATGAGCCAGCATGCGTTCGACCAATTGACCGATCTCACCGCGCAGCAGCACCAGGTTTTCCACGCGCTGGGCACTGCGGATGGTCCGTGCCAGGTGCACCAGGTCCACCCGTTGCAGGGAAAACAGATCGCGTTCCGAAACCACGCCGCACAGGCGATGATCTTTCACCAGGCAGACGTGGGCAATGTGCCGCTCGGTCATGGCGATGGCCGCATCGAAAGCGCTGTGGTCCGGCGTCAGGAAAAACGGCGCCTGGGTCATATGCTGCTCGATGGCTTCATTGAAGTCGTTGGTGCCTTGGGCCACGACATGGCGCAGGTCGCGCAGGGTGAAAATCCCCAGGGGGGCTTTATGCTCGTCGACCACCACGATGCTGCCGACTTGTTGCTCGTGCATCAGCGTCACCGCTTCACGCAGCGGCGTCGCCGGGCCGCAGGTCACCGGGTGGCGCATGGCCAATTCGCCCAGGCGCGTATTCAGCGAGTACTGAGTGCCGAGCGTTTCCACGGCTTTTTGCTGGACCTGCTGGTTGACCTGATCCAGCAAACTGCTGACGCCACGCAGGGCGAAGTCGCGAAAAGTGCTGGAAAGCGCGAACAGTTTGATGAACGCCAGCTTGTTCAGCTGCAGGCAGAAGGTGTCTTCGGCGGCAAGGTGTTCGGTGCGGGTCGCACGCTCACCCAGCAGCGCGGCGAGGGGAAAGCACTCGCCGGTGGTGATTTCGAAGGTGGTTTCGGTGCCACCCTTGGCGGTATGCGGGCGCTCACCGACGACGCGGCCTTGTTTGACGATGTAGAAATGTTCAACCGGGCCATCGGCAGGCTTGATGATGCTGTCGCCGGGGGCATAAAAGCGCAGTTGGCATTGCTCAACCAGGTACGCCAGGTGAGCGTGTTCCATCTGATTGAAGGGCGGGAAACGCTGAAGGAATTGCAACGTGCCCTGGATGTTCTGCAACACCGCGGTTTTCCCTGCCTGTGTGAAGGCGTCCGCTTTACTCATAACCATTACCGCAGTCTTTTTTGAATTGTTGTTGTCGGATGACCCTGCCATGGTCGGCCCCTGCGCGCAGAGTGCCCATTGGACGTAAGTCTAGGTAAACCCTGCCGGCGAAGATTTTTCGGAAGTCCCCTACACAATTCGAGGAAGGACCTATCCTTTCCCCTATTGGAAAAATACCCGACGAAGTGCACATTGAAGGCCTGCTTAGCGATGTCTCACCACTGTGCTAGGGAATTGAAATGAACATCTAGAGAAAACCATGTCCGACCACGATATTTTGAGTGACGCTGAGCGCGAGGCGCTGAGTGCCGTCATGCTGGAACCTGATTTGCCGCCGCAGCGGGTGCTGATCGTCGATGACGACAAGGACGCGCGCGAGTTGCTCTCGGAAATTCTGGCGCTGGATGGCATTCGCTGCCTGACCGCGGCCAGTGGTGAAACGGCACTCAAGATGCTGGAGCAGAAACCATTGATCGGCCTGGTGATTACTGACCTGCGCATGGGCCAGGTTGATGGTTTGGAACTGATTCGCCAGGTGCGCGAGTCTGTACGGGCGGCGATGCCGTTCATCATTGTTTCTGGCGATGCCGATGTGAAGGATGCCATTGCGGCAATGCATTTGAGCGTGGTCGACTTCCTGCTCAAACCCATTGACTCCGCCAAGCTGCTGGAGTTGGTCAAGCATGAGTTGGGGATGGATGTGTAACCTTCGATCTCAAACAAAAAGGCCCTGATCTCTCGATCAGGGCCTTTTTTTGTCCGGTGCCGCTTACTTACAGGCCATTGGCTGACTTGAACTCGCGACGCCGACGGTGCAGAACCGGCTCGGTGTAGCCGTTCGGCTGCTGGGTGCCTTCGACCACGAGTTCGACCGCCGCCTGGAAGGCGATGTTGCTGTCGAAGTTCGGTGCCAGTGGACGGTACAGCGCGTCATTGGCGTTCTGACGGTCAACCACTGGCGCCATGCGCTTGAGGCTTTCCATCACTTGCTCTTGGGTCACGATACCGTGGCGCAGCCAGTTGGCGATGTGCTGGCTGGAAATACGCAGCGTCGCACGGTCTTCCATCAGGCCGACGTCGTTGATATCCGGCACTTTCGAGCAACCGACACCCTGGTCGATCCAGCGCACTACATAACCGAGAATACCCTGGGAATTGTTGTCCAGTTCGTTCTTGATCTGTTCTGCAGTCCACTGTGGATTGACGGCCAGCGGGATGGTCAGGATGTCGTCCACCGAAGCGCGCGCACGTTTGGCCAGTTCGGCCTGACGGGCGAACACGTCGACCTTGTGGTAGTGCAACGCGTGCAGTGCCGCAGCGGTCGGCGATGGAACCCAGGCGGTGTTGGCGCCGGCCAGCGGGTGAGCGATTTTCTGTTCGAGCATCGCCGCCATCAGGTCGGGCATCGCCCACATGCCTTTGCCGATTTGCGCGCGCCCTTGCAGGCCAGTACTCAAACCGATATCGACGTTCCAGTTTTCGTAGGCGCCGATCCACTTCTCGGCCTTCATGTCAGCCTTGCGAACCATCGGCCCGGCTTCCATGGAGGTGTGGATTTCATCGCCCGTGCGGTCGAGGAAACCGGTGTTGATGAACACTACACGCTCGCTCGCCGCCTTGATGCAGGCCTTGAGGTTGACCGTGGTACGGCGTTCCTCGTCCATGATCCCGACTTTCAACGTGTTGCGCGCCAGACCGAGGACTTCTTCGATACGACCGAACAGCTCGTTGGTGAACGCGGCTTCTTCCGGGCCGTGCATTTTTGGCTTCACGATATAGACCGAGCCAGTCCGGCTGTTCTTGCGCGAGCTGTTGCCGTTGAGGCTGTGAATCGCCGCGAGGCTGGTCACCAGACCGTCGAGAATGCCTTCCGGCACTTCGTTGCCGTCTTTATCGACGATGGCGTCGATGGTCATCAAGTGACCCACGTTACGCACGAACAACAGCGAACGACCGTGCAGGCTCAGTTCCTTGCCATCGACACCGGTGTAGGTGCGGTCGGCGTTCATGGTGCGGGTAAAAGTCTGACCGCCCTTGGCGACTTCTTCCGACAGGTCGCCCTTCATCAGGCCGAGCCAGTTGCGGTAGATCACCACTTTGTCATCGGCATCGACGGCGGCGACGGAGTCTTCGCAGTCCATGATCGTGGTCAGTGCGGCTTCCATCAGGATGTCTTTGACGCCGGCTGCGTCGGTCTGGCCGACCGGGGTGCTGGCATCGACCTGGATTTCGAAGTGCAGACCGTTGTTTTTCAGCAGAATCGCGGTCGGCGCGGCAGCATCGCCGTGGAAACCGATCAGTTGGGCATCATTACGCAGGCCGGTGTTGCTGCCACCTTTGAGGGCGACCAACAGTTTGCCGTCAACGATCTTGTAGCCGGTGGAATCGACATGGGAACCGGCAGCCAATGGCGCGGCGTCGTCGAGGAAGGCGCGGGCGAAGGCAATGACCTTGTCGCCACGAACCTTGTTGTAGCCTTTGCCTTTTTCCGCGCCGTCAGCTTCGCTGATGGCGTCGGTGCCGTAGAGCGCGTCGTACAGCGAACCCCAGCGGGCGTTCGAGGCGTTGAGCGCGAAACGGGCATTCATGACCGGGACCACGAGCTGCGGGCCGGCCATGCGGGCGATTTCGTCATCGACGTTTTGCGTCGTTGCCTGGAAATCGGCCGCTTCTGGCAGCAGATAACCGATGTCTTGCAGGAAGGCTTTATAAGCCACGGCATCGTGCGCCTGACCGGCACGGGATCGGTGCCAGCCATCGATACGAGCCTGGAAATCATCGCGTTTGGCGAGTAGGGCTTTGTTCTTCGGCGCCAGGTCATGAATGACCTTGTCGGCACCGGCCCAGAACTTATCGGCGGTGAGGCCGGTACCGGGAATGGCTTCGTTGTTCACGAAGTCGAACAGGACTTTGGCGACCTGCAGGCCACCGACTTGAACGTGTTCAGTCATTGCTTGCCTCACTCTGCTCAGCTATTTCGCTTTTCAGCTCTTCAATTTAACAATGAAGCCTCTGGCCATTTAAACCACAAACCCTTGCGCCAGTACATGCCCTTGCGGACGGCTGGGTTCGGTCCAATCAACGGCTTTGAGGCCTTGCTGACGGGGCTTTCAGGGTTGCGAGTGTGCCTGTGGCAGACATCGATCCAACGTTATGTAGTGCGCGCTGCGGCATACTACATGATGAATTGCGCTTGTGAAAATTAGACTAATTACGTCGTTCTGCGACCCCATGACGCATTGCAGTCACGGTGTGGTACTGGATGTTCTCAAAAAACCATAAGATTGTTCCAGTTAAATATAAAAAGTTGTACACGATTTGTGGTTTTCAGTTCATTCAGCGGTGCCTTCAATCGCGGGCAAGCCCGCTCCCACAGGGACTGCGCATGACGCTGTGGGAGCGGGCTTGCCCGCGATAAGGTCAGTCGATACACCATTGATTCTGGATCTGGCCAACCCTTGCCTATACTTGGTTTTCCATAACAAAAGTCATGACAAGAGGGCTGCGCCATGGACCACCTCGTACTCACAGTATTCGCTCCGGACAAGCCTGGGCAGGTCGAGCGCATCGCCCAGTGCATTGCCGAACACGGGGGCAATTGGCTGGAAAGCCGCATGTCGCGCATGGCAGGACAGTTCGCCGGAATTCTTCGGGTGGGCGTGCCGGCCGAGGCCTACGATGAACTGGTGGATGCCTTGCAAGCGTTGTCTGCCCAAGGCATTCGTGTACTGATTGCCGAAAGTGGCATCGAGCAGTCCTGCACCTGGAAACCCATTGCGATGGAATTGGTGGGCAATGATCGTCCGGGCATCGTTCGCGACATCACGCGTCTGTTGAGCGAGCAGGGGGTGAACCTGGAACGGCTAGTGACCGAAGTGAGGCCGGCACCGATGAGCAGCGAGCCGTTGTTTCACGCTGAAGCGATTCTCGCGGTGCCGCTGACATTGTCGCTGGACGTGTTGCAGTCGCGCCTGGAAACCCTGGCGGACGATTTGATGGTTGAACTGGTGCTGCGCAGTGAGCCCTGACCGGGTTATCCGGGAAGGTTATCCAAGTTAAACGTGCACCCACCTGTGGATAACCTGTAGAGACAGCCCGCTAGCCCACGCCGGCCGGGCTTCTTCAGTATCTGATCAAAAAACCATCAGTTTCAACGAGTTGCACACAAACGGCGGGGATCACGCTGTGGATAACCTTGGGAAGGATCGATGCAGGCCAATAGGGCCGTGGCCTGCAGAGGTTTGTGTGTTTTTTGATCAGCTGCGGCGGCGCAAACTTATCCACGCATCGACGCTATAAACCGCAAGACCTGCCCAGATAAAGATGAACGCGACCAGCGTGCTGGATGACAAGTGTTCGCCAAACAGCAGAACGGCTTGCAACAGCACCAGTGTCGGCGCCAGGTATTGGAGAAATCCTAACGTCGTGTAAGGCAAATGCCGTGCGGCGGCGTTGAAACACACCAGCGGCACCAGCGTGACCGGGCCGGCGGCGACCAGCCACCAGGCTTCAGAGGTGGTCCAGAACTCGGGTTGGGCGCTGGCCGCCGTCGGGTTGAACAGCAGCCACGCAACAGCAATCGGCACCAGCATCCAGGTTTCCACCACCAGACCGGGCAATGCCTTGACCGGCGCCTGCTTACGGATCAATCCGTAGAACCCGAACGTCAGCGCCAACACCAGCGACACCCAGGGCAGGCTGCCGACTTGCCACACCTGCTGCGCCACGCCAACCGCCGCCAAACCCACGGCCAGCCACTGCATGCGCCGTAGCCGTTCGCCGAGGATCAACATCCCCAGCAACACGTTCACCAGCGGGTTGATGTAGTAACCGAGGCTGGCCTCGAGCATCCGCCCGTTGTTCACCGACCACACGTAGGTCAGCCAGTTGGCCGCAATCAGCGTGCCACTGAGGGCGAGGATCGCCAGGCGTTTGGGGTTGTCTCGCAGTTCGCGCCACCAGCCGGGATGTTTCCAGACCATCAGCAACAAGGCACCGAACAGCGCGGACCACAGCACGCGATGGATGATGATTTCCACGGCGGGCACGTTGGCAATGGCTTTGAAGTAGAGCGGGAAAAGTCCCCAAATGATGTAGGCACTCAGGCCCAGAATGTACCCGCGACGCGGGTTGGCAGCTTGCATGCAGAATCCTTGCTTAGGCAGCTAACGAAGAGGGATTGTAAGGAGATTTGTCTACGAATGTCCTGCCTGAATAGGTTGGGCAATTGTGAACACTCAACCCTGTGGGAGCGAGCTTGCTCGCGATGGCGGCGATTCAATCAGCACATCAGTGACTGATGGATTGCTATCGCGAGCAAGCTCGCACAGGGTTTCTAGGTGGGTCAGAAAAGTTTAAGGGGTTCTTCGTTCAGGGCTGCGAGTTGCTCGCGCAATGCCAGCACCTGGTCGCCCCAATACCGCTCGCTGCCAAACCACGGAAAGCTGTGCGGGAACGCCGGGTCGTCCCAGCGACGGGCGAGCCAGGCGCTGTAGTGCATCAGGCGCAAGGCGCGCAGTGGCTCGATCAACGCCAGTTCCCGAGGATCAAAGTCGTGAAACTCGTTGTAGCCGTCCATCAGTTCCGACAGCTGCCCGAGGCATTCCTGGCGGTCACCGGCCAGCATCATCCAGATGTCTTGCACCGCCGGGCCCATGCGGCAGTCATCGAGGTCGACGATGTGGAACATTTCGTCGCGGCACATCATGTTGCCGGGGTGGCAATCACCGTGCATGCGAATGTTCTGGTGCGGCGTGTTGCTGTAGGCATCTTCCACACGCTTGAGCAGGTCGCGGGCCACCGATTCGTAGGCCGGCAGCAAACTCTTGGGGATGAAATTGCCTTCGAGCAAGGTGGTCAGCGAGTCGTGGCCGAAGTTCTTCACACCCAGCGCTTCACGGTGGTCGAACGGTTTGGTTTTGCCGACGGCGTGCAGGCGACCGAGCAATTGACCCAGGCGATAGAGTTGATCGAGATTTCCCGGCTCCGGCGCGCGGCCACCACGGCGGGGGAACAGGGTGAAACGAAAGCCGTTGTGCTCGTGCAGGCTGGCGCCGTTGTGAATCATCGGGGCGACTACCGGTACGTCGCATTCGGCGAGTTCGAAGGTGAACTGGTGCTCTTCGAGAATCGCTTCGTTGGTCCAGCGCTGCGGACGGTAGAACTTGGCGATCAGCGGCTCGCCATCTTCGATGCCGACCTGATAGACACGGTTCTCGTAACTGTTGAGCGCCAGAATGCGCGCGTCACTGAGAAAGCCAATACTTTCGACGGCATCGAGCACGAGGTCTGGGGTGAGGGTTGCAAACGGGTGGGCCATGCTGACTCCTGCGCGCAGCAGGCTGCCGCGTCCGGCCAAGCATGGTAGCGCAGACGGGGCTTCTTTAGGGGGATCGTTCCCACGCTCTGCGTGGGAATGCAGCCAGGGACGCTCCGCGTCCTCAGAAGCGGACGCGGAGCGTCCGGTGAGGCATTCCCACGCAGAGCGTGGGAACGATCATCTGCGTGATCGATAATCAGGCGCCGACGATCCCGCCATCTTCCCGGGAAATCGCCATCACCGAAGACCGCGGTTTGCCATTGGGCAAATGCTCCGGGAATGTCGAACCGCCATTTTCCCCCGGATGCTGAATGCCGACAAACAAGGTCTTTTGATCCGGTGAGAAGCTGATCCCGGTGACTTCGCAGCCAATCGGCCCGACCATGAAGCGGCGAATCTCCCCGGTCACCGGGTCGGCACACAGCATCTGGTTGTTGCCCATGCCCGCAAAATCACCGGCATTGCTCGAATCGCCGTCGGTGAGAATCCACAAGCGTCCAGCTTTGTCGAACCCCAGGCCATCCGGGCTATTGAACATGTTCTGCGGCGTGATGTTCGACGATCCGCCCTTCGGCGTGCCGGCATGAACACCCGGATTGCCGGCGACCACAAACAGGTCCCAGGCGAAGCTATTGGCGGCATGATCGTCGCGGTCGGTGCGCCAGCGCAGGATCTGCCCGTACACGTTCTTCTCACGCGGGTTCGGTCCACCCACTGGTTGGCCGTCCTCGCCGCGTTTGGCGTTGTTGGTCAGGGTGCAATAGACCTGGCCATCCTTGGGGCTGACGACGATCCATTCCGGGCGGTCCATGCGCGTGGCTTTCACCACGCTGGCGGCGAGGCGTGTGTGGATCAGCACCTCGGCCTGGTCGGCGAAGCCGCTGCTGGCGTCGATACCGTTTTTGCCGTGGGTCAGCTCGACCCATTCGCCCTGGCCCTTCGGGTGATCGGCATTGCCGTCGCCGGCGTCGAAGCGCGCGACGTACAGCGTGCCGTGATCCAGCAGGTCGCGGTTGGCCTTGGGGTTTTTGTGGTTGATCTTGTCGCGGCTGACGAACTTGTAGATGAACTCGCCGCGTTCGTCGTCGCCCATGTACACCACGGCGCGGCCGTCATGGGTTTCAGCCAGCGCGGCGTTCTCATGCTTGAAGCGGCCCAAGGCCGTGCGCTTGACCGGCGTCGATTGCGGATCGAACGGGTCAATCTCCACCACCCAGCCGTGACGATTGAGTTCGTTCGGGTTTTTCGCCAGGTCGAAACGCGCGTCGTGCGGGTGCCAGTTGATCTCTTTGCTGGTCGCCACCGCGCCGTAGCGTTTCTGCGCGGCGTCGAATTTTTGCTCGGCATTGCTGCTGCCGAAGCAGTCGGTGAAGTTCTCTTCACAGGTCAGGTACGTGCCCCACGGCGTCTTGCCGTTGGCGCAGTTCTGAAAGGTGCCGAGGACATTTTTGCCCTGTGGGTCGGCGCTGGTTTTCAGCAGTTCATGGCCGGCGGCCGGGCCACTCAGGGTGATCGGTGCGTTGCCGTGAATGCGTCGGTTGTAGCGCGAGCCCTGGACGAATTGCCATTGGCCGTTCTTGCGCTGCACTTCGATCACCGACACGCCTTCGCAGGCCAGCGCCTTGCGCACTTCTTCGGCCGATTGTGGCATGCCGCCGTGCGCGTAGAGGTAGCGATAGTTGGTGTATTCGTTGTTGATTGCCATCAGCGCCCGGTCTTTCTCACCGGGAAACTCGAACAGGCTCATGCCGTCATTGTTGTCGCCGAACTGGAGTTCCTGCTGTTCGGCCGTGCCATTGCCACTGGGGTCGAAGGCCGGGCCGTTTTTGTGCAGGGGCTGGCCCCAACTGATCAGCACCGAGGATTTGTAACCCGCGGGAAGGGTGATGGCGTCGCTGGTGGCGGCGGGGATGCTGTCAAAGCCCAACAGTTTGCTGGTGCCTGCGCTGACGCTCGTGGCCAGCACGCTACGGCTCAGCAGGTTTCCACCGAGGAACATCGCCGCACCGCAGAGGGCTCCGGCGCTGATGAAACCACGACGGCTGAGGCCGACCATTTTTTCGAGGTCGGTGGATTGGTTTTCTTCTAATAGGCTCACATCAGGCTCCCTGCGGGTTTTTGCAGTCACCTTAATGAGCCTCCGTGACGTTTTTGTTTCAGAGCGGAGTGCCCAACAGGATATTGGACGGCGAACATTGCACCCGTACCGGTTTGTCGATGGCAAGCCCCAGGGTTCTCAAGTGCAGCGGTTCGGCCAGCGCGCACAGCGTATGGCCATTAGGCAGGCCGATGCGCACTTCGCTGGGGCCGTCTTCGGCGTCGAGAATTTCTTCGATAATGCCGTTCAAGCAGTTGTTGCCGGGTGTTTCCTGCTGGTCGATGCCCAGCAGGTCCAGCCAACCGGCCTTGATCAATGCGACCACCTCGGTGCCGATTTCCAACTCCAGGCGCAGGGTGCTGTCGTGGGTAATCTGCGCATCAATGTTCAAGCCTTCGGCCAATTCAAGACGGATCAGGTCATTGCGCCCCTGAGCTTCGATCTCCACAACCTTGCCATGCAGTTGATTACGCGCGCTGGTCCTGAGCATCAGGCGGCCGAGCAAGTCCAGATCGCTGGCGTCTTCGGCCGCCTCCAGCACTTGGGCCTGCAGGGCTTGCAGCTTTTGGTAAAGGCGCAACACACGCAGGCCTTCGCTGGAGAGTTTGGCGCCCCCGCCGCCTTTGCCACCGACACTGCGCTCCACCAGCGGCTTCTGCGCCAGGTTGTTCAGTTCGTCGATCGCATCCCATGCGGCCTTATAGCTCAGGCCCGCACTTTTCGCGGCACGGGTGATCGAGCCTTGTTCGGCGATGTGTTGCAGCAACGCAATGCGCTGCGGACGACGGACAATGTGCTGGGACAACAAGGTTGGCAAGGACATGGCAAGGCGCTTTGGGCTGTGACGATTGGAAAGACGTTGGCCGCTTGGGGCGCGGGAGTCAAGTCAGGCCACGTCGCCAGGTTTGGGTGTTCGGGCCAGGCAGTAGACATCAACCCGTGCGGCGCCAGCCTCCATTAACAACCGGGCGAGGGCTTGCGCCGTCGCACCGGTGGTCAGCACGTCGTCCACCAAGGCCAGATGACGGCCCTTGATGTGCGCGCCGGGTGTCAGGGCGAAGGCATGGCGAAGGTTCTTTTTGCGGGCATCGGCATTCAAATCCTGCTGCGCGCTGGTGTCTTGAATCCGCAACAGCAGCGTTTCGTCGCAAGGGATGTCGAGGTTGGCGCCGAGCCAGCGGGCGAGCATCGCGGCTTGATTGAAGCCCCGTTGACGCAAGCGTTTAGCGGCCAGCGGTACGGGGACGAGCGCGTCAGGTCGATTCAGGTCTTCATCGAAGCGATGTTGCAGGAACTGCGCGAGAAGTTCGCCGAGCAGGCGGCCGAATGGCCACTTTGCCGAGTGCTTGAAGCGTGTGATCAACGTGTCCAGCGGAAAGCTGTAAGTCCAGGGTGTGGCCACTCGCTCGAAGGCGGGCGGGTGTTCCTGGCACTGGCCGCAGGTCAGCCCGGCGCCGGTCAAGGGCAGGGCACAGGTTTGGCAGTGATCGCCAAGCCAGGGCAGTTCCGTTTCGCAGGCCATGCAAATCGGGATGTGTTCATCGGCCGGTTCAGCGCAGAGCAAACAGTGCTGATTGTTTTTTAACCAGATGTAAACCGCCCCTTCGTAACGTGGTTGACAGCGCATGAGTCTTCCTTAAATATGCCGAACATCCGTGTCGCGTCTGTGGGTATTCCGTCCCCAGTCGCTTGCCAAGCATAAAACAAAGGAAACGCCCATGAGCGCCAGCACCACTGCAACCCTGCGTCATGACTGGTCTTTGGCCGAAGTCAAAGCACTCTTCGTTCAGCCATTCAATGACCTGTTGTTCCAGGCGCAGACGGTGCACCGTGCGCATTTCGACGCCAACCGCGTCCAGGTTTCCACGCTGCTGTCGATCAAGACCGGCGCCTGCCCTGAAGATTGCAAATATTGCCCGCAGTCCGGTCACTACAACACCGGCCTGGAAAAAGAAAAGTTGATGGAAGTACAGAAGGTCCTCGAAGAGGCCGCTCGCGCCAAGGCCATCGGGTCGACCCGTTTCTGCATGGGCGCCGCGTGGAAGCATCCGTCGGCCAAAGACATGCCTTACGTGCTGAAGATGGTCGAAGGTGTGAAAGCCCTGGGCCTGGAAACCTGCATGACCCTGGGTCGCCTGGATCAGGACCAGACCGAAGCGCTGGCCAAGGCCGGCCTCGACTACTACAACCACAACCTCGACACCTCGCCGGAGTTCTACGGCAGCATCATCACCACCCGCACCTACGGCGAGCGCCTGCAAACCCTGGCCTACGTGCGTGATTCGGGGATGAAGATCTGCTCGGGCGGCATCCTTGGCATGGGCGAGTCCCTTGATGACCGCGCCAATCTGCTGATCCAGTTGGCCAACCTGCCAGAGCATCCGGAATCGGTGCCGATCAACATGCTGGTGAAAGTCGCCGGGACGCCGCTGGAAAATGCGGAAGACGTCGACCCGTTCGATTTCATCCGCATGCTCGCCGTCGCCCGCATCCTGATGCCGCAATCCCACGTGCGTTTGTCCGCTGGCCGCGAAGCGATGAACGAGCAGATGCAGGCCCTGGCGTTCTTCGCTGGCGCCAACTCGATTTTCTATGGCGAAAAACTGCTGACCACTGCCAACCCGCAAGCCGACAAGGACATGCAACTGTTCTCGCGCCTGGGGATTCTGCCGGAAGCGCGCGAAGAACACGCCGACGAGGTGCATCAAGCCGCCATCGAGCAAGCGCTGGTTGAGCAGAAGAGCAGCGAGATGTTCTATAACGCAGCTGTTTAAGTCCTTTGCCTTGTAGGAGCAAGGCTTGCCCGCGATGAAAACGCCTCGGTCGGCCTGAATGACTGCGGCGCTCTTATCGCGAGCAAGCTTTGCTCCTACGGGGGCTGTACCCCATTCCTACTCGCGAGGCCTGCATGTCTTTCGATCTCGCCGCACGCCTTGCTGCCCGTCGTGCCGAAAACCTCTACCGCCAGCGCCCGCTACTCGAAAGCCCTCAAGGCCCGGAAGTGGTGGTCGATGGTCAACCGTTGCTCGCGTTCTGTAACAACGACTACTTGGGCTTGGCCAATCACCCGCAAGTGATCGAAGCCTGGCGCGCCGGTGCGGCTCGTTGGGGCGTCGGTGGCGGGGCGTCGCACTTGGTGATCGGCCACAGCACGCCGCATCACGCGCTGGAGGAGGCCTTGGCTGACCTGACCGGCCGTCCGCGTGCGTTGTTGTTCACCACCGGTTACATGGCCAATCTCGGTGCAGTCACGGCCTTGGTCGGGGCGGGTGATACGGTGCTGGAGGATCGACTCAATCACGCCTCGTTGCTGGATGCCGGTTTGCTGTCCGGCGCGCGCTTCAACCGCTATCTGCACAACGACGCGGTCAGTCTGGCCAAGCGGCTGGAGAAGGCCACCGGTAATACGCTGGTGGTCACCGACGGTGTATTCAGCATGGACGGCGACATCGCCAATCTGCCGGCGCTGGCGCTCGAAGCCAAGGCCAAAGGCGCCTGGCTGATGGTCGATGACGCGCACGGGTTCGGGCCGCTAGGCGCCAATGGCGGTGGGATCGTCGAGCATTTTGGCCTGAGTCAGGAAGAGGTACCGGTTCTGGTGGGCACACTGGGCAAGGCATTCGGCACGGCCGGGGCCTTTGTTGCTGGCAGTGACGAGTTGATCGAAAGCCTGATCCAGTTCGCCAGACCCTACATTTACACCACCAGCCAGCCACCGGCGCTGGCCTGCGCGACGCTGAAAAGCCTCGAACTGCTGCGCACCGAACACTGGCGGCGTGAGCATCTGAAGGTGCTGATTCGTCAGTTCCGCCAGGGTGCCGAGCAGATTGGCCTGGAACTGATGGACAGTTTCACGCCGATCCAGCCGATCATGATCGGCGATGCCGGGCGTGCGGTACGGCTGTCGCAGATGTTGCGCGAGCGCGGTCTGATGGTGACCGCGATCCGTCCGCCGACCGTGCCGGCTGGCAGCGCCCGCTTGCGGGTGACCCTGACCGCCGCTCATAGCGAGGCACAGGTGCAGCGCTTGTTGAATGGACTGGCCGATTGTTTTGCACTTTTGAAATCGGAGCCAAGCCATGCGTGACCGACTGATTCTGCTGCCCGGATGGGGCCTCGGGATTTCGCCGCTGGAACCCTTGGCGGCAGCCTTGCGTGGGCTGGATGAGCATCTGCGGGTCGAGATCGAGCCGTTGCCGGAACTGGAATCGAGTGATCTTGACGAGTGGCTCGATGAGCTGGATTCGACCGTGCCGCAAGACGCCTGGCTCGCAGGCTGGTCCTTGGGTGGCATGCTCGCGGCGGAGCTGGCGGCGCGTCGAGGCGATCGCTGCTGCGGTTTACTGACGCTGGCGAGCAATCCTTCGTTTGTTGCCCATGAGCAATGGCCGAGCGCGATGCCCGCCGAGACGTTCGAGGCGTTTCTGGCCGGCTGCCAGGCAGATCCACGCCTGACGTTGAAACGGTTTTCGTTGCTGTGTGCGCAAGGCGCGCAAGACCCTCGCGGTCTTTCCCGGTTACTGCTCGGTGGTGCGCCGCATTCCACTGCTTCGGTTTTGGCGGCCGGTCTGGAAGTCCTTGCACAACTGGATACTCGCCAGGCTTTGCAGGCATATCGCGGTCCACAATTTCATTTGTTCGCCGGCCTCGACGGCCTGGTTCCGGCCGAAGCCGCAGGGGATTTGCTGACGCTGCTGCCGGATGTCGAAATTGGTCTGATTGAACAGGCCAGTCATGCGTTTCTTCTGGAAGACCCCCACGGTGTGGCGGGGGCGATTCAGGCCTTTTTGCACGAGTCCGGTGATGACTGATTTATCCCTTCCCAATCTGCCCGGCGGTTTGCCTGACAAGCGCCAGGTGGCAGCGTCCTTTTCTCGCGCGGCAGCGAGCTATGACAGCGTGGCCGAATTGCAACGCGATGTTGGCAGCCAGTTGTTGAGTCGCTTGCCGGGTGATTTTGTCCCGGGTCGCTGGCTGGACCTGGGCTGCGGCACCGGTTATTTCAGTCGTGCGTTGAGCGAGCGTTTTCCGGCCGGTCAGGGTGTCGCCCTCGACATTGCCGAAGGCATGCTCAATCACGCGCGGCCATTGGGTGGGGCGACCCATTTCATCGCGGGCGATGCCGAGCGCTTGCCGCTCCAGGATTCGACCTGCGATTTGATCTTCTCCAGCCTTGCCGTGCAGTGGTGCGCTGATTTTGAGTCGGTGCTTCGCGAGGCGCACCGGGTGCTGAAACCAGGGGGTATTTTCGCGTTTGCTAGTCTTTGTGTAGGGACGTTGTTTGAACTGCGTGACAGCTGGCGTCAGGTCGATGGCATGGTCCACGTCAATCGCTTCCGCGAGTTGGGTGTTTATCAGCAGTTGTGTGCTGCCAGTGGCTTGAAGACTGTCAGCCTGCAAACGCGTCCTCATGTATTGCATTACCCGGATGTGCGCAGCCTGACCCATGAACTGAAGGCATTGGGTGCGCACAACTTGAACCCAGGGCGGCCGGGTGGTTTGACTGGCCGTGCGCGGATCCTCGGTTTGATCGAGGCGTATGAGCAATTTCGCCAGGCCGAAGGTTTGCCGGCGACTTACCAGGTGGTCTACGCCGTGTTGGAGAAACCTTTATGAGCGCAGCCTATTTCATCACCGGCACTGACACTGACGTTGGCAAGACCACCGTTGCTGCGGGTTTGTTGCATGCCGCGCGATCCGCGGGCCTGAGCACGGCAGCGGGCAAGCCGGTTGCCTCTGGCTGCGACGTGACGCCCAAGGGGTTGCGTAATGCCGATGCGTTGGCGTTGTTGGCCGAGTGTTCGTTGCCGTTGACGTATGCCCAGGTCAATCCACTCGCGTTCGAGCCGGCCATCGCTCCACACCTGGCCGCACGGGAGGCCGGCGTGGCATTGACCGTGCAGTCGCTGTTGACGCCCATGCGCGAGATTCTCGATATGCAGGCGGATTTCACCCTGATCGAAGGGGCGGGCGGCTGGCGCGTGCCGTTGGCGGATCAGGACAATCTGTCTGACCTGGCGATGGCGCTGGGTTTGCCGGTCATTCTGGTGGTCGGTGTGCGGCTGGGTTGCATCAACCATGCGCTGTTGACGGCCGAGGCGATTGCTCAGGATGGGTTGCAGCTGGCGGGTTGGGTGGCCAATATCATCGATCCGAAAACCTCACGGTTGGAGGAAAACCTCGCCACGCTCGCCGAGCGGATTCCCGCGCCCTGCCTGGGGCGAGTACCGAGGCTCAAGTCGATCACGGCTGAATCCGTGGCGGAACATTTGCAACTGGATCTGCTGGACTAGGTTTTACCTATGACAAGGCACTGTGCCATTAGTGTTTTTGTCGGGCCTTTTGCCATCAGGTCTGGTTCAATGGCCACCATTGATCCCTTGCAGGACGAGTTCTCCCATGGAAATCTCAGGTAACACCGCTTTTTATGCTGGTCTGAGCACTATTCAGACAGGGCAGAACCGCGTCGATCAAGCTTCCGGGCAGATCGCCAGCAACACCATTGAGCGTTCGGTTACCAGCCAGTCCTCCGAGGCTCAGGTTGATCGTCTGCGTTCGGTTGATCGCAGCCAGCAATCTGACCTGGCCAGCAACGTAATCGATCTGGCCCAAGGCAAATTTCAGGTTGAAGCGGGCGCCAAAGTCGCCAAGGCTTCGGACGAAATGCTCGGCACGTTGATCGATACATTCGCTTGATTCCCCGCTGAATCCGCTTCATCGACGCCGCGATTTTTCGCGGCGTTTTTCTGCGTAAGTCCTTCTCGCTCAACTAATCTTTTCTACACGCCGCGGTGTTTATTCAGCGCTCGTACGCTGCTGCGTGTCCGGCAGATCGGTGAGGTGATGACGAACGGCCAAAGATCGACGCTTGACAAGAATTAGGCGTAAACGTATGTTTCAAACAACTGTTTGACCGTCACAACAAATCAACACGGTCGTTCATTCCCGGTTACATCAGCAGAGGTTTATCGCTATGCCTGACTACAAGGCCCCCTTGCGTGATATTCGCTTCGTTCGTGACGAATTGCTCGGCTACGAAGCGCACTATCAGAGCCTTCCGGCTTGCGCAGACGCAACTCCGGACATGGTTGACGCCATTCTCGAAGAAGGCGCCAAGTTTTGTGAGCAGGTACTGGCGCCGCTGAACCGCGTGGGCGACACCGAAGGCTGCACCTGGAGCGAGTCCGGCGTTAAAACGCCGACTGGCTTCAAAGAAGCCTACAAACAATTCGTCGAAGGCGGCTGGCCTAGCCTGGCCCACGACGTAGAGCACGGTGGCCAAGGCCTGCCAGAGTCTCTGGGTCTGGCTGTGAGCGAAATGGTTGGCGAAGCCAACTGGTCGTGGGGCATGTACCCAGGCCTGTCGCACGGCGCGATGAACACCATTTCCGAACACGGCACGCCTGAGCAACAAGACGCGTACCTGACCAAACTGGTTTCCGGTGAGTGGACCGGCACTATGTGCCTGACCGAACCGCATTGCGGCACCGACCTGGGCATGTTGCGCACCAAGGCCGAACCTCAGGCCGACGGTTCCTACAAAGTCTCCGGCACCAAGATCTTCATCTCGGCCGGTGAACACGACATGGCCGACAACATCGTCCACATCGTACTGGCTCGCCTGCCGGATGCACCGGCTGGCACCAAAGGTATCTCGCTGTTCATCGTTCCAAAGTTCATGCCGAACGCAGACGGTTCGATCGGCGCACGCAACGCAGTAAGCTGTGGTTCCCTGGAACACAAGATGGGCATCCACGGTAACGCCACTTGCGTGATGAACTTCGACGCGGCCACCGGTTTCCTGATCGGCCCGGCGAACAAAGGCCTGAACTGCATGTTCACCTTCATGAACACCGCACGCCTGGGCACCGCGCTGCAAGGTCTGGCCCACGCCGAAATCGGCTTCCAGGGTGGCTTGAAATACGCTCGCGATCGTCTGCAAATGCGTTCGCTGACTGGCCCGAAAGCGCCGGACAAGGCTGCCGACCCGATCATCGTTCACCCAGATGTACGTCGCATGCTGTTGACCATGAAGGCATTCGCCGAAGGCAACCGCGCGATGGTTTACTTCACCGCCAAGCAAGTCGACATCGTCAAGTACGGCGTGGATGAAGAAGAGAAGAAGAAAGCCGACGCACTGCTGGCCTTCATGACCCCAATCGCCAAAGCGTTCATGACCGAAGTCGGTTTCGAATCCGCTAACCATGGCGTGCAAATCTACGGCGGCCACGGCTTCATCGCCGAGTGGGGCATGGAGCAGAACGTTCGCGACAGCCGCATTTCGATGCTGTACGAAGGCACCACCGGTATTCAGGCACTCGACCTGCTGGGCCGCAAAGTGTTGATGACGCAAGGCGAGGCCCTAAAAGGCTTCACCAAAATCGTCCACAAGTTCTGCCAGACCAACGAAGGCAACGAAGCGGTTCAAGAGTTCGTCGCACCACTGGCTGCATTGAACAAAGAATGGGGCGAGCTGACCATGAAGGTCGGTATGGCGGCCATGAAGGATCGCGAAGAAGTCGGCGCGGCCTCCGTGGACTACCTGATGTACTCCGGTTACGCCTGCCTGGCCTACTTCTGGGCTGACATGGCGCGTCTGGCTGCCGAGAAACTGGCTGCCGGTACTTCCGAAGAGGCTTTCTACACCGCCAAGCTGCAGACTGCGCGCTTCTACTTCCAGCGCATCCTGCCGCGTACCCGCACTCACGTTGTCACCATGCTGTCGGGCGCTAACAACCTGATGGACATGAAAGAAGAGAACTTCGATCTGGGCTACTAAGGCCTAAACGCAGTCCTTAAAAAACCGCCGCCCCGAAAGGGGCGGCGGTTTTTTTTTGCGCTGAGGTCAGGCCTTGATCACCATGGCGTCGGATCCAGGGGGCCGACGCCAGTCGGGGTGCTCACGCCTTCGCCGTTACGTATGAACGGCAGATGCCAGAAGTCGTTAGGCACCACAGGATCGCCAGGCTTGACGCCTTCCGGAAAGATGAACTCAAACACCGGCGCCACATACTGTCCGGCAATCAGTCCATTGGCGACGGTCAGCCTGCCCGCATTCTGGATGCAACTGTCCACGGCGGTCTGGGACAAGCTCTGCTGTGGAACGCAAAGTGACCGCGCAACGACGCGCAAGGTACGTGTCGGCTGGCTAAGTAGCCCTGCGGGCGATTTGGTCGCACGTAATCTGGCGCGTTGTGGCTGAGGACCCGTGTTCTGTGTGGTAATACCACCCGAGGCTCCCAGGCAACTGGCCGCAAGGCCCAGCGCAGGGTTGCATTCACCCGTCATCTCATAGGGTGTAACCCAGCGATTGGTTTGCACACCTGTCGATGGATTGACATCTATCAGATAGATGTCGACCGGGGTCTTGATGTCGGTGGTCGAGGCTTCAAGGAAAATCCGGTCCTGCGTCTCCTGGGCTACTCCGCTGATGGCTGTTGCAGCCGGGTCGGCCGTACCGATGCCAAACTCCCCGATAGCCATGTAGCTGGGCTGCGAACCAGGCTGAGTGTAGATCCCGACATTCGCCTCGATCGTGTGTGCAGAGACGAAGTCCGGGGCTCCCGTTGTGGCTGACTTGAACAAAGTACCGGACCAGCTGATGAAGTCGCCGACTTCGAAGGGGGCCTGTTGAGTCGGATCGGGGTCCGTCGCCGTGCGTGTAGCATCGCTGAATCTCTTCATGACGTACTGGCTGCAATAGACCTGCCCCACCGCTGGCCCTGAGAGTTCCCCACTGGCCGGAGGCGCAACACCGGCCTGGCTGAAATTGCGGCAGTTGTTGGTCGTGGTCGGGGTGACCACTTTTGGCCGGTTTTTCTGTGGGCAGAGCGCATCGTCCCCGGAAATCGTGCGCGGCACGCACATCGGGTAGCCGGTGGCGGCATGGATGGTCGGGTTGGCATCATCGACGGAGAAGCGTGGGTCGGGGCTTTGGGCACGGCCAAAACGTCCGTTCGGGTCGTTGATCTGAATAATCGTGGGTTGCGTCGGGTTCCCGCTGTCAACTTCGAGGTTGCCGTTGGTGTAGTCGATCCGGGTGATGAAACCGTTACCCGCGTTGACTGATTGCTGGGAGACAAAGATCAGCCCGGCAATCTGCTTGTTGGAGACGTTATTGCCTACCACATGGATCTCGAACGAGGGATAAGCCGCCGCTGATTTTCCGAGCGCCAGGGTTCCACCCCTGACGAAGTCGGCCCAGGTCAGGGTGTTGGCCGGCATCTGCATAACGGTGTTGCAAGGGACAACAATCGTGACGCCGTTCAACTGGACAGTCCCTCCGAAGCGGCCCGGGTCGCTGGTACTGGGGCAATTCGAATTGGTGGTGTCCAGGGTCATGTTTTGGATAAAACCGGTAACGTCAAACCCATTAATCGCAGTCGGGTTTGTAAAAATCGGATCGGGCAGTGTGGGTGTCGTGAACGGCGAGGGCAAACCCGGGGGCTTGGCAGTCCCGCCACCACCGCCGCCACCACCGCCACCGCCAGCTCCGTTTTTGGCAAATGCATCTCCGCCACCACTAATGGCCAGTGCGACAGCGACGGCACTGGCGAGCAGAACTTGGCGACTGAAGATGCCGTTGAATCGTTTGTGAGGCAGCGGCGGTATGGCGAGCGTTTTTTCGTACAAAGATAAGCTCATGGCTCACTCCAGTATCTTGCAAGACCAATTGCCGGCCAATCGAGATCGTAGATCTGCTGATGCGCTGAATCCTGCGCAAGAAAAACGCAAAGCCGTGAGTGTCGAATTTGGGCTCGATCCAGCGGAATAAGTGCCTGTGTACGGTCGACACTTGCCGTTCGGATGTTTTCACCTGCGTTGCGTCGGCCGGTTACGGACGCACGCGAGAGACATTTCCTTGAGCCTGAGGCGTACAAAGCAGTTGTCGTGCCTGTTTTGAAACAATTAGACACAAACAGTCGCCAGCGCACTCGGAATGCGGGCTGCGCGGCCAAGGATGGTATTGCGCACAACACTACCGAATTAATACCCACCAACATAGGGGGGGATATATACCCAAGTTCGGGAGTGTGTGAGGTGAAGTTTAAGTGTTCGCTGGGGGAGTTCGGTCCTAAGTACTGAATGAGAAATGTTGTCTATATCTACTCCGGGCGGAATGATATTGCAAGAAAAAAATATTTAAGTATTAGTCGTGAAGTTTTTGTTTTGATATTAAATAAAAGCCATAGCTCGCGCAGTGTAACTTGTACACGCGCGGAGTTTATATTTTATGAATGTTTATCCCCCCCCCTGATGACCTAGTTTGTAAGCGGGGCGTAAATGAATTTAGTTCCATGGAAGTGTGGTGAGCAATTGCTATGCCAGGCTGGTAAGTAATAATCATGGAAAATATTTTCCTTTATATTCATTGGCTTGTGATTGTTTGTGTAAGCCGGTGTTGGCATGTATTGGGGGATTGCACCCAGTAATGGGGGAAGTTCACCATGTTTGAGGTATGTCTGTAGTCGTTGTTGGTATGTGGTGTCGGGTGTGTTTGCAAGGCATTTCTATTTGTATTGATTTAAATAAAAATATTGATTTTTTTGTTACTGAAATTTTTTGTTACAGCTAGAGTTGGGTTAAGCGCACCCGTCGGTGCGACAGAGCAATGTCTTAATCAAACCTGAGCCAAGAGAGCACTTTGCCAGTTAAGCGTCGCCTTGCCCGAGCCATTTCGAGTGGTGTAACTAATCGTGCAAGCAGCAAGATTTATGGCGATGAGTTCATCTCGCAACAGGATAATCCCGGAGCTTGGCTACTCCGCACTGAATCGAGAATGTCATGATGTTTAAGTACTTGGACCTCTTTCGAATCACCCGTTTAGCCTGTGCGATGGCGGGGGCTCTTTTGACCATCGGTCTACCGGTCGCGAGTGCCTGGGCCGCTGACCCGGTAGCGGTCGATCCGCCCGTACTGGACGTGCCCACTCTGCAATCGCTGCGTGGACTGCTCCCGCCCGACCCGTCGGGAACCGAAGGCGGGCGCAAAGTCGACCTCATGACTGACTACGTGCTCAATCGCTCTGCGGCGGTTCTCTTGGGCAAAGCGCTGTTCTGGGACATGGAGATCGGCAGTGACGGTTCGACGGCTTGTGCCTCCTGCCACTTCCACGCGGGTGTTGATCACCGCACCACCAACCAGATCAACCCCGGTCAGGCGAATACTAACGCGAACGTTTCGTCGATCTTCAACAAGCCGTTCACCGCCTCGGACATTCCAGGCGACGTGCCGAGCTACACCACCAAATCAGGAGGCAAGGGCGGCCCGAATTACCTGCTGAAGAAAGACGACTTTCCGACCCATGTATTGGCTGATCCGATGGATCGCAATTCGGCGATTGTCTATTCGACTGACGATGTGATCGGGTCCCAGGGCGTATTCGACGCCAACTTCGTCAAACCCCATCAGGCACGTTTCGACAAGTGCATTCAGCAACCGGACGGCATCTTCCAGGTAGGTGGCATCAATGTTCGCCGCAGCACCGGGCGCAACGCACCCACGGTGATCAATGCCGCGTTCAACGTGCGTAACTTTTGGGATGGCCGCGCCAATAACGTCTTCAACGGCTTCTCTCCATTTGGCAATCGCGATCCTGACGCCGGGATTTTCGTGACCAGCGATCGCAGTGGCGTGGCGACCAAAGTCAGACTGGCGCTCAAGGATGCTTCCGCCGCTTCGCAAGCGGTAGGGCCTCCCGGCAGTCCGGTGGAAATGTCCTGCGGCGGTCGTACGTTCGCCGACATTGGCCGACGCATGCTCGACACCTTGATGCTCAAGCAACAGCGGATTTCCTCTACCGATTCGGTACTGGGGCCAGTGTCCAGCGCCCGCCGGCCGACCTACCGTGAGCTGATCAAGAACGCGTTCCAGCCGCGCCTGTGGAATGCCACGCAGCAGGTCTCGCTGGGTGGTGCGCCATACACCCAGATGGAGGCGAACTTCCCGCTGTTCTTCGGGCTGGCGATTCAGATGTATGAGTCCACGCTGATCTCGGACCAGGCGCCGTTGGATGCCTATTTGCAGGGCGATCATACGGCCATGAACGACCAGCAGGTCCAGGGCATGAATCTGTTCCTGGGCAAGGGCAAGTGCATCAGTTGCCATGGTGGTGCGGAGTTGACCAACGCCGGCAGCCGGTTGCTGTTCCATCCTCGGGAACGGATCGAGCGCATGGTGATGGCCGACAACCTGACCACGCTGTATGACAACGGCTTCTACAACACCGGGGTGCGTCCAACGTCGGAAGACCTGGCGCTCGGTGGCTCGGATGCCTGGGGCAATCCATTGTCCTTCACTCGCGAGTACAACACCGTACTCCAGGGCGGCCAGATCCCTGACCCGCTGGAGGTCGATGTGTGCACCTTCGAAGCGCTTTTGAGCCCGGCGATCCCTTGTGATGCGACGCTCAAGCCGAATGTCGGTTTTCGCGACGCGGTCGATGGCGCCTTCAAGACGCCGACTCTGCGTAACATCGCGTTGACCGGACCGTATTTCCACAACGGCAGTCGCGCGACGCTGCGTCAGGTCATGGAGTTCTACAACCGTGGCGGCGACCGGCGTGGTGAGGATGCCAGCAACACCAGTGGCTTCGACCACCCAGCGGTCAATCAGCACAACGGCTCAAACCTCGACCCGGACATGACTCGGCTGAACCTCACCCCGGATGAAGTGGATGCGCTGGTCAAATTCATGGAAGTCGGACTGACCGATCCTCGGGTCGCATGGGAACGGGCGCCGTTTGATCATCCGTCGCTGGTGCTGGCACAGGGCGAAAAGGGTGATGAAAACTCCGTCGGGCAAAAGCCGGCGAGTCCGAAGATCACTACCCGACAAGCGCAGGATGCCGAAATCCAGCTCAAACCGGTCGGTGCTGAAGGTCGCCCAAGTCTGGAGGGGCCGCTGCAACCGTTCAACAACGACCTGTAATCATATTTCCCTTTACGTCACTGGCGGCTGATGCTCGCCAGTGACGCTTTTTTGTAAATACCGCAGTATTTCACTCAGCAAATCGGGGTTTCTGCCGTTACAGTTGGTGGGCACAATGCCATCTATTTGTCGTGACGGTCGGAGCTTTACCCTTGCCGCGTTCTTCCGCTGTGCGTTTCAGCCATTTCCTACCGTCGATACTGCTCTTGCTTGCGGGACTTGCGGCTGCCTATATCAAGGAATTGAACGTTTTCTTCACCTCGCTGTTCAACGTGCTACCGACTCTGGTGCTGTTGCTCGGCGGTGCGTACTGCGCGGTTTATCGACGTCAGCGTGAGCTGTTTCTGATGGTCACGGTGTACATCGCCTACTTTCTGCTCGACACCCAAACCGACTACTACCGCGACAACGGCAAAGTCCGTGATGACGCAGCAGTGGTTTTCCACCTGTGTTGCCTGTTGCTGCCGCTGATGTTTGGCGTATTCGCCGCCTGGCAGGAACGCACACACTTGTTTCAGGACATGGTGGCGCGCTTTGCTGTGTTGCTGGCCGTCGGCAGTGTGGCGTTGGGGCTGGAGCAAAGTTACCCACAAGCCTTGCTGATATGGCTGTCCGAAATCCGCTGGCCGGCGCTGCATGGCGCCTGGATGAGCCTGATCCAGCTGTCCTATCCGGTGTTCATCGCCTCGTTCTTGCTGCTGAGCTGGCAATACTGGCGTAACCCAAGACCTTTGCATGCGGCTCAACTGGTCGGTTTGCTCGGTTTGTTCTGGGCACTGCCGAAAACCTTCATTCTGCCGTTTACCCTCAACATCATGTGCAGCCAGGTGATGTTGATGATTGCGGCGGCGGTCGCCCACGAAGCCTATCAAATGGCCTTCCGTGACGAACTCACCGGCCTGCCGGGTCGTCGTGCCTTGAACGAGCGGATGCAGCGGCTGGGGCGTAATTACGTGCTGGCGATGAGCGACGTCGATCACTTCAAGAAATTCAACGATACCCATGGTCATGATGTGGGTGACCAGGTGCTGCGCCTGGTGGCCAGCAAACTGTCGAAAATTGGCGGAGGCGGTAGGGCGTATCGCTACGGCGGTGAGGAATTTGCGCTGGTGTTTGCAGGCAAGACGCTCGAAGAGTGCATGCCGCACCTGGAAGTCATTCGTGAATCCATCGCCACCTACAGTATTCAGCTGCGCAATCAGGACAACCGCCCTCAGGACGATCAGCAGGGACGTCAGCGCCGCTCGGGCCCCGGCGCGTCCAGTGTGTCGGTCACCGTCAGCATCGGCGTCGCCGAACGCGTGGATCAGCGCACCCCCGAAAAGGTCCTCAAGTCCGCGGACGAAGCGCTCTACAGCGCCAAGGGCGCCGGGCGAAACTGTGTGGTGGCATTCGGTCAGACGCGTCGTGGCGCCGTGCGAATGGACGCCGCTGCGGGTTGAGTGATGATGGCGCATTCAGCGTCTGGACTGTGATTGTTCGGCGTGGTGGGCGGCAGTAGGTTTGAAGCATCTGCTGACGGAGAAACGACCATGCCTGAGTACAAAGCTCCCCTGCGCGACATGCGCTTTCTGATTGACCACGTCTTCGACTTTCACGCCAATTACGCCGCGCTGGGTGCCACTGAGGCCAGTCCGGACATGGTCAACGCGATCCTCGAAGAAGGTGCGAAATTCTGCGAGAACGTGCTTGCGCCATTGAATCGCAGCGGCGACGAAGAGGGCTGCCATTTCGACAATGGCGTGGTAACGACGCCTACAGGCTTCAAGCAAGCTTTCGCACAATACGTTGAAGGGGGCTGGCATGGTCTGGCGGCTGATCCGGCTTACGGCGGGCAAGGCTTGCCAAGTTCCCTGGGCCTGGTCATCAGCGAAATGGTCGGTTCCAGCAACACCTCGTGGGGCATGTACCCGGGATTGACCCATGGTGCGATGTCCGCGATCCACGCCCACGGCACCGAAGAACAGAAGCAGACCTACCTGAGCAAACTTACCGCTGGCCAGTGGACAGGCACCATGTGCCTGACCGAAGCCCATTGCGGCACCGACCTGGGCATCATCAAGACGCGGGCCGTGCCGTCAACCGATGGCAGCTATGCAATCTCCGGAAGCAAGATTTTCATCTCGGCCGGCGAGCACGACATGAGTGACAACATCATTCATCTGGTGCTGGCGAAACTGCCGGATGCGCCGACAGGCACCCGAGGCATTTCGCTGTTTATCGTGCCTAAATTCCTGCCCGGTGGCGACGGAGAGGCGGGCGAACGCAACGCTGTTTCCTGCGGCTCTATCGAACACAAAATGGGCATCAAGGCATCGGCCACTTGTGTGCTGAACTTCGATGGCGCCAAAGGCTTCTTGATCGGGGAGCCGAACAAGGGCCTGAACTGCATGTTCACCATGATGAACCACGCACGCCTCGGCACCGGGATGCAGGGGTTGTGTCTGGGGGAGGCGAGCTTTCAGGGCGCCATCAAGTACGCTAACGATCGCTTGCAAATGCGCTCGCTGACCGGCCCGAAAGCGCCAGAAAAAGCCGCCGATCCGATCATCGTGCATCCTGACGTGCGCCGGATGTTGCTGACCATGAAAGCCTTCAACGAAGGCAACCGCGCGTTGACTTACTTCACCGCGCAATTGCTGGACGTGGCGCACTTGAGCCCGGATGAAACCGCACGCCAGGACGCCGAAGACCTGTTGGCCTTTTTGACGCCAATCTGCAAAGCCTTCATGACTGATACCGGGCTGGAGGTGACCAACCACGGCATGCAAGTGTTTGGCGGGCACGGCTTCATTCGTGAATGGGGCATGGAGCAATTGGTTCGCGATTGCCGGATTGCGCCGATCTACGAGGGGACCAATGGCATTCAGGCGTTGGACTTGCTCGGGCGCAAAGTGCTCGGCAGTCAGGGCAAGCTGCTGCGTGGCTTCACCAAAATCGTGCACACATTCTGCGCGGCGAACGCTGGGCATCCGCAGCTCGCCAGCTATGTGGCGCAGCTCAACGAGCTGAATCAGCAGTGGGGCGAACTGACCACCAAGGTCGGCATGGCAGCGATGAAGAATGCGGACGAAGTGGGCGCGGCATCAGTGGATTATTTGATGTACAGCGGTTACATCATCCTTGGCTATCTCTGGCTGCGCATGGCACTGGTGGCTCAGGCGCAACTCGATGCGGGTAGCGGTGATGCCGATTATTGTCAGGGCAAGCTGGCGACCAGCGAGTTTTACTTCAAGCGCTTGTTGCCGCGTACGGCGGCTCATCGCGCGGCGATAGAGGCTGGGAGTGATTGCCTGATGAAGCTGCCGGCAGCGCTGTTCGCACTTTAGTCTTTTAAATCCGCCACATTGGAGCCCGCATCATTGCGGGCTTTTTAATGACCCGACAGTCAGTGACTAAACATTACAAAAGGGTCATGGGCTGACCCTATGTGTCGCAAAAGTTGTTGGGTTACACTCGGACCCAACGAAAGCACCACTCCTACGAATCACCTGTTTAGATCTTGCGAGGTTTGCCATGGCTGACTACAAAGCGCCCCTGCGCGATATGCGCTTCGTTCTCAATGAAGTTTTCGAGGTCGCCAAACTCTGGGCCGAGCTGCCTGCGCTGGCCGAGACCGTCGATGCGGAAACCGTCGAAGCCATTCTCGAAGAAGCCGGCAAGGTCACCAGCAAAAGCATCGCGCCGCTGAGCCGTGCGGCTGACGAAGAAGGTTGCCATTGGGCGGACGGTGCGGTCACCACGCCGGCAGGTTTCCCGCAGGCTTATCAGACTTATGCTGAAGGCGGCTGGGTCGGTGTCGGTGGCGATCCTGCCTACGGCGGCATGGGCATGCCCAAAGCCGTGTCGGCTCAGGTCGAAGAAATGGTCAACTCCGCCAGCCTGTCGTTCGGTCTGTACCCGATGCTGACGGCCGGTGCCTGCCTGTCGATCAACGCCCACGCCAGCGACGAGCTGAAAGCTGCGTACCTGCCAAACATGTACTCCGGTGTCTGGGCCGGTTCCATGTGCCTGACCGAGCCGCATGCCGGTACTGACCTGGGGATCATCCGCACCAAGGCCGAGCCTCAGGCCGACGGTTCCTACAAAGTCAGCGGCACCAAGATCTTCATCACCGGCGGTGAGCACGACCTGACCGAGAACATCATCCACCTGGTGCTGGCCAAGCTGCCGGACGCGCCGGCGGGGCCGAAAGGTATTTCGCTGTTCCTGGTGCCGAAGTTTATGGTCAATGCCGATGGCAGCCTGGGTGCGCGCAACCCGGCAAACTGCGGTTCGATCGAACACAAAATGGGCATCCAGGCGTCCGCGACCTGCGTGATGAACTTCGACGAAGCCGTGGGTTACCTGGTCGGCGAGCCGAACAAAGGCCTGGCGGCGATGTTCACCATGATGAACTACGAGCGTCTGGGCGTGGGCATTCAGGGCCTGGCCACCGGCGAGCGTTCTTATCAGAACGCCGTTGAATACGCTCGCGACCGCCTGCAAAGCCGTTCGCCGACCGGCGCGCAAAACAAAGACAAAGTGGCTGACCCGATCATCGTCCACCCGGACGTACGTCGCATGTTGCTGACCATGAAAGCCTCGAACGAAGGTGGCCGTGCGTTCTCGACTTACGTTGCCATGCAACTCGACACCGCCAAGTTCAGCGAAGACGCGACTACCCGCAAACGCGCTGAAGACTTGGTGGCGTTGCTGACGCCAGTGGCCAAGGCATTCCTGACCGACCTGGGTCTGGAAACCACCGTTCACGGCCAACAGGTTTTTGGCGGCCACGGTTACATCCGCGAGTGGGGCCAGGAGCAACTGGTGCGTGACGTTCGTATCACGCAGATCTACGAAGGCACCAACGGCATTCAGGCACTGGACCTGGTCGGACGCAAAATCGTCGGCACCGGCGGCGCGTTCTACAACCTGTTTGCTGACGAAATCCGTCATTTCACCGCGACCGCCAGTGCTGATCTGGCCGAGTTCACCAAGCCGCTGAATGATGCGGTAACGACCCTCGACGAGCTGACCGCGTGGTTGCTGGATCGCGCCAAAAACAACCCGAATGAAATCGGTGCGGCGTCGGTCGAGTACCTGCAAACCTTCGGTTATGTGGCATATGCCTACATGTGGGCACTGATGGCCAAGGCTGCGTTGGGCAAAGAAGCGCAGGACGACTTCTACGCGAGCAAGCTGGGTACGGCGCGGTTCTATTTCGCACGCCTGTTGCCACGTATTCACTCGTTGAGCGCGTCGGTGAAAGCCGGTAGCGAGTCCCTGTTCCTGCTGGATGCTGCGCAGTTCTGACAAGGTAACGTCATGTAAGCAATCTCTTACATGACGTGCTGCTGTTTTCCCATAGGCGTAGATTGGATCCACAGTTAATCTACTTCACATGGACGTCGCGCAGGAAGCGCAAAGCAACAACACGGACACGTAGGATTCTGCCAGGACGGCGGAGTGAAATGGATGTCAGGGAAACAGTCTGCAAAGCCCCGCTTCGGCGGGGTTTTCTTTTGCCTGCAGAAAAGTGCTCAGCTCAGTCCGTCCAAGGTCGTCGAGCTATTCAAGCGCTGATCCGGACCGTTCATCACTTCTTCCAGCAGCGTGCGTAACAAGGCCAGTGAGGTCTGTTGCCGCTGTACATCGCGACACACCAATCCGACTTTCAGCGGCACACGTGGCTCGGTCAGTGGTTTCCACAGCAGCTCGTTATTACCGAGTGCCTTTTGCGAACGCCCCGGCAGCACCGTCGCCAGTCGGGTGTGTGGCAGGCTGTCGAGAATCCCCGCCATGTTGTTCAGTTCGGCCTGCACTTGCGGGCGCCTGCCGAGGGCGGCCAGTTGCGTCTGCCAGATCTGTCGCACCTGAAACTCTTCTCCCAGTAGCAGCATCGGCAACTCGGCGGCCTGGCTCATGGAGACTTTCTTGAATTCGCGCAACGGGTGGTCAGCGGGAATGACAAGAGTCAGTTCATCTTCGTACAGCATCACCCCATGCAACCCTGGCTGCCTGGGTGGCAGGTAGCTGATGCCAATGTCCAGTGAACCATTAAGCAGGCGTCGCTCGATTTCCAGCCCGGTCAGTTCGTAGATCTGCACCACCAGATGCGGTTGGGCTTTGCGCACCCGTTCGAGCATTTGCGGCACCAGGCTGGTGTGGACCGTCTGCAACACGCCAATCGCCAGTGTGCGCAGCGCCTGTCCCTTGAAATTGCCCAACGCTTCACGCGCGCGTTGCATGCCGTCGAGCAAGGGCAATGCGTGGTTGTACAACGTGTGGGCGGCCAGGGTTGGCAGCAGGCGTTTGCTGCTGCGTTCAAACAGGCTCACATCGAGGTTCTGCTCGAGGTGGCGGATTTGCTGGGATAACGCCGGCTGGGAGATTGAAAGCCGCTCGGCGGCCCGGCCGACATGGCCTTCTTCGTAGACCGCGACGAAATAACGCAGTTGCTTGAAATCCATAAGTAACGCTTATTGAAAATGCTGGAAAATCGAAATGGCTCAAGGCCGTGCCTGCGCCTAGTCTAACCGCATTCACAAGGCTTACAGGGCCGCAAAGCACCATGAATTCTGTTTGCAGCGAGACTGTTTACATAGGTAAGGCAAAAAACCTCAAGCGAGGTTTTTTCGGATGAATTTGTTCAGTTTGCGGCGTTGTCCGCCCAGTCTTGATGATTTGGCGGTCGACACCTTCCAGCCCACCCACCACCACAACCCTTCCAGCGAGTACATGATGCCCAGCGTCGAGCGGCCGAAACAGATTTTCGTCCGTGGTCAGGGTTCCTGGTTATGGGACAGTGAGGATCGTGCTTACCTGGATTTCACTCAAGGTGGTGGGACCAATAGCCTGGGGCACAGTCCTTCGGTATTGGTTCAGGCGATTTCGCAACAGGCTCAATCACTGATCAACCCCGGTTTTGCGCTGCACAACCGCGGCCGGCTCAACCTTGCGGGGCGTTTGTGCACCGCGACTGGCAGCGATCAGGCGTACCTGCTCAACAGTGGCAGCGAAGCCTGTGACGCGGCAATCTCCTTGGCGTGTAAATGGGGCGAGCGTTATCGCGGTGGTGCCTCGCGCATTATCGTTGCCAGCAACAGTTGCCATGGCCGTCATCTGGCAACGATGTCGGCGTCGGACGTGCACCACGTTCCCTTCAATGATCTGGCGGCCATGCACGCGGCGGTCGACGCCCGGACCGTGGCAATCATGCTTGAACCGATCCAGAACGATGCGGGCGTGATCCCGGCCACTGAGCATTACCTCAAGAGTGTGGAACGGCTGTGTCGCGAACTGGGCATTCTGTTGATCCTCGATGAAGTACAAACGGGCATCGGGCGTTGCGGCACTCTGCTCGCCGAACAGTCCTACGGCGTTCGGGCCGATGTCATCGTTCTCGGCAAAGGACTCGGTGGTGGTGTGCCACTGGCGGCGCTGCTGGCACGGGGCAAGGCGTGCTGTGTTGACGTCGGCGACCTGAGCGGCAGCCATCATGGCAATGCCCTGATGACCGCTGCCGGCCTGGCGGTGCTCGACAGTGTGCAGGACAAAGGTTTTCTCGAGCATGTCGCGCAGACCGGCCAGCATCTGCGCGAAGGACTGCGGCTTTTGTCCCATCGCTATGGCCACGGCGAATTGCGCGGGCAAGGGCTGTTCTGGGGGCTGACGTTGTCCGACGATTCGGCTGACGCTGTCGTCAAAGCCGCGTTGTACGAAGGTTTGCTGCTTGACGCCCCACAACCCGATTGTTTGCGCTTCACCCCGGCCCTCACCGTCAGCAACGCCAACATCGACGAAATGCTCCTGCGCCTGACCCGCGCCTTCTCCCGGGTGCGCACTGCACAGTTGCAGTGCCGAAAAGGGATTGCGGTCTGATCAGACTCGTCCCACACAAACACCAGAACCGTCTCGCGGTAATAACGCATCGCCCCACGTTTGATCCTTTCGCGTGGGGCGTTTTTTTGTCTGCAAAACCTGGCGAAGTGTCGGCGCTCGGTAATCAGTGCACTGAACCCTGACGCACGACACAGGTCGATTAGGTGTATGGCTCGCGTGAGCCCATTCAAATCAGGAGCTACCCCATGGACTTTATTCGAATCATCATCGCCATTCTGTTGCCGCCATTGGGTGTGTTTCTGCAGGTCGGATTTGGCGGGGCGTTCTGGTTGAACATTCTGCTGACCTTGTGCGGTTATATTCCCGGGATTGTGCACGCGGTGTACATCATCGCCAAGCGCTGAGCCAGGCCTCAAACGCCCTGATCGATTACCCTGCGATAAAACAACCACTCCTGTTCCAGGGCATGGGCCTGATTGCCAGCCTTGCGGAAGCCGTGGCGCTCGTCGGCGTAGTAATGCGCTTCCACCAGGATGCCGTTGTCCTGTAGTGCCTCGACCATGTCCCGGGTCTGTTGCGGCACAACCACGGCGTCCAGTTCACCCTGAAAGAAAATCATCGGTACACGGATGTTGCTCGCATGCAGCAACGGCGTTCGTGCGGCGTAGCGTTTGGCATCCTGCACCGGATCACCGATCAGCCAGTCCAGATAATCACCTTCGAATTTATGAGTCGCCCGTCCCAATGCCACGGGATCGCTGACGCCGTACAGACTGGCGCCAGCGCGGAAAACGTTCTTGAACGCCAGGGCACACAGGGTGGTGTAACCGCCAGCGCTGCCACCGCGAATGAACGCGTTGTCGCCGTCGATCAACCCGCGTTCGGCGAGGTGGGCGACGACTGCGCAGGCGTCCTCGACGTCCACCTCGCCCCAACTCAAATGCAGCGCCTGGCGATATGCCCGGCCGTAACCGCTGCTGCCCCGATAGTTGAGGTCGGCCACGGCAAAGCCGCGTTGCGCCCAATACTGGATGCGCGGATCGAGCATCGGGTAGCACGCCGAGGTCGGGCCGCCGTGGATGAACACCACCAGCGGTGGTTTCGCCTCCCCGGTCGTGGCCGGGTAGAAGAACCCGTGCGCCTCGCCCGAACCGCTCGGGTAGCGCAGGGTTTGTGGCACGCTGATCTGCTCGACCGGCATGGGTGTGACACCACCGGCCAGTACCTTGACACGCCGGGTGCTGCGATCGATGGCGATCACCGCTGCCGAACTGATCGGTGAGGCGGCGATGCAGTAGATGAATTGCTCATCCAGTGCGAGATGGCGGAAGCGGCTGTAGTCACCGGTGAAATCTTCACGGGTGTCACCGCAAAGGCCCAGTCGGCCAAAACCGCCTTCGGTCCAGCTCGCCAAAAAAGTGTTGTCGCGCAGCGGGAGCCAAGTGCACCCCCCCAATTGCCACGGCGCTGGCCCATGATCGGCCGCGGCGCTCGGCAGCGGATTCAACCCGTCTGAAGACTCGACCCATGGCTGCCAATATCCGCCACGGTCGGTCAGACAAAACAGCCGGCCGCTGGTATCGAATCGCGGCTGTTGCAACGACTCCTGAGCGGCGTCGCCGGCCACGCAATGCGGCAGCGCAAAGCCACCATCGCTCTGACGTTCGGCCACCATCAGACGCGTTGCAGTCCAAGGCTGGTCCGGCCGACTCCACTCGATCCACGCCAACCGCTGAGCGTCGGGACTCAACGTCGGCGCAGCGTAGAAGTCCGCGCCTTCGGCCAGCAAGTGACGGGCGCCATCAGCCACATCGATCGCGACCAGACGATGTTGATCGTGGTGCTCTTCGACGGCCAGAACCTGTCCATTGGCGAATTGCAGGTCGCCATAGCGGCATTTACTCGCGGTCAACGCTTCGGGTGTTTCGCCCTGCAGCGATTGCCGATACAGCTGTTGGTCCGCCTCGTTGACGAAAACGATGCCGTCATCGGTCAGACAAAACCCGCCGCCGCCATATTCGTACACTCGACTGCGCACACTAAAACCCGACGGCGTCAGGCAATGCGCCTGGCCGTCACGCCAATGCCAGATCCGGCAAGCGGCTTCTTCGGGCCGGTATTCGTTCCAGAACAGACCGTGCTGGCCGACCTGCAGTTCGGCAAAGTCGATCGCGGCCGCGACGGCCCTGGAGGCGCTGAAAGGCTCAGCTTTTTGCGATAAGGCGGGAGTTTCGTTCATTGCGAAAGGCCAATTGTTCGATGGTCTGAGTCGCGTGCTCGGCTTCTTCGCGGGCCTTGAGAATCACGCCATGATGTTGAGACTTGCTGCACACTGGGTCGGCGTTGCTCGCGTCACCGGTGAGCATGAACGCCTGGCAACGGCAGCCGCCGAAGTCCTTTTCTTTTTCATCGCAGGAACGGCACGGCTCGGGCATCCAGTTGTAACCGCGAAAGCGGTTGAAGCCGAAGGAGTCGTACCAGATGTGTTGCATGCTGTGGTCGCGCACGTTTGGAAATTGCACCGGCAGCTGTCGGGCGCCGTGACAGGGCAGGGCGGTGCCGTCCGGGGTAACGGTCAGGAAGATGCTGCCCCAGCCATTCATGCAGGCTTTCGGGCGTTCTTCGTAATAGTCCGGCGTAACGAAAATCAGCTTGCACGGATGCCCTTCGGCTTCCAGCTTGGCGCGGTATTCGTTGGTGATGCGCTCGGCGCGGACCAGCTGTTCCCGGGTCGGCAACAACCCGACGCGATTGAGCTGCGCCCAGCCGTAAAACTGGCAGGTGGCGAGTTCGACGAAGTCCGCCTCCAGGGCGATGCACAGCTCGATGATCCGGTCGATCTTGTCGATGTTGTGCCGATGGGTCACGAAATTCAGCACCATCGGGTAGCCGTGGGCTTTCACCGCGCGGGCCATTTCCAGCTTCTGCGCAAAGGCTTTTTTCGAGCCGGCCAGCAAGTTGTTCACTTGCTCATCGCTGGCCTGGAAACTGATCTGGATATGGTCCAGGCCGGCCTTCTTGAAATCGCTGATTTTCTGCTCGGTCAGGCCGATGCCGGAGGTGATCAGGTTGGTGTAGAAGCCCAACTTGCGTGCCTCGGCGATCAGCTCGGCGAGGTCCTGGCGCACCAGCGGTTCGCCACCGGAAAAGCCCAACTGCGCCGCACCCATCTCCCGCGCTTCGCGAAAGACCTTGATCCACTGCTCGGTGCTCAGCTCCTTGCCTTGTTCGGCGAAGTCCAGCGGGTTGGAGCAGTAGGGGCATTGCAACGGGCAGCGGTAGGTCAGTTCGGCCAGCAGCCACAGCGGCAGGCCGATTTCGGGTGTGGGCGGTACTTGCACCGACGACTCAGGCAAGTTCGATCCAGTGCTGCGCACGGGCAACCTCCATGAATTGCTCGATGTCGTCACCGAGCTCCGGCACGCCGGGGAACTGCAGGTCGAGCTCGGCAATGATTGCCGCAACATCACGCTCGCCATCGATCAAACCGCCAATCAGCGCGGCGCTTTCATTGAGCTTGATCATGCCTTCCGGGTACAGCAGCACATGGCCTTTTTGCGCCGGTTCGTACTGGAAACGGTAGCCGGGACGCCAGGTCGGGGTCTTGCTGCGATCGAAACTCATAAGGTGATTCCTTTATGCCAGACCCGTTGTTCGGTCACGCTGTGATACGGCGGGCGGTTCAGTTCGTAGGCCATGCTCATGGCATCGAGCATGCTCCAAAGGATGTCCAGTTTGAACTGGAGAATTTCCAGCATGCGCTCCTGACCGGCCCGGGTGGTGTAGTGCTGCAAGGTGATCGCCAGACCGTGTTCCACATCGCGGCGGGCCTGGCCCAGGCGAGTGCGGAAATACTCGTACCCGGCCGGGTCGATCCATGGGTAATGCTGTGGCCAACTGTCCAGGCGCGATTGATGGATCTGCGGCGCGAACAGTTCAGTCAGCGAGCTGCTCGCGGCTTCCTGCCAACTGGCCCTGCGGGCAAAGTTGACGTAGGCGTCGACGGCAAAACGTACGCCGGGCAGCACCAGTTCATGAGAGCGCAGTTGATCCGGGTCGAGGCCCACAGCCTGGCCCAGACGCAGCCAGGCTTCGATGCCACCGTCTTCGCCGGGGGCGCCATCGTGGTCGAGCAGGCGCTGAATCCACTCGCGACGGATCTCGCGATCCGGGCAGTTGGCGAGGATCGCGGCGTCTTTCAGGGGAATGTTCACCTGATAGTAAAAGCGGTTGGCAACCCAGCCCTGGATCTGCTCGCGAGTCGCCCGGCCTTCATACATCGCCACGTGATAGGGGTGATGGATATGGTAATAGGCGCCTTTGGCGCGCAGGGCGGCCTCGAATTCGGCGGGGGTCATTGCGGTGTCAGTCATTGCGGTTCTCCGGGGAGCAGCCGTGAAATCTTTGGTGTCAGGTCGGACGTCTTCGCGGGCAAGCCCGCTCCCACAGGGGGTTTTGTACGCCACAGAACCCGTGTGGGAGCGGGCTTGCCCGCGATGGGGCCCTCCGCTACAACACAATACTCATGCCGTCATAAGCCACTTCAACATCCCGACGAACCAGCTCGGCACGCTCCGGCGAGTCTTCATCAAGAATCGGGTTGGTGTTGTTGATGTGAATAAGCACCTTGCGCTGCTTGGGCAGTTGCTTCAGCACCTCCAGCATGCCGCCGGGGCCGCTCTGCGCCAGGTGGCCCATTTCCCGTCCGGTGCGCGTGCCGACGCCGCGACGCTGCATTTCGTCGTCGTCCCACATCGTGCCGTCCACCAACAAGCAATCACTGCTGGCCATGATCTTCAGCAGCGGCGCGTCGACCTTGCCCAGCCCCGGCGCATAGAACAGCTTGCCGCCGGTGTTCAGGTCTTCGACGATCAGACCGATGTTGTCGCCGGGGTGCGGGTCGAAGCGGTGCGGCGAATACGGCGGCGCGGCGCTGCGTAGCGGCAACGGGGTGAATCGCAGGTTTGGGCAGGCCGCGATGGTGAAGCTGCGGTCCAGTTCGATCGGGTTCCAGTCCAGTCCGCCATTCCAGTGGGTCAGCATGGTAAACAGCGGGAATCCGCTGCTCAAATCTTCATGGACCATGTCAGTACACCAGACCTGATGCGGGCAACCTTCGCGCAGGCTGAGCAGGCCGGTGGTGTGGTCGATCTGGCTGTCCATCAGGATGATGGCGCTGATGCCGGTATCACGCAGGGCGCGGCCCGGTTGCAACGGGGCGAAGCTTTGAAGCTGAGCGCGGATGTCCGGTGACGCGTTGCACAACACCCAGTTCACGCCATCATCGGAAATTGCGATAGACGACTGGGTTCGCGCCTTGGCGTTCAGGCTGCCATTGCGAAAACCGGCGCAGTTCACGCAATTGCAATTCCACTGGGGAAAACCACCCCCCGCGGCGGAACCTAGAATCTGGACAAACATGGCCGCTCCATCATTCGAAAACTGAAAATAAAAACGCCTCGGCGAGCCGAGGCGTTGCACTGCGCTACAAAAAGATTAGCGGCTTGCGAAGTACATGGTGACTTCAAAGCCGATACGCAGGTCGGTGTAAGCAGGTTTGGACCAGGACATGGGAGCATTCCTTCAGGTGATGGGACAGTTCAGATCTATACATATAGTCCACCTCCAGTCGGAGATGTTCAGATAGTTAGGTAGCTATGTTACTTAAAATTTCAAAGTAATTGGCTGCCAATGTGTGAGAAAGCTAATTGCAGCCTTGGTAATGATCATTTTGTCGCTTGCCAAAGCGGGTTCGGGCAAGGCGCGCTGGCCAGGGCGCGCCAGCCACCCTGCGCCTGATTCAGCCGCTGTGCCGCAGCCAGCAATGAACGGTGGTCAATCGTCAAAATGGCCTGGGCCAGTTGCTTCAGATAATCCGACGAATGGCCGGCTAATTTGCTCTGCCAGAGTAGTTCCGTTGCCTGGACGGTGGGCAGTGCGGCGCTATCAAACTGTTCGGCCAAGGCCTGGCGCTGAGCGATGAAAGTGGCGTCGTCGAGGCTTTGAATCATCGAAGTGAAGCCGTTCAGAAACGCCTGGATATGATCCAGCAAGTCCACCGGCGCAACGCTGGGCGATTGCACGCCGAACAGGATCCCGGTTTGCCCATGAATCTGTCGCAGGGCGCTGAACACCGCATAGCCGAGTTGCAACTCCACCCGCAGGCGCTGGTAGAACGGTGTCTGAGCCAGATGCGCGAGCAAACGCCAGGCCGCTTCATCGGCGATGTCCTGAGTCGGCGTCGGACAGAAGAGCAGCAACGCGTGCTCGCTGGCGCCGGTATCGACGGTCGTCCACAGATGCCGGGCGCTGATCGAGGGCGGCAGTGTCAGTTGATTGTCCGCGGTGCCGGGAATACGGCTCAAGGCCAGGCCCATCGCGGCTTGTGTCTGGGTGGACAGGCCAACCGCCAGGCCGTCCCAGCGCGCGCTCGACCAGAGTTGCTGGAGGTCGTCTGAGTCGTCGGTGCGCTCAAGACACTCGTCGGGCAGCGCCTTCAGCAACTGCCGAATCGGTATCAGCGCAGCGCTTGCCGGTTGTTCTTGTGGGGCAACGACCTCAGGTTCGGTCAGCACTTTCAGCGCGTGTTCGAGGACAGTCGGCATCGGCTCCTGGAGTCCGGTCATTTTCAGCAGCCATTCATTGCCCGATGCAGTGAAGGAAAAGTCGACGCCGGCCTGGCGCGCATCCTCGCGTAATGGCTGCAGGCGATTTTCCAGGCTCGATTGAAGGCTGGGCAGCGGTTTGAAATCGAGGCGCCAGCGCAGAAATATCGCCCCTTCATCGCTGTTGTCCGCCAAGGCCTGACTGAATTGCATCGGCGAGTTTTCACGACGACTGCGCGAACGGTCCTGGGCAAACGTGCGCAGGCCTCGGTGTTTGCTGGTCTGACCGCGAATCAACCCGGCATTGGCGGTGGGTGCTTCGTCGCGCAAAAACGGATTTGGCGTCGGCAATTGCCAAGCGCCGCTGAAGTTATCCACAGCGCCGATTTTTTTCAGGAGGTCTTTAAGCGCTGCAACCCCCTGCTCGGACAGCCCGGTTTCGAGCTGCTCGCTGTCCCGTTGGGCCAATGGCAAGGCAGCGCCGACTTGCTGCTGGCGTTGCAGCAAGGCGGCGTATTCTTCGCGCAAGTCGGTCCAGTCTTGATGGGCGGCAAAAAAGCCCAGCCAGTCGAGAAGCTTCTGGCGAATCACACTCGCCGATTGCGCCGTAGCGAGTTCAATGTGCAGCAACGCTTGCCCCGCGAACTGATACAGCGGCGCGGCTTTCAGGCTGTCCGCCAGCCCCTGCTCTTGCAGCGTCGACATCAGACCGCCAGGTTTCGCGGCATTCAGCCAGTGACACAGAAAGGCCAGCGCTTCACGCGATGAGTCGGGCAATGCTTCGAACGCGAACAGAAGATCCAGGCGACGCTCGCCAGCCTGTTGATAAGTGTTCTGCGATGCGTTCATCAGCGCGCCGGGCGTTTGTTGTGCGACCTTGTCCCCGACGGGAATCTCGGCGCCAAAACGCTGAGCCATCTCGCGTAATTCATCGAGACTCTGCGGCCCGGCGAGGCTCAGTGTCAGTTGCCCGGTCTGATAAAACCGTTGATGAAAATCCTTCAAGGCCTGCTGAAACTCAGGGAGCTCCACCGGCAGGCTATCGCGATTTCCGGCATGGAAACCGCGCAAGGGATGGGTCGACGTCAACCCATCGAGCAGCGTCAATTGCCGTTGCGCCGCCGCGTCCTGTGACCAGGCGACAAACTCGGCTTGCAACACTTCGCGCTCGCGCAACTGATCCTCCGGATTCATACGTGGATGGGCGAGCATGTCTGACAGACGCTCCAGCCCGCCGAGAAATGCCTGAGGCGGCAGTTCGAAAAAGAAGTCGGTCGTGCGTTCGCTGGTTCGTGCGTTGACCTGCCCGCCGTGACGTTGCACATAGGCCATCAGCCCTTGGCCCGCAGGAAAGCGCTCAGTCCCCAGAAACAGCAAATGCTCCAGAAAATGCGCCAGGCCGGGCCAGGCCAGCGGCACATCGTGACTGCCCGCCGCAACCCGGAGTGCCGCCGCGCAGCGCTTCAAATTCGGGGCATGACGCAGCGTCACCCGCAAGCCGTTGGCCAGGGTTTCAGTGTGGGGGCGAGGGTGATTCAGCGCAGGCATGAGCACTTCCAGAACAGAGAAGCGCTAATGCTAGCGGATTACAGGGGCTCAGCGCTTGTTAAGGTCGCCGTAAAGCTCGGGACGGCGGTCCAGCAAGTAGCGATTGGCGGCGCGAGAGTCGGTCATCAACTGCCGATCCAGCTCGCCGACGATCAGCGCTTCATCGAGGCCAGCCTGGGCGATGCGGCTGCCATCCGGCGCGGCGATGCTGCTCTGGCCGCAGTAGTGGATGTCGCCTTCATGGCCGCAGTAATTGGCGTAGGCCACATAGCACTGGTTTTCGAAAGCACGGGCGCGGACGGTGACGTCGGCGACGAAGTCGAAGGGAATCATGTTTGCCGTCGGCACCAGGATCAGCTCGGCACCGGCCAGCGCCAGGCGTCGAGCGTTTTCCGGAAACTCCATGTCGTAGCAAATCAGGAAGCCCAGCTTCCAGCCATTGAGCTCAATCACTGGAAAGTCATCTTCGCCAGCACTGAACATCGAGTGATCGAGGTCGCCGAACAAGTGAGTCTTGCGGTAGTTGCACAACCGCTCGCCCTGGGCGTCGATCAACTGCACGGCGTTGTAGATCTGCCCGTCTTCGGTGCGCTCCGGGTAGCCATATAAAATGGCGATCCCGGCAGACTTGGCAATGCGCGCAATGTGTTGCGCCGATTCACCGTTGTGCACCTCCGCGAGGACGCTGACGGCGTCGACGCCGATGTTGTAGCCGGTCAGGAACATCTCCGGCACTACCAGCAAATCGGCGCCTTTCGCTTCCTGGGCCAATTGCTGCAGACGTTGCAGATTGCCGGCGACGTCCAGGGGCAGCGGTGGACATTGGTAAAGGGCTACGCGCATTTCGGACTCCTCTTACTCGGGCAGGGCGATCGGTCCGATCTCGTTGAACACATCACCTGGACCCGGGTTCTCGGCGTGAGTTTCACCGCCGAAATGTTTCATGATGCCCCACACCGCGTTGAGTGAGGTCTGCACCGCGCCTTCAACCCAGGCCGGCGTCCACGAAACGTCGTCGCCAGCGATGAAAATCCCGCGTTGCTCGGCTGGCATCTCGTCTTGCATGAAATGCGCGTACATGCGCTGGTTATAGCGATAGTGGCCGGGCAGGGCGCCTTTGAAGGCCCCGAGGAAATGCGGGTCGGCTTCCCAGGATACGGTGATCGGATCGCCGATGATGCGCGCTGCGATGTCGACTTTCGGGTAGATCTTTTTCAACGCGTCCAGCGCCAGCTTCACGCGTTTTTCCACCGGCTGCGGCAACATTTTCAGTGCGTCGCTCATCCACGAGTACGACAGGCAAATCACCCCCGGCTTATCGTCGCCGTTATCGAACAGGTAGGTGCCACGGGTCAGGCGATCGGTGAGCGTCATGCTCATCAAGTCGCGGCCGGTTTCCGGGTCCTTGTCCTTCCAGAACGGGCGGTCGACCATCACGAACGTCTTCGACGATTGCATGTAGCGCGTGCGATCCAGCGCCATCCACATTTTTTGCGAGAACAGGCTTTCGTCGCATTCGATCTGGGTGGTCAGCAGCCAGCTCTGGCAAGTGGTCAGCACCGCGGCGTATTCGCGGGTATCACCCCAGTTGTCGGTGACGGCGAAACGGCCACCCGGTGCATGGGCAATCTTCTTCACGCCGGTACGCGGTGCTCCGTTGTGCAGGGAGCTGAGGCTGGTGCCTTCAGGCCAGTGCACGCAACGTTCCGGCACATGGCGCCAGATACCCTGTGGCACCTGTTCCACCCCACCGACCACCAAGTGCTGATGATCGTCGCAGTTGGTCATCACCACGCGGAAGATTTCCAGCATCGAGTTGGGGAAATCCGAGTCCCAGCCGCCGGTGCCGAAACCGACCTGGCCGAACACTTCGCGGTGATGGAACGACAGCTTGGCGAACGCTTTGGAGGTGGCGACGAAGTCGTAGAAGGTGCGGTCGTCCCACAGCGGGACGAGGGTGTTCCACAGCTCCTTGAGGCGTGGCACGTCGCGGTCGCGGATCGCTTGCTGGATATCGGAGAACTGCGAGCCGGCTTCCAGGGCGTCGGCCCAGGCGTCAGCTACTTCCTGGAACAGTGCAGGAAGATCTGCCAGTTTTTGTGCGTAATGGGTTTTGCCTTCCAGATCGATCACGGTGCTGCCCGACGCGGGGGTCAGCGGGTTCGGGAAGGGTTTGGTCTCAAGACCGAGCTTGTCGACGTAGTGATAGAACGCGGTGGACGAGACCGGAAAACGCATGCCACCGAGCTCGGCGATGATGCCTTCAGCGCCATTGAACGCTTGGGAACGCAGGCGCCCGCCCATTTTCGAGGCTTCGTAGACGACGGGTTTGAGGCCCAGTTTCATCAATTCGTAAGCCGCCACCAAGCCGGCGATACCAGCACCGACAATCGCTACTTCGGCACCGTGGTTGTGCGCAGGAATGCTGCCCAGACCCGCCGGGTGTTCGATCCAGTCGTCGAAGGCGAAAGGAAAGTCCGGGCCGAAAATGGTGACTGGTTTTTTACCGTCTGCAGGATGGCGATTGTTCTTGTTCATGGCTGACCTTGCTGGCGACCCGACGCGGGATGCGCGTCTGAGTATAGGAAAAGATGGCAGCCATTCTAGTGAGCGTAGAACACGTTAATAAGACGCAATATGTCGTCGATTTGCCATTTTAATGGTCAATATGACGTGGCGTTGAATCAGAATGACAATTCGATCCCCTGTAGGCGCGAGCGTGCTCGCGATGGCGTCAGCTCAGGCGCCCATGAAACCTGAGTTGGAATGTCAAACCGGCTGCCCCCGATCAATCTTGCTGCTCAGAATGATCGAAGTCGTCGTCTTCTCCACCCCATCCACACTGCCGATCTGATCCAGCAACTGATCCAGCTGCTCTGGCGAGTCGGTACGCAACCACGCCACATAATCAAATTCGCCACTTACCGCACACAACTGCTGAACCTGAGCCATCGCACTGAGCCGGCGCAGCACTTCCTTGCCAGAGCGCGGTTGCACGGTAATCCCGACATACGCCTGCAATCCGCCATCGACCACGCGCTGACCGAGGCGCACGCCATAACCGGTGATGACTTTGGCCTTTTCCAGGCGCGCCAGTCGCGACGTGACGGTCGTGCGCGCGATGCCCAATTGCCGGGCCAGCATGGCCACGCTCTCGCGGGCGTTGATCTGCAAGGCTGCGATCAATTGGCGGTCGATTTCATCAAGCACGGGCGGGCGGATGTCAGGCAAGGGGTGGCTCCAGTGGCACGGTTCAATGGCTGAGCATGTTACAGACTCGTTCGGCGGGGCGCTTGTGGTCGATATTCGAACTGGGGCTATGTGATTGCTAGACATTGCCCAAGTGACGGCTGAATCACGGGCGTGAAAAAGCCGCGCATTAGCGCGGCTTTTCTGTTTGGCCGCTCAGCAGCCAGGAGTCGGCAGTTCGGAGCCGATGGTAATCGCGGTAACCTGCACAGCCTGGAAGCTTTGCTGCGCCTGCGCGTCGAAATCTCTCTCACAGTTAAAACGAGTATCGGTGACAAAATCTTCGCCCTTGACCTTGGTCATGCTGGCCTGCCACTGGTTAGAGGCTTTCAGCGCTTGATCGCTGACCAGCACAACTTCCAGCAACACCTGACGGAAGTCCACAGCTCGCGGGCCGTCCCATAGCGCAAAAACCGACGGATCGGCAGCGTTGCCGCACATGGTCAGGCAGTCCGCGTAGAAATTCAGGTCCCCAGCCGCTTGTTGAAAGTTTCCGAAGGTCAGGGGCTTGTTGGCGGCCGGTGCGAACGATTCACCGATGAAGGATTTCAAGTCGGCTTGGCAGGTCGGCGAAAGCTCCATGCGCAGTTCACTTATTGTGCCGCCACCGGCAGTCGCCGTAATTTGGCAACCTTGAACCTCATAAGAGTGATGATCGCCCGAACTCTCACGTGCGACGCCGGCAACCGATTCGAAGTGACGCAGATTAGTGCCCAACATTTTTCCATTAAAAACATCGGCAACGCTGGCTTTCGCTTGGGCAATCGCAGGGCTGCCTGCAACAATCAGTGCTGTGAACAGGCTGGTAAAAATGGCTTTCTTCATCCGCAAATTCCTTTTGTCTCGATTGAGTCGAACGTGCCCTTCGACGATGAGGCGCGAACATACACAACGTTGATAGTGATTGGCCAGTAGTGAGTGCCAGGTCGCGTATCGGCGAATGCGTCACGACACTCGTGACGATGAGCTGAAGGTCTCGAATACTCGGGGCATAATCCTGTTGAGTGCTGTTACTCGGATTCCGTCGCGGTCCGCGCAGGTCGCGGTGTCAGCACTTTCACCACATCATCAATTACCGCCTTGCTCATCGCCGTCAGATAATGCGCGGCCCAAGCGTGGTGGTCGGTGTCCTTTGTGTAGGCGGCATCCTCGGCAAATGCCTTGGCGAGGAATAGCAGATTGGAGGCCTGTGCCAATGCTTCGACGATGGGGACACCGGGCCTGACGTTGAATAACGCCTGATCCGAGCAGTATATGAACGGAGTGAAGCCAATGGTTTTTAGTTCTGATTGGTTGTTCATGGTCAACTTCCTTGATTTGAGGAGATGCCAATTTCGTTTCCAAGCGAATGGGTGGCAGCTGTGCGCAGGTTGGAAAACCGGGAATCAAGGAACCGGCACGCCCTAAGACGTCCCGCGCACAGCCGCCATAACTCAGGTTGCAGATAAGCTGCTGCAATCGTAATCAGGGGCGCTGTTACGTTTTGATTCGACGGGTTTCCAAGCCCGATCACTGCATTGGCAGTGACGTCCGGAGAGTATCCCGTCGAACAAAAGCGCAACAAGGCAGCAAAGTGCCCATCACAAGATAATCAGATGTTGCCTACAACCTTGGCGGGCGTCATCTGATAGCTGCGACATACAACTTAAAGAAAACCAGCTCGTCGCATACGAAAAAGCCGCGCATTAGCGCGGCTTTTTTGTTTGGTGGGCCCACACGGACTTGAACCGTGGACCAAAGGATTATGAGTCCTCTGCTCTAACCAACTGAGCTATAGGCCCTCAGTAGGTCGCGGATTATAGCGACGGTTTCTCGGCTGTGCTATCCGAAAAATCGGATACGGCTATACGAAGAAACGTCGCGGCAAATTCGTCGGGGGGCAGCGGCAGGCTGACGATGTAGCCCTGGATCTGTTCACAGCCTTCGGCAGTGAGGAATTCCTGTTGGGCCACGGTCTCGACGCCTTCGGCAATGACGGTAAATTGCATGCTGCGGCCCAGCGCGATGATCGCGCGAACGATCGCCGCATCGTGCGGATCGTCAGGCAGGCCGCGGACGAACGACTGATCGATCTTGAGAATATCCAGCGGCAAGCGCTTGAGGTAGCTCAGCGACGAATAGCCCGTACCGAAGTCATCGATGGCCAACTGAACACCCAGTTGTTTGAGTTGGTGCAGCACCGCCAGCGCTTCTTCGGCCTGGCTCATGATGAAGTTTTCGGTAATCTCCAGTTGCAGAAAACCCGGCGCGAGATGGCTGTCCTTGAGCAGTTGTTCGATCCGCCCCAACAGGTTCGGTTGGCGCAGTTGGGCGCCTGCGAGGTTGACCGAGAGCGGGCCGAGGCATTCATACACCTGATTCCACTCTTGCATCTGCCGGCAAGCCGTCTCGAGTACCCAGTCGCCAATTTGCAGAATCATGCCGTTTTCTTCGGCCAGGGGAATGAAGTGTTCCGGCGGCACGGTGCCGAAGGTCGGGTGATGCCAGCGAATCAGCGCTTCGGCGCCGACCAGTCGATGGTCGGCGAGGCTGATTTTCGGTTGGTAATGCAGGAATAGTTCGTTGCGCTCGATGGCGCGCCGCAGCTCATGTTCCAGCGCCACGCGTTCGCTGGCCTGTGCGGTGAGGTCGCGGGTGTAGCTTTCAACCCGGTTACGCCCCTTGGCCTTGGAGCGGTACATCGCCGCGTCGGCGTTTTTGACCAGCGTGGCGACGTCCCAGCCGTCGTTGGGGTACAGGCTGGTGCCGATACTGGCGCTGATGAAAAACTCATGCTCCCCGGCCTGGAAGGGCGCGGAGAAACAGTTGAGCAGCTTGGTCGCAATATTGTCGGCATCGCTGGATTGCTGAAGGCCCGGTAGCAGAATGATGAATTCGTCACCACCAAGGCGCGCAACGGTATCGATATCGCGCAACTGCTCTTTGAGGCGCACGGCGATGCCTTTGAGCAGCAGGTCACCGACCGGGTGGCCGAGGCTGTCGTTGATGTGCTTGAAGCGGTCCAGGTCGAGGAACAGCACTGCGCCCTGGCCGCCGTTTTCCTTCTGCGAGTTGAGTGCGGTTTGTAGTCGGCTTTCGAACAGCGTGCGGTTTGGCAGGCCGGTCAGTGGGTCGTGATGCGCCTGGTAGTCGAGTTTGGCCTGGGCGTGTTTGAGGCTGGAAATATCGGCAAATACCGCCACAAAGTGGGTGATGAATTTTTCCCGGTTGCGCACAGCGTTGATGGTCAGCCAGCTCGGATAGAGTTCGCCGTTCTTGCGGCGGTTGGAAATCTCGCCTTGCCAATGACCTTCGGCTGTCAACTGATGCCACATCGCGGCATAGAATGCGCTGTCGTGGAGGCCCGAAGCGAGCAGGCGAGGGGTGTGGCCCAGCGCTTCGCTCTCGCTGTAGCCGGTAATCTCGGTAAAGGCACGGTTGACCGCGCTGATGTGCTGTTGGGTGTCGGTGATCAACACACCTTCGGCTGTGCTTTCGAACACGGTGGCGGCCTGTTGCAGCTTTTCCTGCATGAGGTGCCGCTCGGTAATGTCCCGGGCAATGGTCAGCATGCAATCTTCATCGCCGATCGGCAGCGGACGGCTCGATACCTCGCAGAGGCGGATCTGCCCGTCGCTGCGGCGGATGTGGCAGCTGAAGTCGCGGACGAAGCCATCGCGGTGCAGCAGGTCGAGCATTTGCTTGCGTTCGTTGAGGTTGACCCATATCCCCAGGTCCAGGGCCGACCGGTCCACGGACATTGCGCTGTTGAAACCGGTAATGCGGCTGAATCCTTCATTGACCTCCAGCAGTAACCCGTCGCTCTGGCGCGACAGCAACAAACCGTCTGGGGAAGCATGAAAGGCCTTGGCGAATTTCTCTTCGGAGGTTTGCAGTTGTTGCTGGGTTTCTTTTAGCTGGCTGATGTCACGCACCACCACTACGAGGGCGGGAGTGGTATCGAGATCAAAGGGTTCGGCGGAAATCAGGCCGGTAAACACGTGGCCATTACTGCGACGAAAGGGCATTTCCAGGTTGCGGATACTGCCGGCCTGCAGACGTTGCAGCAGGCCGGGACCCACACCGGGTATGCCCCAGATGTTCAGGTCGGTGGCGGTCTGGCCTATGACCTCTTCGGCCTTGAGACCAATCTGTTCTTCGAACGCTTTGTTGACCTCCAGCAGACAACCGTCACTAAGCCGCGCGATCACCAGGATGTCCGGGCACTGCTGGAATACCGAGGCGAATTTTTGCTCGGAAAGGCTTAGCGCCTCTTCAGTGCGCTTGGCATCACTGATGTCGATCATCAACCCGCGCAACACCGGCTCATGGCCGTGCTCGATCAGGCTGACGATGTCGCGCACCCACAGGCAGCGGCCATCGGCGGTGATGACCCGGTAATCAACGCTGTGATCGCGCCCGGCCAGCACTTCGTGATCGCAGTAGGTTTGAGCCCGTGTCAGGTCCGCAGGGTGGATGATATTGCGCCAGAACCCCGGAATCAGCCAATGGGACAGGGGATATCCCAGCAGGTCTTCGGCGTGTGGCGACACGTAGCTGTAGGTGTAATCGCTGATCCGTGCTTCCCACGCGATGGCCGACAGACTCTCGACCAGCCCGCGATAGTGGTACTCGCTGCTGCGCAGCTCCTGTTCGAGGTCGACCCGACGAGCAATTTCAGAACTCAGTCGACGATTGATCCGAATCACCACGGCCAGCATGACCATCAGAAACAGCAGCCCCGGCAAGCCGTAAGCCAGCAGATCCGACCAGAAGCTACGGTGATCCAGGACATTTCCGACCCAGTGTTCCTGAATGGCGCTGATTTCACTCGGGCTCATGTCCGCCAGCACTTTATCCAGAATGCCGACCAGCACCTTGTTGTTGGGGGGCACGGCCATTGCCAGTTGATAGCGATACGGGGTTTCGCCGCTGACATACAACCCTTCGAGCTTGAGCTGACGAAGGCTCCAGACGCTGGAAGCGAGATCGCCCACCACGGCGTCTACTTCATCGGTGGCCAGCGCCTGCAAGGCTGAACTCACATTGGACATCGGCACCAGATTCAAGTCTGGGTGGTGGGTGCGCAGTAGCTCATGCGGCGCATAGTTTTCCACCACGGCAATCTTTAGCCCGTACAGGTCTTCGAGCTTGTGCGGTTGGGCGCCGCCGACATGGGCCAGGATGACAATCGGAAAGTCGAGGTAGGGGCGCGTAAACGACAGGTATGACTGGCGTTCCGGGGTCGACATGATGCCCGGTAACATGTCTAGCTTGCCTTGCTTGGCCTGTTCCAGTACGACCGTCCAACTGACCGGCTCGATGGGCGTGAGTTTGATCGCCAGCCTTTGGCGGATCACGTTGATGTAGTCCGCGGCCAGGCCTTGATAGCGGCCCTGTTCGTCGCGGAACTCAAATGGCGGCCATGACGCGTCCACACCCAAGCGTAAATCCGGGTGTGCGGTCAGCCAGCTACGTTCGTCGTCGGTCAGAGTCAGCGCGCCAGCCGTTGCGGTCCAGGTCATCAGCGACAGCAAAAAAAGCACGGTCGGCAGTCTGGGCATAACGGTCTCGTTATGGCTCGGGGGAATGTTTCGAGTGTAGACGGGCTAAGCGGTGGGGGGGATGTGCGGGGGATTTAATCTGCATAAAGCAAAACCCCCGGCCTGGGCCGGGGGTTCTGTTGTTACTCGTCGAGGAAGGAGCGCAAATGCTCGCTTCTCGTCGGGTGGCGCAGCTTGCGCAGTGCCTTGGCTTCGATCTGACGAATCCGTTCACGGGTCACGTCGAACTGCTTACCAACTTCCTCAAGGGTGTGGTCGGTATTCATGTCGATACCGAAGCGCATGCGCAGAACCTTGGCTTCACGTGCAGTGAGGCCGGACAGCACTTCGCGAGTCGCTTCTTTAAGGCTCTCAACAGTGGCGACATCGATTGGCGACTGCATGGTCGAGTCTTCGATGAAGTCACCCAGATGGGAGTCCTCGTCATCACCGATCGGGGTTTCCATGGAGATCGGCTCTTTAGCGATCTTCAATACCTTGCGGATCTTGTCCTCAGGCATTTCCATGCGTTCGCCCAGCTCTTCCGGAGTCGGTTCGCGACCCATTTCCTGCAACATCTGACGGGAAATACGGTTGAGCTTGTTGATCGTCTCGATCATGTGCACCGGAATACGGATGGTGCGGGCCTGGTCGGCGATCGAGCGAGTGATCGCCTGACGGATCCACCAGGTGGCATAAGTCGAGAATTTGTAGCCGCGGCGGTATTCGAACTTGTCTACCGCTTTCATCAAGCCGATGTTGCCTTCCTGGATCAGATCGAGGAATTGCAGGCCACGGTTGGTGTACTTCTTGGCGATGGAGATCACCAGACGCAAGTTCGCTTCGACCATCTCTTTCTTCGCGCGGCGGGCCTTGGCCTCACCGATCGACATGCGACGGTTGATGTCCTTGATCTCGGCGATCGTCAAACCGGTTTCGGTTTCCAGCGCGGTCAGCTTCTGCTGGCAACGAATGATGTCCGGTTGCAGGCGACCAATGGCTTCAGCGTATTTGCTCTTGCCTTTGGCCAGTGCATCGGTCCAGCTTTCGTCAACTTCATTGCCTGGGAACTGGCGCAGGAAGTCGGCACGCGGCATGCGGGCATCACGAACGCAAAGTTGCATGATCGCGCGCTCTTGCTGACGCAGACGATCCAGGGCACTGCGAACACGCTCGACCAGGCCTTCGAATTGCTTCGGAACCAGTTTGATCGGCATGAACAGCTCAGCCAGGGCCAACAGCTCGGCGATTGCCAGCTTATTGCCACGACCGTGCTTTTTCAGCGCCTTGCGGGTGATTTCCATCTGATCGGAGACAGCGCCAAAACGCTGTGCAGCGATGATCGGATCCGGGCCGCTTTCGGCTTCTTCTTCGTCATCCGTTGCTTCGGCGTCATCGTCGTCGGTGTCGTCGGCAGCGGGAGCGGCTTTCGGATCGATCGGCGGTGGCACTTCTGCAGCAGGCGGTGCAATGCCGTCGTCCGGGTCGATATAACCGCTCAGGACGTCGGACAGGCGGCCACCTTCGGTGGTGACGCGAGTGTATTCGGAGAGAATATGGTCAACCGTGCCAGGGAAGTGCGCAATTGCGCCCATCACTTCGCGGATGCCCTCTTCAATACGTTTGGCGATTTCGATTTCGCCTTCACGTGTGAGGAGCTCTACCGTACCCATTTCACGCATGTACATGCGCACTGGGTCGGTGGTGCGACCAATGTCGGTCTCGACCGCTGCCAACGCTGCTGCTGCCTCTTCGGCCGCGGCTTCGTCGGTATCGGCGTCGGCCAGCATAAGGGAATCCTTATCTGGCGCAACCTCGAATACGTTGATCCCCATGTCATTGATCATGCGGATGATGTCTTCCACCTGTTCCGGATCTGAAATATCCTCCGGCAGGTGGTCGTTGACCTCCGCGTAAGTCAGGTAACCCTGCTCACGACCAAGTGTGATCAACTCTTTGATACGAGACTGCTGTTGCGCTTTTCCGGACATAACACCCTATCCACTGAAGGTCTTGGCGGGCAAAAAACAAGCCGAGGATTATACCTGAGCTATGACCTCACGCGCCAGTTGAGGTCGGGTTTGATACAGCCATATTGCGTTTTAATAGGTCGCGCATCTGATTTGCTATCTGATTTGCTTCCTCCGCGGTCAATCCTGGCTGCCTTGCTTTCCTGATTAGTACTTCCAGGCTATCCGTGTGTTGAGCGGCTGATAGCCTAGTAATGGTGTCTAAAAACTGTTGTTCAAGGTTGTCACCTGCAATCAGCCATTCCTTTTCCGCCAATGCCTTGAGCAAACGCCCCTGCTCAGTCCCGTGCCAGCGGGCCATAAGCTGAATTGAGTTTAGCTTAGGATTTTTTTGCACCGCTTCGATCAGTGCGACCAGCAGCTGTGCGTAGGTATTGCTCTCATTGGCGAAATGGTCGGCGGTTTCTACCCGGCCGGCCAGGTCTGGATGATGAATGAGGGTTCGAAGTGCGATCAGCGTTGGGGCTTCCACGGCAATTGGAGTGCGCGGGGCGCTCGGTTGATCACGATCGCCACCGCGTTTGCCATTCTTGTCCCAGGGTTTCTTGTCCCACTTCTTGCCGCCAGCGCCGGGTTTTTTCGGCGTCCACTCCTGCTGCGGCGCGTACATCTCTTGTGACTGCGGCTGATGGTAGTCGCTGTAATCGGGCATGGCGTCGTAATCGATGCCTGGATCGTATGCCGGTGGCGCTTCCTGCGGGGCGCTTTGCGCCAGTTGGCTGACGGCTTCACCGCTAAGCCCGGTGATTTCGCTCAGACGCTGGCGCATCAGGATGCGCAGGTTGGCACCCGGTACCTTGTCGATCAGCGGCGCGGCGAGGGTGGCCATGTGGGCCTTTCCTTCCAGCGAGCGCGGGTCCGACTCCTCGGTCAACTGCTGGAAGAAATAATCCGCCAGTGGCTGGGCGTGCTGGTTGATTCGCGCACGGAAGGCATCCGTGCCTTCGGAGCGAACCAATGTATCCGGGTCTTCGCCTTCCGGCAGGAACAGAAAGCGTGCGCGCCGCCCGTCTTGTAGGCAGGGCAGTGTCGCTTCCAGTGCCCGCCAGGCGGCATTACGGCCAGCCTGGTCGCCGTCGAAACAGAACAGCACGTTGGGCACGACGCGAAACAGACGCTTCAAGTGCTCTTCGCTGGTGGCGGTGCCCAGGGTCGCGACGGCATTGCGCAGGCCTTGCTGGGCGAGGGCGATGACGTCCATATAGCCTTCGACGACGATGATTTCGTCGAGGTTGCGGTTGTTTTTGCGTGCTTCATAAAGACCGTAGAGTTCCTGGCCTTTATGGAAGACCGGTGTTTCCGGTGAGTTCAGGTATTTCGGTTTGTCGTCGCCCAGTACCCTGCCGCCGAAAGCGATGATGCGCCCACGGCTGTCGCGAATCGGGAACATCACGCGATCGCGGAAGCGGTCATAGCGTTTGCCTGTTTCGGCGTTCTCGATCAGCAGCCCGGCGTCGACCATGGCTTTTTGTTGCAGGGTATCGCTGCTCAAGTGCTTGAACAGGTTGTCCCAGCCCGGCGGGGCAAAGCCGAGGCCGAAGTCGCGGGCAATCTCGCCGGTCAGTCCGCGGCCCTTCAAGTAATCCACCGCGGCTTTGCGTGACGGATGGCTTTTCAGCGCCTGACGATAAAAGTCGGCGGCAGCGGTGAGCAGCGGATACAGCGGCGAATCGGTTGGTTGCCGCGTTTTGTGCGCCCGACCGCTTTCTTCACGGGGGATTTCCATACCGGCTGCTTTGGCCAGTTCTTCGACGGCCTGGACGAAATCCAGGTTGTCGTGGTCCATGATGAAGCCGAGGGCGTTACCGCCAGCACCGCAGCCGAAGCAGTAATAGAACTGTTTGTCGGGGCTGACGCTGAAAGACGGGGTTTTCTCTTTGTGGAACGGGCAGCAAGCGGTGTGGTTCTTGCCGGCCTTTTTCAATTGCAGGCGCGAGCTGACCACATCGACGATGTCGGTGCGGTTCAGAAGGTCGTCAATGAAGCTCTGGGGAATTAGCCCGGCCATGGCGTTCTCGTCATCTGCGCTGAAATGGACCTTTAACGAAGGGCGGCCGGACGCGGGTCGTTGTTTGAGGCGCGCAAAAAGTGCGGCTCGACCGGTGTCGTCTGCGTAATCGCTATCGGGGAGTGTATCTGCCGAAAATCCACTGACGTTAATACCAATCAGTAATCGACTGTTTGAAAGTGTTGCGCTGAATCCGCTGCGGCCTGTCGATGGCCTCGGATAGCTCAATAAGCGGGCACGCAAGCAGGTGCCTTGGGCTGATCGTCGTGAGAGGAATCAGTGGGTGTGCTCGTCAGTAGCCTTGGAAGGCTCGTCAGAAAAGACGTGCACCGCTGGCAAAAGAGCCAGGTCTGACGCTGTAAAGCAGGTTTGTCTTGGTCGCGTCTGCGGCTTCGACAGTGAAGCATCAAGCGTTTTACGCAAATGCCATTAGCCCGGCTGAGAGCCGGGCTTGGCAGAAGCTTGCTACGATCGTCTGTGTATTAGTACAGACGAACGGCGCGGCGCTGTTCGCGCTGAACTTTCTTCGCGTGACGCTTAACAGCGGCTGCTGCTTTGCGCTTACGCTCGGAAGTTGGCTTCTCGTAAAATTCGCGGCTACGAACTTCAGCCAGTACACCGGCTTTTTCGCAGGAGCGCTTGAAACGACGCAGAGCTACGTCGAAGGGTTCGTTCTCTTTTACTTTGACGGCTGGCATCCAGAGCTACCTTCATTCATTACCGGGGTCAACATCCTCGCGGCAAAAGAGCACTTGAAGACGTCGGTTTTTAAGGGTTGCGGATGTTAACTCCTCATCGCTCGGAATGCAAAGCCTCTGATCGAAAACCGCTGGTCGGGGCATCACGCGGCGACTATTATGCGCGCCTTCGAATTCAGCCTAAACAAGGCGCAAACCCATGCTAGTACTGGGATTAGAAACCTCCTGCGACGAAACCGGCGTCGCATTATATGACAGTGAACGCGGGCTGTTGGCCGACGCACTGTTCAGTCAGATCGACTTGCACCGCGCCTATGGTGGTGTGGTGCCGGAGCTGGCCTCGCGCGATCACGTGAAACGGATGCTGCCCTTGATTCGTCAGGTGTTGGCCGAAGCTGGCTGTGTGCCGACCGAGATCGACGCGATCGCTTATACCGCGGGTCCTGGCCTGGTTGGGGCGTTGCTGGTGGGGGCTTCCTGCGCCCAGGCGCTGGCCTTTGCCTGGGGTATTCCGGCCTTGGGTGTGCACCACATGGAAGGCCACTTGCTGGCGCCTATGCTGGAGACGCAACCGCCCGAATTCCCGTTCGTCGCTTTGTTGGTGTCCGGTGGTCATACGCAGTTGGTTCAGGTCGACGGGATCGGTCAGTACACGCTTTTGGGCGAGACGCTGGATGATGCCGCCGGTGAGGCCTTTGACAAGACCGCGAAGATGATGGGGCTCAATTATCCGGGCGGCCCGGAAATCGCGCGTCTGGCCGAGCAAGGTGTTGCGGGACGATTCACGTTTCCGCGTCCGATGTGCGACCGTCCAGGCCTGGCATTCAGTTTCAGTGGCTTGAAAACCTTCGCCCTGAACACCTGGCAGCAAAGCGTCAGCGCCGGGGACGACAGCGAGCAAGCCCGTTGCGACATCTCTCTGGCGTTCCAGCAGGCCGTGGTGGAGACTTTGACCATCAAGTGCAAGCGAGCCCTGAAGCAAGCGGGCATGAAGCGCCTGGTGATTGCCGGGGGCGTCAGCGCCAACAAGGCCCTGCGCACCTCGCTGGAGAAAATGCTCGGCGACATGAAGGGTGATGTGTTTTATGCCCGCCCGGAGTTCTGCACCGACAATGGCGCGATGATCGCGTTTGCCGGTTGCCAGCGCTTGCAGGCCGGCCAGCATGAATCTTTGGCGATCAGCGTGCAGGCGCGTTGGCCGATGGAGCAGTTGTCTGCGCTTTGATGAGCCGCGCTCACGTCCGGTATTTAAAAATGCCGTTCGCGCCCGGCAAACAGGTCGCGTAGATTGCCGCGATGACGCCAGACAATCAGCCCGGTGAGCACGCTCATGGGCAGCAACGCCGCCGGTTCTTGCCAGGCAAGCAGCGGCAGCGTCAGGGGTGTGGCGATCAGGGCGGCGAGTGAGCTGGTGCGGGTCAGGTAGAATGTCAGCAGCCAGGCGCAGACCGCCAGCAACGCGGCGGGCGGGTATAGCCCCAGCAACATGCCGGCCGCGGTGGCGACACCTTTGCCACCGCGAAAGCGAAAGTACACTGGAAACAGATGGCCGATGACGGCGCAGATGCCGATCCAGGCCTGTTCTTGCAGCGAAAGACCGGCAAGAGCGGCGATCAGCACGGGCAGCAAGCCTTTGCAGAGGTCGCCGAGAAGGGTCAGGACGGCGAGTTTCTTGCCGGCCAGGCGCAACATGTTGGTGGCACCGGCATTGCCTGAGCCACTCATTCGCGGATCGGGACTCCCGGTCAGGCGGCTGAGCAAAATGGCGAAGGACAGCGAGCCGAGCAGGTAGGCGAGGATCGCCAATAACCAAAACATGCTAACTATTCCGGGCGAGGACGCCCTGATTCTAACGGCGCATTGCGCCCTTGTCGTGCAGCGGAGAAAAGTGCTTGGACAGAGTGTTTATCGAGGGCCTGGAAGTCGACACCGTGATCGGTGCCTACGACTGGGAGCGAGGCATCCGACAGTGCCTGCGTCTTGATCTGAGCTTCGCCTGGGACAATCGCCCGGCCGCCGCCGGTGACGACCTGACCCTGGCGCTCGATTACGCCAGTGTGTCGTCGCGCATCCAGGCGTTTGCCGAGCAGGCGCAATACCAACTGGTCGAGACTTTTGCCGAGCGTCTGGTTGAAGTGCTGATGAATGAATTCAAGATCACCTGGATGCGCCTCAAGCTGACCAAGCCTGGCGCTGTCCCGGCGGCCACCGGTGGTGTGGGCGTGGAGATCGAGCGCGGATGTCGCTGACTCAGGTGTACCTCGGGCTCGGTAGCAATATCGAGCGTGAAACCCATTTGCAGGCAGGTCTGGATGCCCTTGCGGAGTTTCTGGTGGATATCCGCTGTTCGGCGGTGTTCGAAAGCCAGCCAGTGGGCATCAAGAGCGGGCCGTTCTTCAATTTCGTGGTGTCGGCTTACACCGATCTGCCGCTGATGGAGCTCGACCGTCGATTGAAATTCATCGAGGCGGACAACGGTCGCTACGCACCGGACCGCAAGGGATTGCCGCTGGATATCGACGTCCTGCTGTTTGGTGATCTGGTGGGTAATTTTGATGGTTTGATCCTGCCGCGAGCCGAAATTTTGAAGAACGCTTTCGTGCTGTGGCCGTTATCGCTGATTGCGCCTGATCGCGTGCATCCGGGTGTAGGAAAGAGCTTTGCGACCTTGTGGGGCGAAGCGCAGATTGATCAAGTATTGGCGCCGGTTGCGTTTGAGTGGCGTGGCGAGCAGCTAACACCTTCGAATTTGCTGTGATTTGACTGACATCATCGCGGGCAAGCCCGCTCCCACAAGGGTTGCATCGTACCTGTGGGAGCGGGCTTGCCCGCGATAGCTTTCAGACAGACGCCGCTTCTTTGTAGGCCTTCAGCGCCTTCAGTCGTTCACGCTTGATCGCTTCACCCAACTCCGGCCCTTTGAAGCCCTTCTCCAGCAGCGGCTGGACCGCCACGCTTCTGGCTGCCGTCGCCGCACCGCGCAAATAATCCGCCTGTGGATAAGTTCTCTGTTCCAGACCTTTGCGTCCGCGTGCATCCATCTCACACGCGTGGATAAATTCTTCGAACCGCTGAGGTCGTCGGTAGACGTCAAAACTCTGTAGCAAATCCAGCAGCGTCGAAGGCTTCAGCTCCAGGGCGCGATGACCATGGGTATGATATTCGCCCACCAGCAGTGCCAGTTCCTGGCAATCTCTCGGTGCCTTGAACCGTTCGTTGACCGCTTTGATCAGCTTCAAACCCCTGTGTTCATGGGCAATGTGCCGGGGCCAGTCTTCTTCGGGTGTCAGTCCTTTGCCCAGGTCATGCAGCAGGCAGGCCCAGCGCACGGTCAGCGGTTGTTTGTGATGCGCCGCTTGCTCGAGCACGCTCAGCGTATGCACCCCGGTGTCGATTTCCGGGTGATGAGCCTCGGGCTGGGGGACGCCAAACAACGCGTCAACTTCAGGCATCAGCACCTTGAGAGCGCCGCACCCGCGCAGCACTTCGATGAACACTTGCGGCTGATCTTCCATCAATGCTCGGGAAATTTCTTTCCAGCTGCGTTCGGCGGTCAGCGCTTCCAGTTCGCCCGATTCGCTGAGCTGGCGCATCAACTCCATGGTCTCGGGCGCGACGTTGAAACCTAGCGGCGCATAGCGTGCTGCAAAACGGGCGACGCGCAGGACACGGAGCGGATCTTCGGCGAACGCGGGGGAAACGTGACGAAGAAGGCGGGCTTCCAGATCGCGCTGGCCATGGTAGGGGTCGGTCAGGTTTTGCTGATCGTCCTCGGCCATGGCGTTAATCGTCAGGTCGCGACGGATCAGGTCTTCTTCGAGGGTGACTTCGGGACTGGCGTGAAAGGTGAAACCGCCATATCCGCGTCCACTCTTGCGTTCGGTACGGGCAAGGGCATATTCCTCACCGCTTTTAGGGTGAAGAAATACCGGGAAGTCCGCCCCGACCGGGCGAAATCCCTTGGCGAGCATCTCTTCAGTGGTGGCGCCCACCACGACCCAGTCGATATCGGTGACAGGTTTGCCGAGCAGGCGATCACGTACGGCACCGCCGACTTTATAAATCTGCATAAAAAACCTCCGTTAGCTCGACAGAATAACCGTTGCGTCGAACTTTCGGAGGCTCAAACCCGCTCAAAGATGAATGACGGCCAAGTCCAGCCGGCCGTAATCCCCTTCGCTATGCTCGTTTCTGGGTGGAACGTGATGGGTTTTCATCACCTGATCGCCTTGCAAGGTTTCCAGGTGGATATCAAAACCCCACAGGCGGTGCAGGTGCTTGAGCACTTCCTCGGTGGACTCGCCCAGCGGTTTGCGGTCGTGTTGCTGGTGGCGCAGGGTCAGGGAGCGGTCGCCGCGCCGGTCAATGCTGTAAATCTGCACGTTGGGTTCGCGATTGCCCAGGTTGTACTGCGCCGCCAGGGTTTCACGGATGATTCGGTAGCCTTCTTCATCGTGAATCGCTGGTACGAGCAGGTCGTCCTTTTGATCGTCATCGAGAATGCTGAACAGTTTCAGGTCGCGAATCACTTTCGGTGACAGGTACTGAAGGATAAAACTCTCATCCTTGAAGCTGCTCATGGCGAACTTGATGGTTGACAGCCAGTCGGTGCCGGCAATTTCCGGGAACCAGTGGCGATCTTCATCGGTGGGTTCTTCGCACATCCGCCGGATGTCCCGGTACATGGCAAACCCGAGGGTGTAAGGGTTGATTCCGCTGTAGTAAGGGCTGTCAAAGCCGGGTTGAAACACAACGCTGGTGTGGGATGTCAGGAACTCCATCATGAAGCCGTCGGTGACCAGGCCTTCGTCGTACAGGTCGTTCATCAACGTGTAGTGCCAGAACGTGGCCCAGCCTTCGTTCATCACCTGGGTCTGGCGCTGAGGGTAAAAATACTGAGCGATCTTGCGCACGATCCGCACGATTTCCCGCTGCCAAGGCTCCAGTAGCGGCGCGTGTTTTTCGATGAAGTACAGGATATTTTCCTGAGGTTCGGCGGGGAAGCGTGCATTGTCCTTGTCGCTGTACTTGTCTGCGCCTTTTGGAATCGTGCGCCACAAATCATTGATCTGTTTCTGCAAATGCTCTTCCCGATCCTTTTGCCGGCGCCGTTCTTCTTCAGCGGAAATCGGGTAGGGGCGTTTGTAGCGGTCGACACCGTAGTTCATCAGTGCGTGGCAGGAGTCCAGCAAGTCCTCCACCGCGTCGATGCCGTGGCGCTCCTCGCACTGCATGATGTACTGCTTGGCAAACACCAGGTAATCAATGATCGAGCTGGCGTCGGTCCAGGTGCGGAACAGGTAATTGCCTTTGAAAAAGCTGTTATGCCCGTAGCAGGCATGTGCCACGACGAGCGCCTGCATGCAGATGGTGTTTTCTTCCATCAGGTAAGCGATGCACGGGTCTGAGTTGATCACGATCTCGTAGGCCAGCCCCATCTGCCCGCGACTGTAGGACTTTTCCGTGCTGAGGAAGTGTTTGCCGTAGGACCAATGGTGGTACCCCAGTGGCATACCGACCGAGGCGTAGGCGTCCATCATCTGCTCGGCGGTGATGACTTCGATCTGGTTGGGGTACGTATCGAGTGCGTAACGAGCTGCCAGGCGGCTGATTTCGCGGTCATAGGCCTGGATCAGCTCGAACGTCCATTCGGAGCCGGTGGAAATGGGTTGGCGCTTCTGCTCTTTGGCGGTCATGTCACTAACCTGCGCTGGAAGAGTTCACGGAAGACCGGGTAGATATCCCCGGCCGAGACCAGTTGCTGCTGGGCGAAAGTGTCAGAAAAGGCTTCGGCTATGCGCTCGTACTCGAACCACAGGGCCTGATGTTCGCGCGGGGTGATCTCAACGTAAGTGTAGTACTGCACGAACGGCATTATCTGGTTGATCAGAATGTCACGGCAGATCGGCGAATCGTCATTCCAGTTGTCGCCGTCCGAAGCCTGGGCGGCATAAATGTTCCACTCGTTGCTCGGATAACGCTCGGCCATGATCTCCTGCATCAGTTTCAAGGCACTGGACACGATGGTGCCGCCGGTTTCGCGCGAGTAGAAGAACTCTTCTTCATCCACTTCGCGGGCACTGGTGTGGTGGCGGATGAACACGACGTCGATCTTGTCGTAGTTACGCTTGAGAAACAGGTACAGCAGGATAAAGAAGCGCTTGGCGATGTCCTTGGTCGCCTGCGTCATGGAGCCGGAGACGTCCATCAGGCAGAACATCACCGCTTTGGAACTGGGATTGGGCTGCTTGATGAGCAGGTTGTACTTGAGGTCGAACGTATCGAGGAACGGGATGCGATGAATGCGCGCACTGAGTTTTTCGATTTCTTCTTCGATTTTCTGGATATCGCCGAAGTTGTCCGGTTCCTCCAGCTTCAGGCGCAGAAGTTCTTCTTTGGCTTCACGCAGTTTCGCCCGGCTGCTGCCGGACAGGGCAATGCGCCGTGCGTGGGCCGAACGCAGGGTGCGGATGATGTTGATGCGCGACGGGTTGCCTTCGTTGCTGATGCCTGCACGCACCGTTTTGAACGTGTCGGTGCCGGTCAGGTTGCGTTTGACCAGATTCGGCAATTCGAGGTCTTCGAACATGAACTCGAGGAATTCTTCCTGGGTGATCTGGAAGACGAATTCGTCCATCCCTTCACCCGAGTTGCCAGCCTTGCCGGGGCCTCTACCGCCGCTACCTCCGGGTGGGCGGGCGATGTGCTCGCCGCTGGTGAACTCCTTGTTGCCTGGATGTACGACGGTTTGTTTGCCGCCGCGACCGTGATGAAGCACCGGTTCGTCGATGTCCCGACCGGGAATGCTGATCTGTTCGCCGTGTTCCATGTCGGTAATGGACCGCCGGCTGACCGCCTCTTCGACAGCCTTTTTGATGTGGTCACGGTAACGCCGCAGAAACCGCTGACGGTTCACCGTGCTCTTGTTCTTGCCATTGAGACGTCGGTCGATCACATAGCTCATGACTGCTCCTTAGAAGCTGTCCTGAAAGGGGCGAGCGGTGGTGCAGCATCGAACCGAGGGCCAAGGGATATGCGACGCTCCCCCAAGCGCTGTGGATGCTGCTTGAACTCGCTACCGACTTTCGAACACCTTCCAGAGGCTTGTGTAACAGAAAATGCATGCACAGGCCTCTGGCTGACGACAACCGGTCTGACCGGCAGCGGGTTATTGTGATTTTCTGACCCGCAGGTACCACTCGGACAGCAGTCGGACCTGTTTGTCGGTGTAACCGCGCTCGACCATCCGTGTGACGAAGTCGTTGTGCTTCTGCTGGTCCTCTTTGCTGGCCTTGGCGTTGAAGCTGATGACCGGCAGGAGGTCCTCGGTGTTGGAGAACATTTTCTTCTCGATGACCACCCGAAGTTTTTCGTAGCTGAGCCAGGTCGGGTTCTTGCCGTTGTTGTTGGCCCGGGCGCGCAGCACGAAGTTGACGATTTCGTTGCGGAAATCCTTCGGATTGCTGATGCCGGCCGGTTTCTCGATTTTCTCCAACTCTTCGTTCAGGGCGACACGATTGAGGATTTCGCCGGTTTCCGGGTCGCGGTATTCCTGGTCCTGGATCCAGAAGTCGGCGTACAGCACGTAGCGATCGAAGATGTTCTGGCCGTACTCGCTGTACGATTCGAGGTAAGCGGTCTGGATTTCCTTGCCGATGAACTCGATGTAACGCGGTGCCAGGTACTCCTTGAGGAAGCGCAGGTAGCGCTCGCGGGTTTCAGCCTGGAACTGTTCCTGTTCGATCTGTTGTTCCAGCACGTACAGCAAATGCACCGGGTTGGCGGCGATTTCGTGCGGATCGAAGTTGAAGACCTTCGACAGGATCTTGAACGCGAAGCGGGTCGAAAGACCGTTCATGCCTTCGTCGACACCAGCGTTGTCGCGGTATTCCTGGATCGACTTGGCCTTCGGATCGGTGTCCTTGAGGTTTTCACCGTCGTACACACGCATCTTGGAGTAGATGTTCGAGTTTTCCGGCTCCTTGAGGCGCGAGAGCACGGTGAACTGGGCAAGCATTTTCAGGGTGTCGGGCGCGCAATGGGCCTTGGCCAGCGAACTGTTGAACAGCAGCTTGTCGTAGATCTTCACTTCGTCGCTGACCCGCAGGCAGTACGGCACTTTGACGATGTAGATCCGGTCGATAAACGCTTCGTTGTTCTTGTTGTTGCGGAAGGTGTGCCATTCCGATTCGTTGGAGTGGGCCAGCAGGATCCCGGTAAACGGGATCGCCCCGAGGCCTTCGGTACTGTTGTAGTTACCTTCCTGGGTGGCGGTCAGCAATGGGTGCAGCACCTTGATCGGCGCCTTGAACATTTCGACGAATTCCATCAGCCCCTGGTTGGCGCGGCACAGGGCGCCCGAGTAGCTGTAAGCATCGGCGTCGTTCTGTGGGTATTCTTCCAGTTTGCGGATATCGACCTTGCCCACCAGGGCCGAGATGTCCTGGTTGTTCTCGTCACCCGGCTCGGTCTTGGCCACGGCGATCTGATTGAGGATCGACGGATAGAGTTTCACCACCCGGAACTGGCTGATGTCGCCGCCGAATTCGGCCAGGCGCTTGGTGGCCCATGGCGACATGATGGTGTTGAGGTAGCGCCGCGGGATGCCGAAGTCTTCTTCGAGGATCGCGCCATCTTCGGTGGCGTTGAACAGACCCAGTGGCGACTCGAATACCGGTGAGCCCTTGATTGCGTAGAAGGGCACTTTTTCGATCAGTTGTTTCAGCTTCTCGGCCAGGGATGACTTACCGCCACCGACGGGGCCAAGCAAGTAGAGGATCTGTTTCTTTTCTTCCAGGCCCTGAGCGGCATGACGGAAATACGACACGATCTGGTCGATGCATTCTTCCATCCCGTGGAAGTCTTCAAAGGCCGGATAGCGACGGATCACTTTGTTGGAAAAGATTCGCGACAGTCTCGAGTTGGTCGAGGTGTCGAGCAGCTCCGGTTCTCCGATGGCCAGCAGCAGACGCTCGGCGGCGGAAACGTAGGCGCTGCGGTCCTTTTTGCACAGCTCAAGATACTCTTGCAGTGAGAGTTCTTCCTGGCGTGTGGACTCGAAGCGTTGTTGGAAGTGGCTAAAGATACTCATGACGTCACCTCGCTCGATACGTGGAGCCGACGCCGGATCACTCAGTCGATGCTGGCAGCAACCGAACAGGCGGTTGCTGTTTACCCCCCAGAACTCTTTCGGTGCTGACTACGCCGAAAGCTACTCCCGATGACCCGCGCGCCGGTGTACCGGCTCTCCCCTGTTTTGGATGGCCTGCGCTTAAGGATAGTTGGGAATTCGGGAGGTAAAGGCGAGATACGTAATAAGTTATGCCAGACCGTTCGTCTGCCATCGCGCGAGCCCGCGGGGCACGGGGGCTCGCACGTTACAAAAAAATTATTCCGAGGTGCCTTGCGCTGTTTCCGCAGGATAGGTCGTGCGCCACAGCTCAAAACCGCCATCCATGCTGTAGACGTCCGAGAATCCCTGGCTAATCAGGTAGGCCGCGGCGCCCTGGCTGGAATTGCCGTGGTAGCAGACCACGACGGTGGGGGCGTCCAGGTCTGCGCCCTGGATAAAGGCATGCAGGGAATGGTTGTCCAGATGCTTCGAGCCGCTGATATGCAGCGCGGCGAAGGTAGCAGGGTCGCGAACATCGACCACCACGGCGCCTTGTTCACGCAGGGCCTGAGCCTGCTCTGGGGGGATACGTTTGAATTCGCTCATGGCGGGCTCCTGTGGCTCGTCGGTAACGCAGTCTGGCGCGGGGCGCTGGCTGGCGATTGTTCGGTAGTGATTGGGGCGATTGGTGGAGTGCTATGGCCCTGGTCGTCGCATTTGCATTGCAGGCGCTCGCCGGTGTCGACATTCATCAGCGTCATGGCGCCACCCCACACACAACCGGTATCGAGGGCAAAGATCCCCGGCTCGTCACACTGGCCTTCGAGTGCAGCCCAATGACCGAAGATGATCTTCAGGTCTTTGGTCTTGCGCTCTTTGTAAGTGAACCATGGCTTATAGCCCGGTAGTGCAGTGTCGGCGCCTTCCTTGCTCTTGAGGTCGAGTTTGCCCTCGCGAGTGCAGAAACGCATGCGGGTGAAATAGTTGGTGATGACACGCAGGCGGGCTACACCCTTGAGGTCGTTGTCCCATTTCACCGGTTCGTTGCCATACATACCGTCGAGGTACGGCGCGATACGGTTGTCGTCGTGCAGCGCCTCTTCAACTTCGGCGGCGTATTTCAGGGCTTTGCGCAACGACCACTGGGGCGGGATGCCGGCATGAACCAGTGCGATGTTGCGCAGTTCGTCGTAGTGCATGAGCTTTTGCTGGCGCAGCCATTCCAGCAGTTCCGCGCGATCAGGCGCTTCGAGTATCTCGCGCAGGGTGTCGGCTTTCTTCAGGCGTTCAATGTTATGCCCGGCGGCCAGCAAGTGCAGGTCGTGGTTGCCCAGGACACACACCAGCGATTCGCGAATGCCGTAGAGAAAGCGCAGTGTCGCCAGCGACTGCGGGCCGCGGTTGACCAGGTCGCCTACCAGCCAGAGGTGATCCTTTGCAGGGTCGAAGGCGACTTGTTCAAGCAAGCATTGCAGGGGCTCGAGGCAGCCTTGCAAGTCGCCGACCGCGTACGTTGCCATTAGTGCAAGGCTCCGGGCACCGCCAGACGGAATGGAGCGATGATGGCGTCGAAATGCTTACCGTCGTCGGCAATCATCTGATAAGTGCCTTGCATGGTGCCGACCTTGGTGGTCATGACCGTGCCGCTGCTGTACGTGTGGCTCTCGCCCACCTCGATCAACGGTTGCTGGCCAACCACGCCGGCACCGCGAACCTCTTCGACATGCCCGTCACCATCGGTGATCACCCAATGCCGCGACAGCAGTTTGGCCGGTAACTCGCCGTTGTTGTGCACGGTAATGGTGTACGCAAAGGCAAAGCGGCTTTGCTCGGGTTGCGATTGTTCTGCCAGATAGCGGGTGACGACGCTGACGTCGACCTGATAACGAGGATCGGACATGCAAGAGGCCTTAAAAACGAAGCGGGACGCGGGGCTTAGCTGATGGAGTTCAGTCTAGGCCAAGTATCGGGTAGTAAACCAGACATCGCGTCTGGCGTCCTACCCGATAACGCTCGTCACCTGTCAGTCGGCGGCGGGTTTGTTCAGGACTTGTTCGCTGAGCTTGTCGGCCAGGCGCACGAAAGCGGCCAGGTCGAGCTGCTCGGGACGCAGGCTGCCATCGACGCCAGCCGCTTCGATCTCGGCATTGCTCAGGAGCAACTTGAGGGTGTTGCGCAGGGTCTTGCGGCGCTGGTTGAACGCTTCGCGAACGACGCGTTCCAGCAGTTTGTGGTCTTTGGCCGGATGCGGCAATACCGCGTGTGGCACCAGGCGCACAATGGCCGAATCAACTTTTGGCGGCGGATTGAATGCGCCCGGTCCGACGTTGAACAGATGCTCAACCCGGCAGTGGTACTGAACCATGATCGACAGGCGGCCCCAGTCACCGCCACCAGGACCCGCCGCCATGCGCTCGACCACTTCTTTTTGCAGCATGAAGTGCATGTCGCGGATCAGGCTGGCGTTGTGCAACAGGTGAAAAATCAGCGGTGTAGAGATGTTGTACGGCAGGTTGCCGACCACGCGCAGACTGCCCGGCGCGGCATTCAGGCTGTTGAAGTCGAACTTCAGGGCGTCACCCTGATGCAGGCTGAAGTTGCTCCTGCCGGCGAACTGCTGATTGAGGATCGGGACCAGGTCCTTGTCCAGTTCCACTACGTCCAGCTGGGCGCCGCTGTTGAGCAGGCCCTGAGTCAGCGCACCCTGGCCCGGGCCGATTTCCAATACGCGGTCTTCGGCTTTGGCATGGATGGAGCGCAGGATGCGGTCGATAACACCGGCATCGTGCAGGAAGTTCTGGCCAAAGCGTTTGCGCGCCTTGTGTTGGTAATGCTCGGTCATAAACGGGTCTCGGCCATCTGGTAGGCGGTTTCCAGGGCGACTTGCAGGCTGCCGGTGTCGATTCTGCCACTGCCGGCCAGATCCAGGGCGGTGCCGTGGTCGACTGACGTGCGGATGATCGGCAAGCCGAGGGTCACGTTGACTGCCGCGCCGAAGCCTTTGTATTTCAGCACAGGCAGCCCCTGGTCGTGGTACATCGCCAGCACCGCGTCGCAGTGCTCCAGATATTTGGGGGTAAACAGAGTGTCGGCGGGCAGGGGGCCGCGAAGGTCCATGCCTTCACCGCGCAGGCGCTCTAATGTAGGTTCGATGATGTCGATTTCTTCATGGCCCAGGTGTCCGCCTTCGCCGGCATGCGGGTTAAGCCCGCAGACCAGGATGCGTGGCTGGGCGATGCCGAATTTGTCTTGCAGGTCGGCATGCAGGATTCGTGTGACCCGCTCCAGACGCTCCGGTGTGATTGCATCGGCAATCTCGCGAAGGGGCAGGTGAGTGGTGACCAGTGCCACGCGCAATCCGCGGGTGGCAAGCATCATCACCACTTGGGCGGTATGGGTCAGGTCAGCGAGAAACTCCGTGTGCCCGGAAAAGGCAATGCCGGATTCGTTGATCACGCCCTTGTGCACGGGGGCGGTGATCATGCCGGCGAAGTGCCCGTCCAGGCAGCCTTGGCCCGCGCGGGTCAGGGTTTCCAGGACGAAAGCGGCATTGGCCTTGTCCAGTTGGCCGGCGGTGACCGGTGCATTGAGCGGTGTATCCCAGACATACAGGCTGTTGGCGGGTGCGGGTACATCCGGCCAACTGTCCGGGGTGACCGGCAATACATCGACAACCACACCCAGCTGCGCGGCCCGCTCAAGGAGCAGGTCGCGGCTGGTAATGGCAATCAGGGGGTGTGGCTGGGCTTGCGAGGCGAGCAGCAGGCACAGGTCAGGGCCTATGCCGGCCGGTTCGCCGGGTGTCAGCGCGAAACGCTTGGGTTTCACTGCGCTGCCTGGTCTGCACCAGGAAGTTTGATCTCTACGTACGCTTCGTCACGGATCTGACGCAGCCAGGTTTGCAGCTCTTCGTCGTATTTGCGGTTACGCAGTACGGTCATCGCCTGTTGCTCACGAGCCTGGGCAGTGCTGTCAGTGGCGCGACGGCCAAGGACTTCCAGAACGTGCCAGCCGTATTGGGTCTGGAATGGCTTGGACAACTGACCTTGTGGGGTCTTGGCCATCACTTCGCGGAATTCCGGTACCAGTGCGTTCGGGTCGACCCAGTTCAGGTCACCGCCGTTGAGGGCGGAACCCGGGTCTTCCGAGTAGCTCTTCGCCAGTTCGCTGAAATCTTCCCCCGCCTCGATGCGCGAGTAGAGCGACTGAGCCAGAGCCTTGGTTTTGGCTTCATCGCGGATCGGACTTGGTTTGACCAGGATGTGGCGCACGTGCACTTCGTCGCGTACCTGGGTCTGGCCGCCACGCTTTTCGAGGATCTTCAGGATGATGAAGCCGCCCGGTGTGCGCATCGGTTGTGTGACTTCGCCAATGGACATCGAGCTCAGCATGCGATCGAACGGAGGGGGCAATTGAGCGGCTTTACGCCAGCCCATGTCGCCGCCTTCCAGTGCGGTTTCGCTGGCGGATTTGGCGATTGCCAACTGACTGAAGTCAGCGCCTTGCTTGAGCTGCTGGTAAATCGAATCGGCCTGCTTGGCGGCATTCTGAATCGCATCGGAGTTGGCGCTTTCCGGTGTCGGGATCAGGATGTTGGCCAGGCGGAACTCTTCGGACAGTTGCATCTTGCCGAGGTCGGACGCGAGGAAGTTCTTCACTTCCTGTTCCGACACCTGGATGCGCTCGGCCACACGACGCTGACGCACACGGCTGATGACCATTTCACGGCGAATCTGTTCACGGGCGTCGTCGTAAGACAGGCCGTCATGAGTCAGGGCCGCGCGGAATTGATCCACCGACATGTTATTGCGCTGGGCAATGGTGCCAACCGCCTGGTTCAGTTCTTCATCGGTAATGCGGATGCCCGAACGTTCGCCGATCTGCAGTTGCAGGTTTTCGACGATCAGACGCTCAAGCACCTGCTGCTCCAGCACGCTGGCTGGTGGCACGGCAGTGCCGCGCTTGGCAATGGTTTGCTGAACTTCACGGACGCGTTGGTCCAGTTGGCTCTGCATGACCACGTCGTTGTCGACGATGGCCACCACTTTATCGATGGACTGTACGGCGGCGTTGGCCGCAGTACCCAGGAACAGCGCGCCCAGCAAGAGCGGGCGCAGACAATCAGAAAGCTTGGTCTTCACGTTCACGATAACCTTGGATGCCTTTGTCGAGGAAACTCTCTACTTTGGCGCCGGTGAGGCCGCCGAGTCCCTTCAGAACAATTTGGAGGAAGACGCCGTGGTCGCCTTTTTCGTTTTGTGGAGCCTGCTGACTGAACTCGTCATAGGAAACCCAGTAACGGTTGATCAGGCGCAGTTTCCAGCAGCAGTTGTCGTACTCGAAACCACCGAAGGCTTCCAGGGTACGGTCACGGTTGTAGTCATACTGCCAGCGGCTGATGGCGTTCCATTGAGGCACGATCGGCCAGATAACCGAAAAGTCGTGCTGCTCGATCTTGTAGTAGTCCTTCACGTAGCCAGGCTGGCCAGGGGTGCCATAGTCACCGCCACCCACGGACCACTTACCGGTGTTCTGGTCATAACGGACCTGGTCATTGCGATAGCGATAGCCGGCGTTGATGACTTTGTTCGGGTTGTCCTCAGGCTGGTAGTGGAACATCGCGCTGCCCGAGCGAGGGCTGCGGCTGTCCGGGTCCCAGTTGTAGTCGGCCGTGGTGCGCCAATCGCGGTTCCAGCGGTATTCGTATTCCAGTGCGTAAGGCGAAACATTTGACTGCGCATCGGTGCGGGTTTTTGCGTCGATACCCGGCAACTGGACTTCGCGATCCTTGAAGTACAAGGCCTGGCCTACGCTGATGCGCTGACGTTCGAAACCATCGTCTTCGATCCAGCGGTTGGTGACGCCCAGCGACAGCTTGTTCTCGTCGCCGACACGGTCGGACCCGGAGAAGCGGTTGTCACGGAACAGCGACGCGTAGTTGAAGGTGTATTCACTGGTGTCGAAAACAGGAATGTCTTCCTGGTCCACTTCTGGCACATAGAGGTAGTACAGGCGCGGCTCAAGGGTCTGGCGATAGTTCTTGCCGAACCATTGGGTGTTGCGATCGAAGTACAAGCCACTGTCGATACTGGCAATCGGTACGCCACGGTTTTGACTGTTGTCGAAAGTACCGTTGAGCTTGTCCACCTCTGGGGTCTGTGCAGCAATCTGAGACTTGCCGATGCTGTCGAGGTCCAGTTGGTACTGCGTGTACTGGTACTTGAGCTTTGGCGTCAGGAAACCATACGTCGTGCTCATTGGCAGACTCATAGAGGGTGCCAGGTTAAGACGATCACCGGTGGCACGTGCCAGGCCTTGAACGTTGGTGTCCAGGCGCGGCGACACATTGCCGTCCTCGTCGGTGAACGTGCCGTTTTCCAGGTCACGGTCAAACCGCACGATTTCTGTGTCGTACGCGAAATTGAGCCCGCCGGGATGATTTGGCAAAGCACCATTGAAAGTGATCTGCGGCAAACGATCATACGGCGTGATGTTGGAAACGGTCGCCAGCTGATAGGCCTGAGCGTTGATACGGGCGACATAGTCGTCGCCACGGTAGGTGACCGAGCCTTGCTGATTCACGTAGTCGGCGCTTTTTACACCGATCTGGTCAGTCTGCAGATCCTGGAAGTAATACGGATCGCTGATCTTGGTGTAATCGACCTGCGTGAGCACTCGCGAGTCGAGACCGCCCTTGTGCTGCCAGTTATACATGTAGCGGTCTTTCTGGTAGTCGGTCTGCTTGCTGCGATCGGTATCTTCGTCGTTGAGGTACGCAGCACCGAACTGACCTTCGCTGGACTTGGTCAGGTAGCGGAATTCGCCTTCCATCAGCAAGCCATGCTTTTCCATGTAGCGCGGGTACAACGTGGCATCATAGTTCGGTGCCAGGTTGAAGTAATACGGTGTGACCAGCATGAAGCCGGTATCGCTGCCGGTGCCGATGGTCGGCGGCAGGAAGCCGGACTGGCGGCGGTCGTCGATCGGGAAGTAGATGTACGGCGTGTACAGGACAGGAATGTCCTTGACCCGCAATGTCACGTTGGTCGCGGTGCCGAAGCCGGTCGCCGGGTTCAGGGTGATGTTGTTACCCTTTAGCTGCCAGGCGTTGCTGTTCGGTTCGCAGGTGGTGTACGTACCATCCTTGAGGCGGATGATCGCGTTTTCCGCACGTTTGGCGTACAGCGCGTTACCGCGGATGCGGGATTTGTGCATCACGTATTCGGCGTTGTCGACCTTGGCTTCACCGGTGTCGAGCTGCACATCGGCGTGGTCGCCGACGATCAGCGCGCCGTTGTCGCGAATACGCACGTCGCCATTGAGTTCGGCGCGGCTCTCGGCCTGATACAGGCTGGCCTCGTCGGACTCGACCTGCATGCTGCCCTGACGCAACACGACGTCTCCGGCCAGCGTGCCGACTTGATCTTCGGTGTTGTAGCGTGAGGCCTTGGCACCGATAAAGGTGGGCGCGTCACTTTTATTCGTCTTGTCATTCATGCCAGGACGAATCGGTTCGATATAGGAACCAGAGCAGTAAGGACCGGTTTCAGCCAATTGCGCGGCAGTGAGATTTTCGCGTGGCACCCAGTCGAGGTGGCTGTAATCTTCACTGCGCGACTTCATGCCGCGGCCTTTGGCCTCGGTAACGAGTGCGGGCTTGGCGCCGGTGTCTTCGCTGGAGCCGTTCTCGGCTGCGGCTTCGCCAGTGGCGGAAACTGCGCTGCCCTCATGGATGGGACGCGGTGGCAATGCCGCCGCCGGCGATTTTGGCGCACAGTCCCAGGAGCCCGAAGCAGAGACTGAGCAGTCATACTGTTCCGCGGCGACCACGAATGAAGTGGCTAGGGGTTGCAGGGCCAGCAGACTGCCGGTAACCAACAACGGAAATTTTTTACGAAACGCGGGGGATTTCAATGCCATCTTATTAGTCCGGGCTTCCTGCGTGCCATCTGCCCGCGGTGTGGGCCGCACGCCTCTCGATGGTCTGAAAAAGATGCTGGATAATAAAGCATGACCCGCTTGACGGCTAGCGCCGTCGGAGACCCTTGCAATGCCTGACCAAGATGTACGTTTGCAACACCTGAAAGTTTGGCTCGATGAGCAGTTGGCGATTCTCTTTGCAGAAGAAGGTTGGGGCGTCGTACCCCCGGCCACACTGACTGCGGCCAGTAGTGACGCGAGTTTTCGGCGCTATTTTCGCTGGGAAGGCGAGGGCAAAAGCTTCATCGTGATGGACGCTCCGCCGCCCCAGGAAAACTGCAAACCCTTCGTGGATATCGCTTTTTTGCTGGCGAAATCCGGAATAAATGTGCCGAAAATTTATGCCGAAGACCTTGAGCGCGGTTTTCTTTTGCTCAATGACCTGGGCAACAAGACTTACCTGGACGTGATCGACAGCGAAAACGCCGACGATTTGTTCAACGACGCCCTGCAAGCGTTGTTGGCTTTTCAGCAGTTGCCGATGGTGGCGCCGTTGCCGAGTTACGACGTCGCGCTGCTGCGTCGCGAGCTGGAGTTGTTCCCTGACTGGTACGTCAAACACGAACTGGGCATCGAGTTCGATGCTGCGCAGAAAGTGCTGTGGCAGCAGGTCAGCGATCTGCTGATCGACAGCGCTCTGGCGCAGCCCAAAGTCCTGGTGCACCGCGACTACATGCCACGCAACCTGATGCTCAGCGAACCGAACCCGGGTGTGCTGGATTTCCAGGACGCGGTGTATGGTCCCGTGACCTACGACGTGACCTGCCTGTTCAAGGACGCCTTCCTCAGCTGGCCTGAAGAGCGTGTGCGCGGCTGGCTTGAAAATTACTGGCAGCAAGCTGCTGCGCTCGACATTCCGGTTCAACCGGACTTCGAGGATTTCCTGCGTGCCAGCGACCTGATGGGCGTGCAACGTCACTTGAAAGTCATCGGCATCTTCGCCCGCATTTGCCATCGTGACGGCAAGCCGCGCTACCTGGCCGACGTGCCGCGCTTCTTTGCTTATATAGAGGCGGTGATCGCCCGCCGTCCTGAACTGGCGGAACTGGATGTACTGCTCGCCAGTCTGCGCGCCGGAGTCCATGCATGAAGGCAATGATTCTGGCCGCAGGCAAAGGCGAGCGCATGCGCCCGCTGACCCTGACCACTCCCAAGCCGCTGGTTCGCGCTGGCGGCGTGCCGCTGATCGAGTATCACCTGCACGCCCTGGCGGCAGCCGGTTTTACCGAGATCGTAATCAACCATGCCTGGCTCGGTCAGCAGATCGAAGATTATCTGGGCGACGGTTCGCGCTACGGCGTCAGCATTGCGTACTCGCCCGAAGGTGAGCCGCTGGAAACCGGTGGCGGGATTTTCCGGGCACTGCCATTGCTGGGTGACGATGCGTTTGTCGTGGTCAACGGTGACATCTGGACCGACTACGACTTCAGCGTGCTGCACCAGCCCATTGCCGGGCTGGCTCACCTGGTATTGGCAAACAACCCGGCCCATCACCCGGTCGGCGATTTCACGTTGGCCGACGGGCACGTGAGCGATGGCCAACCGGGCGCAGCAACCCTGACTTACAGCGGCATCGCAGTGCTGCATCCGCAGTTGTTCGAGGGGTGTTCGGACGGGGCTTTCAAGCTCGCGCCGCTGTTGCGCAAAGCCATGGCAGAGGAGCAAGTCAGCGGTGAGCGGCTCAAAGGCCTGTGGGTGGATGTCGGCACGCACGAACGCCTGGCCGAAGTTGAAACACTGATAGAAGCGAGCCGCTGAGATGTTGTGGCCAGGGACTCTGATCGGAGCCGGAGCTGGTTTTGCCATAGCCAGCATTCCGGGGGCCATGCTCGGTGCCTTATTGGGGCAGGCGCTGGATCGGCGCTTGCACCTGCAAAGCGTTGGGCATTTGCTGGAAAAGCTCGGCGGTCGTCCGATGCTGCGCAACGATGAGCTGCTGTTCGTGTTGTTGGGGCGGTTGGCGAAGTGCGATGGTCGGGTGGTGGAGGGTCACATCCAGCAGGCTCGCCAAGAGATGCGCTCTTTGGACATGTCTGATTCGGCGCAGCGGCGTGCCATTGCCGCGTTCAATCGGGGCAAGTCGGGGAATGACCGGTTACGCGGCTATCTGCGGCGCCTGAGTGCTCAGCCTCATGCAGCAGAAGGTGTCTTGCGCGCCTGTTGGCGGATGGTCTGGGCCGATGGCCGGGCCGGTCACCGCGAGCGCGAGCTGATTGCCCAGTGGGGGAAGTGGCTGGGCTGGACGCCGCACCAGGTTCAGGCGCTGGCGACCGATTATGAGCAGCACAAACGGCCACAGGTCAGCAACGCCATTACCTATCAGGATGCGTTGCGGCTTTTGGGCGTGTCGACCACCAGTGAGCCAGCGCAGATCAAGCGCGCGTATCGGCGCCTGCTGAGTCGCCATCACCCGGACAAGATTGCCGGCAGCGGGGCGACGGCATTGCAGGTTCGCGAGGCAACGGACAAGACGCGTGATCTGCACACGGCTTACACGTTGATTCGTGAGCGGCGGGATTTTCGTTAGCAGGAAAGAGATCTGTCGCCGGTGATGCCGCGATCGCGGGCAAGCCACGCTCCCACAATGGACCTGTGTTCGCAGGTTGAAATGTGGGAGTGAGCCTGCCCGCGAATCGGGCGATGCGGTCTGTCAGTCCGCCGCGTTTTGCGGATTCAACCAGCCGCGCACCCGGCGCACCAGTTGCTCTTGCTCCGCCTTGGCATCGCCGGGCAATGCCTTGAGCGAAACCTGGCTGAACGCCGATGCCTTCAAACGCTTGCTGGCCTGCAAACGCTCCAGCGCTGCGTTGCGATCCGCTACTTTGTCCTTATAGAACAGATCAGCCGTCGGCAGCTTCAACGTCGGCGTCAATTCGGCCAGCTCAGGCTTCGCCGCAACCGGCGTCTGGGCGGCGACCATCACAAATTTTTCCACTTGCGAGGGCTGCTTCTCACTCAAGTAGCGCGCGGCCCAGTAAGCGCCCGTACCATGGCCCAGCACGACAATGCTGCGGGCGCTTTGTTGATCGGCATAGGCAATGGCGGCGTCGATACGCGCGAAGATTCGTTCGGCGTCGGCCTTGGCTTGCTCCTCGCTGGTTTCGGCGATGGCCTTGTCCGCCACGTCTGCTTCACCGCCAGCAGCCTGCTCGATCGGGGCTGCGGTGGTGGAGTCTTTGCTGACGGCTTCCGGCACTTTAGGTGCCGGCGCGACTTCGACGATGCGAGGTGCAATGGCGTCGCTTTGCAAGTCGGGCAAGGTGATACTCAGGCTGCTCCATTGGGCGTTGGGCAATTGACGGCGCAATGGGCCGATTGCTTGAGGCCAGTCAACTGTTTCGCCGGCGCCAGGGATGATAATCACTGCGCCCTTGGGCTCGGCGGTATTGGCCGGCTTCCACAAGGCGAGAAAATTGTCGGTGCCGGCTTGCATTTGTTGCTGTTCCTGAGCAGGGATTTTTCGCTCAAGTGCTGTCGCTTCTTCCTGACTACGCTCAAGCAATGGCTGGCGTTCGACCGGTTTTTCTTCTGCGGGTTTTTCTTCAACGACAGGCGCCGGGTCGGCGGCCTCGACAGAAAAGGCACAAGGCAGGATCAGCGACAGGCACAATGCTGGCAGTGCCAGGCGGTAGACAGGGGGCATCGGATATTCCAGGCCAGAAGTGATTCCGGCAGCCTAATGGGTTAGTCAGTGTTTGTCAGTGTGTGAGACTTCGATGATGCGTTTTCGCTGCCTGTGGGTTATCGGCTGTTTATGGTTTCCCTTGATGGGGTGGGCGGGGTCTGCACCACCGACCCATGTCGCACGGCTATCACCTGTGCAACAGCAATGGCTGGCCACCCATGATGAATTGCGGGTCGGCGTGGTGTTGCAGGCCCCGTATGCTCAATATGATCGGCGCTTGCAACGGCTGTCAGGGGTTAACATCGAGTTGATGAAGTGGCTGGCCCAGGCCCTCAATGTTGAGCTGCGCTGGCGCAATTTTCCTGATGTCGCACAACTGGAAGACGCCGCGCGCGAGGGGGAAGTCGACATCGCGGTAGGGTTGACTCAAACCCCGGCCGGTTTGCGGCTTTGGCAATTTACCGACCCGTACATGCGGGTGCCGCAACTGGTGGTCAGCGATCAGAAAGGCACCGGTGTCGTGGAGTTGGAGAAGCTCGACAGCCAGACCCGCGTAGCGGTGCGCATGCCCAGCGCGACCGCCGATTATCTGCGCAGCAATTACCCGCATCTGAATCTGCAAGGCGTACCGATCGAGCGCCAGGCGCTGCAATTGTTGCTGAGTCAGCAGGCCGGCTACGCGGTGGTCGATGAAGCACAGCTGGGGCGTTTGATTGCTGAACCCGAATTCGCCGGGCTGGTCGTGGTGGGCGATATCGGCTTGCCGCAATTGCTGCGAGTGGCCACTCGCCGGGATTGGCCTGAGCTGGCCGGCATCGTCGAAAGTGCGCTGCGGGCAATCCCGGCAAAAGACCTGGAGCAACTGCACAACCAATGGCTGCAGCCCAAGTATCCAAGGTTCTCCGAGTCCCCGGGTTTCTGGCAAAACCTCTGTCTGCTGCTCGCCGTGGTGATGCTGAGCAGCATGGCCGTGGTGATCTGGCAGCGGCGCCAACAACACAGTCTGGAGCAGCGCCTGTTGGCCGCGCGCGAAGACATTGCCCTGCGTGAGGCCAGCGAAGAAGCGCTGCGCCTGACGCAGTTTTCCATCGATCAGAGCACCGTCGGTATTCTCTGGGTCAACTGGGACAGCCATGTGCGTTACGCCAACCGCGCCGCAGAAACCATGCTCGGCTACCCACCGGGCGGGATCATTGATCGGCCGCTGATCGACTTCGAGCCTGGTTTGCACATGGATCGCTGGCTGAACTTATGGAAGCGCGCACGGGCCAGCGAGGACGGACCGCAAAGTTTCGAAACCCAGTGCGTGCGGGCCGATGGCAGCATTTTGCCGACGGATGTTTCGTTGAGCTTTATGCGCTTCCGTGATGGCGAATACCTGGTGGTCTACCTCAATGACGTCACCGAGCGTCGTCGGGCATTGGCCGCGTTGCAGGAAAGCGAGGCCCGGTTGCAGGGGATCGCTGCCAACGTTCCCGGGCTGGTCTTTCGCCTGGAGCGCGCGCTGGTGACAGGGCAAATCGACTTTGCCTACATCAGTGAAGGCAGTGAAAGCCTGGTAGGGTACTCGCCGGCTACCCTGGCCCATCGCGACAAAGGCTTGCGCAGCCTGGTACACCCGGACGACAAGGCGAGCTATCACCAGACTCAGGACCTTGCGCTCGATACTGACAGCGACTGGTCGTGGCAAGGACGGATCCTGACCCGTTCGGGTGAACAGCGTTGGGCCGAAATCAAAGCCATCACCCGTCGGCTCGAAGACGGCACCTATGTCTGGGACGGTATCGTCTGGGACATCAGCGAGAGCAAGCGTATTGAGCTGGAACTCGCCAGCTCCCGCGAGCAGTTGCGCGAGTTGTCTGCCCATCTGGAGAGCGTGCGCGAAGAGGAAAAGGCCCGTATCGCCAGGGAAGTCCACGACGAACTGGGTCAGATGCTGACCGTGCTCAAACTGGAAACGTCCATGTGCGAATTGGCCTACGCCCAACTCGACCCGGGTCTGAACGAACGCTTGAACAGCATGAAGCGCTTGATCGCCCAGCTGTTCCAATTGGTGCGCGACGTGGCCACGGCGCTGCGACCACCGATCCTGGATGCCGGGATCGCGTCTGCCATCGAATGGCAGGCCCGGCGTTTCGAGGCGCGCACACAGATCCCTTGTTTGGTGCAGGTGCCGGACAATCTGCCACTGCTCAGCGATGCGAGGGCAATTGGTTTGTTCCGGATCCTTCAGGAGGCCCTGACCAATGTCATGCGTCATGCCCAGGCGCATACTGTCGAACTGTCATTGTCGCTGGACGGCGACGAGTTGTGTCTGACGGTCAGCGATGATGGCGTAGGATTTGTCGCCGCGACCGGCAGGCCGACCTCCTTCGGGATTGTCGGCATGCGTGAGCGGGTGTTGATCATGGGCGGGCAGTTGTCGCTTGAAAGTGAACCGGGTGAAGGCACCACCCTGAGTGTGCGCGTGCGGGTGGATGAAGTTTGAAGAATAGGTGTTGGTTGTATTGACGCCTTCGCGAGCCTGCTCGCGAATGATCTTGAATCTGGAGAAGACTGTGATCCGTGTACTGGTAGCTGAAGACCACACCATCGTTCGCGAAGGCATCAAGCAATTGATTGGCCTGGCCAAGGACTTGCTGGTGGTGGGGGAGGCGAGCAATGGCGAACAGTTGCTCGAGACCTTGCGGCATGTGCCCTGCGAGGTGGTATTGCTGGATATCTCCATGCCGGGCGTCAATGGCCTGGAAGCGATTCCGCGCATTCGTGCACTAAACAATCCACCCGCCATCCTGGTGCTGTCGATGCACGACGAAGCACAAATGGCCGCCCGGGCGTTGAAGGTCGGCGCTGCGGGGTATGCGACCAAGGACAGCGATCCGGCCCTGCTGCTGACGGCGATCCGCAAAGTGGCGGCGGGCGGGCGCTATATCGATCCGGACCTCGCCGACCGCATGGTGTTCGAAGTCGGCCTGACCGATTCACGGCCATTGCATTCATTGCTTTCAGAGCGCGAGTTTTCGGTGTTCGAACGTCTTGCCCAAGGCGTTAACGTCAATGACATCGCCCAGCAATTGGCACTGAGCAACAAAACCATCAGCACCCACAAGGCGCGGCTGATGCAAAAGCTCAACATCACGTCCCTGGCGGAACTGGTGAAGTACGCGATGGAACACAAACTCCTCTAAACCCCGCCGCGAACCCTTTAGGAGCAAGGCTTGCCCGCGATGGCGTCCTTGAAATCGTCATCGCGAGCAAGCTTTGCTCCTGCAAGACAAACGCGGTGGCATATCCATTTACGACACCCCGCCAACCTGCTTTTGCCAGTCCTTGCGGCTTGTAGCCGACCGCTTGCCGCTGCGTTTGCCAAAACGCGCCATCCTTGTAGGGCAATCCCTACCCCCAAACTTCCATCCGGCTGAGGCGATTCTCTCCTGCACCCCGATTTGCGTGGTCGGCAGGGTCCACTAGGCTTAGTCCCACAGCAGTCATCAATAACAAAGGTGTGGGTATGAGCCAGGTCGATTCAAGCGCAGGGGCCAGCGATATTCTGGTCAGCTTTCGTGGAGTGCAAAAAAGCTACGACGGCGAGAACCTGATCGTCAAAGACCTCAACCTGGACATTCGCAAAGGCGAATTCCTCACCTTGCTCGGGCCGTCCGGCTCCGGCAAGACCACCAGCCTGATGATGCTCGCCGGTTTCGAAACCCCGACCGCGGGCGAAATCCTGTTGGCCGGGCGCGCCATCAATAACGTGCCGCCGCACAAGCGCGACATTGGCATGGTGTTCCAGAACTACGCATTGTTCCCGCACATGACGGTCGCCGAGAACCTCGCGTTCCCGTTGACCGTGCGCGGTCTGAACAAGAGCGATGTCAGCGACAAGGTCAAGCGCGTCCTGAGCATGGTGCAACTCGACGCCTTTGCTCAACGTTATCCGGCGCAACTGTCCGGCGGTCAGCAACAGCGTGTGGCGTTGGCCCGTGCGTTGGTGTTTGAGCCGCAACTGGTGCTGATGGACGAACCGCTCGGCGCACTCGACAAACAACTGCGCGAACACATGCAGATGGAGATCAAGCACCTGCATCAACGCCTCGGTGTGACCGTGGTCTACGTGACCCACGACCAGGGCGAAGCCCTGACGATGTCTGACCGGGTTGCGGTGTTCCATCAAGGTGAAATTCAACAGATCGCACCGCCGCGTACGCTTTACGAAGAACCGAAAAACACCTTCGTCGCCAACTTCATCGGCGAGAACAACCGCCTCAACGGCCGCTTGCATAGCCAGACCGGCGACCGCTGCATCGTTGAACTGGGTCGCGGCGAGAAGGTTGAAGCGCTGGCGGTCAACGTCGGCAAGACCGGCGAACCCGTCACCCTGTCGATTCGCCCCGAGCGTATCAGCCTCAATGGTTCCAGCGAGTCATGCGTCAATCGCTTCTCAGGGAGGGTGGCGGAATTCATCTATCTGGGCGACCACGTCCGGGTTCGCCTGGAAGTCTGCGGCAAGACTGACTTCTTCGTGAAACAACCGATTGCCGAGCTCGATCCCGCGCTGGCTGTCGGCGACGTGGTACCGCTTGGCTGGCAGGTCGAACACGTTCGCGCGCTCGACCCACTTTTAGAGGCGAACTGATCGCCCCGGCTTCAACAACACCAACCCTGCACGTGGAGAGAACAATAAATGTTGAGATCCCTGAAATTCACCGCTCTGGCACTGGGCATGATGGGGGCGGCAAGCGCAATGGCTGCCGGCCCGGACCTGACCGTGGTGTCCTTTGGCGGGGCGAACAAGGCTGCGCAGGTCAAAGCCTTCTACGCACCGTGGGAAGCGGCAGGCAACGGCAAGATCGTGGCGGGCGAGTACAACGGTGAGATGGCCAAGGTCAAAGCCATGGTCGACACCAAGAGCGTGTCCTGGGACCTGGTCGAAGTTGAATCGCCAGAACTGTCCCGTGGTTGTGACGAAGACATGTTCGAGCAGCTGGATCCGAAGTTGTTCGGCAAAACCGAAGACTACGTCAAAGGCGCCATCCAGCCATGCGGCGTAGGCTTCTTCGTGTGGTCGACCGTGCTGGCCTACAACGCCGATAAACTCGCTTCCGCGCCAACCAGCTGGGTGGATTTCTGGGACACCAAGAAATTCCCGGGCAAACGTGGCCTGCGTAAAGGCGCCAAGTACACCCTGGAATTCGCTCTGATGGCCGACGGCGTTGCGCCGAAAGACGTCTACAAAGTGCTGGCCGGCAAAGATGGTCAGGACCGCGCGTTCAAGAAGCTCGATGAACTCAAGCCAAGCATCCAGTGGTGGGAAGCTGGCGCACAACCGCCGCAGTACCTCGCCTCCGGTGACGTGGTCATGAGTTCGGCCTACAACGGCCGGATCGCTGCCGTGCAGAAAGAAAGCAACCTGAAAGTCGTGTGGAATGGCGGCATCTACGACTTCGACGCATGGGCGATTCCAAAAGGCCTGGACAAGGCACGCGCTGAAGCGGCGAAGAAGTTCATCGCTTTCTCGGTGATGCCACAGCAGCAGAAGACCTACTCGGAAAACATCGCTTACGGCCCGGCCAACACCCAAGCCGTTCCGTTGCTGTCCAAGGATGTCCTGAAAGACATGCCGACCACCCCGGAAAACATCGCCAACCAGGTGCAAATCGACGTCAGCTTCTGGGCTGACAACGGCGAGCAACTGGAGCAGCGTTTCAACTCCTGGGCTGCAAAATAAGACCACCCTGTGGGCTTATCCACTCCTGTAGGAGCAAGGCTTGCCCGCGATGAAGGTGTGTCATTCAACATTCATGTTGAATGTGCCGACGCTATCGCGGGCAAGCCATGCTCCTACAGGGGCGATGTGTAGCTAACAAGAACAGAGGTGGCCTCCCTTACAGGGAGCGCCTGCCTCTGTAACGATCAAAGATTTCCGGAGTACGCCATGGCCACCGCCATTCCCCTGAACGCGGGCACTGACCCCACCTTGAAGCAGCGACTCAAGCACGCCGAGCGGGTCAACCGCTGGAAAGCCCAGGCCTTGATCGCGCCCTTGGTGCTGTTTCTGTTGCTGGTGTTCCTGGTGCCCATCGTGGCGCTGCTCTACAAAAGCGTGGGCAACCCGGAAGTGGTCGGCGGCATGCCGCGCACCGTGTCGGCCATCGCCAGCTGGGACGGCCGAGGCTTGCCCGCTGAACCGGTATACAAAGCGGCCAGCGAAGACCTCGCCGAAGCCCGCAAGAATCAAACCCTGGGCGATTTGTCCAAGCGCCTGAACATGGAATTGGCCGGCTATCGCAGCCTGCTGACCAAAACGGCTCGCGCCTTGCCGTTCGCCACCGAACCGACCTCCTATAAAGAAGCGCTGGAAGGTCTCGACGAGCGTTGGGGTGATCCAGCCTACTGGCAGGCGGTACGCCGCAACGTCAGCAGCATTACGCCTTACTACTTGCTGGCGGCTGTCGATCATCGCATCGATGACCTCGGCGAAATTGCCCCGGCCACGCCCGACCAGGCGATCTACCTCGATATTTTCGCCCGGACTTTCTGGATGGGGCTGATCATCACGGCCATTTGCCTGGTGCTGGCGTATCCACTGGCCTACCTGCTGGCGAACCTGCCTTCGCGTCAAAGCAACCTGTTGATGATTCTGGTGCTGCTGCCGTTCTGGACCTCGATCCTGGTGCGTGTTGCGGCATGGATCGTGTTGTTGCAATCGGGCGGCCTGATTAACAGCGGCCTGATGGCCATGGGCATCATCGATAAACCGCTGGAGCTGGTGTTCAACCGTGTCGGCGTCTACATCTCGATGGTGCACATTCTGCTGCCGTTCATGATCCTGCCGATCTACAGCGTGATGAAAGGCATCTCGCCCACCTACATGCGTGCCGCGATTTCCCTCGGCTGCCATCCGTTTGCAAGCTTCTGGCGGGTGTACTTCCCGCAGACCTATGCCGGTGTCGGCGCCGGTTGCCTGTTGGTGTTCATCCTCGCCATCGGCTACTACATCACCCCGGCATTGCTGGGCAGCCCGAACGATCAGATGGTCAGCTACTTCGTCGCCTTCTACACCAACACCAGCATCAACTGGGGCATGGCGACCGCACTCGGCGGCCTGCTGCTCCTGGCGACGGTGGTGCTTTATCTGATTTACAGCTGGCTGGTGGGCGCCAGCCGCCTGCGCCTGAGCTAAGGGGAGAACGAAATGCTGAGTCCTTATATGTCGCCCGTCGAGCGGGTGTGGTTCTACAGTTTGCGGATTCTCTGCGGCTTGATTCTGTTGTTCCTGATTCTGCCGGTGCTGGTGATCATTCCGCTGTCGTTCAACTCAGGCAGTTTCCTGGTGTACCCGCTGCAAGGCTTTTCGCTGCACTGGTATCAGGACTTCTTCGCCTCGGCCGAATGGATGCGCGCACTGAAGAACAGCATCATTGTTGCCCCGGCGGCGACGGTGCTGGCGATGGTCTTCGGCACACTCGCGGCGATTGGCCTGACACGCGGCGATTTTCCTGGCAAGGCGCTGGTCATGGCACTGGTGATTTCGCCGATGGTGGTGCCGGTGGTGATCATTGGCGTGGCGAGTTACCTGTTCTTTGCCCCGCTCGGATTGGGCAACAGCTTCTTCTCGCTGATCGTGGTGCACGCGGTGTTGGGTGTGCCGTTTGTGATCATCACCGTGTCGGCGACGTTGCAGGGCTTCAACCATAACCTGGTGCGTGCCGCTGCAAGCCTCGGTGCATCGCCGCTGACCGCGTTTCGCCGGGTGACGTTGCCGCTGATTGCGCCGGGCGTGATTTCGGGGGCGCTGTTTGCCTTCGCAACCTCGTTCGATGAAGTGGTGGTGACGTTGTTCCTCGCCGGTCCCGAGCAAGCCACCCTGCCACGGCAGATGTTCAGCGGGATCCGCGAAAACCTCAGCCCGACCATCGCCGCCGCAGCGACGCTGTTGATCGCCTTCTCGGTGATCCTGCTGCTGACCCTGGAATGGCTGCGCGGTCGCAGCGAAAAACTGCGCACCGCCCAGGTCTAAGATTTCACACCGATGATCGTTCCCACGCTCCGCGTGGGAATGCAGCCCAAGACGCTCTGCGTCCCGTTTCGAGCCGAACGCAGAGTGTCCGTTGAAGCATTCCCACGCAGAGCGTGGGAACAATCGGAATGGCCACTCGGTTATTCACGACCTGAATAGCAGACAAACCCCAATCCCCAGCTACTATTGTGCCCAGCTCCCCTACCTATAAGAGGCTGCGCACGATGAGTCTTTCCTCTTTCAAAATCGCTCACAAACTGATCACCGGCGCAGGTGCCATCGAGCAGCTCGCCGCTGAACTGACGCGTCTGGATGTCGATAACCCGCTGATTGTCACTGACGCGGCGCTGGTCAAGTCCGGCACGGTCGAACTGGCGCTGGCACAGCTGGGGGACCGGACCTACGAGATATTTGATCGGGTGCTGCCAGACCCGGAAATCGCGATCGTCGAAGATTGCATGCGGGTGTATCGCGACGGCGGGCATGACGGCTTGATCGGTCTGGGCGGCGGCAGTGCCATCGACATTGCCAAGAGCGTGGCGGCGTATGCCGGTTACCACGGCGCGCTGGAAGATTTGTTCGGCATCGACCAGGTGCCGCGCAAAGGGCCGCCGCTGATCGCGATCCCGACCACCGCCGGCACCGGCTCTGAAGTCACCAACGTGGCGATCCTTTCCGACAAGGTCGCGCAGCTGAAAAAAGGCATCGTCAGCGACTATCTGTTGCCGGACGTGGCGCTGGTCAGCCCGCAAATGACCCTGACTTGCCCGCGCGGTGTCACCGCTGCCAGCGGCGTCGATGCGCTGGTGCATGCCATTGAATCCTACCTGTCCGTCAACGCTTCGCCGATCACCGACGCCCTCGCCATCGGCGCCATCAAACTGATCGCCAAGGCGCTGCCCAAGGCCTATGCCAATCCGTCCAACCTGCAAGCCCGCGAAGACATGGCCACCGCCAGCCTGATGGCCGGCATGGCATTCGGTAATGCCGGGGTCGGCGCGGTGCATGCGTTGGCGTATCCGCTGGGCGGACGTTTCAACATCGCCCACGGCGTCAGCAACGCCTTGCTGCTGCCCTATGTCATGACCTGGAACAAGATGGCCTGCGTCGAACGCATGCAGGATATTGCCGAGGCCATGGGGGTGAAGACCGCTCATCTGAGTGCCAACGAAGCAGCAGATAAAGCCGTGGAGGCGATGACCGGGTTGTGCGCTGCGGTGGAAATTCCGCAGGGGCTGCGCAGCTTCGGCGTTCCCGAAGACGCCATCCCGGCGATGGCCGCAGAAGCGGCGGGGATCGAGCGCCTGATGCGCAACAATCCGCGCAAATTGAGCGCCGTCGATATCGAGAAAATCTATCGGGCGGCGTACTAGAGCTCCTCGTGACTTATTGATCGAAGGCAGCCCCAATCATCGCGGTCACAGTGCGCGCGCCAAAGTATGAGGTATACAATGCGCGCCATCGTGATTCTGCTCAAAAAAGGTGCGTCATGCAGCCCTTCGTCATTGCTCCGTCGATTCTCTCCGCCGACTTCGCCCGCCTGGGTGAAGAAGTGGACAACGTCCTGGCCGCCGGCGCCGACTTCGTGCACTTCGATGTCATGGACAACCACTACGTACCGAACCTGACCATTGGCCCGATGGTGTGCGCTGCGTTGCGCAAATACGGCGTGACCGCGCCGATCGACGCGCACCTGATGGTCAGCCCGGTGGACCGTATCGTCGGTGACTTCATCGAAGCCGGCGCGACTTACATCACCTTCCACCCGGAAGCCTCGCAGCACGTCGACCGCTCGCTGCAATTGATCCGCGAGGGCGGCTGCAAGTCGGGCCTGGTGTTCAACCCGGCGACCCCGCTCGACGTGCTCAAGTACGTGATGGACAAGGTCGACATGATCTTGCTGATGAGCGTCAACCCGGGCTTCGGCGGGCAGAAGTTCATTCCCGCCACCCTCGACAAACTGCGTGAAGCACGGGCGTTGATCGATGCCTCCGGGCGTGACATTCGCCTGGAAATCGACGGCGGCGTGAACGTGAACAACATTCGTGAAATCGCGGCGGCGGGGGCTGACACCTTCGTCGCCGGTTCGGCAATTTTCAACGCGCCGAACTATCAGGAAGTGATCGAGAAGATGCGCGCCGAGCTGGCGTTGGCTCGCCCATGAGTGGTTTTGAGCAGCTGTTCCCGGGGCGTCTGCCGCGGCTGGTGATGTTCGATCTGGATGGCACGCTGATCGATTCGGTCCCGGACCTCGCAGCGGCTGTGGATCACATGCTGCTCAAGCTGGGCCGCAAGCCTGCCGGCATCGAGTCGGTCCGTGAATGGGTCGGTAACGGCGCGCCGGTATTGGTGCGTCGTGCATTGGCGGGTGGCATCGAGCATGCGGCCGTCGATGACGTCGAGGCCGAACACGCGCTGGAAATTTTCATGCAGGCCTATGGCGCTAGCCATGAGCTGACCGTGGTCTATCCCGGTGTGCGCGACACCTTGAAGTGGCTGCACAAGCAGGGTGTCGAGATGGCGCTGATCACCAACAAGCCGGAGCGTTTCGTCGCGCCGCTGCTGGATCAGATGAAAATCGGCCGCTACTTCAAATGGATCATCGGCGGCGATACCCTGCCGCAGAAGAAACCCGATCCGGCCGCGCTGTTTTTCGTAATGAAAATGGCCAACATTCCGGCTTCGCAATCCTTGTTCGTCGGCGATTCGCGCAGCGATGTGCAGGCGGCAAAAGCGGCGGGGGTCAAGTGTGTGGCGCTCAGTTATGGCTACAACCATGGCCGGCCGATTGCCGAGGAATCGCCAGCGCTGGTCATCGACGATTTGCGCAAGCTAATTCCCGGTTGCCTGGATCCGGCCGCTGAGATAACGTTGCTCGACGCTGTTCAACCCCCTGCTGGAAACGCCATCGTGGTGGTCACTCGCAAACTCTGGATGAAAGTCATCAAGGCCCTGGCCCGCTGGCGTTGGCGCGCCTGACTTGTTCCTGGCCGGCATACCGGCGCGTTTGCATACCTGACTGTTAGACCCTCAAGCCACGAGGCTACCCCATGATCCGCGAAGAATTCCTGCGTTTGGCCGCTGCCGGCTACAACCGCATCCCGCTTGCCTGCGAAACCCTGGCTGACTTCGACACGCCGCTGTCGATCTACCTGAAACTGGCCGACGAGCCGAACTCCTACCTGCTGGAATCGGTTCAGGGCGGGGAGAAGTGGGGCCGTTATTCGATTATCGGCCTGCCATGCCGCACCGTTCTTCGGGTGCATGACCATCATGTCAGTGTGACCGTCGACGGTGTCGAGACCGAAAGCCACGACGTTGAAGACCCGCTGGCGTTTGTCGAAACCTTCAAGGCCCGTTACAACGTGCCGACCATCGCTGGTCTGCCACGTTTCAACGGCGGTCTGGTGGGCTATTTCGGTTATGACTGCGTGCGGTATGTGGAGAAGCGTCTGGGCAAATGCCCGAACCCGGATCCACTGGGCGTGCCGGACATTCTGCTGATGGTCTCCGATGCGGTGGTGGTGTTCGACAACCTCGCCGGCAAGATGCACGCGATTGTGCTCGCCGATCCGTCGCAGGCCGGTGCGTTCGAGCAAGGCCAGGAGCGTCTGGAAGAGCTGCTGGAAAAACTCCGTCAGCCGATCACGCCGCGCCGTGGCCTGGATTTCAGCAAGCAACAGTCGGCTGATCCGGTGTTCCGTTCGAGCTTCACCCAGGACGATTACGAAAAAGCTGTCGACACCATCAAGGAATACATCCTGGCCGGTGACTGCATGCAGGTCGTACCGTCCCAGCGCATGTCGATCGACTTCAAGGCTGCGCCGATCGATCTGTACCGGGCGCTGCGCTGCTTCAACCCGACGCCTTATATGTACTTCTTCAACTTCGGCGACTTCCATGTGGTCGGCAGTTCCCCGGAAGTGCTGGTGCGGGTCGAAGACAACCTGATCACCGTGCGCCCGATTGCCGGTACCCGTCCACGCGGGGCCAACGAAGAAGCCGATCTGGCGCTGGAAAAAGACCTGCTGTCCGATGACAAGGAAATCGCCGAGCACTTGATGCTGATCGACCTGGGTCGTAACGACACCGGTAGGGTCTCGGAAATCGGATCGGTGAAACTCACCGAGAAGATGGTCATTGAGCGTTATTCCAACGTGATGCACATCGTGTCCAACGTTACCGGGCAGTTGAAGGCCGGGCTGACGGCGATGGACGCGCTGCGGGCGATTCTGCCGGCCGGTACGTTGTCGGGTGCACCGAAGATTCGCGCGATGGAGATCATCGATGAGCTGGAACCGGTGAAGCGCGGTGTCTACGGCGGCGCGGTCGGTTACTTTGCCTGGAACGGCAACATGGACACGGCGATTGCGATCCGTACCGCCGTGATCAAGAACGGCGAACTGCACGTGCAGGCCGGTGGCGGCATCGTCGCCGACTCGGTCCCGGCGCTGGAATGGGAAGAAACCCTGAACAAACGCCGCGCAATGTTCCGTGCCGTAGCTTTGGCAGAACAGACCCCGGACGCCTGAGTTCACGCAATACCCCCTGTAGGAGCGAGCCTGCTCGCGATGACGGACTGACATTCACTATTGATGTCGACTGACACTCCGCTATCGCGAGCCGGCTCGCTCCCACATTGGATTTGCGGGCATAAAAAAACGCGGCGCCTGTGAGGGCGCCGCGTTTTTTATGACCTGCGATTTAGAAGTCCAGCGCAACGCCCACGTTGATGCCTTGTTGAGTGAAGTCGTCATCCTTGCGAATGACGTAGCTGGCGCGCAGTGCCAGGTCCTTGGTGAGGTTGTGGCTCACACCCAGGTTCACACGGTTCAGGTTGGTTTGCGGGGTGTAGCCTTCCAGCGTGAACTGATTGTTCGGCAGGCTGTTGAGGTGAATGGACACGTCCTGGGCGTCGTCGTTGTACTCACGCTCGTGAGCCACTTCGCCAAACACCTGGGTTTGTGGCGTGATCTGGTATTTGCCCTGCAAACCGATACCCAGGCGCCGGGAGATGCTCTCTTGATCGGCAAAGGTCAGCGCTGTGGCATCAGCGCCGTCTTCCGAGTAACCGTCGACCTTCACCTTGGCGAAATCAGCGCTGACAAAGGGCGACAGGTGCCAAGGACTGCTGGCTTGCAGCGCAATGTCATAACCGATGCGAGCGCTGAAGGCTTCGACGTAGCCACTGGTATCGCCTTTTTCACCGCGTTTATTGGCACCCAACTGGAATTTACGCTTGAGGCTGTCGTAATCCAGATGCCCGGCGGTCAACGCTGCGTCAGCCCATACGCGGTTTTCCTGGTACTGGGCGAATGCCGTGCCCATATACGTGTTGAGCTTGTAGTCGGAGTCGCTCGCACCGGCTTCGAGTTTCTGGTCATAGAAACCGGCGGCCACGCCGACGCGCCAAGCATCGTTGAGGCGGTAGCTGCCACCGATGTTCAGGTTGTAACCGTTACCGTCGGCGCTGACGACACTGTCCTGCCCGTCAAAGTCCTGATGCTGGCCACCGCCGGCAACAATGGCGCGCCATTGGCCGATGCCTTGCCAGTTTTCCCAATCGGCCAGCCATTGGTTGCGCAGTTCATCCTGATGCGCACGCAAGGTGCCTTGGGCCATTTGCGGCAATAGCGTCAGTTCCCACGGCGCCGCCAACAGCGAGTACGCGTAATCGGCAATCAGGCGCTGCCCGGTTTCGGTGGGGTGCACCGCGTCGTTGTAGATCAGCTTGGTCGGATCGGGTGTGGCGCTGTTGATGCCGTAACGGGCGTTTTCAGTGCAGCTGTTGCCGCTGAAGCAGGTGGCACTCAGGTTCTGGTCGGTGGCCAGGCCAAATTGCGCCGGGTTGGCGAACGTCTCTTTGAGCAGTACCGGAATGTTGAGCGGGATGATTTCAGCATTGATGTTCTGCAGTCGGCTGACCAGTTCGGTGTTGAACTGGGCGCTGAGCTGAGACGTGAATGCTTGCAGCGGGGAACCGTTGAATGCAGGGGTGAAGCCGATGTCGGGCAGCAGCCAGACCATGACGTAGCGGGCGCCGGCGCCTTGCAGCGTCTGCACGCTGTCGGCCAGTCGGTCGGCGGCGGCACTGGCTTGGGGCAGGCTGGTAACGCGACCTTGCAGGAAGTCGTTACCGCCACCCGACAGGTAATACAGTGCGTTCGGGTCGGCACGGAAGTTGTTCGACGGCAAGTATCCGGCACGGACACGAGCCCCCGTGTCGGACGTGGTGGTGATCGAATCGAGAATCTGATCGGTGCGATAACCGCCGACGGCCCAGTTATTACCATCGGGCTGGCCGTTGCTGGCGCGGACCGCCGAATTCGATGAGGCGGTCTGGTCCGCCGTGAACCCGAGTTTTCCACCCAGTATCTGCGTGGAGTTGAGTGAGCGGACTTCGCCGCTGCCATCCAGATAAACCGGCCCCGTCCGGTTGGTAAAGCGTTGTGTCGCCCCGGCAGGTCCGCCGGTGTCGGCAAAGGTCCCGGCGTCGTTGAGGCTGTCGCCGAAGACGACGAAACTGGTGTATGGATTCGGCGCGGCGTACGCCTGGGCGCAGGCCATTGCGAGCAAGCATCCTGCGAGCGGTACAAACAACGTCTGTTTGATCATGAGCAAGTCCGTTTATTTATTGTTTTAGGTGAACGAAACGACAGTACCAAAAACTTCCGGCCTTTTGCCATCCGTCGCGAAGCCTTTGATAGTTTCGCAAGCAGCAGCCCCGGCCATATTGCACGCTCTGCCCAGCTAAGTTACTGTGCCGAGACGTATGAATGAGACCTTCCCCGTGTTGATCATCAGTAAACTCCTGGATCAAGTCATCAAGGCACACGCCCGCTGGCGTTGGCGCGCCTGAATTCTTTTGCCGGCCCCGCCGGACCTGTACCGCTTTGCCTTCTACCCGTTTGAAATGCCGCTTTGCTGGCGCTACTCCAGCACCTGATAAAGCGCAACGCCCTGCGGGTCGATCATTCGAAGGCCATCTTTAAAGTCAGTGAATTCAAGAGGTTCAAAAACGCCATGCTGCTGATGATCGATAACTACGACTCCTTTACTTACAACGTTGTGCAGTACCTCGGTGAGCTTGGCTCCCAGGTCAAGGTTGTGCGCAACGATGAGCTGACCATCGCTGAAATCGAAGCCCTCAACCCCGAGCGCATCGTGGTGTCCCCCGGTCCTTGCACCCCGACCGAAGCCGGTATCTCGATTGAAGCGATCAAGCATTTCGCCGGCAAACTGCCTATTCTGGGCGTCTGCCTCGGCCACCAGTCCATCGGCCAGGCCTTTGGTGGTGATGTGGTCCGCGCCCGTCAAGTCATGCACGGTAAGACTAGCCCGGTATTCCACGAGGACAAGGGCGTATTCGCAGGGCTGAATCGCCCATTGACCGTGACCCGTTATCACTCGCTGATCGTCAAGCGCGAAACCCTGCCCGATTGCCTGGAGTTGACGGCATGGACGCAGCTTGAAGACGGTTCGGTCGACGAGATCATGGGGTTGCGCCACAAGACACTGAACATCGAAGGCGTGCAGTTCCACCCTGAGTCGATCCTCACCGAACAGGGCCACGAATTGTTCGCTAACTTCCTCAAACAAACCGGCGGCACGCGCTAAGGACTTTTCATGAATATCAAGACAGCCCTGGGCCGTATCGTCGATCACCTCGACCTCAGCACCGATGAGATGCGCGATGTGATGCGCGAAATCATGACCGGCCAATGCACCGACGCACAGATTGGCGCGTTCATGATGGCCATGCGCATGAAGAGCGAAAGCATCGACGAAATCGTCGGCGCCGTGTCGGTCATGCGCGAGCTGGCGGACAAGGTCGAACTCAAGACACTCGACGGCGTGGTCGATGTGGTCGGTACCGGCGGTGACGGTGCGAATATCTTCAACGTGTCGACTGCCTCCTCGTTTGTCGTGGCAGCGGCCGGTTGCACCGTGGCCAAGCACGGTAACCGTGCGGTGTCGGGCAAAAGCGGCAGCGCCGATCTGCTGGAAGCGGCGGGCATCTACCTGAACCTGACCCCGGTTCAAGTCGCACGCTGTATCGACAACGTCGGCATCGGTTTCATGTTCGCCCAGACTCACCACCGTGCCATGAAGTACGCCGCCGGTCCGCGCAAGGATCTTGGCCTGCGTACCTTGTTCAACATGCTCGGCCCGCTTACGAATCCGGCCGGTGTGAAGCATCAGGTGGTGGGCGTGTTCAACCAGGCGTTGTGCCGGCCATTGGCTGAAGTCCTGCAGCGACTGGGCAGCAAGCATGTGCTGGTGGTGCACTCGAAGGATGGCCTGGACGAATTCAGTCTGGCAGCGCCGACCTTTGTGGCCGAATTGAAGAATGACCAGATCACCGAGTATTGGGTCGAGCCGGAAGACCTCGGCATGAAGAGCCAGAGCCTGCATGGGCTGGCCGTCGATAGCCCGGATGCTTCGCTGGAGCTGATTCGCGATGCCTTGGGCAAACGCAAAACCGAAAGCGGTCAGAAAGCTGCCGAAATGATCATGCTCAATGCCGGTGCCGCGTTGTATGCCGCTGACCATGCAACCAGTTTGAAAGAAGGCGTTGCCCTGGCGCACGATGCGCTGCACACAGGCCTCGCTCGCGAGAAGCTGGAGGAGTTGGGTGCATTTACCGCGGTATTCAAAGTGGAGAATGAAGGATGAGTGTACCGACGGTTCTGGAAAACATTCTGGCGCGCAAGGTCCAGGAAGTCGCCGAGCGTAGCGCTCGTGTGAGCCTGGCCGAGCTGGAAAGTCTGGCCAAGGCGGCCGATGCACCCCGTGGTTTTGCCAAGGCGATGTTGGCGCAAGCCAAGCTCAAGCAGCCAGCGGTGATTGCCGAAATCAAGAAAGCCTCGCCGAGCAAGGGCGTGATCCGCGAGAACTTCGTTCCTGCCGACATCGCCAAAAGCTACGAGAAGGGCGGCGCGACGTGTTTGTCGGTGCTGACCGATATCGATTTTTTCCAAGGCGCCGATGCCTACCTGCAACAGGCCCGGGCCGCGTGCAAACTGCCGGTGATCCGCAAGGACTTCATGATCGATCCTTACCAGATCGTCGAAGCCCGGGCGCTGGGTGCCGACTGCGTGCTGTTGATCGTCTCCGCGCTGGATGACGTGAAGATGGCCGAGTTGGCGGCCGTGGCCAAAAGCGTCAATCTCGATGTGCTGGTGGAAGTTCACGATGGTGACGAGTTGGAGCGGGCCTTGAAAACCCTCGACACCCCACTGGTTGGCATCAACAACCGCAACCTGCACACCTTCGATGTCAGCCTGGAAACCACCCTCGACTTGTTGCCGCGTATCCCTCGTGATCGCTTGGTGATCACCGAGAGCGGCATTCTCAACCGTGCCGATGTCGAACTGATGGAAATCAGCGACGTCTACGCCTTCCTGGTCGGCGAAGCGTTCATGCGCGCCGAAAGCCCGGGGACCGAGCTGCAACGTCTGTTCTTCCCGGAGCGTGGTATCGCGGTGAGTGGTTCTACACTCGACTGATTACACGCAGACCGAGTCGACCCCATCGCCGAGCAGGCTCGGCTCCTACAGGAGAACCCATGTAGGAGCCGAGCTTGTCTCCGGACGGCGTTCCGACGATGGCGGCATAAGTACCACCACAGACTTCATGTCCAACGGAATACCTTATGACCTCAATCCTCTCTCTGACCGTCGAAACCGGCCTGCAAGCCGAACAGGATCTGTTGGCCTCGGTCTGCGCCGGCGACGCCGAGTTCGGCCTGCTGTTCTGGCAGCCGAGTGATCGGGCGCTGGTCATGCCGCGCCGTTTGAATCGCTTGCCCGGTTTCGAGACTGCGTGTGAAGTGTCCGCAGCAGCCGGTTGGCCGGTTCTTCTGCGTGAAACCGGCGGTGAGCCGGTGCCGCAATCGGCGTCCACTATCAACATTGCCCTGGTCTACGCGCCACCCCGCAGTGAAGGTGACCAGAACCGGATTGAAACCGCTTATCGCCGACTCTGCGATCCGATCTGTCAGTTACTGGAAGAGTTGGGCGGCAAGTCGTCCCTTGGCGAAATCGATGGCGCGTTCTGCGATGGCCGTTTCAACGTCAACCTCGACGGTCGCAAAATGGTCGGCACCGCTCAACGCTGGCGCCAGAGCAAGGGCGGTACGCGTCCGGTCGGGTTGGTTCACGGTGCTTTGTTGCTGGATAACGAGCGTGAGTCGATGGTTGCGGCGGTCAACCGCTTCAATGAAGCCTGCGGTCTGGAGCAGCGGGTTCGCGCCGAAAGCCATATCGCCTTGCATGAGAAGTTCGCCGCGCCCGATGCACTCGGGCGGCTCGACACGCTGTATCGCCAGTTGCTGGCAGGGATGTTTGAAGGTTAACGCGTGCCGAAGACCACCATGGTCTTGCCTTTGACGTCCACCAGGTTGCGCTCTTCCAGATCCTTGAGCACGCGGCCGACCATTTCTCGCGAACAGCCGACAATCCGCCCGATTTCCTGGCGGGTCACTTTGATCTGCATGCCGTCCGGGTGAGTCATCGCGTCGGGCTGTTTGCACAGTTCCAGCAGGCAGCGGGCGACGCGCCCAGTGACGTCGAAGAACGCCAGGTCTCCGACCTTTTTCGTGGTGTTGCGCAGACGCTGTGCGATTTGTCCGCTAAGCACGTAAAGAATGTCGGGGTCTTGCTGGGACAGCTCGCGGAATTTCGCGTAGCTGATTTCCGCGACTTCGCATTCAATCTTGGCGCGTACCCAGGCGCTGCGCTGCTGTTCCAGGCCAGCCTGTTCAAACAGGCCCAACTCACCAAAAAAGTCCCCGGCGTTCAGGTAGGCGATGATCATTTCACGACCATCGTCATCCTCAATCAGGATCGTGACAGAGCCTTTGATGATGAAGAACAACGTTTCCGAGCGATCACCCGCACAAATGATGTTGCTCTTGGCCGCATAGCGCCGACGCTGACAATGCATCAACAGCTTGTCGAGGTTCTTGATTTTGGGTGTTGGGGCAATAGCAACCATGGTTGTATCCCGAAAAGACTTCACGGTGTGTTTTGGTTTTTTTATGAGTCGCTGACAATGGTCAATGCAAAGCTGGCCATGCGCCAGTGAATTGGCGTCAGCTTAACAGACACTTCCTGCAACATTCGAACATTTACCTACGGCGTCGACACTTGCGTCCCAGGAAGGCGAAACGCTGTCAAACCAGGGCCCTGTGCTAAGCTGGCGACCCTTTTTTTAGACAGTGGAGTCTTGGCGATGAAGGCACGCATCCAATGGGCTGGCGAAGCCATGTTCCTCGGTGAATCCGGCAGCGGTCATGTCGTGGTCATGGACGGTCCGCCCGATGCCGGCGGTCGTAACCTGGGTGTCCGGCCGATGGAAATGCTCCTGCTGGGTGTCGGCGGTTGCAGTAACTTCGACGTGGTGAGCATCCTCAAGAAGTCCCGCCAGGCCGTCGAAAGCTGTGAAGCCTTCCTCGAAGCCGAGCGTGCCACCGAAGACCCGAAGGTCTTCACCAAGATTCACATGCACTTCGTGGTCAAGGGCCGTGGGCTGAAAGAAGCCCAGGTCAAACGCGCTATTGAGCTGTCGGCTGAGAAGTATTGCTCGGCTTCGATCATGCTCGGCGCGGCAGGCGTGGCGATTACCCACGACTACGAGATCATCGAACTCGGTTGAGTCGACATTCAACTATCATAAAAGCGGTGCAGACTCTGGCGAACCCAAGCTGACGTCTGCATAATGCGCCACTTTTTTCAGGGTCGTGGCCTGTCAACCGACAGGCCGCAGTCCCGAACAGACAACCAAAATCGCCATCGCGAAGAGGTGTTAACCGTCCTACGCAGGTGCGTCGTTCGCATCTGACGGGCATGCTTGATCACGCGGCCGGGCCGCAATACATAGAGAGTTTTTAACGGTGAAAAGCAAACTCAAGCTCCACGGGTTCAATAACCTGACAAAGACCTTGAGCTTCAACATCTATGACATCTGCTACGCGGAAACCCCGCAAGACCAACAGGCCTACGTTGAGTACATCAATAAAGAGTACAACGCGAAACGCCTGACGCAGATCCTCACGGAAGTTGTCGATATCATTGGTGCCAACATCCTGAACATCGCCAGTCAGGACTACGAACCACAGGGTGCCAGCGTCACAATTCTGATCTCTGAAGAGCCGGTGACCCCGACCGACAGCCAGATCGAAGAGTCCCCGGGCCCACTGCCTGAAATTATCCTGGCCCACCTCGACAAGAGCCACATCACGGTGCACACCTACCCGGAAATCCATCCGGTCAGCGGTATTGCAACGTTCCGTGTGGACATCGACGTGTCGACTTGCGGGGTCATTTCACCGCTTAAAGCGCTCAACTTCCTGATTCACCAGTTCGATTCGGACATCGTGACCGTGGACTATCGTGTGCGCGGCTTTACCCGCGATGTTGAAGGCAAGAAGCACTTCATCGATCACGAGATCAACTCGATCCAGAACTACCTGTCCGACGACACTTACGACGCGTACCAGATGACCGACGTAAACGTGTACCAGGAAAACCTGTTCCACACCAAAATGCTGCTGAAGAATTTCGAACTGGATAACTACCTGTTCGGTGACGCCACCAGCAACCTGTCTTCCGAGCAACGTGCTCAGGTGACTGACCGTGTGAAACACGAAATGCTAGAGATCTTCTACGCACGCAACATGGCGTAAGATTTACGGGCAAAAAAAGGCGACTCCCTCACGGCAGTCGCCTTTTTTATGTCTGTCGCAAAACCTTCGTAGGAGCATGGCTTGCCCGCGATAGCGTCCTCGAGATCGCCATCGCGGGCAAGCCATGCTCCTACGGTCAGATCCGATAAGTACTCTTGGTCATCACTTTGGCCAACAGGCTCATCCCGAACTTCACCGGTGCCGGGAAGCGGAAGCCGCCAGCATCCAGTGCGCTTTCCGCATGATGTTCTTCATCAATGCGCATCTGCTCGAGAATCGCCCGGGATTTTTCATCTCCCGCCGGCAATTGCTCAAGGTGTTCGTTCAAGTGTTTGCACACTTGATGTTCGGTGGCGGCAACGAACCCGAGGCTGACTTTGTCGCTGATCAACCCGGCAACTGCGCCAATCCCGAACGACATGCCGTAAAACAGCGGATTAAGAATGCTGGTATGGCTGCCCAATTGATGGATGCGTTGCTCGCACCAGACCAGATGGTCGATTTCTTCTTCTGCTGCATGTTCCATTGCCTCGCGCACATGGGGCAGCTTGGCGGTCAGGGCTTGCCCTTGGTACAACGCCTGGGCGCAGACTTCGCCGGTGTGGTTGATGCGCATCAGACCGGCCACGTGGCGGGTGTCTTCATCGCTCATTTGCGCATCGGGCTGGACGATGGCTGGCGACGGACGGTACGGCTGGCCACTGAAGGGCAGCAGGGTGCGCATGGCGGCATCGGCTTGCAGCAGAAGACGATCAATCGGCGAATAGTGACGTTGGGTAGTCATGCTGACCTCCGGGAAAATCTCGGCGGCCAGTTTAACCCAATCGGCCGGGGGAAGGTTTGCGCTGGGTCATTGTGCTGCAGTTGTTGTGACAGTGCTGTGATGCCGTTGTGGGAGCGGCGGTGCACCACGCCCACAGGATCAATTGCAATCAGCCCGGCGGCCAATGCATCTGGCGCTGACCCAGCACGTGCATATGAATGTGATAGACCGTCTGTCCACCCAGTTCATTGCAGTTCATGACGACGCGGAAGCCGTCGTCGCAACCCAGTTCCTTTGCCAGGCGCTGGGCGGTGAACAGAATATGCCCGGCCAGTGCCTTGTCGTCCTCGGTGAGGTCGTTCAGGGTGCGCACGGGCTTTTTCGGGATCACCAGAAAATGCACCGGTGCCTGTGGGGCGATGTCGTGGAAGGCCAGTACCTGGTCGTCCTCGTAGATGATCTTGGCCGGGATTTCCCGGTTGATGATCTTGGTGAACAGAGTATCCACAGCTGTTTTCTCCGTTGTTTTGGCTGGCCTGAGTGTACTCATGGGAAGTGCACCCGCCCAGTGTTTTACCGTAGGCCCCTTCAGCGAGGGCAGTAAGCCTTGTTGATCATGCCGACGATTGTCCTGTTCAACCAGCGAGAACCGAGCCGTGGCAGAAAGGCGCGCCAACGGTTCCCTCGGCCCGGGATAATGATCGCGCGATCTTTTTCCAGGGCCCGCACGGTGTACAGCGCCACTTCTTCAGGGCTCATCAGCATTTTGTTATCGATCAGTTTGCCGGTGTCCAGTTGCGCGGTACGGAAAAAACCGGTGCGTGTCGGGCCGGGGCAGAGCACCGAGACCTTGACCGCGCATTTTTTCAGCTCGACGCGCAGACCTTCGGAAAAATGCAGCACATACGCCTTGCTGGCGTAGTAAGTGCTCATCCAGGGGCCGGGGATAAATGCGGCGACCGAGGCCACATTGAGGATCTGCCCTCCACCCTGCAAGGCCATGCTGTTTCCGATGGCATGGCACAGGCGGGTGAGCGCCAGGATGTTCACTTCGATCAGGTCCTGCTCGGTCATCCAGTCTTGAGCCAGAAAGGGACCGCAGGTACCCATGCCGGCACAATTGACCAGCAAATCGATTTGTCGGTCACCTTCCTCCAGTTCCAGCAGAAACCCTGACAGCCGGAGCGGCTCGCCGAGGTCGCAGGCACGGAAAAGTACTTCCACGCCAAAACGTTGAGTCAGTTCAATCGCAATACTTTCCAGCTGATCACGCTGTCGGGCCACCAGAATCAGGCTGCGGCCACGTCGGGCCAGCGCTTCGGCCATCGCCAGGCCGATGCCGCTGGAAGCGCCGGTGATCAGAGCGTAACGGGTCATGCAGTTCTCCATCGCAACAGCTCCGCGCCGCGACGCAGGTGTCACGGGCGGGGAGCGCTGTTTATTCTTTCGCAGAGTCTACAGGGGCCGGGGCTTCTTCGGCTTCATCGTCTGCAGAATCTGGTGCAGGTTCAGCAGCTTCGGCTGGCTCGACGTCGATTTCTTCGGTGGTCACCGAGCCGCTGTCGTAGCTGCTTTGGGTCGTGCTTTCATACTCTTCCTGAATCGCACTGAAACCGCCGGCCAGTGCAGCAACGAAGACGATGGCGATAAACACGATCCACAACGAAGCCAGTGCTTTGACCGCTGTGCTGTTGGGCGGCGGCGGTGGGCCATAGCGATTGGCGATGTTGGTGCCGGGGGCGACCATGATCACGATCGGGAAGAAGCTACCCACGAACGGGACGAGGTTGAGTAACCAGAGCCAGCCCGACCAGCCAATGTCGTGCAGGCGCTGCACGCTGATCTGAATGCTGACCACGGCCACTGCGATAAACAGGATCAGCGCCACCAGGCCACCGACAATCAGGCCCGCCGTCGAGTCTGCGCTAATAAGGGCGATGGCGAAAACGGCCAGCACCGAGCCTACCGCAAGCATGACCAGGGTCAGGACCATCGTCCACGCAAGATAACGCAAGCGGCCGATGCGGCCTTCGACGCTGAATGGCTTGAGCGTGGCGAACACGGGTTCGGTTTCGCCGACAGTCGCGCGGGGCGGCGCGTACGGGGATTCCGGGTCCGTCGGGGCAGGTTGAATGCTGGCTGGAGCGTGATGCTGGACGTCGGCCAGGTTCAACTCGACCGCGGGCTCTGCTTCGACCCGGGCGTCGATACCGGTTTTCGTCAGCGCTTGAAGGTAGGTTTTTGCGTCGGCTTGCGACAAGCCTTGTTTAAGCGTCACCGTCTGGCCACTGAACAATCTTTCGACGGCAGCGACCTCGCTTTTGTACAGCGCGGCGAGGTTGAGTTTTGCGGTGGTGAGGTCAACACCTGGCAGCAGAGCGCCGTTGAATGTGATCTTGAAACGGTTTTCGCTTATTGCGAGGCATCCTTGTCGCGAGTGTTTGAATTAGGAATCGAGTGTAAGGCCAGCCGGTAGGGGCTGGCCAAACTTTCATTTTAGCGTGGCCAGCGCTTGGGCAACGACGCGGCCAGTGCCAATGCCTTGCGGTATTCGTCGTCCAGCCGTGCGACCAGTTGGTCGACGCTCGGCAGGTCATCGATTTCCCCGACCCCCTGACCTGCAGACCACACGGTTTTCCAGGCCTTGGCTTCATCGCTGATGGGTTTCAGTTTGGAACCGAAGTTCACCTCCCCCTTGTTTTGCAGGGCGGCCATGTCGAAGCCCGCCGCTTCAAGACTTTGACGCATGAAGCTCGCCGGTACACCCGAGACGGCTGGAGTATGGACGATGTCCGCCGCCCGGGACGTCAGTAGCATCTCTTTGTAGGCGTCAGGTGCATGACTTTCAGTGGTACCGATAAATCGCGTACCGAAGTAGGCCAAATCCGCCCCCAGCAATTGCGCGGCGAGAATCTCGTGGCCATGGTTCAGGCAGCCGGCCAGCAGCAGGGTCTTGTCGAAGAACTGGCGGATCTCGGCGATCAGCGAAAACGGGCTCCAGGTCCCGGCGTGTCCACCGGCACCCGCGGCCACGGCAATCAAGCCGTCCACGCCGGCTTCGGCTGCTTTTTCCGCATGACGGCGAGTCGTCACGTCGTGAAACACCAGGCCGCCGTAGCTGTGTACAACGTCGACCACTTCTTTCACGGCGCCCAGGCTTGTGATCACGATCGGCACTTTGTGCTCGATGCAGATCTGCAGATCCGCTTGCAGGCGCGGGTTGCTATTGTGGACGATCAGGTTGACCGCGTAGGGTGCCGGGTTTTCCATTGCTGCCAACCCGGCTTCGATCTCTTCCAGCCAGGCCTTGAAGCCGCTGCTTTCGCGCTGGTTCAACGCGGGGAAGCTCCCCACCACGCCATTTCGGCAACAAGCGAGCACCAGTTGCGGGTTGGAAATCAGGAACATCGGCGCAGCCACCACAGGCAGACGCAGACGTTGATCGAGCAGAGCGGGCAGCGACATTGGAAGTACCCCGGTGAATGATGTTTGTTGAGATTAGAACGGCCGAACCACGACCAGAATTACGATTGCCAGCAATATCAGAACCGGGACTTCATTGAACCAGCGATAAAAGACATGGCTGCGGGTGTTTTCGCCACGGGCAAAACGTTTCACCTGCGCGCCGCACATGTGGTGGTAACCGATCAGAAAAACCACCAACGCCAACTTGGCGTGCATCCAGCCACCCTGGCTGAAATAGGCGCTGGGGTTGAGGCTGATCAACCAGCCGCCGAAAATCAGCGTAGCGATCATCGACGGGCCCATGATGCCCCGGTACAGCTTGCGCTCCATGACGCTGAAGCGTTCCTTGCTGACGGTGTCTTCGCTCTGCGCGTGATAGACGAACAGGCGTGGCAGGTAAAACAGCCCTGCAAACCAGCAAACGATGCTGACGATGTGAAGCGCTTTGAGCCACAGATAAAGCATTTTTAGTTATTCCAGGATTCACGGTAGCCGGAATAGTAGAGGCTTGAGCGTCCGCACGTCACCTTGACGGTTGTCGCAGACGCGCGCGGCCCCTATTATCGACGGCTTTCCAGTGGGTTCGTTGAGGGCAGGTTTATGGTCAAGGTCGGTATCGTCGGCGGCACGGGTTACACCGGTGTCGAACTGCTGCGTCTGTTGGCACAGCATCCGCAAGCTGAAGTGGTTGTCATCACTTCCCGATCCGAGGCTGGCCTGGCCGTCGCCGACATGTACCCGAACCTGCGAGGTCACTACGACGGCCTGGCGTTCAGTGTTCCGGACATCAAGACCCTGGGTGCCTGTGATGTGGTGTTCTTTGCAACGCCTCACGGTGTAGCCCATGCCCTGGCGGGTGAGTTGCTGGCGGCCGGGACCAAGGTCATCGACCTGTCGGCGGATTTCCGCCTGCAAGATGCCGCAGAATGGGCCAAGTGGTACGGCCAGCCGCACGGTGCGCCAGAGTTGCTGGACGAAGCGGTCTACGGCCTGCCGGAAGTCAATCGCGAACAAATCAAGAAGGCTCGCCTGATTGCAGTGCCGGGTTGCTACCCGACCGCTACGCAATTGGGTTTCCTGCCGTTGCTCGAAGCCGGTCTGGCGGATACCGCTCACCTGATTGCCGACTGCAAATCCGGCGTCAGCGGTGCCGGGCGTGGCGCCTCTGTAGGATCGCTGTACTCCGAGACGTCGGAAAGCATGAAAGCCTACTCAGTCAAAGGTCACCGTCACTTGCCGGAAATCCGCCAAGGGCTGCGTCGCGCGGCGGGCAAGGACGTCGGTCTGACGTTCGTTCCGCACCTGACGCCAATGATTCGCGGCATTCACTCGACGCTTTACGCGACCGTCGTGGATCGCTCGGTGGATCTGCAAGCGTTGTTTGAAAAGCGCTATGCCAACGAACCGTTCGTCGACGTAATGCCGGCCGGCAGCCATCCGGAAACCCGCAGCGTGCGCGGCGCCAACGTGTGCCGGATTGCGGTGCATCGTCCACAGGATGGTGATCTGGTGGTGGTATTGTCGGTGATCGACAACCTGGTCAAAGGTGCGTCGGGTCAGGCGGTGCAGAACATGAACATCCTGTTCGGTCTGGATGAGCGTCTGGGCCTGTCCCACGCCGGCATGTTGCCGTAACGCTTTATCCTGCAAAGCAAAAAGGCCCGTCTGACGGGCCTTTTTGCATTCCGGGCGAGCAATGGGTTCGATTGATATACCGTAACAATAGTTGACCGCTTTTCTAGGAGAAGCGGATAATGCGCGTCATCACGCAATATGACGGCGTAACGCCGGGAGATAGTCAGCATGAGCGTCGAATCCTTCACCCCCACGGCTTTGCAATTCACCCACGGTGCCGCGCACAAAGTGAAGAGCCTGGTCGATGAAGAGGGGAATGATCGCTTGAAACTGCGCGTATTCGTTACGGGCGGCGGTTGTTCAGGTTTTCAGTACGGCTTTACCTTCGATGAAGAAGTGGCCGATGACGACACCATCGTCGAGCGCGAAGGCGTGAGTCTGGTCGTAGACCCGATGAGCTTCCAGTACCTGGCCGGTGCCGAGGTGGATTATCAGGAAGGTCTGGAAGGCTCGCGCTTCGTGATCAAGAACCCGAACGCCAGCACGACTTGTGGCTGTGGGTCTTCGTTCTCGATCTGATTGCACCTGCACACAATGCAAAACGCCGCAGAACCTTATGGGTTGTGCGGCGTTTTGCTTTCTGGCGTTTACGCCGGGTAAATGGCGCCCAGAACGCGCAGGCCTCGAGCGCCAGTGACGCTAGGGCGATTGGCGGCGATGCCTTCGAGGCAGCAATGGGCCAGCCAGGCGAAGGCCATGGCTTCGACCCAGTCCGGGTCCACGCCGTAAGCGGCGGTGCTGCTGACTTTGGCGTTGGGCAACAGGTTGGCCAAGCGCTTCATCAGCGTGGTGTTGTGCGCGCCGCCGCCGCAGACCAGCAGTTCTTGAGTGTCCGCCTGGGCGTGTTGCAGTGACTCGATGATCGTCAGCGCGGTCAGTTCGAGCAGGGTTGCTTGCACGTCTTCGGCGGCAAAAGTCGGTAGCTTCGAGAGGTGTTGTGTCAGCCATGGCAGGTTGAACACTTCGCGGCCGGTGCTTTTCGGGCCTTTGGTCACGAAGAAGGGATCACTGAGCAGCTCATTCAGCAGTGACGGTTCGACTTTGCCGTTGGCGGCCCATTGGCCATCCCTATCAAAGTTGTCGCCGCGCTGCTGGTGAATCCATGCATCCAGCAATACGTTACCCGGACCGCAGTCGAAACCCGCAACGGGTTTGCCGGGTTCGATCAGGCTGAGGTTGCTGAATCCACCAATATTCAATACGGCGCGATTGCCGGCGCGTTCTTCAAACAAGGCTTCGTGGAATGCCGGGACTAGCGGCGCGCCTTGTCCACCGGCGGCCACATCGCGACTGCGGAAGTCGCTGACTACGGCAATGCCTGTCAACTCGGTCAGCAGGGCAGGGTTGCCGATTTGCACGGTGAAGCCGCGTGCCGGTTCGTGGCGAATGGTCTGGCCATGGCTGCCAATCGCACGAATGTCTTCGGGCTTAAGGTGTTGTTGATCAAGGAGGGTTTGTACACCCTGGGCAGCCAGTTTTACCCAGTTTTGTTGGGTGATGGCTGAACGGGCTATCTCGTCCGGGCCGCTGGCGCACAAGCCAAGCAGCTCGGTGCGCAGGGTTTCGGGCATCGGAATGTAGTGCGTGGCGATCAATCTGATCGCCGGGGCTTGCTCGATCAGCGCGATGTCCAGGCCATCAAGGCTGGTCCCGGACATCACACCTATATAGAGAGCCATGGCTTAACGCTTGCTCGAAGCCAGCAGAGTGGCTTTTTCCTGTTCCATGCGCGCCATTAGTGGCTGGCTTTGGGCGAGGAAGCGTGCGCGTTCCGCCTTGGCAATCGGATCGGCCATTGGCAGTTTCTGGCCCAGTGGATCGACGTGCACGCCATTGACCTGGAATTCGTAGTGCAAATGCGGGCCAGTGGAGAGGCCGGTGGTGCCGATATAGCCAATCACCTGGCCCTGTTTCACCGTGCCGCCAGTTTTCACGCCTTTGGCGAAGCCTTGCATGTGGCCGTAGAGCGTGGTGTAGGTATTGCCATGTTGGAGGACCACGGTATTGCCGTAGCCGCCGCGGCGACCCGCCAGCAATACTTTGCCGTCGCCAGCCGCCTTGATTGGCGTGCCGCGTGGTGCTGCGTAATCGACGCCTTTGTGGGCGCGAATCTTGTTCAGGATCGGGTGCTTTCGCCCCATGGAGAATTTCGAGCTGATGCGGGCAAAGTCCACCGGGGTGCGGATGAACGCTTTGCGCATGCTGTTGCCGTCAGCGGTGTAGTAGCTGCTGTTGCCTTGTTTGTTGATGTAACGCACGGCGGTGTAAGTCTTGCCGCGGTTGGTGAAACGTGCGGAAAGGATCGGGCCGTTGCCGACAGCCTTGCCGTTGACGACTTTCTGTTCGTAGATCACATCGAACTCGTCACCCTGGCGAATATCCTGGGCGAAGTCGACGTCGTATCCAAATACACTGGCCATATCCATCGTCAGGCTGTGGGACAAACCAGCGCGAGCGGCGGATTGCGACAGCGAACTGTTGATCACGCCATGAACATAGGCGGAACGCGTGGTGGGTTTGGCAGTGATGCGGTTGAACGCATAACCCTTGTCATGCCTGGTCAGGGTGATGCTTTCGAGGTCGCTGAGTTTGCTGTGCAGGCTGGTCAGTTGGCCTTCGGGGGTCAGTTCGAACTCGAGCTTCTGGCCGTGTTTGAGTTGGCTGAATTGCTTGGCTTGTTTGTCGCTGGCCAGGACATCGTGCACCGAGGTGGCTGGGAGGCCGACTTTCTCAAACAGGGTGGAGAGCGTATCGCCTTTGGAGACAATCACTTCCCTGTGGTTCGCAGACTTCTTTTCTTCGACCGCAGGCACCGCCTGCGCGGTTTCCTGTGGTTCTTCGGCGCTGTTATCGATCTGCGCAAAAGGGGAGGTTACTGGCTCATTTGTGGCTTGAGCGGCGTCAGCAGCGTCTTGATCTTGTGACAGTTGTTCAGCAGGGCTTTCCAGTTCGAGACTCAGAGTGGTCTTTTTTGCTTCAACATCACTGGAAGGAAATACCAGAAGCGCCAGGCTCAGGAGAGCGGCGATGCCGCTTGCTGCGAGCAGGTGGGTCTTCGGGTAAAGCGGCGGCGCTTTAGACGATTCTTGGGTCATAAGTAATTTTGACTTTGAAAAAGATGAATTGGAAAAGATGAATGACATGATGAAGATGAAATAACTGTATAAAATATAACCAAATCATCTCTGAAGCAAGTCCGCGGACACTCTGCCAGCGGATTGGCGTCATTGCGCCGGCCAAACTTTGTATTTGACGCGTGATCTTGTATGGTTGGTCCCCTTTGAATTCGAGCCTTGCGGGTCTGTTATGAAGTCGGTTGAAGAGCAGCTAGCGCTGATTAAACGTGGTGCAGAAGAACTGTTGGTCGAGTCCGAGCTGATCGAAAAGCTCAAGCGTGGCCAGCCGCTACGTATTAAGGCAGGCTTCGATCCGACTGCACCGGATTTGCACCTGGGTCATACCGTGCTTATTAATAAGCTGCGCCAGTTCCAGGAACTGGGGCATCAGGTGATCTTCCTTATAGGTGATTTCACCGGGATGATCGGTGATCCGAGCGGCAAGAGCGCGACGCGTCCACCGCTCACCCGTGAGCAGGTTCTCGAGAATGCCGAGACCTACAAGACTCAGGTCTTCAAGATTCTTGATCCGGCGAAGACCGAAGTTGCGTTCAACTCCACCTGGATGGACCAGATGGGGCCGGCGGACTTCATTCGCCTGACGTCGCAGTACACCGTTGCCCGCATGCTCGAGCGCGACGATTTCGATAAGCGCTACACAACTAATCAGCCAATCGCCATTCACGAGTTCCTTTATCCGCTGGTTCAGGGTTATGACTCGGTCGCTTTGCGCGCGGATATTGAGCTGGGCGGCACTGATCAGAAGTTCAACCTGTTGATGGGGCGTGAGCTGCAGCGTGGTTATGGTCAAGATCCTCAGTGCATTCTGACGATGCCGTTGCTCGAGGGGTTGGATGGCGTGAAGAAGATGTCCAAGTCCTTGGGCAACTACGTCGGTATTCAGGAAGCGCCGGGTGTCATGTACAGCAAGCTGGTTTCCATACCGGATGTGTTGATGTGGCGCTATTTCGAATTGCTCAGCTTCCGCTCCATGGATGAGATCAATGCATTCCGTGCTGATGTCGAGGCTGGCGCTAACCCGCGCGACATCAAGATCAAGCTGGCCGAAGAAATCGTTGCGCGGTTCCATGGTGAAGAGGCTGCGGCCAATGCTCATCGTGCGGCAGGCAATCGTATGAAAGAGGGCGAGCTCCCGGACGATCTGCCAGAGATCGAGCTGACTGCTGCCGAAGATATGCCGATTGCGGCTGTCCTTAATAAGGCCGGGCTGGTGAAGAACTCGGCAGTGGCGCGTGACCTGCTGGGTTCCGGCGGTGTGCGTATTGATGGTGAGGTGGTCGATCGCACCTTTATATACGTACTGGGCGCGACGCACGTTTGTCAGGCCGGCAAGAAGGCATTTGCGCGTATTACGCTCAAATCCGAATAAAGCCGAAATCAGTGCTTGACGGCAGATTCAGGATGTCTATAATTCGCCCCACTTCCGGCGCAGTCGAAACGGAAAACTCCTTGGTAAACAAAGAGTTACGCAGTTTTCGGCAGTGAGTGGCTTCAGTTCATCGAAGTCCGAAAGGAGTTGAAAAAGAGGTGTTGACAGCAGCGTGTAACGCTGTAGAATTCGCCTCCCGCTACCGAGTGATCGGAAGCGCAAGTGGTTGAAGTTGTTAAAGATTTCCAAGCGAAACTTTGAAAACTTCTGAAAAT